>NZ_JBIAWZ010000003.1:0-26661 GCF_042896175.1 Streptomyces sp. NPDC001315 | reverse complement strand
GTGACGACCGTGGTGGCGACCGTGGCGGCTTCCGCCGTGACGACCGCGCCGGTCACCGTGGCAGCGACCGCCCCTTCAACCGCGACCGCCGCGACGACCGCCCCGGCTTCCGCTCCGCCGGTCACGACCGCCCGAACGGCCGTCGTGACGACCACCGCGGCGGCACCGGCGGCACCGGTTCCTCCTTCGGCCGCCGCGACGACAAGCCGCGCTGGAAGCGCAACGGCTGACAGCACGTCGGCCAGCTGAATTGATCGCCGTGGCCCCCACCGATTCCGGTGGGGGCCACGCGTTTTTCTGCCTCGGGGCTGCCCGCATGCCCTTTCCCCCAGGGAATTTTCCAGCCACCCAGTGACGCATGTCGCGCCCCCGGCGAGGGAATCGCTGGGGGCATGACAGATGACGCCATAGCGAGTGGGCTCTCGGACGAGGAACGGCTGGCCCAGCTCGGTTACACGCAGGTGCTCGCCCGCCGTATGTCGGCGTTCTCCAACTACGCGGTCTCCTTCACGATCATCTCGGTCCTGTCGGGCTGCCTGACCCTCTACCTGTTCGGAATGAACACGGGCGGCCCCGCCGTGATCGTGTGGGGCTGGGTCGCCGTCGGCCTGCTGACACTGTTCGTCGGCCTGTCGATGGCCGAGATCTGTTCGGCCTACCCGACGTCGGCCGGCCTGTACTTCTGGGCGCACCGGCTGGCGCCGCCGCGGACGGCGGCCGCCTGGGCCTGGTTCACGGGCTGGTTCAACGTGCTGGGCCAGGTGGCGGTGACGGCGGGCATCGACTTCGGGGCGGCGTCGTTCCTGGGCGCGTACCTGAACCTGCAGTTCGACTTCGAGGTGACGCCGGGCCGGACAGTGCTGCTGTTCGCCGTGATCCTGTTCCTGCACGGCCTGCTGAACACCTTCGGCGTGCGCATCGTCGCGTTGCTGAACAGCGTGAGCGTGTGGTGGCACGTGCTGGGCGTGGCGGTCATCGTGGGCGCGCTGGCCTTCGTCCCCGACCACCACCAGTCGGCGTCCTTCGTCTTCACGGAGTTCGTGAACAACACGGGCTGGGGCAGCGGCGTGTACGTGGTGCTCCTGGGCCTGCTGATGGCCCAGTACACCTTCACCGGCTACGACGCCTCCGCCCACATGACGGAGGAGACGCACGACGCGTCGACGGCGGGCCCGAAGGGCATCGTCCGCTCGATCTGGACGTCGTGGATAGCCGGATTCGTACTCCTCCTGGGTTTCACCTTCGCGATCCAGTCCTACGACGACGAGCTCGCGTCGCCCACTGGCGCGCCGCCCGCGCAGATCCTCCTCGACGCGCTGGGCGCGACGGCCGGCAAGCTGCTCCTGCTGGTCGTGATCGGCGCGCAGTTGTTCTGCGGAATGGCGTCGGTGACGGCCAACAGCCGGATGATCTACGCCTTCTCGCGCGACGGCGCCCTCCCCCTCTCGCACGTCTGGCACACCGTCAGCCCCCGCACGCGCACCCCGGTCGCGGCGGTCTGGCTGGCGGCGGCCGGCGCGCTGGTCCTCGGCCTTCCGTACCTGATCAACGTGACGGCCTACGCGGCGGTGACCTCGATCGCCGTGATCGGCCTCTACATCGCCTATGTCATCCCGACGCTGCTGCGGCTGCGCAAGGGCGAGGCGTTCGAGCGGGGGCCGTGGCACCTGGGCCGCTGGTCGAGGGCGATCGGCGTGGTGGCGGTGGTATGGGTGGGCGTCATCACGGTCCTCTTCATGCTCCCCCAGGTCTCCCCGGTCACCTGGGAGACCTTCAACTACGCCCCCGTCGCCGTCCTCGCCGTCCTCGGCTTCGCGGCGACCTGGTGGCTGGCGTCGGCCCGGCACTGGTTCCTCAACCCGGACCACGCCCGCACGATCGCCCGCGAGGCGTCCCGCAAGGGTGCCCCCGAACCGGTCGATCCGTGACACTCCCGGCCCGTCGCGACGCCGTCGCGCCGTCCGACGCGGCCGGGTCCCCGATACCCGATCGGAGACTCGGCCGCGTCCGGCTATGCTCGGGGAGGCAACATCACCTGGGCCCTTAGCTCAATTGGCAGAGCAGTGGACTTTTAATCCATTGGTTGTGGGTTCGAGTCCCACAGGGCCTACGGGACCCTTCGGGGTCGGGACCCCCGCTGACCTGGTCAGACGGGGGTTCCGTCGTTTCCGGGGCCTGCTCGGCGGGCGAATCCGCTGCCGGGGTGGTCACCGAGTGGTCAGGCCGGTCACCGGACGGCGCATCAGGCGCGGTGCGGTACAAGGACGAAGGCGCGGTCCGCGGCGTCCCGGCCGACTCCGCCGAGCAGGTGTGAGTACGTGTCCGAGGCGATCGAAATGGAGGAGTGGCCGAGGCGCTTGGCCACGATGGCGAGGTCGATACCGGCGCGCACAAGCTGCCCGTCGACGGGGTGGTCGGCAAGGCCGCCTTCGCCGCCGCAGTCCTGGCGGCTCTCGTATGGGACGCCGCTCGCCTGGCCTCAGCCCGCGTTCAGCTCCGAAAGCTCCCCCAGCGGCAGCGTGTGCTGGGTCTGGAGGACCTTCGCGCGGAGGTAGCGGACGTTGTGCGGGGTGGTGAAGACGCCGGTGGGGACGCGGTCGCGGACGTCGGTGCCGAGGGCGCGGAGCTGGTCGGCCTTGTCGGGGTTGTTGGAGAGCAGGTCCAGGGCGGTGACGCCGAGAGCCTGGAGCATCTGGGCGGCCGCCGTGTAGTCGCGGGCGTCCTCCGGCAGGCCGAGGGCGGCGTTCGCCGCGTAGGTGTCGAGGCCCTGGTCCTGGAGGGCGTAGGCGTCGAGCTTGTTGTAGAGGCCGATGCCGCGGCCCTCCTGGCGGAGGTAGAGCAGCACTCCGCCGCGGTCGGCGATGCGTTCGACCGCCTCGCGCAGCTGGGGGCCGCAGTCGCAGCGGGCCGAGCCGAAGACGTCGCCGGTCAGGCATTCGGAGTGCAGGCGGACCAGCGGGGTGGTGCCGGGCGCCGGGTCGCCGAGGACGATCGCGACGTGTTCCTGGCCGTCGGCCAGGCCGTGGAAGGTCACCAGTTCGGCGTCGACGCCGTAGCCGTCGTGGAAGCGCAGCGGGACCCGGACGCGGGAACGCTGGGTGGCGGCGGGGAAGTCGGGCATGCGGGTTCTCCGGGTCCGGAGGGACATCTGCTTCAGATTTGAAGCAGAACCTGAGACCCAGACCCTAGCCCATGCTTTAAATTTGAAGCAACCATTTCCCCGCCGTTGTGTGACGAGGGTCACGAGCAGGATGGAGAGGACCGGCGCCGCCACGGCACGTCGTCCGCCGTCGGGCGTGCCTCGTCGTCCTGGAGTGCCCGTGTGACCCCGGTGAAGATCTCCTCCAGCTGCCCCACCTGCTCCGGCGTGAGGTGCTCGAAGAGGGAGGCGCGGACCGTCTCGACGTGACCTGGCGCGGTGCGTTCCAGGGTCGCCATGCCGGCGTCCGTGAGGACCGCGAGATTGCCCCGCTTGTCCGAGGGGCACCCTTCCCGCCGCACCAGACCGTCCTTCTCCAGCCGGGTCACCGCGTAGGTCAGCCGGCTGCGCGTGATCTTCGACCGCTCGGCGAGGTCGGTCATGCGCAAGCGGCGCTCCGGCGCGTCGGAGAGGTGGGCGAGGATGGCGTAATAGAGGTGGGGCATGCCGGCGTCCCTCTGGAGCTGCCGGTCGATCGCGTCCTCCACGAGGTGCCTCGCGGCGATGTACGCGCGCCAGGCGCGCTGCTCCTCGGGGGTGAGCCAGCGGGTCGTCATGCCGCCAGTGTAAGTTTGTTTCAAAGTTGAACCAAGACCGCCCGTTGGGTCCGCCACACCCGCCTCCGAGAGTGAGCGCGCCGATGCCGTTCCCGTACGTCCTCCTGTCCGCCGCCGTCTCCCTCGACGGCTGCCTCGACGACACCGGCCCCGAGCGGCTGCTGCTCTCCAGCCCCGCCGACTTCGACCGGGTCGACGAGGTACGGGCTTCCGTCGACGCGATCCTGGTCGGCGCCGGCACCATCCGCGCCGACAACCCCCGGCTGCTGGTGAACTCGCCCGAGCGTCGGGCCGCCCGGGTCGCCGCCGGGCAGCCGGAGTACCCCCTCAAGGTCACCGTGAGCGGGTCCGGCGAGCTGGATCCGGCGGCGAAGTTCTGGCACACCGGCGGCGAGAAGGTCCTCTACACGACCGACAAGGGCGCCGACCGCGCCCGGCGGGCGGGACTCGCGGCCGACGTCGTCGCTCTGGGCGCGGAGCTCGACTGGCGGCGGCTGCTGGAGCACCTGCACGACGTGCGCGGCGTGCGGCGGCTCATGGTCGAGGGCGGCGGCACCGTCCACACCCAGTTGCTCCAGCAGGAGCTCGCCGACGAACTCCAGCTCGTCCTCGCCCCGCTCCTCGTCGGCGACCCCGACGCGCCCCGGCTGTTCGGGCCGGGCGCGTACCAGGGCGGCCGGCTGCGGCTCGCGGAGACGCGGCGGATCGAGGATGTCGTCCTCATGCGCTACGAGCCCACCGCACCCGGCACCGGAAGCGCCACCTCCGCCGCCGACCGGCACTGGCTGGCGCTCGCCTGCGAACTGGCGGCGCAGTGCCCGCCGTCGCGGACCGCGTTCAGTGTGGGGGCGGTGGTGGTGGCCGCCGACGGCACGGAGCTCGCGCGGGGGTACTCCCGCGAGGGCGACGATCCCGTCGTGCACGCCGAGGAGGCGGCACTGGCGAAGATCGACCCGACGGATCCGAGGCTCGGGGGCGCGACGGTGTACAGCAGCCTGGAACCGTGCGCCCGGCGGGCCTCCCGGCCGGCGCCGTGTGCGCGCCTGATCCTCGACGCGGGGGTACGGCGCGTGGTCACGGCCTGGCGGGAACCGGACACCTTCGTCGCCGGCGCCGACGGCAACGGGGTCCTGGTGGCCGAGGGTGCGGAGGTCGTCGTACTGCCGGAGTACGAGGCGGCTGCGAAGGCGCCGAACCGGCATCTGCCGGCCTGACCCGGGCCACGCCGCCGGACCGGGTTTCAACCGGTGTGCTTCTTGTCCCGCGGATGGCGTATGCTGGTCTCAACGACGCGGGGTGGAGCAGCTCGGTAGCTCGCTGGGCTCATAACCCAGAGGTCGCAGGTTCAAATCCTGTCCCCGCTACTGAAGACTCAGGGCCGGAATCCAGTTCATGGATTCCGGCCCTGAGTGTTTGTCGCGGTCGATCGCGGCCGTTGCCGCCCATCGCGGCTGTCGTCATCCGGTCGGCCCACACCGCTCGCCCCCCGTCCCCGCTCCGGCAAACCTGGAACCTTCGTGGCGTGAGCGTGGGAGTTCGCGCGGGACGGCGGGAGACAAGTGGTGCGGCCTGGTGACCTGACGGGCGAGGGCCCACCCGACGAGCCCGCCACCGGCCACGACGACCATCTCGTCCCCTACGCCCGGGCCGGCGGCCGGCTCCCGGCAGACCCGGTGCCCGACCCCGGCCTCGGCGACGAGGCGCCCGTCCCGCCCGTCGCTCCCGGTTCGGGCGGCTCCGGCGGCGAAGAGCGCCGGATCACGGCCGTACGGGCCCTCCTCCAGCTGGTCCCCGCGCTGCTGGCGCTCGGCGGCGTCGTCTACGACTTCTGCACTCCCCGCGACTTCACCGCGATCCCCTTCTTCACGGCCGCCCCGCTCGTGGCGGCCCCGCTGTACTCCTTCGGCGGCACCGTCGTCACGGGGGCCGCCGCCTTCGTCTCCGCGTACGCCGTACACGCCAGGTTCGGGCTGAGCCCGGACGCGGCCACGGTCACCGAGGTCGTCACCGTGGCCACGGTCGCCGCCATGGCCGCGGTCATCAACCGCGTCGTGCGCCGCGGCGACCAGCGGCTCGCCAGCGCCCGCGAGATCGCCGAGGCCGCCCAACGCGCGGTGCTGCCAGAGCCCGCCGGGCGGATCGGCGGGTACGACATCGCGGCCTGCTACGAAGCGGCCCAGGCGGACGCCTTCATCGGCGGTGACCTGTACGCGGTGCAGGACAGCCCGCGCGGGGTGCGGCTCGTCGTCGGGGACGTACGGGGCAAGGGCATGGGCGCGGTGGCGGCCGTGGCCGTCGTCATCGGCGCCTTCCGGGAGGCCGCCGAGCAGGAGGCGACGCTGGAGGCGGTCGCGCAGCGGCTGGAGCGGGCGCTGGCACGCGAGGGCACGCGGCGCGAAGGGCTGGACGCCTTCGAGGGGTTCACCACCGTCGTACTCGCCGAGCTCCCGCGCGGCGACGGGGTCGTCCGGATCCTCAACCGCGGGCATCCGCCGCCGCTGCTGCTGCACGCGGACGGCACCGTGCACACGCTGTTCGCCCGCGAGCCGGCCCTGCCGCTCGGCATGGGCGAGCTGGGCACCTGGCCCGACCGCACGGACGAGGCTCGCTTCCCGAGCGGCGCCACCCTGCTCCTCCACACCGACGGCGTCTCCGAGGCCCGCGATGCCGACGGCCGCTTCTACGACCCCGAGGAGCGGCTCGCGGGCCGCCGCTTCCGCGATCCCGAGGCGCTGCTCGCCGCCCTCTCGGAGGACGTGCGCCGGCACTCCGCGGGCGGGATGACGGACGACATGGCGCTGCTCGCCGTACGACGGCCGTGACCGACCTTCGTGACTCAGGGTGATCGGACGACCCCCCTGCGCATGACATCTGAGTCACTATCAAAAGCTGTGTGTTTCCTGAGATGCCCCAACGGGGCCGTAAGTGGGGGGTAACTCGCCCGATTTCCACCGGTCATGGACTGTACGTCCAGCCCGAAAATGTTAATGATCAAGCGGAACGGCTTGGAATCCCGCCCCCGGGTCTATTAACGTTCGATAACGCAGCGCGGTCGTCCCAGCCGTCACAAGAGACGGCTCCGTGCGCACGCGCCGAATCCCGCAAGGGAACCGGGGAACCACCACCTTGGGGTGAATCGCGCGGACACCGCCCGTGGACAACGGGCGATATACGCGCGTAGGAGACCTTCCTGCTCCGAACCCGTCAGCTAACCCGGTAGGCGAGAAGGAAGGAAAGGAGCACGCCCACGTGGCGTCCAACCGGCCTGCCCCAGAAGCCCCGTTCGTGCCGAGTCAGCGCAGCACCGAGTCCTTCGGCTACGGCAGCTACCGCACCGACGAGGGCCCGTGGGAGGAGTGGAACCCCACCGAGGAGTCCCTCACTCCCGTACGCGGCCGGCATCGCGTCGCCAAGCAGCGCGGCGGACTCGCCCGCAGCTCCACCGTCCTGGGCGTCGGCGTCATAGCCGCCGTCGGCGCGGGCGGCATGGCCAGCGCCAACACCGGGAAGCCGCCGGTGTCCATCTCCATGCCCGACCTGCCCTCCGTCGGCTCCCTGCTGTCCGACGACTCCGGGGACTCCGTCAAGGGCTCCACGACCCCGCTCAGCGGCATCGGCGTGACCTCCGCCGACACCGCGCAGGGCACCACCGACGCCGGCGAGGCGCTGCGCAGCCGCATCATGGCCCAGGCCGAGCAGCAGCAGGACCAGGTCGAGACCAAGGCCGCCGCCGCCGAGGCCGCCGCGGCCGAGAAGGCGGCTGCCGACGCGGCCGCCAAGGCCGAGAAGGAGGCGGAGGCCAAGGCCGCCGCCGCCAAGAAGAAGGCGGAGGAGGAGGCCGCGAAGAAGGCCGAGGCCGAGCGCCTGGCCGAGCTGGCCAAGCAGTACACGCTGCCGACCTCCTCGTACACGCTCACCTCGACCTTCGGTGAGGCCGGCTCCATGTGGTCCTCCGGGTACCACACGGGCCTCGACTTCGCCGCGCCCACCGGCACGCTCATCAAGGCGATCCACAGCGGCACGATCACCGAGGCGGGCTGGGCCGGCTCCTACGGCTACCGCACGATCCTCACCCTCGACGACGGCACCGAGCTGTGGTTCTGCCACCAGTCGTCGATCAGCGTCAGCGTCGGACAGAAGGTCACCACGGGCGACGTCATCGGCCGCGTGGGCGCCACCGGCAACGTCACGGGACCGCACCTCCACCTCGAGGTCCACCCGGGCGGCAGCGCGGACGGGATCGACCCGATGGCCTGGCTGCGGGGCAAGGGGCTCACCCCCTGAGGTGGTCGCCTTCCTCTGATCTCCTGATCCGGCTGATCCTCTGATCCCCGGCAGTCCTGACGACACCCCCCCGACGTCAGGGCTGCCGGTCTCTGGCGGTTTCTGCCGGTTTCCGGATTTCCGGCTTTCCGGGTAATGCGGAATGTGGGCCTCTGGTACGGGTGTAGAAGTTGACCATGACTTCTCTTCGCAAGTTCGGCTCCTCCGACCTCGAGGTCTTCCCGCTCTCCCTCGGCGGCAACGTCTTCGGCTGGACCGCCGACGAGGCCCAGTCGTTCGCCGTGCTCGACGCCTACGCGGCCGCGGGCGGCAACTTCGTCGACACGGCCGACTCCTACTCCGCGTGGATCGACGGCAACAAGGGCGGCGAGTCCGAGACGATCATCGGCAAGTGGGTCAAGGCCCGCGGCAACCGCGCCGACGTCGTCATCGCCACCAAGGTCAGCCAGCACCCGGAGTTCCCCGGCCTGACCGCCGCGAACATCAAGGCCGCCGCCGACGCTTCCCTGCGCCGCCTCGGCACCGACCACATCGACCTCTACTACACCCACTTCGACAAGCCCGAGGTGCCGGTCGAGGAGATCATCGGCGCGCTCGACGAGCTGGTGAAGGCGGGCAAGGTGCGGCACATCGGCGCCTCCAACATCTCCCCCGAGCGGCTGCGGGAGTCCCTGGAGTTCTCCGACCGCGAGGGCCTGGCCCGATATGTGGCACTCCAGCCCCACTACAACCTGGTCTCGCGCGACACCTACGAGGGTGAGCTCCAGCATGTGGCCGCCCGCTCCGGTCTGGCGGCCGTCCCGTACTTCGCGCTCGCCTCCGGCTTCCTCACCGGCAAGTACCGTCCCGGTACGACGGTCGACAGCGCGCGGGCCGAGGGCGCCGCCAAGCACCTCGACACCGAGCGGGGCCAGAAGGTCCTCGGCGCGCTCGACGAGCTCGCCCGCACCCATGACGTTCCGGTCGCCACCGTCGCCCTGGCCTGGCTCGCGGCCCAGCCGACGGTGGTCGCCCCGATCGCCTCCGCCCGGACGGTGGAGCAGCTGCCGGCACTGGTGGGAGTCGCGGAGCTGGAGCTGACGGAGACGGAGGTCGCGCGCCTGACGGAGGCGTCGGCCTGACCTCCCCTGTAATCCCCGTAATCCCCGGGGGCTATGAGATCCCCGGGGGCTACGACCGATACGGGTTGTACGCGGGATACGGCGCCGCCGGATACCCGTACACCGGCCAGGCGGCCGGCGGAGGCACCGGCATCATCACCGGAACCGGCGGTGCCGTGGCCCGTGCCGCGTAGTCCAGCGCGGGCCGGGCGATCTCCCGGCGCCGCCACAGCTCGTGCAGCAGTTCGCGTTCCCGTGCGAGGAAGTCGGCGCCCGCCCGGCCCCGGCGCCCCCGGTGCCGCAGGAACGCCAGTGAGGTCGCGTACGCCTCGTACTCCGCGACCGCCCGCGCGGCCGGCTTCCCGAAGTGGTGCCCGGCGTACTCGCGGGCCAGCCGCCGGGCCCGCATCGAACCGAGCGCGAACGGCTCGGCCGGGGTCAGCCAGCCGGCGACGGCGTACGCGGGCAGTTCCTCGCGCACGGTCCGCAGTTCGCGTTGGCGCGTCCAGATCACCAGCCAGGTCAGCAGGCCGAACGCGGGCAGCATGAACGCCCCGTAGACCGCGAAGAAGCCGTACTCGCCGAAGGTCGAGGAGCCGTTCCAGAACGCGTGCATGCCCATGGCGAGCAGCAGCCCGCAGAGCGGCAGGAGGACCCGACGTGCGCGCTGCCGGTCCCCGGAGAGCGCGGCGATGCCGAAGCCGATGCCGGTGAGGACGGTGAACAGGGGGTGGGCGAACGGCGACATGATCACGCGGACGAAGAAGGTCGCCGCGGTGACGGAGGCGATGCCGCGGCCGCCACTGAGCTGGTCGGTGCCGAAGGCGGTGCCGAGGTAGAGGATGTTCTCGGTGAACGCGAAGCCGGTCGCGGTCACCCCGGCTATGACGACCCCGTCGACGATCCCGGTGAAGTCCCGTCTGCGGAAGAGGAAGACGAGGAGTACGGCGGCGGCCTTGGCGGACTCCTCGACGACCGGCGCTATCACGGTCGCGCCGAGGGTGTCGGCACTCGACGGATCGGCGGTCGCGGTCGCTATCCACTTGGTCGCGAAGCTGTTGGCGACGATCGCTATCAGCGCCGCCGCGCAGGCACCCCAGGCGAAGGCGAACAGCAGGTTCCGCCAAGGGCCGGGCTCGACCCGGTCCAGCCACCGGAAGGCGGCTATGAGCAGGGGCACCGGCAGCACGGCGAGCCCGATCCCGACCAGGAACCCTTCCGTGCCGGTCTGTTGGCGCACGAGCGCGAGGATGACGAGCCCGGAGAGCGCCAGCAGGGTGATCAGGGCGCCGTACCGCACCCAGTTCCGCTGCCACCAGTGAGCGTGTCGGAGCCGACTGTCGACGGGAACGCTGGAGTGCGTCGGATACGGGGGAACGGTGGCCACGGCATTGACCCTAACGAGCGGAGGGCTGGTCTTGCTGTTCCTTTTGCACCTGCGGTGCCTGCGCTGCCTGCTGCGTCTGCAGTGTCTGCTGTGCCTGCTGTGCCTACGGCGTCCGCTGCTCCTGCGGCTTCTCGTGCGGTACGCGACGGAAGAGCAGATCGTTCACGACATGTCCCTTGTCCAGTCCCTGGCCCTCGAAACGGGTCAGCGGCCGGAACTCGGGGCGTGGCGCGAAACCGCCGTCCGCCTGGGTGTTCTCGAAGTCGGGGTGCGCGCTGAGCACCTCGAGCATCTGCTCGGCGTAGGGCTCCCAGTCGGTGGCGCAGTGCACGATCGCGCCGGGCCGGAGGCGGGTCGCCGCGAGGCTGAGGAACTCCGGCTGGATCAGCCGCCGCTTGTGGTGCCGCTTCTTGGGCCAGGGATCGGGGAAATAGACGCGCAGCCCGTCCAACGCGTCCGGGACGAGCATCTCACGCAGCAGGATGATGGCGTCCCCGTTGGCGACACGGACGTTGGACAGCCCGTGGTGGTCCGCGAGGTTGAGCAGGTTGCCCTGGCCCGGGGTGTGCACGTCCACCGCGAGGATGTCGGTGCCGGGGTCGGCGGCGGCCATCTGCGCGGTGGCCTCGCCCATCCCGAACCCGATCTCCAGCACCACCGGGTTGTCGTTGCCGAACAACTCGGCCAGGTCGACGACCTGCTGCCCGTCGATGTCGAGCCCCCACTTGGGCCACAGCCGCTGCAACGCGTCCGCCTGCCCCGCGGTCACCCGGCTTCGCCGCGGCTGGAAACTCCGGATCCGCCGCTCGAAGTGCGACCCGGCGGGATCGGCCTTCGGCCCGTCGGGAAAGCGGGGCTCCCCCTTGGCCCGGGTGTGCCGGACGGAGACACCGGGGTCGTGGGGCGCCGCCCCGCCGGTGGGCCGCGAGGTTTCGGGGGTGTTGTTGGAGTCAGACACAGTGGGACCGATTTTACGTGCGTGGGAGACACCGCCGGTCCGCCGGACCTCGGGCCGACAGCAACAGCGTCCCCGTCGTGCCCTCACCCCGACCCCAGCACCGCCAACGCCCTGCGCGCCACCTCCCGCCCGATCGGCAGCGAAGCCGTAGCCGCCGGCGAGGGAGCGTTCAGCACATGTACGGTTCGCGCGCCCTCCCGGACAAGGAAGTCGTCCACCAGCGTCCCGTCGCGCAGCACCGCCTGGGCCCGCACCCCGGGCGCCGCGGGAACAAGGTCCTCCTCGGCCACCCCGGGCAGCAGCCTCCGCACCGCCTCCGTGAACGCCGCCTTGGACACCGACCTGCGCAGCTCTCCCACCCCGTACCGCCAGTGCCGCCGGCCCATCCGCCACACTCCGGGCCACGCCACCGTGCCGGCCAGCTCCCGGGGCCGTACGACCCCCCATCCGTACCCTTCGCGCGCCAGCGCCGGTACCGCGTTGGGCCCGACGTGCACCTCTCCGTCGATCCCGCGTGTGAGATGCACTCCGAGGAACGGGAACGCCGGATCGGGCACCGGATAGACCAGCCCGCGCACCAGTTCAGGCCGCGCCAGCTCGTAGTACTCGCCCCGGAACGGCACGATCCGCATCTCGGGCTCGTCCCCGGTCAGCCGCGCCACCTCGTCGCAGTACAGCCCGGCGCAGTTGACCAGCACCCGGCCCCGGACGACGTCCCCGCCCGCCGTTTGTACGGCGACTCCCAGCTCCGGCCGCCGGTCGATCCGTACGACCTCCGCTCCGTAGCGGATCTCCGCTCCGGACGCCTCGGCCAGTTGCCGGGCGACCGCCCCGAAGTCGCACACGCCCGTGGTCGCGACATGTATGGCCGCGAGGCCCCGCACCTCGGGCTCGTACTCCGCGATCTGGGCGGCGCCGAGTTCCCGCACGGGAATGCCGTTCTCCCGCCCGCGCTGCACGAGTGCGTGCAGCCGCGGCAGCTCCTCGCGTCCGGTCGCGACGATCAGCTTGCCGGTGACGTCGTGCGCGATGCCGTACTCCGCGCAGAACTTGATCATCTCGGCGGCGCCCCGCACCGCGTACCGCGCCTTGAGGGAGCCCGGGCGGTAGTAGATCCCGCTGTGGATGACGCCGCTGTTGCGCCCTGTCTGGTGCCGGGCCGGGCCCGGCTCCTTCTCCAGCACCGTCACCCGGGTGCCCGGCACGGCGCGCGTGATCGCGTACGCCGTCGACAGCCCGACGATCCCGCCGCCGATCACCAGCACGTCACAGTCGTAACCGTCGTGGGCGATCTCCCGCACCTTGCACCACCTCCCGGCTTCGATAGTGCATTGCGCCACTGACAATGCCCTCAAACCCGGGAGGTGCCCCGTGTGCCGGGTGTGCCCCGGGCTCAGGCCGGAGCAGCCATCAGCAGCGGCCGTGCGCGCTCCCGCAGCTCCACCACGCGCGGTTCGTCGCCGTACGGCTCCAGCCGGTGCAGAAGATCCTTCACGTACTCCGTGGTGCGCGCGGACGAGATGCGTCCGGCGACCTCGACCGCCCGTACGCCCTGCTCGCACGCCGCGTCCAGATTGCCCGACTCCAGCTCGGCGACCGCCGAGACGACGAGCCGCAGGCCGTGCGAGCGCACGAACTCCTCCGTCGGCCTCGACAGCGCCTGCTCGGTGAAGCGGCGTACCTGGCGCGGTGCCTTCAGGTCGCGGTAGCACTCGGCGGCGTCGGCGGCGAACCGGTCGTAGGAGTAGAAGCCGAGCCAGGACGGGTCGTTGTCGCCGTCGCGGGAGCGCTCCAGCCAGCTCTCGGCCGCCGTCAGGGCCGCGCCGGCGGCCTGGGCGTCACTGGCGCGCGCGTGCGCGCGTGCCTCGACGAGGCGGAAGAAGCTCATGGTGCGGGCGGTGGCCAGGCCCCGGTTGCGCTCCAGGGCGGCCTGGGCGAGGTCGACGCCCTCGTCGCCGAAGCCGCGGTACGTCGCCTGGAGGGACATGGAGGCCAGGACGTAGCCCCCGAGGGGGACGTCGGCGGCCGCGCGAGCCAGGCGCAGGGCCTGGATGTAGTAGCGCTGGGCGGCCTCCTGCTGGCCCGTGTCGAAGGCCATCCAGCCGGCGAGGCGGGTGAGCTCGGCCGAGGCGCCGAACAGTGCTCTGCCGACCTCGTCGGAGTACGAGCCGAGCAGCAACGGTGCCGCCTCCACCCGCAGGCACTCCGGCACCATCGACGAACGCCAGTCGCCGCCTCCGTACTTGGAGTCCCAACGCCTGGCGTCCTCGGCGGCCTCCCGCAGTTTCTGCACATCGCTGTGGCCGACTTTGATCGGTGCGCCGGACCCCTCGGCGAGGTTCACTTCGCGCGCGACCGAGCTGTCGGCCGGGGTTATCAGCCACCGTGAGGCGGGCGTCGCGTACGCGCTCACCGCGAACGAACCGGCCAGCGACTGCCAGATGCCGCCGGAGCCGGCCCGGCGTCCCGCGAGGTCGAGCCGGTACAACTCCGTCGCGGACCGCACCGCCTGTCCGACGTCCCGAGGGAAGGCGAGGCCCACTTCGGGTGCGGGATCCGCGTCCGCCAGGCCGATCTCGTGGAGCGGCACCGGACGGCCGAGCTTCTGCCCGATGGCGGCCGCGATGAGGTGCGGCGCCGCTCCTTGCGGCACCATGCCCTTCGACACCCAGCGCGCCACCGAGGTCTTGTCGTAGCGAAGAGTCAAACCGCGTTGCGCGCCAAGGTCGTTGACGCGTCGCGCGAGTCCCGCGTTGCTGATTCCCGCGAGGGCGAGAACGGCGCCGAGTTTTTCGTTCGGCCCGCGTTGCTCCCTGGACATGCGCCACCCCTCGACACAGACGGCTGCCGCACTGGCATAACCACGCGGCATTCGTAAACCCAGCGTAGTTCGCCGCATCCCAAGCGTTAAGGGGCATTCTTCCGGATGGCGGGATTGTGGTCCGTACTGAAGTGCGGGCCCTGCACGCACCGTTGCGGCGTGCTCCCGGTGTGTGGCCGTGCGCCCGTCCGTGCGCTCTTCTCCGGCCATCGCGGGAGCGGTTCCATGGACTGTGCGTGGGTCGGCCCGCTGTACTGGATCCAGCGGGCTGGGGGACACCGCCGCCTTCATCCCCGCGGGCGGCGGAACGGTCCGGGAGGTGAACTCGGCCTCCCGGGCTGCGCATCCGTCGGGGGTGCGCAGGGCCTGTACGGAGCGTGTGCGGGCATGTCCCAACAGTCGTTGCATATCTGCGATTTGGCCGAAAAGTGACCCAGGGCGCTGCGGGGCATTGCCGCTCTCACCACGGAAATTGACGGCGCACGGGGTGTTCTGGGGGAGCGTGCAGGGGGCGCATTCGCGTCGTAGATGCATCGCAGACGCGTCTCGATGGGCCCCGGACGCACGGGGGTTGTGGCGTGGATGCGTCGCGGCCGTGGCGGCGATGCCGTGCCGCGCGGGTGTTCGGGATGACCCGGACAACGGCGCGGGGTCGCATTCCCCTGCCCATAAGCGGCTCCGTCGGCCCTCTGAGGCGCGCTCTTCGTGGCAGCATGTGAACCGTTCGTGCGGTGCACTGGTTGTCCACAGCCTGTGGAGGCGTCGATGCGGTGGTTGGTGGGATGGAGCAGCACCGCCGCGGGGGCCGCCGAGATCGGCTCCGCGGGTGCCACCGGATTCGACGGCGAGACCGTGCACCCGGTGGGCTCCCAACTCCTGTGGGGCGACCCCGATCCGCTGTGGGCGGTCGGCGACTGGCGCCCCGACGAGGTCCGAGTGGTCCAGGCCGACGCTCAGACCCGGATCGCGGTCCTCGGCATCTGCGGGGCGACGGACGAGGAACTGCGCCGCGGCCTGTTCACAGCGCGCGGAGGGGCACTTCGGCATCTGACGGCCTGGCCGGGAAGCTACACGGCCGTCGTCCAGGTGGGCCGCCGGGTCACCGTCTGCGGCGATCTCGCGGGCGCCCGCCCGGTGTTCTACACCCCGTGGGCGAGCGGCACGGCCTACGCGACGGCCGCGCTGCCGCTCGCCGACCTCATCGAGGCCAACCTCGACTTCGGACACCTCGCCGCCCTCCTGGCCGCGCCCGACGTCCCCGCCGCCCTGCACGACTCCACCCCCTACGCCGGCGTTCGGCGCGTTCCGCCGGGGCATGCGCTGATCCTGCGCGCCGGGGCGCGTGAGGTCGCCGGTTACGAGCCGGTCGCCTCCCTCGCGGTGGCGGCGGCTCCGGCCGACCCGGACAGCGCGGTCGACGCGGTGCGCGACGCGCTCGTCGAGGCCGTACGCACCCGCCTCTCCGCCCCCCGGCACGTCCCCGGCGCCGACATCGACCCCGGGCCGGTGCCCGGCATGGGGCCGGCCGAGCGCCGTGCCGCGCGCGGGATGCCGGTTCCGGGGATCGGGGCGGACCTGTCCGGCGGCCCGGCCTCGGGCACCCTGGCGTTGCTGGCCGCGGGGTTGCCGGGCATGCCGGGGACCGTCCTGGGCCATGGCACGGGCGCGGGCGAGCGCCTGCTGGCGGTCACCTTCAACGACCTGGCCGTCGCCGGCCGGGAGGCCGAGGTCGAACGTGCGGGGACGCTAGCGGCCAACCCGCGCCTGCACCACGTGGTCGTGGCGGGCGGCGAGGAGACACTGCCGTACGCCGACCTGGACGGTCCCCTGACCGACGAACCCGCCCAGTCCCTGGTGGCGGCCGCCCGCCACCGTGCCCGGCTCGCCTCCGGCAGCGCGGACCACTTCACCGGGTACGGCGCCCGCCAGGTCCTGGACGCCCACCCGGCGCGCCTGGCGGACCTGCTGATGGACCGCAAACGGCGTCACCTCGTACGCCCCGTCGCCGCGCTGGCGAAGGCCGACGGCTCGGTACTGGTCCCCGCGCGCGTGTACGGCGCGGCACGGCGACTGGCGCGCACCCCGTACCGGACGGGCATGGAGGACCTCGCCGAGCGCCTGCTCCAGCGCCGCTTCGACGAGCCCGGAGGCGCTGTGGGGGCGTCGCTGGCGTCCCTCGCCTGGGCCAGACCGGGGCCGGCGGCGCGCTGGCTGACCGGAGAGGCCCTCGCTGAAGTATCGGTTCGCCTGCAGGGGGCGACCAACCGCTCGGGGATCGGTCCCGGCCAGCGGCCCGGCGACTTCCGCGCCCGTACGGCCCTCGCGCGGCACGCCGCGGACCTGCGCATCCTGGAGCAGGCCGTCGAGATCCGCTTCCAGCGCCTGCACGCGCCGTTCCTCGACAACCAGGTCGTCCGCGCCTGCCGCACGCTCCCGGAGACACTGCGCGTCCAGCCGGGCGCCCGCGCCGAGATCCTGCGCACGGTCCTCAAGGGCGCCGGCATCGCCGACCTCCCGCCCGGCTGGGGCGCCCCGTCCCACGCGTCGGCGGCGGCCGCCTCGCGCACGGGACTGCGCGTGGCCGCGGACACGCTGACGGCGCTGTTCGACACGCCGCTGCTCGCGCAGGCCGGCCTGGTCGAGGCCCGCGTCGTCCGCAAGGCCCTCCGCAGCGCCGCAGCCGGCGAGCCCCTGCCCCTCGACGGCCTCGCCGACCTGGTCTCTCTCGAACTGTGGCTACGCCGCCTGCTGGCCCGCAGGGGAACCTGCTGGACAGGCACACCGGCACGCGCGCGTGCGGTACCGGCGGGCATCACCCGGGTGATTCCGGCGGTGGAGTCGGTGCGGGGCGGGCGGGGGTTGGCGTAGGCGGGGGGATCGCGCAGGCGGGTGGGCGGGTGGGCGTGTGGGTGTCTGGCCGGGGTCGTGCCCGACGCGCTCCGTCAGCCCTATCAGCCCTAAGGGCCCTATGAGCACATGAACTTCGACTCGGCCCAGTCCGCCGGCACCACGGGGTCGAGCAGCCCGTGCGGCTCCACCACCAGCCGTACGGTCCGGTGCCCGGCGAGGCTCACATGGACGGGCACGGCGGGGTCACCGCCCCGGACCACCCCGGACTTCCACAGCCGTACCCCGTCGGCGTAGACGGAGAAGGAAACCTGGCCGAGGCCCAGCGTCGTGTCGTCGACGCCGACCGTCGCGTCGTAGGCGGAGCACGTGCGGTTGAGGTCGACGGTGACGGAGGAGCTGCCGTGGACGGTCACACCGTGCGGGTACCGCTCGCCGGCGATCGACAGGCCGTGGCGCTGCCACACCCAGGTGCTCTCACCGAGCCGCATCTCGGGCTCGGTGCCGTCGCCGCCGACGTCGTACGACAACTCGCTCCACTGGTAGACCGCCTGAGGCGGCGGGGGAGTGGGCGTCGGGGTCGGCGTGGGTGCCGGGGGCTGATTCGGTTTCGTGGGCGTCGGTGTCGGTGCGGGGGGCGGGGCGGACGCGGGCGTGGGCTTCGGGGCGGGGGTCGCCGGCGTTGCGGTCGGGGTCGGGGTGGGCGTCGGTGCGAGTACCGCCGGCACCGGTTCGGGATGCGTCTTCGGCGGTGTGGACGTGGCGGCCGGCTCCGGCCTGATGACCGGTGCGGAGGCGGGCGGCCCGGCCTCGGGCTTCGTCGCGGGGCTGTCGTCGCCGACGAGCGCGAGGACCACCGCGGCGGCGGCCACGGCGACCACACCGGCGGCGATACCCGCCTTCACCGGCGCGCCCAATCCCTCCGAGGCCGCCGCACCCGCCCCGGCCCCGCCGGACGAGTTGCCGCTGGCAGCCGCTGCCGCCCCGGACGAATTGCCGCTCGCCACCGCCCCGGCGACGCCCGCTCCGGCACCGCCGGCGATGAGCCCGAGGGCCTTGGCGTACCCGGCGGCGCCGAACCAGCCGATGACGGCCACCGGCACCACCGCGGGGATGCTGCTCGCGACTTCCTCGATCTGGAGCGCGGCCAGCCGGCACTTGGCGCACTCCTCCAGGTGCTTGCGCAGCCCCCGTTCGGCGCGGGAGCGCAGTCTGCGGCGGGCGTAGGTGCCGAGCTGGTCGGCGTAGCGCGCGCACTCCTCGTCGCCGGCGAGGGACGTGCTGACGTGTGCCTGGAGGTAGGCCTGCTTGAGGCCCTCGCGGGCGCGGCTGGCGAGCACGCGCGTGCCGTTGGCGTCGAGCCCGAAGAGCGTGGCGACCTCGCTCGGCGACTCGTCCTCGACCTCGGTGTGCCACAGCACGGCCTGCCAGCGCTCGGGCAGCGACCGGAACGCCTGCATGGCCATGGACTGCTCGGCCTCGTGCATGGCGCGGACATCGGCGCCCAGGTCCAGGCCCGCTTCGACGGAGCTGATCGATCCGGCGTGGTCGGACATGTCCGAGGAACGGGCCGACTGCGCGGCGAACACCGCGAAGTCGTCGACCAACTGCTCCCGCTTGGCCGACCGCGTCCAGTTCGCGGCGACCCGCCGGACGGAGGTGAGCAGATAGGCGCGCACGGCGTGCTCGGGGCCGGAGCCGCCGCGCACCGCCTGGAGCATGCGGGCGAAGACCTCGGCGGTGAGGTCGTCGGCGGTGTGGGCGTCCCGGCAGCAGGTACGCGCGTACCGGCGCACCGCGCCCGCGTGGCGCCGGTACAGCTCTTCGTAGGCCGTGTCGTCGCCCGACCGCATCCGGTCGATCAGGTCGGGATCGGACGGTGGCGACTCCATGCGCGCCGGCGACTGCATGCGCGGCGGCAGGGCGCTGTCCTCGCGCCGGTCGCGCTGCGCCGGAACACCGCCCTCCGCAGGAGCCGGGCCGCCGCGCCGCGGCACGTACGCCCGGCCGCCCTGACTCGGAACCTGCGGCGAAGCCAGGCCCTCGGCCTCCGCGTCACCGTCACCGAGTGACCCGTCCCGCCCGTCAACGCTCATCGCGGAAAGCCCCCGCCGCCTGCCCTGCCAGTCCCGACCACCGGGCCAGAGTGCCATATTGGCCCTTGGCCGGGACCCCGCAGTAATCAGTTCATCCACTCGTCCGCGAGGACTCGCCGCAGCCCGGTACCAGCCGCCACCCGAACGGGTCGGGCTCAACTGACCTGATCAGCTGGTCAGTTGGGAGTCGGCCCGAAACGTCCGGCGCATCGTCGGCGAGGACCGCCGCGAGGGCGGCGCGCAGCGCCCACGCCGCACGTCACCTTTTCGGGTCACCTGCCGTGCCGAAGGCCCGGCAGGATCCCGGCAGTCCCGCAGCCGGCCGTTCCGCCGGTCCGCCGGTTTCGCGTTCACGTCGCGCAGCCCCGCAGCCCCGCAGTTGCCCGCTCGAGCCCCGCGGTTCCGCAGTCCGCGTTCACGCCGGCCGCGACCGCAGTCCCTCCAGCAGGATGTCCAGCAGCCGTGCCGAGGCCGCCGCCTGCTGGGCTGCGTCCGGCAGTGAGGGCGCCGCCGTCGCGATCACCAGCAGCACGTCCGACACCGACACGTCCGGCCGCAGCTCACCGGCCGCCCGCGCCCGTTCCACGAGCCGGCCCACGACCTCGAGCAGCGCCGCCGCCCCGGCATCGTCGTCCGCCGCGCGGACCGCGCCCTCCTCGGGCACCAGCCGCAGCTCACCGCTGCCCGGCTGCGTCCGCTGCTGCGGCACCCGCGTCTCGTCGACCACGCCGGAGTCGGCGTGCTCGTCGGCGACCCCGACCCGCAGCACCTGCGGCGGCAGCAGCCGCCCGGCGCCCGAGGCCACCGAGGTACGCAGGAAGCGCGACAGAGCCGACCACGGCTCGTCCTCCTGACCGAGCGCCGTACGAGCCTGGTCGGTCAGCCTGGAGGTCTCCTCCTCGGCTATCCGACGCACCAGTACGTCCTTGCTCGGGAAGCGCCGGTACACCGTGCCGACGCCGACCCGCGCGCGCCGCGCCACGTCCTCCATCGGCGCGCCGTACCCCAGCTCGCCGAAGACCTCGCGCGCCGCCCGCAGTACGTGTTCCAGATTGCGCTGTGCGTCCACGCGCAGCGGCGTGGTGCGCGCTGCGTCCCCGCGTCCGTTGCTCGCCGCCGCGCTCACCGCGCCGCCGTGTGCGAGGGCGGATGCGGACGACCAATGAGAGTCCTGAATGTGCATGAATGATCCCCCGGTAATGACGTCTCCCCCCGGAGACTCCCCGCCATCGAATTGCCGGAGCGTGTGAACAGGCCTCGCGTGCCCGGCCCCGCCCTGCGAGGTCCCGTCGGTCCTCTCGGACCGGTCGGACCCGGCGGACCCGATGAGCGCCTCCCCCTGCACCCCGTCGACACACGAACATAGTTGAGAGGGCGTCAATTCAGAAGGGGCAGGTTCCGCACGGAGCGCCCCCCGATCGGAGTACGGGTCGCATACGTCCTGAATACACCCCCTACCGTCCCCCGGCGCACGCCCCCTGACCTGCGCGACCTTCACAGACTCCGGCGATTCGGCCAACTCCGGACACCCCGGGCGCCCGGTCATACAAATTGTCGGGGCTGTGGACAAACTCCAGCGCTGGGTGCGTCATGGGATGGTGAAGGAACGTGCGCGCATTCTCGTTGTCGGCGGCGGCTACGTCGGGTTGTACACAGCACTGCGGCTCCAGCGGAAGCTGAAACAGGAACTCCGGCGGGGCGAGGCCGAGATCACGGTCGTCACGCCGGATCCGTACATGACCTACCAGCCGTTCCTGCCCGAAGCCGCCGCGGGCCTGATCTCCCCACGTCACGTGGTCGTACCGCTGCGCCGCGTGCTGCCCCACTGCCACGTCGTCATCGGCGAGGCCACGGCAGTCGACCACGCCAAGCGCACCGCCACCGTGACCACCCTCGCCACGGACGAGGAAGGAACGGGCCCGCAGCAGCTGACGTACGACGAAATCGTCGTCGCGCCGGGTTCCATCTCCCGCACGCTCCCCATCCCGGGCCTCGCCGACTACGCCATCGGCTTCAAGACCGTCGAGGAGGCCATCGGTCTGCGCAACCACGTCATCGAACAGATGGACATCGCCTCCTCCACCCGCGACCCCGCGATCCGCGACGCCGCCCTCACATTCGTCTTCGTGGGCGGCGGCTACGCCGGCGTCGAGGCGCTCGGCGAACTGGAGGACATGGCCCGCTACGCCGCCCGCTACTACCACAACGTCCGGCCCGAGGACATGAAGTGGATCCTCGTAGAGGCCTCCGACCGCATCCTGCCGGAGGTCGGTGAGGTCATGGGCCGCTACACGGTCACCGAACTGCGCCGCCGCAACATCCAGGTCCTTCTCCGGACACGCCTGGAGTCGTGCGCGGAGCGGGTCGCCGTCCTCAGCGACGGCCAGCGATTCCCGACCCGTACGGTCGTGTGGACCGCCGGCGTCAAACCCCACCCGCTCCTCGCCGCCACCGACCTGCCGCTGAACGAGCGCGGCCGCCTGAAGTCCACCCCCGAGCTGACGATCGACGGCGTCACGCACGCGTGGGCGGCCGGCGACGCCGCCGCCGTCCCCGACGTCACCGCCGGGGAGCCCGGCAAGGAGACCGCCCCCAACGCCCAGCACGCGGTCCGCCAGGCCAAGGTCCTCGCCGACAACATCGCCCACTCCCTGCGCGGGGAACCGCTTCAGACGTACTCCCACGAATACGTCGGCTCGGTCGCCTCCCTCGGACTGCACAAGGGCGTCGCCCACGTCTACGGACGCAAGTTGAAGGGCTACCCCGCGTGGTTCATGCACCGCGCCTACCACCTGAGCCGCGTGCCCACCTTCAACCGCAAGGCACGCGTGCTCGCCGAATGGACGCTGTCGGGGCTCTTCAAGAGGGACATCGTGTCCCTCGGATCACTCGAACATCCTCGGGCGGAGTTCGAACTGGCTGCCGGTGGAAAGCCTTCTGACGACCCGAAGGGGTCGTCCTGACCGGATCCAGGAACTCCACCGGCCGCCCCGGCGTCTGACGAATGTCGGCCCGGACGGCCACCCTGCCAGACTGACCCCCGAGCCCGGGGCGAGCCCGCCGCTCACCCCGTGAACCTACGAGGCTGTTCCCCAGTGCTGCATTTCCCGGTGCTGCAACAATGTGCGGCCACTGCCGCGCGGCCCCCGGAGCCCTGGCCGGGTCCGGAGCCGGCCGACGACGACTACACGAGGCAAGGATTCGTGAACTTCACGCGCTGGAGCGCCCGGCTCCCCGGAACGCAGCGCCGCGCCGCAGCGCGGACCGACCACATGGTCACCCCGGACCGGCGGAGCGAGGGCTCCGTGCCCGCGGCCCGCACCGAACGACTCACCGACCAGCCGCCGCCACCGCCCGCGCCCGCCGTCGACGAACTCCCGGTGCGTGAGGTCCTCGACCGCGTCCCCGCCCTCGTCGCCCTCGTCCACGGCCCCGAGCACCGCCTGGCCCACATCAACGACGCCTACACGACGGCCTTCGGCGTACGCCCATCCGGCGCACCGGCCGCCGAGGCCCTCCCGGAGCTGAAGGAACTGGGCCTGCTCCCGCTCCTCGACCAGGTCCTGCGCAGCGGCAAGCCCCGCACGCTCAAGTCCCGCAAGGGCCCCGACGGCCGCTCGTACACCTTCACCTGCACCCCGATCGCCAAGGGCGGTGACGGCGACGACGGCGTACTGGTCTTCGCCACCGACGTCACCGACCACGCCGAGGCCGCCGAACGCCTGCGCGCCAGCGAGCGCCGCCAGCGCGAGACCGCAGTCACCCTCCAGCGCTCCCTCCTCCCCCAGGAACTCGAAGAGCCCGACGACCTGCGCATCGCCGCCACCTACCAGCCCGGCGGCACCGAGGCCGCGGTCGGCGGCGACTGGTACGACGTGATCACCCTCGGCGGCGGCCGTACAGCCCTGGTCATCGGCGACGTCATGGGCAGAGGCGTACGCGCCGCGGCCGTCATGGGCCAGCTCCGTACGGCGGTCCGCGCCTACGCCCGCCTCGACCTCCCCCCGCACGAGGTCCTCCAGCTCCTCGACGGCCTCGCCACGGAGATCGACGCCAACCAGATCGCCACCTGCGCGTACGCCGTCCACGACCCGAACGAGGGCCGGCTGGTGTACGCCTCCGCCGGCCATCTCCCCATCCTGGTCCGCGACGAGAGCGGCACGGTCCTGCGCGCCGACGAACCGACCGGCCCCCCGCTCGGCACGGGCGGCTGGATGCACTCCTCGGGCTCGATCCCCCTCGGCCCCGGCTCCACGGCCGTCCTCTACACGGACGGCCTGGTGGAGCGCCGCGACGAGGACCTCGACGAGGGCATCGCGTCCCTGGAGCGCGCCCTGGCCGGCGCGACGGGCACCCCCCAGGTGGTCTGCGACCGGCTGGTCCGCTCGGCCGGCGTCACGGCCGACCACGACGACGACGTGGCCGTCCTGGTCCTCCAGCACCCCGCCCGTACCGGCCCCGACCGCGAACTGTTCCGCAACGCGGCCCTGGAACTCCTCGGCGGTGTGGAAGCGGCCCCACGCGCGCGTGCCTTCGCCTCCGGCGTCCTGACGAGCTGGCGCTTCCCCTCGGACCTCCACGACCTGGGCGTCCTCGCGGCCAGCGAACTCGTCGCCAACTCCCTCCAGCACGGCACCCCGCCCATGCGCCTGCGCCTGCGCCGCACCGACCGCCGCCTCATCGTCGAGGTCACGGACGGCGACGACCACCTGCCCCGCCGCCGCCGCGCGGAACCCGGCGACGAGTCGGGCCGCGGCATCGCCATCGTGGCGACGATCGCCTCCAACTGGGGCAGCAGACGCACACCGGGCGGCGGAAAAGCGGTGTGGTGCGAGTTCGTGCTCCCGAAGGAGTCCGAGTAACCCGAGTAACCCGAGCGAAGCGGCCCCCGACCTCGCTCACTGACCCCACTGTCACCGTCTGACACCACAGGCATGAAAAGGCGGCCGTCGTCCTCCCGGACAACGGCCGCCTCACACACCTCACACGTCCGCGGCGACCGGCTCCGCAGGCGCCCCGCCCCGGGTGACCACCCGGCTCCGCGCGAGCCACGGCTGATCCTGCACGGCGGTGAGGCGCCGCCCCAGCCGTACGGCGAGGACGCTGATCCCGAGCGAGAACAGCAGGAACGTCACGATGTACGGCGCGTGCAGCGAGGCCCCCATCGGCCCGCCCACCGCCGGCCCGACCGCCAGCGCGAGCTGCTTCACCAGGGCGAAAGCCGAGTTGTACTGCCCCGCCATCCCCTCCGGCGCCAGCTCGGCGACCAGCGGCGCGACCGTCGGCGACAGCATCGCCTCACCCAGCCCGAAGAGCGCGTACGTCGAGACGAACGCGGCCGTCGCCATCTCCTGGCTGCCGTGCCCGAGCCCCGCGTACCCGGCCACAGCCCACGCCACGGCCCAGATCAGCCCCACGGCCGCGATCACCCGCGACCGCCGCCGACGCTCGACGAACTTCAGCACGGCGAACTGCGCGACCACGATCACGGCGGTGTTCGCGGCCAGGGCCGTACCCAGGGCGGAAGTGGAGATCCCCGCCGCCTCCACGCCGTAGGCGCTCAGACCCGACTCGAACTGTCCGTAGCACGCGAAGAACAGCACGAAGCCGAGCACGCACAGCTGCACCATGGCCCGGTTGCCGAGCAGCTGCTTCCAGCCGCCCCTGGCCGACCGCGCGGGCGCGTCCTCGAGCCGCGGCGAGTGCGGCATCCGCACCGTCGACATCACCACGACCAGCAGCAGGAACACCGCCGCCTCGATGCCGAACAGCAGAGTGAAGGAGAAGACGCGCGTGGTGTCGACGAGGTGACCGCCGATGAGACCACCGACACCGAGCCCGAGGTTCTGCAGGAAGAACTGCATGGCGAAGGCACGCGAGCGGGTCTCGGCGGTGGAGCAGTCCACGATCATCGTCGCCAGCGCGGGCTGCATCACGGCTTGCCCGGCGCCGAGCGCGGCAGCGGCGAACAGCACGGCGGTCGCGTTGCCGGCGAGCCCCAGACTCAGCGCGCCCAGCGCGGCGGTGACCAGGGCGGCGATCAGCACCGGCAGCGGACCGCGCCGCACGATCGCCCGTCCGGCGAACGGCAGCACGATCAGCGCGGCAACGGCGAAGACGGCGAGTACGAGACCCGCCGTCATGGCCCCCAGCCCCCGCACCTGCGCCACATAGACGTACAGGTAGGGGACGGTGAAGCCGAGCCCGAACGCGCTGAGTGCGTTGCCCACGTGGATCCGACGCATCTCTGCGCCCATCGCCCTGGTCACGTTCACCTCTCTTGAGTAGGTGGAGTCTCAAGTAGTTACGCCTGAAGACTTCAAAGCTAAAGTTCGAAGCTAAACAGTACACCTCGAAGGACTTCAATGCGAAGCAGGCCCGTGCGATACTGCGGGCATGGGCGATACCTCCGGCAGCAGCCTCGGCGAGCCGACACTCGAAGAGCAGATCGCCGCCTACCAGCGCGAGTTCCTGGACCTCGACCCCCAGGTCGAGAAGATCGTCTCGGCGCTCTCCCGCCTGAACCGCCGGATGAACGTCGCCTACAGCCGCCAGACGGCCGGCCTCGGCATCAGTAACGCGGAGTGGGAGGTCCTCAAGGCCCTCGTCCTCTCCGGCGCCCCCTATCGGATGGGGCCGAGCGACCTGGCCAAGCGCCTGGGGCTGACCCCGGCAGCGATGACCCACCGGATCGACCGCATGGTGGGCGAGGGTCTGGTGACCCGGGAGAGGGACGAGTCCAACCGCGTACGGGTGATCGTGGAGCTCACCCCCGAAGGCCGCGAGAAGTGGCTGGAGGCCATGCACCTGGCGACGGTCTTCGAGGAGGACCTGCTTCAGGACCTGTCCGCGGATGAGCGGACGGTGCTCGGCGAGGTCCTGACCAGGCTCCTGCGCAGGGTGGAACACGCCCAGCCGGACGCAGGCGGCCGCCTCAGCGACCTGGATTAAAAGATCTTGACAGGGGGCGGTTGACAGCACCCTCCTGGATGCGTAAAGTTCTTCGGGTTGTCGGGGAGCCGTAACGGTTCTTCGACAGCGCCTCCGCCGCAGCAGCGGCAACAAACCACGAGCATGATCACCCGACGGGGTTCAATTCGGCACGCCCGAATTAAATTCGATTTCGGGCTCAGCCGGATCCGACCGACTCGAACGAGTCGATTGGGAATCGCCGAGAAGATCCGCTAAGGTTTGAGACGTCGGAACGGCCCAACAGCCCGGAAGACAAACCCCCTCTGACTGGGAGTCAGGCCCGAAAGGATCTGATAGAGTCGGAAACGCAAGACCGAAGGGAAGCGCCCGGAGGAAAGCCCGAGAGGGTGAGTACAAAGGAAGCGTCCGTTCCTTGAGAACTCAACAGCGTGCCAAAAATCAACGCCAGATATGTTGATACCCCGTCTCCGGCCGATCGG
>NZ_JBIAWZ010000002.1:0-708672 GCF_042896175.1 Streptomyces sp. NPDC001315 | reverse complement strand
CGACACCCAGTCCCACCCCTCGCTCCGACGAACACAACGATCATGTCAAGCTCAGGAAGCCGACGAGCCCGGTTTATGGATTTCCCAACGGAGTCCTTCAGGGTGGAGGTGTAGGGCATCCTGCCGGTAGCGGCCCGGAGGGGCGCAGCACCATGGCAGGATCGCCTTGTCCGGCAACCTAGTTGTCGGATCTACCGCCGGACGGGCGGGAAGTCAGGCCTGCGGAGGCCGTGTAAGACCGATCCTCACCGGTCGGCAGTGGCCTGTGAAACAGGAACCCGAGGTGGTACCGCGTAGCGGTACGGACCGGAATCTCCTGCCCTCGGGCAGGAGAGGGCGTCAACTCCTGAGTGACTTGCCGAACCCCGCGGCCAACGGCATCCGCAAACCCAACGGAGGCGGAGCCGCGAGCGCGTCCTCCACCGGCCGCGCGAACGCCCGCCCGAACAACGTCCCCATCACGAAGTCCTCGGCCAGCGCGTGCACTTCGTCCCGGTACTGGTGCAACGCGTGGCCGTCCGTGTGTACTTCGAAACGGCACACATCCCGGTTCGCCTTCTTCGCCCGCGCGGCCAGCCGGAAGGACAGCTCGGGATCGGTACGTTCGTCGTTGGTGCCGTGCACGATCAGCACCCGGCGCCCGGCGAGCTGCTTCACCGGTTCGGGTGTCGCGGCCGCGTCCTCCTCCGGCAGCCAAGGCGCGATCGCCAGCACGGAGTTGACGGCATCGTGGCCGCCCGCACGGAGTGCGGCCCGGCCGCCCATGTCGACTCCGGCGAGGCAGACGGAGACGTCCCCGTAGCGTCGTACGGCCTCGTCGGCGGCCCAGGACGCGTCGCGCGCCAGATGCGCCTCGCTGCCGTTCCAGCCGCGCCAGCGGTAGTGGACGACATGCGTGGCCAGGCCCTCGTCCCGGCCCGCGCGCGCGAGGCGGCGCCCCAACGCCCGTACGGAGGCGGCCGCGAGCATGGGTGAGGGTTTGCGGGAGGAGGTCTCCTCGCCGCCGGGGAGCAGCAACACCACCCCGCTCACCGACGTCGGCTCCGGACCGAGCGCCCGCCCCAGCCGGGCCGTGCGAACCGGTGTCGCTTGCTGTGCCATGACAGAACAGTGTCAGAAGTGCGCGTGTACGCCACCCGTCCGTGCGGTCACCATTACGTATCGGCGGATGTGTACATCCGGCGATCTACGCGCGTAGGAGTTAGAGTGCGGAAATGACGAGCCAGACTGACCGGACCGGCACCACCCCGAGCTCGGACCAGATCCGCCGGGCGCCCAAGGTTGTGCTGCACGACCATCTCGACGGCGGCCTCCGCCCGGGGACCATCGTCGACCTCGCCCAGGCCACGGGCTACTCCCAACTCCCCGAGACCGACCCCGACAAGCTCGGCATCTGGTTCCGGGAGGCCGCCGACTCCGGTTCGCTGGAGCGGTACTTGGAGACGTTCTCCCACACCGTAGGCGTGATGCAGACCCGCGAGGCGCTCGTCAGGGTGGCCGCGGAGTGCGCCGAGGACCTCGCCGAGGACGGCGTCGTCTACGCGGAGGTGCGCTACGCCCCCGAGCAGCACCTCGAAGGCGGGCTGAGCCTCGAAGAGGTCGTCGAGGCCGTCAACGAGGGCTTCCGGGAGGGGGAGCGGATCGCCCGGGACAACGGTCACCGCATCCGCGTCGGCGCCCTGCTCACCGCCATGCGGCACGCGGCCCGCGCCCTGGAGATCGCCGAACTCGCCAACCGCTACCGCGACCTGGGTGTCGTCGGCTTCGACATCGCGGGTGCCGAGGCCGGTTACCCGCCCACCCGGCACCTCGACGCGTTCGAGTACCTCAAGCGCGAGAACAACCATTTCACCATCCACGCCGGCGAGGCCTTCGGGCTGCCGTCCATCTGGCAGGCCCTCCAGTGGTGCGGCGCCGACCGGCTGGGCCACGGCGTGCGCATCATCGACGACATCGAGATCAAGGACGACGGCAGCGTCCGGCTCGGGCGGCTCGCCTCCTATGTACGGGACAAGCGCATCCCGCTCGAAATGTGCCCCAGCTCCAACCTCCAGACCGGGGCGGCGGCCTCGTACGCCGAGCACCCGATCGGGCTGCTGCGAAGGCTGCACTTCCGCGCGACGGTGAACACGGACAACCGGCTGATGTCCCACACCAGCATGAGCCGGGAATTCGAGCACCTTGTCGAGGCGTTCGGTTACACGCTCGACGACATGCAGTGGTTCTCCGTCAATGCGATGAAATCAGCGTTCATTCCTTTCGATGAACGACTGGCGATGATCAATGACGTCGTCAAGCCCGGATATGCCGAGTTGAAGTCCGAATGGCTGTTCCAGCAGACCGCTTCCACCAGCGGCTCTGTGGCCACGGAGGGATGATCGGGTGCTGTCGCGGAGCGTGGAATGCGGAGGGGCGTTCACAATCCGTCCGCATTTCCATGTTTGCGGCGGGTGGCCCGGCGTGTTTACGGTCGAGGACCGCTCATATCCCCGTCATCCCATTTCGAGGACGCATTCACGATGAAGCAGTCTGCTGCCAAGACCCTCGGCGTCGCCGCCCTCGGTGCCGCCTTCGCCGCTGTCGGCGCGGGCGCCGCGAACGCCGCTCCGGCCGTTCCGGATGCCTCCCAGGCCCTGGACACCGTTACCAAGACGCTGCCGGCGGAGAGCACCACCAAGGCGCTGCCGGGTGCCGGTGAGGCGCTGACCCAGGCGAAGCCGGCGCTCGACGCGGGCCTGGCCGCCGCCCCGGCCGCCACGAAGACGCTTGCCGGCGGCCCGACCGACCCGGCCGCCGCGCTGCTCGGTGGTCTGCCGCTGAAGAAGAACCCCACGCAGGGCATGTCGATGAACGGGATCCCGCTGGGCTGAGCAAGGCGCACACGCCGTTGGGGCGCACCCGGAATCACCGGGTGCGCCCCAACGGCGTTCGCATGCAGGCCCCTTACCGGAGGCCGCTGCCTACCAGGCCATCTTCCGGGCCTTCTCCTCCGACGGCAGTAGGAACCACAGCGCGAGGTAGAGCAGGAACTGCGGGCCCGGCAGCAGACAGGAGACCAGGAAGATCACGCGCATCGTCGTCGCGGAGGTGCCGAAGCGCCGAGCCAGCGCTGCGCACACTCCGCCGAGCATGCGGCCATGGGTGGGGCGGGCAAGGGCGGTCATGTCGGCTCCTTCGTGAGCGTCGGTCCGAGGCCTCCCCGAGTGGCTGCCTCAGCTGTCTTCAACGCTACGGAGACGAAGCGGACCAAGCGTCGCTCTATGGTGCGATCCCGACCCTGGGAATCGTCGGGGTCCGCCCCTGAGCCGCCTCCTGCCTGCGGACGGCCGCCCGGCGCCGGCGCTCCGTCCTGCGGCGGAGCCAGGAGCGCGCCGCGGGCACGACCGCGACATGCGCGAGGGCCACCCCCACCGTGTTCAGGAACAGTGAGTCGATGTCCACGACCTGCCCCGGCACGCCGGTCTGCAACAGCTCGATGCCCAGCGACAGCAAAGCCCCTGCGGTGACCGTACGCAGCAGGGACGCCGGCGGGGAGACGGCGAGGCGGCCGTGGGTCAGCGGCAGCAGCACGCCCAGAGGCGCGAGCAGCGCGAGCCCCTCACCGACACGCCGGGCCGCCTCGGGCCAGCCCAGTGCCAGGTCGGCGCGGAGGCCGGCGAACGGCCGCAGGTTGGCGGGCATCACCCAGGGAACGTCCAGGGGCCGCAGCGTGAACCAGGCGACGAACGCGAGGTGTGCGACGAGGAGGACACCCCCTGCCACACGGATGCGGAACGCGGCGCTGCCGCCGACCGAGCCTTCACGCTGCACGCCCCCCTAGACGCGCCCCTCGGCACGAACGGTTCCGGGATACCACCCCGTACCCGGATGAGGCATCCGCCACACCCGTGGCTCAGCCGTCCGTGACCTCCGACGACGGCGGCTCCTTGCTCCCCGGCCGGGCACGGACCTCGTCCGTGCACTCGTAGCGGCGCAGCGGCTCGCCGCCGGTGACCGGCCCGCCGAGGATCACCGAGCCGTCGCCCTCCGCCGCCGCCGAGTCGGAGAAGGTACAGACGAGCTGCGCCAGGGCGTACGAGGTGAGGTCGCGGGGCGCGGTACTCAGCCGCAGCGTGTCGTCCGGGTCCTTCGCCGCGGGACCGCTCACCGACATGCCGCCGCGCACGTCCGTGGTGTACCCGGCCGCCTTCTCGGCGGACGACGGCGTCTCGGCGAGCTGGTCGAGCAGCCCCTGCGCCACCAGCACCCGGCGCCGCGAGTCGGCCGTACCGTCCGGAACGCGCACGGACCGGTCGACGGCCACCAGCGACGAGCCGCACAGCAGGAACACCTGCACCGGGACGCCGGGCGAGGCCTGCGTCGACGTGTCCTGCTCGGACAGCGTGCAGCGCACCCGCGAGGGCGCGGGACCGAAGTCGGTGGGCACCTCGGTGGACCGGATCCCGCACCCGGCGAGCAGCACGGCGAGCCCGGACAGCGCGAGCAGCCGGCGCGCGGTCGCGTGGCGCGCGGTCATGCGGCGCATGGTCATGAGGCGTCCCCCTTCGAGTCCGAGCCGTCCTCCTCGGCCTTCTCGGCCTCCGGCACCGGCTCGGACGTGTCCCGCGGCAGCCGCAGTGTGAACACCGCGCCGCCCTCGGGGGAGTTGGCGGCGGTGATCTCACCGCCGTGGATGTGCGCGTTCTCCAGGGCGATGGACAGCCCGAGCCCGCTGCCCTCGGAGCGCGGCCGGGACGCGCTGGCCTTGTAGAACCGGTCGAAGACGTGCGGCAGAACATCCTCGGGGATCCCGGGTCCGTGGTCGCGCACGCTGATCACGAGCTCGCCGCCGTCCGCGTCCCCGTCCGCGCCCTCGTTCCCGTCGGCCACCCGCACCGACACCCGCACCGGCGAACCGCCGTGCTTGAGCGCGTTGCCGATGAGGTTGGCCAGGATCACGTCCAGGCGGCGCGGGTCGATCCGGGCGTGGATGCCGCGCTCGGCGTCCAGCTCCACCGCGTCCAGCCAGGCACGGGCGTCGATGCAGGCGGTGATCTGGTCGGCGATGTCGACGTAGTCGACGACGAGCTTGGCGGTGCCCGCGTCGAAGCGGGTGACCTCCATCAGGTTCTCGACGAGATCGTTGAGCCGCCGCGTCTCGCTGACGACGAGCCGCACCGCCGGCTCGATCATCGGATCCATGCTCCCGGTCTCCGCCTCCAGCTCCTCCTCCAGCACCTCCGTCACGGCGGTGATGGCGGTCAGCGGTGTACGCAGCTCATGGCTCATGTCCGCCACGAACCGCCGCGACGCGTCGTCCCGCGCGGCCATGTCGGCGACCCGTTTCTCCAGGGCCTCGGCGGCCCGGTTGAACGTCCGTGAGAGATCGGCGAGTTCATCCGTCCCCGACACCCGCAGCCGCGTGTCCAGCTTGCCCTCGCCGAGCCGGCGCGCGGCGACGCCGAGCCGGTGCACGGGCTTCAGCACGGTCGTGGCGGCGGCCTGCGCGAGCAGCGCGGCGCCGATCAGCGCGAGACCGGTCGCGATGCCCAGCGACCAGGCCAGCGAATTGAGGTCCTTCGCCTCCGGCTCCAGCGACTTCAGCATGTAGCCGGTCGGACCACCGCCGATCACCTTCGTCCCGGCGACCAGATACGGCGTGCCGTCGTCGACGACCCGCTGCCAGTACAGGTGGTACGGCGACTTGTTGCCGGCCGTGACGTCCTGCTCCTTGTTCACGGCGGCGCGCAGCGAGGCGGGCACCTCCTGGAGCGAGAAGCCGCTCAGGCCGCCGGAGTTGCCGTAGACGGCCTTGCCGTCGGCGTCCTCGCCGACGAGCAGCACGCTGAAGCGCTGGCTGCTGTTGGCCATCTGGCCGGCGATGTGCTGCAGTTCGTCCTGCGTCGGGTACTCCGGCAGCGCGCCCGCACGGTTCTGCATCTCCTGCTGGAAGTCACGCAGCACCGCGTCCTGGGTGCGGGTCAGCACCGCCTCGCGGTTGAGCCAGTAGGCGATCCCGGACGCGAACACGGCGGCGGTCAGCGCCACCAGCCCGAAGACCACGACCAGCCGCAGCCGCAGACTGGTGAAGCGCAGCCGCGACCAGGCCCCCTTGCGGGCCGCGACCCAGCCGCGGACCCCCCCTTGCGTACCTGTCATTACTGAGGCGCGTCCAGGCGGTATCCGACACCACGCACGGTGCGGATCAGCGTCGGGGACGACGGCACGTCCTCGACCTTGGCGCGCAGCCGCTGCACACAGGCGTCCACGAGCCGCGAGTCACCGAGGTAGTCGTGCTCCCACACGAGCCGCAGCAGCTGCTGCCGCGACAGCGCCTGCCCCGGCCGCCGGCTCAGCTCGAGCAGCAGCCGCAGCTCGGTCGGGGTCAGCTGGAGGTCCTCGCCGTTCTTCGTCACGGTCATAGCCGCGCGGTCGATGACGAGGGACCCGTAGGTCGCCGCGTCGTTCGCCTCGCGCTCCCCGCGTCGCAGCACGGCCCGGATCCGGGCGTCGAGCACCCGCCCCTGGACCGGCTTGACGACGTAGTCGTCGGCACCGGACTCCAGCCCGACCACCACGTCGATGTCATCACTGCGCGCGGTCAGCAGAATGATCGGCAACTGGTCCGTGCGCCGGATGCGCCGGCACACCTCGAACCCGTCGATGCCGGGCAGCATCACGTCCAGCACGATCAGGTCCGGCCGCTGCTCGCGCAACAGCTTCAGACCGTCCTCACCGCTGGCAGCGGTCGCCACGCGGTGTCCCTGGCGCGTCAGTGAGAGCTCCAGGGCCGTACGGATGGCGTCGTCGTCCTCGATCAGCAACAGGGAAGGCACGGGGCTCATTCTGGCCCATGGCGGGGTGGGGTTTCGACACCTGGAGCACTCCCGCACATCTCGCGCGAATGATCAAGGGTGCGCGTGCGCCTGCGTGGCCGTACCGCGCTTCTCTGTGACGGCGCTGTGTCGTGCACACGAGGGACCCCTGTGACAGGTCTGTGACAGTCGGCGGACACGGCCATGAAGTGGCCCGGGCAAGCTTTTCGGCACAGGCAAGGAAGCAAGACGCGACAAGCCGAACACCGGAAGTCCACGACGGGGGGCGCGAGATGAACACGCTGCACAGCACCAGTACCAGCGCAGTGATCACGCGTCTGCACGACGTCACCCGGGGTTCCGAGAAGTCCGGCGCCGTGAGCGGGCGGGGGTGCGCTCGCGGCGCCGGGCGTCAGCACACCGGGTTCATGACGGTGGTCGACGCGCACACGGGGGACGCGGCTCACGGGGGAGCGGCGTACAGGGAGGACACGGGGGAGCGTCGTTCGCTGTCGGAGGCGGAGTTCACCGCCTACGTCCAGGAGCGCCGAGCCTCCCTGTACGCAACCGCGTACCACCTCACCGGCGACCGCTTCGAGGCCGAGGACCTGCTGCAGAGCGCGCTGTTCTCGACGTACCGGGCGTGGGACCGGATCAGTGACAAGGCCGCGGTCGGCGGATACCTCCGCCGCACCATGACCAACCTGCACATCAGCGCGTGGCGCCGCCGCAAGCTGAACGAGTACCCGACCGAGGAACTGCCGGAGACGGCCGGCGACACGGACGCGATGCGCGGCACCGAGCTGCGCGCGGTCCTGTGGCAGGCGCTGGCCCGGCTGCCGGAACTCCAGCGGACGATGCTGGTCCTGCGCTACTACGAGGGCCGGACCGATCCGGAGATCGCGGAGATCCTCGACATCAGTGTCGGCACGGTGAAGTCCAGCATCTGGCGGTCGCTCCGCCGACTGCGCGAGGACGAGGTCCTCAGCTTCGGCCGTGACGAGGAAGACGCCTTCGGGGAGCTTGTCGCCTGAGGGTCATGGGGGAGAAGTACCGGGGGGCCCGTACCGGGGGGTGCGGGGAGCGGTACCGGGGGGATCCGGGGGGATCAGCGGGGAAACCGGGGGAGCTCTGCCGCGCGGGCAACGGGGGACGCGGGGAGCGAAAAGGGAAGCGGGACTGGAGGGCCGGGGGGCCGTCCAGTCCCGCTTTTGTTCTGCCCTACGGTGCCGAGGTCGCCGGTTTCGCCTGCGCGTTCCGGCCCACGGCCGCGGCGGCCATCCTGCCCAGGGCCTCGTCCCGGTCGCAGGCGTACGCCCCCAGAGCGGTCTGGCGGGCGACGATCGAGCGCTCCGCGCGCATCAGGCGCCAGCCGCGACGCAGCAGGAACGGCACCGACTTGCGGCCTTCCTTGAGGTCGCGCAGGAAGCGGCGGCGGAACGTGGTGAGCGGCCCGCGGGTCAGGCACAGGGCGTCCGCCAGGACACCCAGTTCCCGGCAGCGCTCCACGATCTCCGCCGCGAAGATGCCCTCCGCGATGAACAGCCGGGTCCGGCCGATGTGCAGCGTCTCCTCGCCGGTGCGGGCGCTCAGCGAGATGTCGTACACCGGCACGTTCGTCGAGCCGGTGGCGCACAGCTGGGCGATGGCCTCGATCGCGACGTCCGCGTCCCATGACCCGGGGTGGTCCCAGTCGATGTCGGAACCCCCCGCCACCAGGGGCAGTGTCGGGTCGTCGCCCTCCTTGTAGAAGTCGTCGAGGCGCAGCACGGGCAGCCCGGAGCGGGCGGCGACAAGGGACTTGCCCGAGCCCGAGGGGCCGCAGAGCAGCACGACGCGGGCGGGTGACGGGAGATGAGGGCTCACGGAACACCAGTTTGAGGCATGGGGCGCCCTGCTGCCGACCCCGCGGGTCGGCTTTGAAGCACGCGTCACACCTCAACTACCCTTCGTGTCGTTCTCATTACCTTGCGCAGCAAGAAGGTGGCATCAGCGATGGCCCTGCACGACTTCCCCCACACCCCGACCGGCCGGCGCGTCCTGGTCGCCCTCGCGAGCGCGGGGGTGGCCCTCGGCGCGGGCGCGGGGACGGCCGCCGCGGCCGCCGACCCGGTGGCCGACGTGACGAAGCCCGCTCCGGCCGGCCGGCTCGACCCACAGGCGGGCCTGCAGGGTGTCCGCGGGTCGGTGCGGTACGTCACCGGCCCGGTTCAGGAGCTCAAGCCCAACCCCCTGGCGGGCACCGGTGCCGACCCTCTCGACAACGGCGTCGGCACCCAGGTCGCCGACTTCCGGCCGGTGACCTCGCAGGGGCTGACCCGGCCCGTGGCGCAGGCGAAGTCGGTCGGCAGCGTTCCGGTGGTGGGTCAGGCGATGGGGCGTCTCGGCGGCTGACCCGCGCCAGGTACACCGCAGACAGAGAGCCGCGCTGCCCCGGACGGAGGGGAGGCGCGGCTCTCCGGTCTCTGGTGGCGGGCAGGTCAGTAGGCGGACCCGGACGCGCCCAGCGAACCCGTCGGGTGCCAGACCGTCTTGGTCTCCAGGAAGGCCGTCATGCGGTCGGTGCCGGGGGCCGCCGAGTAATCCACAGGCTGTGGACGGAGTACCCGCTTCAGGTTGTCCGCCGCCGCGATCTCCAACTCCTTCGCCAGTACGTCGTCGGCGCCCGCGAGGTCGATCGCGTTGACGTCCTGGTGTGCCGCGAGGGGCGGCGCGATCTCCGCCGTACGGCCCGAGAGGACGTTGACGACACCGCCGGGGAGGTCGGAGGTGGCCAGTACCTCGCCCAGCGACAGCGCCGGGAGCGGGGACTTCTCGGACGCGATGACGACCGCCGTGTTGCCGGTCGCGATGACCGGGGCGACGACGGACACCAGGCCCAGGAAGGACGACTCCTGCGGGGCCAGGACGGCGACCACGCCGGTCGGCTCCGGGGAGGAGAGGTTGAAGTACGGGCCCGCGACCGGGTTCCCGCCGCCGATCACCTGGGCGATCTTGTCGGTCCAGCCCGCGTACCAGACCCAGCGGTCGATCGTCGCCTCCACCTGGTCGGCGGCCTTCGACTTCGACAGGCCCTCGGCGTCGGCGACCTCGTGGACGAACTGTCCCTTGCGGCCCTCCAGCATTTCCGCGACGCGGTAGAGGATCTGGCCGCGGTTGTACGCGGTCGCGCCCGACCAGGCGCCGAACGCCTTGCGGGCCGCGACCACCGCGTCACGGGCGTCCTTGCGGGAGGACTGGGGTGCGTTGGCCAGCCACTTGCCCTTCGAGTCCGTCACCTCGTACACCCGACCGCTCTCGGAACGCGGGAACTTCCCGCCCACGTACAGCTTGTAGGTCTTGAAGACACTGAGCCGATCAGACATCGAGGTACGCCTCCAGGCCGTGGCGGCCGCCCTCGCGGCCGAAGCCCGACTCCTTGTAGCCGCCGAAGGGCGAGGCCGGGTCGAACTTGTTGAACGTGTTGGACCAGACGACACCGGCACGCAGCTTGTTCGCGACGGCCAGGATCCGGGAGCCCTTCTCCGTCCAGATGCCGGCGGAGAGGCCGTACTGCGTGTTGTTGGCCTTGGCGACGGCCTCGTCGGGCGTACGGAAGGTGAGGACCGACAGCACCGGGCCGAAGATCTCGTCGCGGGCGATGGTGTGCGCCTGGGTGACGTTCGTGAAGAGCGTCGGGGCGAACCAGTAGCCGGAGGAGGGCAGTGCGCAGGCGGGGGACCAGCGCTCGGCGCCCTCCGCCTCGCCCTGCTCGACGAGCGAGGTGATGCGCGAGAGCTGCTCGGCGGAGTTGATCGCGCCGATGTCCGTGTTCTTGTCCAGCGGGTCGCCGAGGCGCAGGGTCGACAGGCGGCGCTTGAGCGAGTCCAGCAGCTCGTCGTGGATCGACTCCTGGACCAGGAGACGGGAGCCCGCGCAGCAGACCTGGCCCTGGTTGAAGAAGATGCCGGTGACGATGCCCTCGACGGCCTGGTCGATCGGGGCGTCGTCGAAGACGATGTTGGCGCCCTTGCCGCCCAGTTCGAGGGTGAGCTTCTTGCGGGAGCCGGCGACCGTGCGGGCGATCTCCTTGCCGACGGCCGTGGAGCCGGTGAAGGCGACCTTGTCGACGTCCGGGTGGGCGACGAGCGCGGCGCCCGTGTCGCCGTAGCCCGGAAGGATGTTGACGACGCCCTTGGGCAGGCCGGCCTGGCGGCAGATGTCCGCGAAGAAGAGTGCTGACAGCGGGGTCGTCTCGGCGGGCTTGAGCACCACCGTGTTGCCGGTGGCGAGGGCGGGCGCGATCTTCCACGCCAGCATGAGGAGGGGGAAGTTCCAGGGAATGACCTGGCCGGCGACGCCCAGCGGGCGCGGAGCGGCGCCGAAGCCGGCGTGGTCCAGCTTGTCGGCCCAGCCCGCGTAGTAGAAGAAGTGCGCGGCCACGAGGGGCAGGTCGACGTCCCTCGTCTCCTTGATGGGCTTGCCGTTGTCCAGCGTCTCCAGGACGGCCAGTTCACGGCTGCGCTCCTGGATGATCCGCGCGATGCGGAACAGGTACTTGGCGCGCTCGGTGCCGGGCAGCGCCGACCACTTCTCGAAGGCCCTGCGGGCGGCCCGTACGGCGCGGTCGACGTCCTCGGCGCCGGCCTGGGCGACCTCGGAGAGGACTTCCTCCGTGCTGGGGCTGACCGTCTTGAAGACCTTGCCGTCGGCCGCCTCGGTGAACTCGCCGTCGATGAACAGGCCGTACGAGGGCGCGATGTCGACGACCGCGCGGGACTCGGGCGCCGGTGCGTATGCGAATGCGGATGCCATGGTGATCAGTCCACCGTCACGTAGTCGGGGCCGGAGTAGCGGCCGGTGGCCAGCTTCTGGCGCTGCATCAGCAGGTCGTTCAGAAGTGAGGAGGCGCCGAAGCGGAACCAGTGGTTGTCCAGCCAGTCCTCGCCGACGGTCTCGTTGACCAGGACGAGGAACTTGATCGCGTCCTTGCTGGTGCGGATCCCGCCGGCCGGCTTCACGCCGACCTGGACGCCGGTCTGGGCGCGGAAGTCGCGCACGGCCTCCAGCATCAGCAGGGTGTTCGCGGGGGTCGCGTTCACGGCGACCTTGCCGGTCGAGGTCTTGATGAAGTCGGCCCCGGCCAGCATGCCGAGCCAGCTGGCGCGGCGGATGTTGTCGTACGTCGACAGCTCGCCGGTCTCGAAGATGACCTTGAGACGGGCGTTCGTCCCGCAGGCCTCCTTCACGGCGGTGATCTCGTCGTACACCTTGAGGTACTTGCCCGCGAGGAACGCCCCGCGGTCGATGACCATGTCGATCTCGTCGGCGCCCGCGGCGACCGCGTCGCGCACGTCGGCCAGCTTCACGTCGAGGGCGGCGCGGCCCGCGGGGAAGGCGGTGGCGACCGAGGCGACCTTCACACCCGAGCCGGCGACGGCCTCCTTGGCGGCGGCCACCATGTCGGGGTAGACGCAGACGGCCGCGGTCGAGGGGGTCGTACGGTCGGTCGGGTCGGGGTGGACCGCCTTGGCGCCGAGCGCCCGGACCTTGCCCGGGGTGTCCGCGCCTTCCAGCGTCGTCAGGTCGACCATCGAGATGGCGAGGTCGATGGCGTACGCCTTCGCGGTGGTCTTGATGGATCGGGTGCCGAGCGAGGCGGCGCGCGCCTCCAGGCCGACCGCGTCGACGCCGGGCAGCCCGTGGAGGAAGTGGCGCAGCGTGCTGTCGGACGCGGTGGCGTCAGCGAGAGCGTGTGTGGGGGTACCGCCCACGCTTTCGGCAGTGGGGGAGGGAGCAGTGATGGGCATGGTCACCAGACGAGCATATCTACGCGCGTAGCAGCTGTACACCCCCGGAGGCTCGTCCCGTGCAGAGGCACCGCGGACGAGCGTCGTCGTGGGCGTCGGGCAGAATCGGGACCATGACGACCCCCGAGCACCAGTCACCAGCGCAGCGGCCCCCGGCACCCGGGTCCAGGGACCGTGTCTACCGGTCGGCCTCGGGCCTGGCCGGCGGGGTCCTGCTGCTCGCCCTCGGCTGCTGGCTCGGCATCGACGCGCTCTTCGGCGGCCACGGCAGCACTCCGTGGCTGGCGCTCGCCGCGATGATCCTCTGCGTGCCGCTGGTGGTCGCCTTCACGCTGCGGCCCGCCGTCTTCGCGAACGACGACCGGCTGCGCGTCCGCAACCCCTTCCGGGTCGTCGTGGTGCCCTGGGGCGAGGTCGCCGCGCTGCGCTCCGGCTACTCCAACGAGGTGGTCACCAAGTCCGGGGCCAAGTACCAGCTGTGGGCGGTGCCCGTGTCGCTGCGGGCGCGGAAGCGGGCGGTGCGGCAGCAGACGCGGGCGGAGTCGGGCGGACGCCGGGGCGGGCTGTTCGGCGGTGGCGTGGCGGGCGGTCTGGGCGGCATGGACGTCACCGGGGCCAGTGGGCCGGCGGCTGACGTGGGGCCGGTGCGCGCCGAGACCGACAAGATCATGGACGAGCTGCGCGAGCTGCTGAAGGCGCGGGAGAAGGCCACGGCCTCGCAGGGCGAGGTGACCGTGCGCTGGGCGTACGAGGTCATCGGGCCGATGGTGGCCGGAGCGGTGCTGCTGGCGGTTCTGCTCGCGGTCAAGTGAGCGCGAGGCATTCGCGAGTGATCCGCGAGTGAGTCCGCCTGGGGCGGCGCCGCTCGGGTCGGTGAACGCACAGGTTCCTGGGCCATGATCTGCTCCCGCCTCGGCCGCGACGGCCGGTCCCCCCACCCGGAGACGGAACCGAGGGCCGCTGCACAACCACCCTCGTGGTCCGAGTGTCTGGGGAGCGATGAGTAGTACGTACGTCCGGCGGCCGCTGCCCGCCGCCGCGATACCCGACGGCTGCCGCCCCTGGAACGGGGAACAGGCACGCCGGTGGACGCGGGCCCTGCCGCCGAGATGGGTGCCGGTGCGATGGGTCGGGTTGCCGGTCCTCAAGGTGGTGCTGCCGGCGGGCGCGCTGGCCGCCCTGGGCCTGACCGAGGCCGGTCTGCCGGAGTACCTCGCGGCACTGGCCGCGCTCCACCTCGTCTGGTTGCCGCTGCGGCCCGAGATCGTACGGGTGTCGGCGCCGGCTCTGGCCCTCGTGGCCGTCGTCCAGCGTCCCGCGCCGGTGCTTGTCGTGCTCGCCGGCGCGCTTGTGTCGGCCGGGGGCTCCTGGGCGATCGCCGCACTGCGTCTGCGGGCGCGGGCGCGGCAGCGGGAGGCGGCGCTTGGGGCGGCCGGAGGCGTGACCGCCCCGCTGCCGGGCGCGGACCGGCCCCTCGGGCGCGGCCGGCTGCTGTCCGGGCTCGGGATCGTTCTGATCCTGGCGGGCGCCCCGCTGATCGCGACCGCCGGGATGTGGAGCCTGTCGGAGCAACGTCGGGCGGCGGCTGTCGCCGGCTTCTTCGTGGCCGGGCTGGGTGCCACCATGCTGCTCTCCGGGGTACTGGGCCGGCGGCGGGCCGCCGCGCTGGGCGCCGCGCCGGCGCCCGTCCTGCGCGTCCTGATGCGCGAGGACAAGCACGCCGACACGGAGGTCTTCGCGGCGGACGACGTGGCGGCTCTGCGACCGCTGTTCACCGTCGCCACGGTCGAGCTGGACCACGACACGGACGACGACGAGGACGGGGGGGACGACGAGGGGGACGACGAGGCGGAGCTGGAGGAGTTTCTCGCCCGGCTCGACGACGACCGGCCCGGCCCGCTGCGCGAGGCCGTCCTGTACGGGGCGCCGTACGAGGGCGCCGAGGTCGTGCTCGTGAGCGCCGCGGTGAAGCCGGGCGAGCCGCCGATGGTGGAACGGTCGTCCGGGCCCGTACGACCGCTGTCGGAGGGCAGCGTCCGGCGCCGGCTCGAGCGGGAGAAGCGAACGGCGGCCCGGACCGCGGCGGACGACGAACAGCGCCTCGGCCTGGTGGCGGCCGCGCGCTTGACGAAGACGGTGCCGGTACGGCGCTGGCGTGCGGGCGCGGTGGACTGGCTGGCCGGTTTTCTGAAGGTGCTGTGGGGCGTCTCGATCTGCTGGGCGGCGCTCACCGACGCGGACATCAGCCTCTGGCAGCAGATCGTCATCGCCCTCCTGGGCCTGTCGGGCGCGGCCCGCCTTCCCGTGACGCTGTGCTGGCGCATCACCGCCGACCGCACCGGGTTGTGGCTGAACGGCCTGCGCGGGACCACCCACATTCCGTGGGACGACCTCCGCTCGGTCCGCCGGGAGTCCTTCGAGCTGAAGCTGCGCTGGCGCGGAGGCGAGTCCTGGGCGGTTGTCGCGCCCCGCTGGGCCCGGTTCCAGCGCAGGCGCGGCCGGCCCCATCCGTACGACGCCTTGGCCGCCGAAGTCACCGCCATGCGCAACGACCCCGCCCTGCGCCCCACCGGTGACAGTGAGGAACGCGAGCGGGGCCGTCCGCTGTGGCCGCTGGCCGTGCTGTTCGCCCTGCTGTGGCTGACGGCCGTACTGAGCAGCGAGGTGTGGTTCTAGCCGGTTCCAGGTCGGGCGAGCGGGGGCGCCCGGGGTGTACGGGTCAGATGCCGGCGGCCGCCGACAGGTCCCGCTTGATCGTCGCCAGCAGGTCGGCGGCCTCGGCGCGGGCCGCCGGGAGGTCGGCGTGGGTGCCGACGGGGACGACGACCTCCAGGTAGCACTTCAGTTTGGGCTCGGTGCCGCTGGGCCGGACGATGACGCGGGCGCCGTCGAGCGTGTAGCGCAGGCCGTCCGTGGGCGGGAGCCGGTCGGTGCCCTGGGTGAGGTCCTCGGCCTTGGTGATCGGCAGTCCGGCGAGCTCGGTCGGCGGCTGCTCGCGGAGCCGTCGCATGGCGTCGGCGATGACCGAGAGGTCCTGGACGCGGACCGAGAGCTGGTCGGTGGCGTGCAGGCCGTGCTCGACGGCGAGGTCGTCGAGCAGGTCGAGGAGGGTGCGGCCCTCCTCCTTGAGTTCGGAGGCCAGTTCGGTGATGAGCAGCGCGGCCGTGATGCCGTCCTTGTCACGCACGCCGTCGGGGTCCACGCAGTAGCCGAGGGCCTCCTCGTAGCCGTAGCGAAGGCCCTCCACCCGGGCGATCCACTTGAAGCCGGTGAGGGTCTCCTCGTACGGCAGACCCGCCTTCTCGGCGATCCGGCCGAGGAGGGAGGAGGACACGATCGACTCGGCGAAGGTGCCGGTGACTCCGCGCCGGACGAGGTGGGCGGCGAGGAGGGAGCCGACCTCGTCGCCGCGGAGCATGCGCCACGCCCCGTTCTCCTCGACGGCCGCGGCGCAGCGGTCGGCGTCGGGGTCGTTGGCGATGACCAGGTCGGGGTCGGTCTCGCGGGCCTTGGCGAAGGCCAGGTCCATGGCGCCGGGCTCTTCCGGGTTGGGGAAGGCGACGGTCGGGAAGTCGGGGTCGGGCTCGGCCTGCTCGGCGACGAGGGCGGGCTCGGGGAAGCCGGCCCGGGCGAAGGCGGCGAGGAGGACGTCCTTGCCGACGCCGTGCAGCGCCGTGTAGACGGTGCGGGCGGTGCGGGGGGAAGTGGGGGACAGGACGGCGTCCGTGCGGGCGAGGTAGGCGTCGAGGACGCTGTCGTCGAGGGTTTCCCAGCCGGCCTCCGGACGCGGGACGTCGTTCAGCGAGGCGATCGTGTCGATCTCGGCGGCGATCTCGGCGTCGGCGGGCGGAACGATCTGCGAACCGTCGCCGAGGTAGACCTTGTAGCCGTTGTCGCGGGGCGGGTTGTGGCTGGCCGTGACCTCCACGCCGGCGACCGCGCCGAGGTGCCTTATGGCGTAGGCGAGCACGGGGGTGGGGAGCGGGCGGGGGAGTACGGCGGCCCGGAGTCCCGCGCCCGTCATCACGGCCGCCGTGTCGTGGGCGAAGTCGGCGGACTTGTGGCGGGCGTCGTAGCCGATGACGACGAGGCCGTCGGTGCTGCCGTTCTTCTTCAGGTACGCGGCCAGGCCGGCGGCGGCACGGATGACGACCGAGCGGTTCATGCGCATGGGGCCGGCGCCGAGTTCGCCGCGCAGGCCCGCCGTGCCGAACTGGAGGGTGCCGCTGAAGCGTGCGGCGAGCTCGGCGTGGTCCCCCGCGTCGATGAGCTCGGCGAGTTCCGCACGGGTGTCCGCGTCGGGGTCCTCGGCCAGCCATGACGTGGCCCGTGCGATGAGATCGTCGTGCACGTTCGGTCCAACCTCTCGTTTTCTTCGTGCGCGTGCGTGCGTGCGGGTCGCGGCCCTGGGGGCTCTGCCCCGGACCCCGGCCCTGTGCGCGTCCACCACCCGACTCGGTCGGGTGGGAGGCGGAGGCCGAGGTTACGCCGGGTTCCCTACAGGCGGCCCAGGACCTGGGCCAGCAGGGAGCCCATCCGGGCGGCGCTGTCGCGGCCGGCCTGGAGGACCTCCTCGTGGTTGAGGGGCTCGCCCGTCATGCCCGCCGCGAGGTTGGTGACGAGCGAGATGCCGAGCACCTCGGCGCCCGCCTCGCGCGCCGCGATCGCCTCCAGGACCGTCGACATGCCGACGAGGTCCGCGCCGATGACGCGGGCCATGCGGATCTCGGCCGGAGTCTCGTAGTGCGGGCCGGGGAACTGCGCGTAGACGCCCTCCTCCAGGCTGGCGTCGATCTCCTTGCACAGGGCGCGCAGACGCGGGGAGTAGAGGTCCGTGAGGTCCACGAAGTTCGCGCCGACGATCGGCGACGTCGCCGTGAGGTTGATGTGGTCGCTGATCAGGACCGGCTGCCCGGGACGCATGCCCTCGCGCAGACCCCCGCAGCCGTTGGTCAGGACCATGGTCTTGCAGCCGGCGGCCACCGCCGTGCGGACCCCGTGCGCGACGGAGGCGACGCCGCGGCCCTCGTAATAGTGCGTGCGGCCCAGGAAGACGAGCGCACGCTTCTCGCCGATCTGGTACGAGCGGATCTTGCCGCCGTGCCCCTCGACCACCGGCGGCGGGAATCCGGGCAGCTCGGTGACCTGGAACTCGGCGTCGGGAGCCCCCAGGGCGTCGACGGCCGGTGCCCAGCCGGAGCCCATCACGAGGGCGACGTCGTGGGTCTCGGCGCCCGTGAGCTCGCGCAGGCGCGAGGCGGCCGCGTCGGCGGCGGCGTAGGGGTCGCCCTGGATGTCGTCCGGAAGAAGAGATGCGTTCACGCGATGAGCGTAGCCGGTTCGGGCCTACGCGCGTAGATGACGGAGGTAACGGGATGGCGATCGTTGTCTTGTCGTTTCCAACGAAGCCGTTCCCGGCGAACCGCTTCGGCGGGAGCGGGGCTCAGCAGGGCCGCTTCCGCAGCTCCATCACATAGTCGTGCGGCGCTCCCGCCGACTCCGCCGCGTCCGCGACCTCACCCAGGTAGCGGGCGGAGGGCAGTCCGCCCTCGTAGCCGTTCAGCACGTACGCCCACGCCGACTCCTCCCCGTCCAGGGTGTGCACCCGCACCCGCACCCGGCGGTAGATGCCGAGGCCGACGCCCTCCCAGCGGTCCAGCGACTCCTCGTCCATGGGGGCGATGTCGTAGAGCGCGACGAAGACCTGCGCGCGGGGGCACTCGACGACCGTGGCCAGCGCGCCGTCCCAGCTCAGCTGCTCGCCGCCGAACGTCAGCCGCCAGTCGTTCAGCCAGCCCGTCGCGCGGAGCGGCGAGTGCGGGGCGCGGCGGGACATCAGCCGCGCGTCGAGGTTGCCGGCGTACGCGGTGTAGAGCGACATGGGTCGAGAGTACGCCCGTCACGCGTGTCACTCCCGTCACGGGCGTACTCCTCCAAGACCCCGCGCCCAGCCCCCCGGGCAGGAGCACCTCGAACCGTGCGGGAGAATGGAGTACGTGACTCGGATCGTGATCATCGGTGGCGGACCCGGCGGCTACGAAGCAGCGCTGGTGGCAGCGCAGCTCGGCGCGGAGGTGACCGTCGTCGACTGCGACGGTCTGGGCGGAGCGTCGGTGCTGACCGACTGCGTGCCGTCGAAGACCCTTATCGCTACGGCCGAGGTGATGACCACCTTCGACTCGTCGTACGAAGAGCTGGGGATCATCGTCGCCGACGACACCCCACCCCTGGAGCAGTCCGCCCGGGTCGTGGGCGTCGACCTCGGCAAGGTCAACCGGCGTGTGAAGCGGCTCGCGCTCGCGCAGTCGCACGACATCACGGCCTCCGTGACGCGCGCCGGCGCGCGGGTCATGCGCGGGCGCGGCCGGCTGGAGGGCATGCAGGCCCTCGACGGCTCGCGCAAGGTCGTCGTCGCGGCCGCCGACGGCACCGAGGAGACCCTCGTCGCCGACGCCGTCCTCATCGCCACCGGCGGTCACCCGCGCGAACTGCCGGACGCCCAGCCCGACGGCGAGCGCATCCTCAACTGGACCCAGGTCTACGACCTCACCGAGCTCCCCGAGGAGCTCATCGTGGTCGGTTCGGGTGTCACCGGTGCCGAGTTCGCCGGTGCCTACCAGGCGCTCGGGTCGAAGGTGACCCTCGTGTCGTCCCGGGACCGCGTGCTGCCCGGCGAGGACCCGGACGCCGCCGCCGTCCTCGAGGACGTCTTCCGCCGCCGCGGCATGAACGTCATGGCCCGCTCCCGTGCCTCCGCCGCCAAGCGCGTCGGCGACCGCGTCGAGGTCACCCTCGCCGACGGCCGCGTCATCAGCGGCTCGCACTGCCTCATGGCCGTCGGCGCCATCCCGAACAGCGAGGGCATGGGTCTGGAGGAGGCCGGGGTCAAGCTCCGCGACTCCGGGCACATCTGGACCGACAAGGTCTCCAGGACCACCGCCCCCGGCGTGTACGCGGCGGGTGACGTGACGGGCATCTTCGCCCTCGCCTCCGTCGCCGCCATGCAGGGACGTATCGCCATGTACCACTTCCTCGGCGACGCGGTGGCCCCGCTCAACCTCAAGACGGTCTCCTCGAACGTCTTCACCGACCCCGAGATCGCCACCGTCGGCTACAGCCAGGCCGACGTCGACGCCGGCAAGATCGAAGCCCGGGTCGTGAAGCTTCCGCTGCTGCGCAACCCGCGCGCCAAGATGCAGGGCATCCGGGACGGCTTCGTCAAGATCTTCTGCCGTCCGGGCACGGGCATCGTCGTCGGCGGTGTGGTCGTCGCGCCGCGCGCCTCGGAACTGATCCACCCCATCTCGATCGCCGTCGACAACAATCTGACGGTCGAACAGATCGCGAACGCGTTCACCGTGTACCCCTCCCTTTCGGGGTCGATCGCCGAGGTGGCACGGCAACTGCACACCCGTAAGGCCACGGGCGAGGGCTGACGGCCGAAAGCGACTCCCCGCTGGTCACGGGGAGTTGTCGAGCATTCGTACGGCATAGTCGGCGCGACTAGGCCCTATACCACTCCGTGCCCCACCGTGCGAACATCTTCTATTATTCGGCGCAAACTGCTGAAAGCAGACGGTCGTTGGGGTTACTGTCAGTTTCGTGTTCGCTGCAGAACGTCGCCAATTGATCCTCGAAATGGTGCGAGCGAACGGGGCCGTGTCGCTCCGTGAGCTCGCCCGCGTCGTCCAGACCTCCGAAGTGACCGTACGGCGGGACGTGCGCGCACTGGAGGCAGAAGGACTCCTCGACCGCCGGCACGGCGGTGCGGTACTGCCGGGCGGATTCACGCGGGAGTCCGGCTTTCCGCAGAAGTCTCATCTCGCGACCGCCGAGAAAACGGCCATCGCCGACCTCGCCGCCAACTTCGTGGAAGAGGGCGAGGCCATCGTGGTCGGGGCGGGAACCACCACACAGGAGCTGGCGCGCCGGCTCGCCCGGGTCCCCGGCCTGACCGTCGTCACCAACTCCCTCCTCGTCGCCCAGGCGTTGGCCCACGCCAACCGGGTGGAGGTCGTGATGACCGGCGGCACCCTGCGCGGTTCCAACTACGCCCTGGTCGGGAGCGGTGCCGAGCAGTCCCTGCAGGGGCTGCGGGTCTCGCGGGCCTTCCTCTCCGGCAGTGGTCTGACCGCCGAGCGCGGGCTGTCCACGTCCAACATGCTGTCGGCGTCCGTCGACCGGGCGCTCGTCCAGGCCGCCGCGGAGGTCGTCGTCCTCGCCGACCACACCAAGCTGGGTACGGACACCATGTTCCAGACCGTCCCCACCGACCTGATCACCCGTCTGATCACCGACGAACCTCCCGGCCACGACGACCGCGCCGCCACCGAGCTCCAGGCCCTCGCAGACCAGGGGGTGCAGATCGCCGTGGCCGGGGCGTCGGGAAGCCCGGGGGGTGATCAGGTCCCGGCGCGCCAGCAGCGCCGGGACGTGCCTCTCCCGGCCCCCCGCCGAGGCCAGGTCCCGGGTGCGGGTCCCGGCCTGAGGACCGCCGCGGTCCTGGGCGACCAGACATCGGGCACGGAACGGGCCCGCGTGGCGGACCTGCGGCGCCGCTGAGGACGGGCGCGGGCATCGGTCTCGCTTCCGCGGTCGGCGCCTCCGCAGCCTCCCCTGTGTCGTCGCCCCCACCGCTCCCACCTGCGCTTCTCTCGCGTCTCTCCCTCCTGGTGAGCCTGCGCAAGAGGCCTTCCCGGGGCGCTCGGACGCCGTACCGTCGTCTCAGGGCTTCGGGCGGGAGCGGCGCCGGGAGAGTGTGATGGAGATCAGCGGGGCTGACGCGCGGCGCGTGCTGGAGCTGAGCCGTGAACTGGAGGACGCCACCAGCACGGAGGAAATGTGGGGGCGGGCCCTGTCCGCGGTGATGGAACTGGTGCCCGCCGACTCCGGACAGCGCTACTCCTTCTCCCTCGAGCCGCCGACCGCGTCCCTCTTCGCGGTCCCGTACGAGACCTTCCACCCGGACCCGAACGCCATCCACGAGCACCCCGAGGACCATCCGCTCACCGACGCGCTGCTGCTGACGACCGAGCCGCAGGCCTGGCGGGTGAGCGATGTCGCCAGCGACCGCCAGTGGTACGGCACTCACTGCTACAACCTCGACTTCCGCCCCTTCGGCATGCGCCGCCAGATCATCGCCAACGCCGCCGCCCGGCCGGGCCTCGCCGACGGCTACGCCCTCAACCGCAGCGGCAGCGACTTCACCGAACGGGAACGCGACCTGCTGAGCTTCGCCCAGCTCCAGTTCGCCGGCCTGGAACGGCAACTGACCACCCGGCAGCGCCTGCTCGCGCTCTCCGCCGCCGCCCTCGAACTCGCCGGCAGCCAGGGCTGCGGCCTCGCCCTGATCGACGACTCCGGCCGCCCCCAGCCCCTGAACGCCGTCGCCGCCGACCTCCTGTACGCCGTCCACGACGACCCCCGCCTCACCGAAGGCACCCCCTTCACCACCCGCGACGTCGAGGTGCACCACATCCCCCCGGCCACACCCGGGCACCCCGCCCTGCTCATCCTCCGCGACCTCGCCCGCGGCCGCGCCGTGGCCCGCCTGTTCGGGGTCACCGAGCAGGAGCACCGCACCCTCCGCCACCTCCACAGCGGCCGTACGGCGACGGAGACGGCCCGCCGGATGGGGCTCTCGCCGACCACCGTGCGGGGCTACATCGCCTCCCTGCACCGCAAACTGGAGGCCGGCCACACCGCGGCGCTGCTGCGCCGGGGACGCGACCTTGGACTGCTCACGGACTGACCCGACACGACATGTCGCGACCCGTCAGAATTGACGGATGGTCATCGGCCACACCCCGCCGCTTCACTGACGGAAGGCGCCCCCGAACGGGGGCAGGCCGCAAGGGGGACTCCCATGACCACCACGCCGCCACGCGAACAGTCAGCAGCCACCACGGACCCCGGCCAGGCACCCGGCGTCGGCCGCATCGCTCTCGGACTCACCGCGCTGCTCGGCCCACTGCTGCTGGCCGTCGCCACCGGCATCGTCCCGTACGGCACCGGCGACTCCGACAAGGACATCGTCAAGGACATCGCCGCCCACCGCACCCTCACCGAAGTCAGCGTCTGGGGCTGGATACTCGGCGGGCTCGCCCTGGTGGTCGGCATCCTCGTGGTCGGCCTGCTCGCGATGCGCCACTCCCCGAAACTCGGCCTGTGGGGCACGCTGCTGTTCGGCACCGGACTGCTGGCGATCTCCTTCACCCCGTCGATGGACGTGGTCGCCCTCGGCGGTCTGGACAAGGGGGTGAGCCAGGACGCCCTGGTGAAGGTCACGGACGGTACGTACGCGCTGCCGGTCGTGGGCGTCCCGACCCTGTACTTCGTCGCGGCGCACGTCGTCGGAGCGATCCTGCTCGGCACCGCCCTGCTGCGCGGCCGGGTGATCCCCGCCTGGGCCGCCTGGTCGCTGATCCTGGCCATGCCGATCAACGTGGCCGGCTATGCGGGCAGCCTGATGCCCGTCACCGTCCTGTCGTTCCTGCTGCTGGCGACCGGCTTCGGCGCCGCCGGACTCGTCGTCGTACGGCACGGCACCGGCTGGACACGCACCTCCTGAACCACCGTCACGGGGGACGGGGAAACGAAACGCCCCGCGGACCGACTGCTCCGGTCCGCGGGGCGTTTCGACGTACGAGGGCGTCAGTCCTTGATCTCGCAGATCGCGGCGCCGGACGTGACGGAGGCGCCGACGTCGGCGTTCAGGCCCTTGATGGTGCCGGAGCGGTGCGCGTTGAGCGGCTGCTCCATCTTCATCGCCTCGAGGACGACGACCAGGTCGCCCTCCTTGACCTCCTGGCCCTCCTCGACGGCGACCTTGACGATCGTGCCCTGCATCGGGGAGGCGAGGGTGTCGCCGGAGGCGACGGGGCCGGACTTCTTGGCCGCGCGGCGCTTGGGCTTGGCACCCGCCGCGAGGCCCGTGCGGGCCAGGGTCATGCCGAGTGAGGACGGCAGGGAGACCTCGAGGCGCTTGCCGCCGACCTCGACGACGATCGTCTCGCGGTCCGCGTCCTCCTCGGCCTCGGCGTCGGCCGCAGCGGCGAAGGCGGGGATCTCGTTGACGAACTCGGTCTCGATCCAGCGGGTGTGGACCGTGAACGGGTCGTCGGAGCCGGTCAGCTCGGGGGCGAACGCCGGGTCCTTGACCACCGCGCGGTGGAAGGGGATGGCGGTCGCCATGCCCTCGACCTGGAACTCCTCCAGGGCACGGGAGGCGCGCTGCAGGGCCTGCTCGCGGGTGGCGCCGGTGACGATCAGCTTGGCCAGCAGGGAGTCCCAGGCCGGACCGATGACGCTGCCGGACTCCACGCCCGCGTCGAGGCGGACGCCCGGGCCGGACGGCGGGTCGAAGGCGGTGACGGTGCCGGGGGCCGGGAGGAAGCCCCGGCCCGGGTCCTCGCCGTTGATGCGGAACTCGAAGGAGTGGCCGCGCAGCGCGGGGTCGCTGTAGCCGAGTTCCTCACCGTCGGCGATGCGGAACATCTCGCGCACCAGGTCGATGCCGGAGACCTCCTCGGTCACCGGGTGCTCCACCTGGAGGCGGGTGTTGACCTCGAGGAAGGAGATCGTGCCGTCGAGGCCGACGAGGAACTCCACGGTGCCCGCGCCGACGTAGCCGGCCTCCTTCAGGATCGCCTTGGAGGAGGAGTACAGCTCGGCGACCTGCTCGTCGGACAGGAACGGCGCGGGCGCCTCCTCGACCAGCTTCTGGTGCCGGCGCTGCAGGGAGCAGTCACGGGTGGAGACGACCACCACGTTGCCGTGGCTGTCGGCCAGGCACTGCGTCTCCACGTGCCGCGGCTTGTCCAGGTAGCGCTCGACGAAGCACTCGCCGCGGCCGAAGGCGGCGACGGCCTCACGCACCGCGGACTCGTACAGCTCCGGGACCTCTTCGAGGGTCCGGGCGACCTTCAGGCCGCGCCCGCCACCGCCGAAGGCGGCCTTGATGGCGATGGGCAGGCCGTGCTCCTTGGCGAAGGCGACGACCTCGTCGGCGCCGGAGACCGGGTCGGGCGTGCCGGCCACCAGCGGCGCGCCGGCGCGCTGGGCGATGTGCCGGGCGGCGACCTTGTCACCGAGGTCACGGATGGCCTGCGGCGGCGGACCGATCCAGATCAGGTCGGCGTCGAGGACGGCCTGGGCGAAGTCGGCGTTCTCCGAGAGGAAGCCGTACCCGGGGTGGATGGCGTCCGCGCCCGACTCGCGCGCCGCCTTCAACACCTTGTCGATGTCGAGGTAGCTGGTCGCCGGGGTGTCACCGCCCAGGGCGAACGCCTCATCCGCGGCGCGGACATGCAGAGCGTCCCGGTCCGGGTCGGCGTAGACGGCCACGCTCGCGATACCGGCATCCCGGCAGGCCCGGGCAACGCGGACAGCGATTTCGCCACGGTTGGCGATGAGCACCTTGCGCACGATTGAGGCTCCCTCCTTGAAACAAGCCGAGTTTAGGGACTGCCGACACGGCACTTCGACCCATCCCCAATGGTGAGCTTGCCCACACGGAGCGTGATGCGAGGCTCGCCGATCCGCGAAATCCCTTGTCGCACCTCGGTACGCAGGGCTCCTTCGGGAAACCCTAGCCCTCCGGTGTGGTCAAGGTCTCTGTAAGAGCGTGCTGCGGCCCACTCGGTTTCTTTGTGGAGTCCCTACGAATGGCCCAATGATTCTTTGCCCTCGCCTGAACCCTTGTCCCAGGGTTTACCCGTTAGTAGCGTTCGCGATGTCCCGAACGTACTAGGGGTAACAGCGGTCCTGCTCGGACGGCGGTCGAAAGTGGGTGGCCCGGTGGTGCGAAGACCGGTGGCGTGGGTGGTGGCGGTCGTGCTGTTCGTCGAGGCCCTTGGCATCGCGGCGGTCAACTGGTTCATGGGGGTCGTCGTGGACCGGCAGCACATGTCCCTGGCGGGCCTGGACCCCGACGTGATGTCGATGTCCTCGAAGATCGGCGGGATCCTCTTCGGGTTGTACTTCGCGCTGTGCGGCCTGGTCGCGCTGCTCGTCGCCCTGCGCAACCGGCCGCCCGCCGGCTTCGGGCGGGTGGTGCTGATCAGCGCGGCCGTGGTGCACGGCCTGCTGGGCGCGTTCGCGTGGGGGCTGCTCGGCACGACCGCCTTCGTGTACATGGTGGTCGTGCTCGCGCTGATCGTGCTGCTGCTGATGACGTACGACCGTCAGGAGGGGCCCGCGGCCGAGGAGCCCGGCAAGCCCGCGGAACCCCAGGACGGCTCCCCGGTCACCCCGCCGCCGGCGCCCAGCGCGACCTGATCAGCCTTCCCGGGGCGTCCACAACTCCGTGATGCCGATACCCAGTTCGGCCAGCAGTCGCCGCACGAGGGGCAGGCTGATGCCGATCACGTTGCCGTGGTCGCCGTCGATGCCCTCGATGAAGGGCGCCGAGCGGCCGTCGAGGGTGAACGCCCCGGCGACGTGGAGGGGCTCGCCCGAGGCGACATACGCGGCGATCTCGTCGTCGGTGGGGTCGCCGAAGCGGACGACGGTGGACGCGACGCCGGCCACGTACCGCTTGGCCGTCGTGTCCCAGATGCAGTGGCCCGTCTGCAGGGTCCCGGCGCGGCCGCGCATCGCCTTCCAGCGGGCGGTGGCCTCCTCGGCGTCGGCGGGCTTGCCGAGGGCGTGGCCGTCCAGCTCGAGCACCGAGTCGCAGCCGATCACCAGCGCGCCCTGGACGTCCGGCCTGGCCGCCACGACGGAGGCCTTGGCCTCGGCGAGGGCGAGTGCCAGCTCGGCGGGGGTGGGCGCGGTGACGGCGTCCTCGTCGACGCCGCTCACGAGCACCTCGGGGTCGAGTCCGGCCTGCCGCAGCAGGCCGAGCCGGGCGGGGGACTGGGAGGCGAGGACGAGTCGGCGGCGCGGCTGATCAGTCATGCGACCAGCGTATCGGCGGACAAGCCCGGCCCACTCACCTCAGCCCGATCACGATCATCGCGAGCACCATGGCCAGCGCCATGAGAACGCCGAGCCGCCGCAACATGACCTGCGTCTCGCGCAGTTCCTCCGGCGGTTCGTTCTCGGGGTCGGACCACAGCATGTGATCCAGCCTGCGGCGATTCGGCGCCGGACGCCTGAGTACGCGTACTCAAACTTGCCCCTGACCCGCCCGTACGGCGTCGGCCACCACCGTGGGTCCGGTGGCCGACGCCGTCGTGGCTGTTCTTGGGACTCGGAGGGGCTTCCTAGCCGGGCCAGTACGTGCGGGCCCACGCCGACGGGCCCGGCCGGGGGACCGGGTGGCCGGCGATGCGGGCCGGGTCGGACCAGGAGTCCCGCGGGCCGGGCGCGCCGGGCGGCGTGGCAGATGCCGCCGCGGCGCGGGCTCGGACCACCGCCAGTGCGGCGGCCAGCTCCTCGGGGGTCGGATTGCCCCGTATGACCTTGATCGTCACAACCGCTCCCAGGGTCTAGAGGGGGATGTTGCCGTGCTTCTTCGGAGGCAGGGATTCCCGCTTGGTACGCAGCTGACGCAGGCCGCGCACGATGTGCCGGCGGGTGTCCGACGGCATGATGACGGAGTCGACGTAGCCGCGCTCGGCCGCGATGTAGGGGTTGAGGAGGGTGTCCTCGTACTCCTGGATCACCCGGGCCCGGGTCGCCTCCAGGTCACCGGCGGCCTCCGCCTCGGCGATCGTGCGGCGGTGCAGGATGTTGACCGCGCCCTGCGCGCCCATGACGGCGATCTGGGCGGTCGGCCAGGCGAGGTTGATGTCGGCGCCCAGGTGCTTGGAGCCCATGACGTCGTAGGCGCCGCCGAAGGCCTTGCGGGTGATCACCGTGATGAGCGGGACGGTGGCCTCGGCGTAGGCGTAGATCAGCTTGGCACCGCGGCGGATGATGCCGTCGTGCTCCTGGTCGACGCCGGGCAGGAAGCCGGGCACGTCCACGAAGGTGAGGACCGGGATGTTGAAGGCGTCGCAGGTCCGCACGAAGCGGGCGGCCTTCTCGGACGCCTTGATGTCCAGGCAGCCGGCGAACTGCATGGGCTGGTTGGCGACGATGCCCACCGGGTGGCCCTCGACCCGGCCGTAGCCGGTGACGATGTTCGGCGCGAACAGCGGCTGCGTCTCGAGGAACTCTCCGTCGTCCAGGACGTGTTCGAGCACCGTGTGCATGTCGTACGGCTGGTTCGCGCTGTCCGGGACGATGCTGTTCAGCTCGAGGTCCTCGTCGGTGACGGACAGGTCCGCCTCCTCCGGGAAGACCGGGGGCTCGCTGAGGTTGTTGGACGGCAGGTACGACAGCAGCTGCTTGACGTACTCGACGGCGTCCTTCTCGTCCCCGGCCATGTGGTGCGCCACGCCTGAGACGGAGTTGTGGGTGCGGGCACCGCCCAGCTCCTCGAAGCCGACGTCCTCGCCGGTGACCGTCTTGATGACGTCCGGGCCGGTGATGAACATGTGCGAGGTCTGGTCGACCATCACCGTGAAGTCGGTGATGGCGGGCGAGTAGACGGCACCGCCGGCACACGGGCCCACGACCAGGCTGATCTGCGGGATCACGCCCGACGCGTGCGTGTTGCGGCGGAAGATCTCGCCGTACGCGCCGAGGGAGGCGACGCCCTCCTGGATGCGGGCGCCACCGGAGTCGTTGATGCCGATGACCGGGCAGCCGGTCTTCAGGGCGAAGTCCATGACCTTGACGATCTTCTGGCCGTAGACCTCGCCCAGGGCGCCGCCGAAGACGGTGAAGTCCTGGGAGAAGACGGCCACGGGACGCCCGTCGACGGTGCCGTATCCGGTGACGACGCCATCGCCGTACGGGCGGTTCTTCTCCAGGCCGAAGTCCGTCGAGCGGTGCCTGGCGAACTCGTCGAACTCGACGAAGGAGCCCTCGTCGAGGAGCAGCTCGATCCGCTCACGGGCCGTCAGCTTGCCCTTGGCGTGCTGTTTTTCGACGGCGCGTTCCGAACCGGCGTGCGTCGCTTCCTGGATACGGCGCTGGAGATCCGCGAGCTTGCCCGCGGTGGTGTGAATGTCGATCTCTTCCGGCTCGGACATCGGGATACGGCTCCCTGCCTGCTCAAAAGGGGGGACGGTTACTCATCCGTAGCGTAGTGGCGTGCCCATCAATCGGCAGTGCGGCGTTTACCACACCTAGGGTGGCTTGCATGACGCCGCGAGATGCCTCAGACGGAAACGACAGCCGCTGGTCCGACCTGGACCGTCCGCCCCTCAACGCGGCCGCGTTGCGCCGCGCGCTGGTGCGCGAGGGAGGCCTGTGGACAGAGGTGGAGGTGGTGCAGCAGACAGGTTCAACGAACTCCGATCTGGTGGCCCGGGCGGTCGGGCTCAAGGCGGCCGAGGGCGCGGTCCTCGTCGCGGAGGAGCAGAACGCCGGGCGTGGTCGCCTGGACCGCCAGTGGACCGCTCCGGCCCGCTCCGGCCTGTTCTTCTCCGTCCTGCTGCGACCCAGCGACGTGCCGGTGGCCCGCTGGGGCTGGCTGCCGCTGCTCACCGGGGTCGCCGTGGCGACGGGGCTGGCCCGCGCGGCCGGCGTGGACACGGCCCTCAAGTGGCCCAACGACCTGCTGGTCACGATCGGGGGCGAGGAGCGCAAGGCGGGCGGGATCCTCGCGGAACGCGCCGGGGACGACGGTGTCGTCGTCGGGGTCGGCATCAACGTCACCCTCCGCGCGGAGGAGCTGCCCGTGCCGCAGGCGGGCTCGCTGGCCCTGGCCGGGGCGGTGACCACCGACCGGGATCCGCTGCTGCGGGCCGTGCTGCGGTCTCTGGAGGACTGGTACGGGCGCTGGCGGGACGCCGGGGGCGATCCGGAGGCCAGCGGCCTCCAGGAGACGTACGCGGCGGGCTGCGCGACGCTCGGCCGGACCGTACGGGCCGAGCTGCCGGGCGACCGCTCGATCGTCGGCGAGGCGGTGGCGGTCGACGGGGACGGACGGCTGGTGCTGGCCACGGGCGAAGGGGTACAGGAGCCGGTCGGGGCGGGAGACATCGTTCACCTCCGTCCGGCGTAGTTGTCGGGGGCTTCGCCCCGGGCCCCGGTCTTCGCCCGTGCGCCGCCGGACTGGCTCGGTCGGGAGGCCCCAGCTCATAGGGCCGGCGGCGACTGGCGGAGTGAGCTGGCGCACACCTGCCGTAGAGTGAAGGCCGGTCGATACCTGACCGTGACAGATCGGAAGGGCAGCAGGCGTGACCGTCGACGACACGGGCTCCGGCACGGGCGCGCACGGCCGGGTGGACCCTCCCCCGCTCTCGACTTCGCACGAGCAGGGGGACACCCACGCCGCGGACGCCGACGCCGACTCCGGCGAGGACCCGCTCGCCCTGCGCCTGGAGCAGCTCATCCTCGGCGCCGAGCGGCGCTACACCCCCTTCCAGGCGGCGCGCAGCGCCGGCGTCTCCGTGGAGCTGGCCACGCGCTTCTGGCGGGCCATGGGGTTCGCCGACATCGGCCAGGCCAAGGCGCTCACCGAGGCGGACGTGCTCGCGCTGCGGCGGCTGTCCGGTCTTGTCGAGGCGGGGCTGTTGAGCGAGGCGATGGCGGTGCAGGTGGCCCGGTCCACCGGGCAGACCACCGCCCGGTTGGCGGAATGGCAGATCGACTCCTTCCTGGAGGGCCTGACCGAGCCGCCCGAGCCGGGGATGACCCGCACCGAGGTGACGTACCCCATCGTCGAGCTGCTGCTGCCCGAGCTGGAGGAGTTCCTCGTCTACGTCTGGCGGCGGCAGCTCGCCGCGTCGGCCGGGCGGGTCGTCCAGGCCACCGATGACGAGGAGATGGTCGACCGGCGGCTCGCCGTCGGCTTCGCCGATCTCGTCGGGTTCACGCGGCTGACCCGCCGTATGGAAGAGGAGGAGCTCGGCGAACTCGTCGAGGCCTTCGAGACGACCGCCGCCGACCTGGTGGCCGCACGTGGTGGGCGGCTCATCAAGACGCTCGGCGACGAGGTGCTGTTCGCCGCCGACGACGCGGGTGTCGCCGCCGAGATCGCGCTGCGGCTCATCGAGACCATGGCCAACGACGAGACGATGCCCGAGCTGCGCGTCGGCATGGCCTTCGGCACGGTGACGACCCGGATGGGTGACGTCTTCGGTACCACGGTCAACCTCGCCTCGCGGCTGACGTCGATAGCTCCGCGCGACGCCGTCCTCGTCGACGGCGCCTTCGCCCAGGAGCTGATCCGCACCGGTGAGGCGCCGGTCTCCGAGGCGGAGGCGGCGGAGGCCGCTGCCGCCGCCGAGAAGGAGGGCGAGGAGCCGCCGACGTACCGCTGCGCGCTGCGACCCATGTGGCAGCGGCCGGTGCGCGGACTCGGCGTGGTCGAGCCGTGGCTGCTCACCCGCCGGGACGACGACCAGCAGTAGAGCCCGGGCCCGGGCCCGGGTCAGTGGGCGGCCGTGGTCAGCGGGTCCACACACAGGCCGATGATCGGGACGCACAGGCCCGGCCCGCCCGGTTGCTCCGGCTCCGGGGCCGGGGAGGCCGTGGTCGGTGACGGCGCGGGTGCCGGAAGCGTCGGCTGCGGGGCGGCGCTCGTGGCGGGAGAACGGGATGCGGTCGTGGGCGCCGGTGCGGTCGGGGTGCCGGCGGCGGGAGCCGCGGCCGAGGGCACGGCGGTCGCCGACGCCGACGAGGCGGGGGTGGAGCCGACACCGGGGAGCGGGGTCGTGCTCACCGCGCCCAGGGCGGAGGTCGACGAAGGACTGACCCGGGGAACGGCCGCGACGGTGGCGGCCGCGCCGGTCGACCGGTCCCCGCCGGCGTCCGGGCCGGGGTCCGCCTCCGCCGTGCCGACTCCGCCGACACCGGAATCGGGCGCCATCCGTACGAGGCTCAGCACACCGGCGGCCAGCGCGAGCCCGCCGGCTGCGAGCAGCATCTTGCGGGGGCGGGGCCTGCGGTGACGGCCGCGGCCGCGGGGGGCCGTGCCGTACGGCTCCGCGGTATCCGTGTCCGGGGCTTCCGCGTCCGTGATCTTCTCGACCGCTGTGTCCGTCATGGTGATCCCCTCCCCGATGCGCTCGTGCCCCCGATGCGCCGTGGCGGAGCGCACGTTATGCGCTCCCGTGGGCGGTCGGGTGACAGTTGGGCGGGATGTCACTCGAACGGGGAATCGGGAGGTGACACGGGAACCGGTCTCGTGTACGCCCGCCCTTTCCCCGGCGGGGTCCGGCTGCGATGATCGGGGCGATGTCGACTGTTAACCCGCGTTAACCGGAGGGTGTCATGAGCGAGGAGCGGTTCGGGGAGTTCGTGCTGGTGAAGCGGCATGGTGACGGGTACGTCGCCGAGCTCGCCCTCGACCGGCCCAAGGCCATGAACGCCGTCTCGACCGAGATGGCCCGGTCGATCGCCGGGGCGTGCGCCGCGCTGGGCGCCGACCGGGACGTACGGGTGGTCGTGCTGACCTCGACGCACGAGCGGGCGTTCTGCGTCGGCGCCGACCTGAAGGAGCGCAACTCCTTCAGTGACGCCGAGCTGGTGCGGCAGCGGCCGGTGGCGCGGGGTGCGTACACCGGGGTGCTGGAACTGCCGGTGCCGACGGTTGCCTCGGTGCACGGGTTCGCGCTCGGCGGGGGCTTCGAGCTCGCGCTGTCCTGCGATGTGATCGTGGCCGACCGTACGGCGGTGGTGGGGCTGCCGGAGGTGTCCGTGGGCGTGATTCCGGGCGGTGGAGGTACGCAGTTGCTGCCGCGCCGGATCGGGGCCGCACGGGCGGCCGAGCTGATCTTCACGGCGCGGCGGGTCGAGGCCGCCGAGGCGCGGGAGCTGGGCCTGGTGGACGTGCTGGTGGAGGAGGGGCGGGACCGGCAGGAGGCGCTGGCCCTGGCGTCCCGGATCGCGGCCAACTCGCCGGTGGGGCTGCGGGCGGCGAAGCGGGCGCTGCGGCTCGGGCACGGGCTGGATCTGCGGGCGGGGCTGGAGGTCGAGGACGCGGCGTGGCGGTCGGTGGCGTTCTCGGGGGACCGGGCGGAGGGCGTGGCGGCGTTCAACGAGAAGCGGAAGCCGGAGTGGCCGGGGGAGTGAGCCGGAGGAGTGGGGCGGAGGAGCGGGACGGGGGCGGGACGGCTGATCATCCATGCGGGTCCGGGTCCGGGTCCGGGTCTTGGCGGGAACTCGTTTTTTCCGTGTTTCGGCCGTCCGCGTTTCGGACTCCGTGTTTCGGTGGCCCACCTGTCCTCGACCGACCACCTGTTCGCCGTATCAATGTCCCGATTGCCACCAAACGTCCCTAACCTGGAGTGATGGGTGAGGACAGGCGGCTCGCGGCCGTAGTGGCGTTGGCGCAGGGCATGGCTGCGGCCCGCAACCCGCGGGAGTCATGGCGGGCGGCGGCCCTCGGGGCGTGCCGGGCGCTGTCGGGGAGCTTTGCCGCGCTGTCGACGTGGGAGCGGGAGCTCGGCCGGCTGCGGGTTCTCGTGAACGTGGGGGACCGGGCGCCGGACGAGGAGGAGTTCCCCGAGGGGGAGGCCTATCCGGTGCACCAGTTCCCGGAGATCACCGAGTTCCTGCACGAGCGCTGGGCCGCGGGCGGTGAGCCCGATGCCTGGGTCGAGACCGCCTTCGGCGCGGCCTTCGGTGGTTTCGGTTATTGCCATCAGCGCGTCGCCGCCTTGCGGCGGCGCGGGCGCGGGTGTTGTGTCGTCGCGCCCCTCGTGCTGCACGGGCGTGCCTGGGGTGAGCTCTATGTCGCCCGTTCCGTCGACGATCCCGTCTTCGACCGCGGTGACGCCGACTTCGCCTCCGTCCTGGCCTCCGTCGTCGCCGCCGGGATCGCCCAGACCGAGCAACTGGAGGAGGCCCGCAGGCTCGCGTTCACCGACGCGCTCACCGGGCTCGCCAACCGCCGTGCCGTCGACGTACACCTCGACGAGGCGATCGAACGGCACCGGCGGGACGGTGCCGCGGTCAGCCTCGTCGTCTGCGACGTCAACGGCCTCAAGCGCGTCAACGACACCCTCGGGCACGCCGTGGGTGATCGGCTCCTCGAACGGTTCGGGTCCGTCCTGTCGCTGTGCGGGGCGATGCTGCCCGGCACCCTCGCCGCCCGGCTCGGCGGGGACGAGTTCTGTCTCCTCGCCGTCGGGCCGTCCGCCGACGACGTGGTGAAGGTCGCCGGCGAGCTCTGCCGTCGTGCGGCCGAGCTGGAGCTCGGTGAGGGCGTCGCCTGCGGGGTCGCGTCCACCGAGGACGACATCGGACCCGTCCGCTCGGCCCGCCGGCTGTTCCGGCTGGCCGACGCGGCCCAGTACCAGGCCAAGGCCGTACGGGCGGCCAAGCCGGTGGTCGCCGGACGAGAGGGCCCCGACGACCCCGTCGTACGACTGGCGGACGAGCCCTCGCGGGAGACGACGCCGGAGCGCCGCCGCTTCCGTGGGCGCCGTTGACGCCCCGGGCATGTGACCGAATCGGTAAGGGGTGAACCGGCCGTCCACTGGTGACATCCTGGAATTCAGTGCGTACGCTCCTGAATATGGATATGCACACTGTGGTGGTGGGGACGTCCGGGGTCACCGCGTCCGACGTTCTCGCCGTGGCGCGCGACGGCGCCCGGATCGAGCTCTCCGGCGAGGCGGTGGCGGCCCTCGCCGCGGCCCGCGAGATCGTGGACGCGCTGGCGGCCAAGCCCGAGCCCGTCTACGGCGTCTCCACCGGCTTCGGCGCCCTGGCGACCCGGCACATCAGCCCGGAGCTGCGCGCCCAGCTCCAGCGCAACATCGTCCGCTCGCACGCCGCGGGTCTGGGACCCCGGGTGGAGCGGGAGGTCGTACGGGCCCTGATGTTCCTGCGGCTGAAGACCGTCTGCTCCGGGCACACCGGTGTGCGTCCCGAGGTCGCGCAGACCATGGCGGACGTGCTGAACGCCGGCATCACCCCGGTCGTGCACGAGTACGGCTCCCTCGGCTGCTCCGGCGACCTGGCGCCGCTGTCCCACTGCGCCCTCACGCTCATGGGCGAGGGCGACGCCGAGGGGCGGGACGGGGTCGTCCGTTCCGCCGGCGAGCTTCTCGCCGAGCACGGCATCGCGCCCGTCGAACTGCGCGAGAAGGAGGGCCTCGCCCTCCTCAACGGCACCGACGGCATGCTCGGCATGTTGATCATGGCCCTCGCCGACCTCGACACCCTCTACAAGTCGGCCGACGTCACCGCGGCACTGTCGATGGAAGCACTCCTCGGCACCGACAAGGTCCTCGCCCCCGAGCTGCACGCCATCCGCCCGCACCCGGGCCAGGGCGCCGCCGCCGCCAACATGCTGGCCGTGCTGAAGGGTTCGGGCCTGACCGGGCACCACCAGGACGACGCCCCGCGCGTCCAGGACGCCTACTCGGTGCGCTGTGCCCCGCAGGTCGCGGGCGCCGGCCGGGACACCATGGCGCACGCCCGCCTGGTCGCCGAGCGCGAGCTGGCGTCGGCCGTGGACAACCCGGTGGTCCTGCCCGACGGCCGGGTCGAGTCCAACGGCAACTTCCACGGCGCCCCGGTGGCCTACGTCCTCGACTTCCTCGCCATCGCCGCCGCCGACCTGGCCTCCATCGCCGAGCGCCGCACCGACCGGCTGCTGGACAAGAACCGCAGCCACGGTCTGCCGCCGTTCCTGGCGGACGACGCCGGCGTCGACTCCGGGCTCATGATCGCCCAGTACACGCAGGCCGCGCTGGTGAGCGAGCTGAAGCGGCTCGCGGTGCCGGCCTCGGCGGACTCGATCCCGTCCTCCGCCATGCAGGAGGACCACGTCTCCATGGGCTGGTCGGCGGCCCGCAAGCTGCGCACGGCCGTGGACAACCTCGCGCGCGTGCTCGCCGTGGAGCTGTACGCGGCCACCCGCGCCATCGAGCTGCGTGAGGGCCTCGTCCCGGCGCCGGCCTCGCAGGCGGCCATCGACGCCGTACGGGCGGCGGGTGTGCAGGGTCCCGGTCCGGACCGGTTCCTCGCGCCCGACCTCGCCGCCGCGGACGCGTTCGTGCGCGCGGGCCGGCTGGTGGAGGCCGTGGAGACGGTCACCGGGCCCTTGCGGTAGGACGGTTCGGGGCCCCGCCGTCGTACGGCGGGGCCCCGACGGTCACTTGAGCTTGGCCGCCTGCGCGTCGACCACGACGGACGGGACGGTGTACGCCCCGCCGGACGTCAGCTTGCCGAGGTTGAACGTGTAGTACGTGGCGATGGTGTTGCCGTGCCGCACCACCTCCATGTGCACGTCGCCCGTTCCGGCCTCCTCCATCTCGCCGGACGCGGCGAACGCCACCGACTCGTCGCCGGCGCCGGAAGCCTTCTCCGAAGCGATCTTGTTGAGCTTCTGGTCCTCGCCCTGCGCCGAGATGGTGAACCCGCCGGCGCAGCTCGCGACCGCGTCGGAAACGGACTTGAAGGTCTTCTCGGCGCCGTCACCGTCGTAGGAGGAGAGGCCCACGAGGGTCATGCTGACGTCGAAGGCGTCGGCCAAGGCGTCCTCGGTCATGTCCTCCAGGGCCTTGGAGGCGTCGGGCGACTTGTCCTCGCCGGCGGTGATGCTCGCGTTGGCGTCGGTGTCGCCCGGCGCGAGGCCGGCCATGGTGTAGGCGAGCGGCCGGCACTCGGTCTTGTCGACCTTCACCTCGCTCTTGGAGGTCGGGTACGACTCGTCGACCGCCTCGACCTTGTATCCCTTGACGTCGCCCTGGGCGATGAGCAGCTTCTTCAACTCGGCCGTGGTGAGTGCCTTCGCGGCCGGGGCGGTGGGCGACGAGGAGGCGGAATCCGACCCCTTGGAGCTGTCGGACCCCTCGTCGGAACAGCCCGTGATGAGGGCGAGCGACAACACGCTCACGGCAGCCGTGGCGCCGATACGCGCCCCCGATGATCTCTTCATGAGCGGACTATGAAGGTTGAGTCAAAGAAGCGTCAAGTCGGTTAAAAACCCAGGCGTTCGCGGCGTACCGAATACACCACAAAACCCGCTCCGACGGCGAGGAAGAGGCTGCCGCCCACCACGTAAGGGGTGGTGTCGAAGCTTCCGGTGTCGGCGAGTCGGGTCTCTTCCCCCAACTCGGTCGTGGCCGCCGACGCGGCCCGCGCCTGCGTGGTGGCCTCGGCCGACGCGGTCACCGAGGGCTGCGTTCTCGCCGGGCCGTCCTGGGACGCGTTCGCGGACGGGACGAACCACAGGGCGCCCAGGAGGGTCCCCGCGGCGGTGGCGGTCAGCAACGGACGGCGAACGGATGACACGGAATATCGATCCCCTTGTGACGCTGGCGAATTGGCCGTGTAGGGCGATGCTAATGAAAGTCGCGGGTCGCGGGAAAGTTACGGGAGGACGGAGTCGTACGCTCCGGGCATGAGCACTGAAGAGACATCACGTTTTGTACGGCTTCGCGTGGAAGTCGTTGTGGAAGTGGACGACGCGAACGCCGTGACGGCGGAGGCACTGCGGCGGATCGCGGGCGACGCCGAGCTGCCGGCCGACGAACGGGCGCACGCCGAGAGCGCTGTGACGGAAGACACCGCGGAGGCGCTCGCGTATCTCGTGGATCCGTTCGACCTGGTCAGCGGGGTGCCCGGAGTGGAGCTCCAGCAGGCCTCCTGGTCGAGCGAGCAGATCGATTACGACCCTGATTCGCCTGACTGGGATCTCGACGAGGATGATGTGGTCGAGGACGACGATGACGACCGCGTGTCCGGAACCGGCTGAGCGGCTTGGGGAATTCGTGACCCCGGGCGGCAACCGCCGCCCGGGGTTTCGTCGTCTCAAGGGGCGCACTGACCGACACCCGCATCACGGGCCCCGGCGGGCGACCGCCTGGCGGACGTGGTGCGCCCCACACATGAGAAGTATGTGAAATGGGACGAACCGGTCGTAGCGTTGGATGCTCGTAACGGGGTCTCGGGGATTCGGGAAATTCAGCAACGATGGAGAAGCGTGTGATGACGGACAGTAAGCGGCGCAGGCTGATGACCGCGTCCGCACTGCTCGGCGGTGTGCTCGTGCTCACGGCGTGTTCCGGCGCCGACGCGGACGCGTCCGGAGGCAACGACACCTCGCAGGCCAAGGTCGACGAGGCGGCCGCCCAGAAGACGTCCGTGGCGCAGATCACGATCACACCCAAGGACGGCTCGTCCAACGCCTCCATCAACAACTCGGCCGCCGTCACCGTGAGCAAGGGCACGCTCACGGAGGTGTCGATGACGACCGCCGACGGCACCGCCGTCGCCGGCCAGCTCTCCGCCGACAAGACGAGCTGGAAGCCCAGCGCCCAGCTGGAGCGCTCCACCACCTACAAGGTGGCGGCCAGCGCGAAGGACTCCGACGGCCGCGAGGCCCACGAGAACGCCTCGTTCACCACGGTCTCCCCGGCCAACAGCTTCATAGGGAACTTCACGCCGGAGAACGGTTCCACCGTCGGCGTGGGCATGCCGGTGTCGATCAACTTCAACAAGGCGATCGAGAACAAGGCCGCCGTCCAGAAGGGCATCACGGTCACCTCCAGCAGCGGTCAGGAGGTCGTCGGCCACTGGTTCAACGCCAACCGCATCGACTTCCGCCCCCAGGACTACTGGAAGGAGAACTCCACCGTCACGCTGAAGCTCGCGCTCGACGGTGTCGAGGGCGCCTCCGGTGTCTACGGCGTGCAGCAGAAGACGGTCACCTTCCACATCGGCCGCAACCAGGTCACCTACGTCGACGCGAAGACCAAGCAGATGAAGGTCACGCGGGACGGCACCACGGTCAAGACCATCCCGATCTCGGCCGGCTCGCCCGAGAACAAGACGTACGAGGGCCGGATGGTGATCTCCGAGAAGTTCACGGAGACCCGGATGAACGGCGCGACGGTCGGCTTCACCGACGACGACGGCAAGGGCGAGTACGACATCAAGGACGTACCGCACGCCATGCGCCTGACCAACTCCGGCACCTTCGTGCACGGCAACTACTGGGGCGCGAAGTCCATCTTCGGCAGCGTGAACACCAGCCACGGCTGCGTGGGCCTGTCCGACACCAAGGGTGCCAAGGACGCGAGCACCCCGGCGGCCTGGTTCTACAACAGCTCGATCATCGGTGACGTCGTGGTCGTCCAGAACACCGGCGACAAGACCGTCTCCCCGGACAACGGCCTCAACGGCTGGAACATGGACTGGGCGCAGTGGAAGGCGGGTTCGGCCGCCTGACGCGTCCGGCACCGCCCGCTCACAGCTCTCCGATGCCGCCCCACGGGGCGGCATCGGTGTTTTCACAGCTCTTCTGGGGCCGGGCAAAGGAGTTTTGGGGTCTGGGCACAGCCTTCTCATCGTTCTCTTATTTCGGCCTTATCCAGTCATCACGCGCCGTACCTAGCTTGCGGCCATGTTCTTCACCTACCTGAGGCGCGAACTGCGCCGCCGCAGAAAAGCGGCCCTCGTCGTCGCCTCCGGCCTCGCGCTGGGCATCGCGCTGGTCATCGTGGTCAACTCCGTGTCCTCCGGCATGGGGAAGGCCCAGGACAAGGTCCTCCAGTCGCTCTACGGACTGGGCACCGACATGACGGTCACCAAGGCCGCCTCGCCCACCACCAGCACCTCGGAGCGCCCGCGCTTCCAGTTCGACGCGCAGGACAACGACTCCGACAAGGAGCAGAGCACCGACCGCGTCATGGTCCAGGGCTTCCAGACCCTGGCCACCTCGACCGTCACCAAGGTCGGCAAGCAGAGCGGCGTCTCGGACGCGGTCGGCGGGCTGAGCCTCCAGGTCATCAAGGTCAGCGGCCAGTTCACCCGCGGTCAGTTCCAGCAGAACGGCAACGGCGGCAACCAGCAGGGCGGCGGCCCCGGCGGTGGCGGCAACGGCCAGCCGCAGGGCGAGGTCCAGGGCGGCGGAGCCAACTTCGACGTCAACAACTACTCCGTCTACGGCACCGACGTCACCAAGCCGGCGCTCGGCCCGCTGACCTCCTCCAAGATCAGCAGCGGCCGTACGTTCAAGACCTCGGAGACCGACGCCGAGGTCGCCGTCCTCGACTCGGCGTACGCCAAGGAGAAGAAGCTCAAGGTCGGCTCCACCGTCACCATCAAGAGCGTCAAGTTCAAGGTGATCGGCGTCGCCACGGCCGACAGCGGTGACTCCGCGGCCAACGTCTACATCCCGCTGACGCAGGCTCAGGCCCTCAGCGACTCGAAGAACAAGGTCACCACGATCTACGTCAAGGCGACCGACTCGCAGAAGATCGACAGCGTCAAGTCGACGATCCAGAAGAACGTCTCGGGTACGACCGTCACGACCTCCGCGGACCTCGCGGACACCGTCTCCGGTTCCCTGTCCACCGCCTCCAGCCTCGCCACCAACGTCGGCAAGTGGCTGTCCATCGCGGTGCTCGTGGCCGCGTTCCTGGTCGCCGGTCTGCTGACCTCCTCGGCCGTCTCCCGCCGCGTGCGCGAGTTCGGCACGCTCAAGGCGCTGGGCTGGAAGTCCGGCCGGGTGACCCGGCAGGTCATCGGCGAGGCCATGGTCAACGGCCTGCTCGGCGGTGCCCTCGGTATCGCGCTCGGCCTGGCGGGCGCGTATGTCGTCACCGCGATCAGCCCGACCCTCGAGGCCCAGACGGGCGGCGGAGGCGGCGGCAACGCCGGCGGCCCCGGCGGCCCCGGCTTCGGCGGCCCCGGCCGGCAGGCCGCGTCCAAGACCCTCGACGTCGCGCTCACCGCGCCCGTCAGCCTCACCACCGTCGTCCTCGCGGTCGGCCTGGCCGTCACCGGCGGCCTGGTGGCCGGCGCCTTCGGCGGCTGGCGCGCCTCCCGCCTGCGCCCGGCGGACGCCCTGCGCCGCGTCGAGTAGCCGGCGCCCCGCACGGTTCCCGCGGCCCTGGGGCCCGCTCTCTGCGAGGCGGGCCCCCATCCCCATCCTTCACCCAGGAGTTGCACCCATGTACGAACTCAGGAGCGTCACCAAGCGCTACACGCGGGGCAAGGACACCGTCCACGCGCTCGACGGCATCGACCTGACCATCGCGGACGGCGACCGGCTCGTCATCCAGGGCCCCACCGGCGGCGGCAAGTCCACGCTGCTGCAGATGCTCGGCGGACTCGACCGGCCCACCTCCGGCGAGGTCGTCCTCGACGGCACCGATCTGGCCAAGCTGTCCGAGGCCAAGCTCACCAAGGTGCGCAGCGAGAACATCGGCTTCGTCTTCCAGTCGTTCAACCTCATCCCGACGCTGACCGCGCAGGAGAACGTCGAGACCGCCCTCGTGCCGCTCGGTGTGAAGGTGAAGGACCGGCGTGAACGGGCCGCCGAGGCGCTGAAGTCGGTCGGACTCGGTGAGCGGCTCGGGCACCTGCCCAGCGAGATGTCCGGCGGTCAGCAGCAGCGCGTCGCCATCGCCCGCGCGCTGGTGAAGCAGCCGAAGGTGCTGCTCGCCGACGAGCCCACCGGCAACCTCGACGAGAGCATGCGCGACGAGATCATGGAGGTGCTCGAGCGCATGTGGAAGGAGCACGGGCTGACCTTCATCATGGTCACCCACGACTCCGCGATCGCGAAGAAGGCGCCGCGCCTGGCGACCATCCGCAAGGGCAGGATCACGATCAAGGAGAACGCCAACTCGTAGCGGAGGACGCCGAATTCGCACAGGAGACCGTGCCTCATAACAGGCCGAATCTGTGAGGTACCTGTCTATTGAGGTGTCTGATCACCCCCCGGCATACTGCGTATTCCGGGGGGTGTGCGCGTATGCGTACCGGATTGCCCCCTGGCCGGGGGAGAGGGGAAATCACCCGGCACTCCAGCACCAGGGGGAGCCTTGCGCAGGCAAGTGAAAAGAGTGTGCGCGGCAACCGTCGCCACGGCGACGGCAGTTGCTCTCGCCGCGGGTATGACCAGCCCGGCGTCGGCGAAACCCGAGCAGCGCGCGAGCACCGCAGCCCAGCTTTCGGCCAGGCACCACATCACCCTCATCACCGGCGACCGGGTCGCCGTCGACACCCAGGGCCGGGTCGTCGGCCTGGAGCGGGCGAAGGGCCGCCAGAACATACCCGTACAGATCCGCAAGGCCGACGGGCACACGCTCGTCATCCCGGCCGACGCGGTCCGTCTGGTCGCCACCGGCAAGCTGGACCAGCGGCTGTTCGACATCACCGAGCTGAACAAGTCCGCGACCCGCAGGTCCCAGCAGTACGGCCTGAAGGTCATCGTCGGCTACACCGGCGCCGCCAAGGCAGCCAGGGCCGACGTCCGCGACGCGGGCAAGCTCCGCCGGAGCCTCAAGTCCCTGAACGCGGACGCGGTACAGACCCCGCAGGCGGACACGCCCGAACTGTGGGACGCCGTCACCAACGGCGACAAGGCCGCCTCCGGCGTCGCGCACGTCTGGCTCGACGGCGTCCGCGAGGCCAGCCTCGACAAGTCCGTGCCGCAGATCGGCGCCCCCAAGGCGTGGGCGGCCGGCTACAACGGCAAGGGCGTCAAGATCGCCGTACTCGACACCGGGGTCGACACGACCCACCCGGACCTCAAGGACCAGGTGATCGAGGCCAAGAACTTCTCCACGGCCCCCGACGCCACCGACAAGGTCGGCCACGGCACGCACGTCGCGTCCATCGCCGCGGGCACCGGCGCCAAGTCGGGCGGCAAGTACAAGGGCGTCGCACCCGGCGCCAAGATCCTCAGCGGCAAGGTCCTGGACGACACCGGCTCCGGCGACGACTCCGGCATCCTCGCCGGCATGGAGTGGGCGGCCGAACAGGGCGCCGACATCGTCAACCTCAGCCTCGGCGGCCAGGACACGCCCGAGCTCGACCCCTTGGAGGCGGAGGTCGACAAGCTCTCCGCCGAGAAGGGCATCCTGTTCGCGATCGCCGCGGGCAACGAGGGGCCGGAGTCGGTCGGTTCGCCGGGCAGCGCGGACGCGGCGATCACCGTCGGCGCGGTCGACGACAAGGACGTACTCGCTCCCTGGTCCAGCACCGGCCCGCGGGCCGGTGACGGCGCCGTCAAGCCGGACGTGACCGCGCCCGGCGTGGACATCACGGCCGCCGCGGCCAAGGGCAGCGCCATCGACCAGGAGGTCGGGGAGAAGCCCCCGGGCTACCTGACCATCTCCGGTACGTCGATGGCGACGCCGCATGTCGCGGGCGCGGCGGCGATCCTGAAGCAGGAGCACCCGGACTGGGGCTACGCCGAGCTGAAGGGCGCGCTGACCGGCTCCGCGAAGGGCGGCAAGTACACGCCGTTCCAGCAGGGTTCGGGCCGTATCCAGGTCGACAAGGCCATCAAGCAGACCATCATCGCCGACCCGGTGTCGGTGAGCTTCGGTGTGCAGCAGTGGCCGCACACCGACGACAAGCCCGTCACCGAGCAACTGACCTACCGCAACCTCGGCACGACCGACATCACCCTGAAGCTCTCGGCCACCGCCACCGACCCCAAGGGCCGGGCGGCTCCGGCCGGCTTCTTCAAGCTCGGCGCCACGACGGTCAAGGTCTCGGCCGGCGGCAAGGCGTCCGTCGACGTCACCGTCAACACCAAGCTCGGCGGCACCGTCGACGGCGCGTACTCCGCGTACGTGACCGCGACGGGCGGCGCCCAGACCGTCCGTACGGCCGCGGCCGTGCAGCGTGAGGTGCAGTCGTACAACGTCACCGTCAAGCACATCGGCGAGGACGGCCGGCCGACCAACAGCTACAACACGGTCCTGCTGGGCTACTCGGGCCTCGGCAAGGACCGCGGCTACCAGGTCCCGGTCGTCGACTCCGGTACGACGACCCTGCGCCTGCCCAAGGGCACCTACCTGCTGGACGCCTGGATCGCCAAGGACTTCGTGAAGCTGGAGGGCGGCCTCGACTGGCTGGTCCAGCCGAAGCTGAGCGTCACCAGGAACACCACGGTGACGATCGACGCCCGTACCGCCGCACCGGCCGACATCACGGTCCCGGACGCGGGAGCCACACCGGTGGCCGCGGCGATCGACTACGTGTACGACCCCGCGGGCGTCGGCATCGGCGTGAGCCTGACCTCCTTCGCCGACCTGCGCATGGCACACCTGGGGCCGGCCGTCTCCGGCGGTCTCGTCCAGACCTGGAGCGGCCAGTGGACCAAGGGGGCCGGCGCCGAGTACGACGTGGCCACCAGCGCCGAGGTCACCAGGATCCAGGGCGCCAAGGTCCGCCACTTCACGACGGCCGAGCTCGCCACGGTGAGGAACAACCTCGGCGCGTCCGCACCCGGCAAGACCGGCGGCCTCACCACCTGGGGCTTCTTGCCCAATGACCTCGTCCTCAACTCCCCCGTCGAGCAGCAGCTGCCGGGCACCCGCACCCTGTACCTGTCGACGTCGGACAACATCCAGTGGTCGTTCGACTTCGAGCAGTACGCCGGCAAGGACGCCGACGGCTTCCCGGTCGCGGACGCCTACTACACCCTCGGCGACCCGCAGACGTTCAAGGCGGGCCGGAAGTACACGAAGACCTTCGACACGGCGGTCTTCGGCCCGCACCTGAACCCGGACTACGGCCTCTTCCGCGACGGCAACAGCATCTACGGCTACCTGCCGCTGTTCGCCGACTCGAGCAAGCACGCCGGTTCGTCGGACTTCACCTCGGCGACCACGACCCTGTACCGCAACGGAACCAAGGTCGGCTCCAACAAGGACCCGCTGTTCGGCGAGGAGGCGTTCACGGTCCCGTCCGGCGATGCCGCGTACCGGCTGACCACCTCGGTCAGGCGCAGCCCCAAGGTCGCCGACGCCTCCAGCCGGATCGACGCGAGCTGGACCTTCCGCTCCAAGAAGACCACCTCCGACCTGCCGGTCACCCTCCCGGCCTCCACGGTCCGCTTCGACGCGAAGACGGGCCTGGACAGCAGGGTGACAGCGGGCAAGGCGGTCACCTACCCGGTCACCGTCGAGGGCGCGGCCAGGGGCGGCAACCTCAAGTCGCTGACGGTCTGGGTGGCGTACGACGGCAAGACCTGGAAGAAGGTCCAGGTCAAGAACGGCACGATCACGGTGAAGAACCCGGCGGCGGGCAAGGGCATCGCCCTGCGCGCCAAGGTCGTCGACAAGAAGGGGAACACCTCGACGGTGACGATCTACAACGCGTACTACGGCAAGTGAGCCGTCGGCGGACGACCCGCCGGAACAGCTGCTTCCGGCGGGCCGTCCGTGTTTCCGTGAGGCCATGACGGAATGGGGGCACGAGGCCGGCGCCGTACTTCTCGGGCCCCGACGCCAAGCCGCCGGCGGAGCAGCCGGTGCCGAAGTGGAACTGGGGGCGGCGCCGTATCAGGGGTGAGCGCGGTGAGCGCTTCCCCGCCGGGTCAGGCCTGCGGTACGCGGGTCGCGTCCGCGCCCCAGCTGGCCAGCAGGCGCAGGGCCTCCGCCGACGGTGAGCCCGGTTCCGCGTGGTAGGTGATCAGGTTCTGTTCGATGTCGTCGATCAGGTTGAACGACTCGAAGGAGAGGGTGAGGTTGCCGACGAGCGGGTGGCGGAGGTGCTTGGTGCCGTGGCTCTTCTCCTTGACGTCGTGCGTGGCCCACAGCCGCCTGAAGTCCCCGCTCTTCACGGAGAGTTCGCCGACCAGCGCCGACAGCCGCGGATCGTCCGGGTGGCAGCCGGCGTCCATGCGCAGATAGCTCACGATGTCGGTCGCCTTCTGGTCCCAGTCCACGAACAGCTCGCGGTAGTCGGGCCTGAGGAACACCAGTCGTGCCCAGTTCCGTTCCTGCGCGGGCAGCTCCGACCAGTCGCCGAACACGGCTGCCGCCATCCGGTTCCACGCGAGGATGTCCGTGCGCCGGCCCGTGATGTAGGCCGGGATGCCTTCCATGCCGTCCAGCAGCTGCCGCAGCGCGCCCCGCACCTGCTGTGTCCGCGCCGTCGGCTTCTTCTTGTGCTGCTTCGGCTTCGCCAGATGCGTGAGGTGCGCGTGCTCGGCGTCGGTCAGCCGCAGCGCCCGCGCGATCGAGTCCAGCACCTCCGCCGACACATTCCGCCCGTTGCCCTGCTCCAGGCGCGTGTAGTACGCCACGGACACCCCGGCGAGCTGCGCCAGCTCCTCGCGCCGCAGCCCGGGCACCCTGCGGTGCCGCCCGAAGTCGGGCAGTCCCACGTCCTCGGGCTTCAGCCGGGCCCGCCGCGTGCGCAGGAACTCGCTGAGCTCGGCCCGCCGGTCCAGGGCACCGCCGGCCTCGGCGGGCTGCTGCACGGGCTCGGGCTGTACGTCCATACGTCCAGTATTCACGGCCGGACCGTGGTCCTACGTTCCCGAGCCTGACCCCGCCAGTGGTAGGAACACCGGTCGTAGGCAGAAGCGTGGTCTGGGTGGATGTCCGCGCCTCGGGCACGCTGGACATCGTGCCCGGCCGGAAGCAGCCGGCACGGAACCATCAGCTAGGAGCCCCCGCATGACCACCGTTGCTGCTTACGCCGCTCCCGCCGCCAAGGCGCCGCTGGAGCGCACCACGATCGAGCGCCGCGCGGTCCGCGAGTTCGACGTCCTGATCGACATCAAGTTCGCCGGCATCTGCCACTCGGACATCCACCAGGCCCGCGAGGGCTGGGGCGAGGCCATCTTCCCGATGGTCCCCGGCCACGAGATCGCGGGCGTCGTCTCCGAGGTCGGTCCCGGCGTCACCAAGTTCGCCGTCGGCGACCGCGTGGGTGTCGGCTGCATGGTCGACTCCTGCCGCGAGTGCGACAACTGCAAGGCCGGCCTGGAGCAGTACTGCACCGGCGGCAACGTGATGACGTACAACGGCGTCGGCAAGGACGGGCAGCCCACCTACGGCGGCTACTCCGAGAAGATCGTCGTCGACGAGAACTTCGTCGTCCGCATCCCCGACGGCCTCAAGCTCGACGAGGCCGCGCCGCTGCTGTGCGCGGGCGTCACCCTGTACTCCCCGCTCAAGCACTGGAACGCCGGCCCCGGCAAGAAGGTCGCCATCCTCGGCATGGGCGGCCTCGGCCACATGGGCGTCAAGATCGCGCACGCGCTGGGCGCCGAGGTGACCGTGCTGTCGCAGTCCCTGCGCAAGAAGGACGACGGTCTGAAGCTGGGCGCCGACCACTACTACGCCACCAGCGACCCGAAGACCTTCGAGGAGCTGCGCGGCACCTTCGACCTGATCGTCTCGACGGTGTCGGCGCCGCTGGACTTCGGCGCGTTCCTGTCCCTGCTGAAGTCCGACGGGGCGCTGGTGAACGTGGGCGCCCCCGAGGAGCCGATCTCCCTGAACCTCTTCTCGGTGATCGCCGGCCGCAAGACGCTGGCCGGCTCCAGCATCGGCGGCATCCGCGAGACCCAGGAGATGCTGGACTTCTGCGCCGAGCACGGCTTCGGCGCCGAGATCGAGCTGATCCGCGCCGACGAGATCAACGAGGCGTACGAGCGGGTCCTCGCCAGCGATGTGCGGTACCGGTTCGTGATCGACACCGCGACGATCTGAGCCGGTTCACCTCACCGGGATACGGCCCGCCACGAACTCCGGCACCCACTAAGGCAAGCCTTGCCTTAGTGGGTGCCGGAGTATGTTGGGGAATGAGGAGGTTCACACGATGACCGTGCAGTTGAACCACACCATCGTCGCCGCCCACGACAAAGAGGCCTCGGCCCGATTCATCGCCCGCATCCTCGGCCTCGAAGTGAGCCCGCAGTACGGCCCCTTCGTCCCGGTCGGAATACCCAACGGCGTGACCCTCGACTACATGGACATGGAGGGGTACATCGCGCCGCAGCACTACGCCTTCCTGGTGTCGGAGGACGACTTCGACACGATCTTCACCCGCGTCCGGGAGGACGGCCTGACGTACTGGGCGGACCCGTTCCACAGCCGCCCCGGCGAGATCAACCACAACGACGGCGGCAGGGGCGCGTACTTCGACGACCCGAACGGCCACCGTCTGGAGATCCTCACGAGGCCCTACGGCAGCGGGGGGTGAACGGGGATGCGGGGGTACGGGGCTGCGGGAGGCTCCGGGGGTGACGGGCGGTCGGAAACAGTCACCCCCGCCGTCGACCGCACCGGGACGCCGTCACCCGCCGCTGACGGCCGTACGGTGTGCGCGCGGCCGAGTTCCGTGACCCGGGCGTGTTCCTCGGCGGCCACCGGGTCACCGAGAACAGAACCGGGAGCAGGGCCGGGGCGCCGACCGGTCAGGAACTCGCCGTACGGGAGGACTTGCGCAACCGGGACCCCATCAGCGCGAGACCGCCCCGGGCGTATGTGCGGATCTGTTGTTCCGAGCCCTTCTGACCATTGACGTACACACTCAGCACGGTGTTGCGCAGGCGACCTGTCAGGACGACATAGGGAAAGTCCGTCTTGATGCCGTGCGTATCCGCGACCTGCCGTCCTTCCTCCGACACAAGCACGTCGAAGCCGGTCAGCCGAGGAGGCGTGGCCTCTCGCACACCGCTCCAGCGCAGCTTTCCCTCGGTCTGGGACGGGCAGCGGTGGATGTTGTCCGCGACGTCGTCCACATACCGCTGGGCGGTGGCCGCGTCCATGTACACACGCGCCTCCGAATTCCCGATGACACCGGCATCCGTGTTCGTCACGGAGCGCCGCAGGGCGGCAAGCGTGCCGGGCCGACCGACCTTCCCCGTCAAACGACAGTTGCTCCCCACTGCGGTCTCATTCACGGGGGTGAGCTCGTACAGCGTGCTGTCCTTGGTGAATCCGGAGCCCCAGTCCTCGGGGCTCAGAGGCAGACGTCCGGCCATCGCTCGAGCCTCCGCGAAGGCGGAGGCGGAGGCGGAGTTCACGTCAGGCGGCGACGAACGCACCGTCCCGTCGCCGCCACCACCGCCCACCACCAGCGCGACGACCGTACCGACGAGCCCCACCACGCCCGCCCCGGCGATGATCAGAAGCATCGCCTTCCGCAGCGGCTCGGAGGGCCGCTCCGGCTCGCTTCCGGAGGGAGCGAGAGGGGGAAAGGGCGGGGGCGGGGGCATGGGTGGGGGTGGGGGAAGCGCGCCGGGCGGAGGCCCGGCCGGTGGTTGTGTATCCATACGGATCCATTACCACCCAAGGCTCCACTCTCCCTCCGCCGACAGGGTGCGGTCGAGGCCAGGGCCTGCGGCGGAGTGCGTCCGTCCGCTCAGTACGTCGTGGCCGGACCAGGCGCCGTCGCGGTGGACTCGACGCCCGCGGGAGAGGCGGGCCGCCGACACTTCCGGCAGCCCGCCTGCTGTGCGGCCGATCACCTGATGCCGGGACGGCATGCCGGCGGTCGGGCGGGTGCGGTTCTGTCAGGTGCAGACCTTGCCGACGGCTGGGAGCCGGCCCTGCGTCAGGTAGCGGTCGACGGTGGTGTCGATGCAGGTGCTGCCGTGGACGAGGTAGGCGGCGTGTCCGTCGCCGTCGTAGGTGAGCAGGCGGCCGGAGGAGAGCTGGCGGGCGAGCGCCTGGGCCCAGGGGTAGGGAGTGTCAGGGTCGCGAGTGGTGCCGACGACCAGGATCGGAGCGGCACCTGGCGCGCTGATGGGGTGCGCGGGCTGCGTCGGCCGGACCGGCCAGTGGGCGCACTGCATCAGACCTTTCACCATCGACTCGCCGAACTCGGGCGAGGCCCGCAGGAACTGGGGCTGCGCCGCCTGGACCTGCGTGGGGGTGAACCGCGGGGCGAACGGGGCGCTCAGACACCCGACCGCGTAGAACGCCTCGCCGACACTGGCGGAGGTCTCCTCGCCGGCTCCGAGGAGGCGCTGCAGCGCGGTGGTGTCACCGGCCAGCACTCCCTGGAGCGCGGCGCGCAACTCCTTCCATGCGGCAGTCCCGGCACTCAGCGCCGTCGTGACCGCGGTGAGGAGGTCGTCCCCGGTGACGGTGATGTCCTTGCCCTGCCGCAAGGGGGTACGGTCCAGGGTGCGCCGCAGCGTGTCCAGTCTGCGGCTGATCTCCTCGACGGAGCGGCCCAGCGGGCAGTCGAGGCGGGCGTCGCAGTCGGCGGCGAAGGACTTCCAGGCCACCTCGTAGCCGGCCGCGGTCTCCAGGAACTGCCGGTACCCGTCGAGAGCGGGGTCGACGGCGCCGTCCAGCACCATCCGGCCTACCCGGCCCGGGAAGAGTCCGGCGTAGGTCGCGCCCAGGTAGGTGCCGTAGGAGTAGCCGACGTAGTGCAGCCGGTCATCGCCCAGGAGCGCACGAACCACGTCCATGTCCCGAGCCGTGTCCAGGGTGCCGACATGGGGCAGCAGCCGCCCGGCATGCTGTGCGCACGCGTCGGCGACCTGCCTGAAGTACGCGTCATAGGCCTGGACGGTGGCCTCCGTCTCCGCTTGGCCGGCGGAGAGGCGTCGGCCGGACCCCATGGGTGTCGTGGGCGTGTCGATCTGGCAGTCCACGGGGGTGCTGTACCGCACGCCGCGGGGGTCCACCGCGACCAGGTCGTAGGAGGCGCGCACGGACGGGGGGAAGTTGTCGGCGGTGGCCACCAGGCTGTCGATCGCGGATCCGCCGGGGCCGCCGGGGTTGACCAGCAGCGAGCCGATCCGCGCGCCGATCCCGGTGGCCTTCTTCCGGACGGCCTTCAGGAGAAGGTCGCCCGCGTCCGGACGGGCGTAGTCCAAGGGCACCTTCATGGTGCCGCACTGGAACGAAGGGGTGCCGGGGCAGGGCACCCAATGAACCTCTTGCTGGTAGTAGCGCAGCAGTTCCGGCGGGACGGCCGCGTCGGTGGCGGTGCCGTCCGCCCCGGCCGGCCGTGTCAGGACGGGGGTGCGGCGGGCGAGCCGACATACGGAGCGCTCAGCAGCAGCCCGCAGACACCCAGCATCGCCACTCTGTCGCGCAGCCTCCGTCTGGCTATTCGACCAATGCCGCGGGTTCGGTCAGCGTCTCGGGCAGGGACCATCGCCACGCCTCCTCGTACGGCCATGCGATCCGGGGGCCTGCCGGATGAGACTTCACGACGGGCCCGAGGTCACCCGACGCCCAGACGGTGTCGGGCACACCCCGACCGCCGAGCCGTGAGCCGGGCCCTCTCGCGCAGCGGCTGCGCCACCCCCCCCCGCGCACTGTGCGATCAGTTCATCACACACCGTGCTCGACGGGTGCCTCGAGTAGGCCGAATGCGTGACCGCCCCGAGCGGTCGCGGCACGGGTCCGATCAGGGGAGGTGAGGTCGAACTGCGGTGGATGAACCGCGGCCCGGCACCCTGGTGGAGTGACCATCGACGGCCTCGGTGATGGCGGTCGATCCGCACCGCGCGGTTTGTCGGCTGCGGCTTCCTCCGCGTCGGTGCTGTCACGAAGGAAGCCGATCGAAGCGCCGTCCCATGCCTGGATGTCTTGCCACAGATCGCGCAGGGCCCGGTACCAGGCCGGTTGCGGCAGGTTCTCCATGGCCCCTGACTGCACCCGGGCGTGCGGGTCGTCGGCGCCGAGGGCGGCAGAGAGCCCCGCGGTCTTCTGGGCTTGCGCCACGTCGGTTCAGCCGTCGGCCTTGGCCACACCGATCGGGCACGAGACGCCCGTCCCGGCGAACCTGTGCTGCCATGTGACCCATGGGCCGGAGCCGGCTGTCGGATGGAGCAGCCCGTCATCCGCGTAGGTGGGCAAGAAGGTCGTCTCCAACGGGATAGGGGCGTTCCTGGGGCAGCAGTCGGGCGGCGAGGTCCAGGTCCCCACTGCTGACGAGGGCTTGGATCTCGTGGGCGAGTGAGGTCACGTCGCGGATGGCGACCGTCCACTCGTCCGCGTAGCGTCGTGCGGCCTCACCGGAGAGGCCGAGTTGCAGGGACCGGTAAGGCAGGGGCTGCAGGTGCAGGTCCCGCTCCGGGTCCCACTGCACACGGGTGGGCGCGCGCTTCAACTGACGCTGCCAGGTGGCGCGGTCGGGGTGGATCCCTCGGGCGTAGCTCGAGAGACAGGCGTGGCGCAGCGCCCACTCGAAGCCGTCACGGCTGATCTCGACAGCGAGGACGGTCTCCTGCCCCGGCTTCGCGCCCCAGCCGCAGCGGTACATCATCCACAGGAATGACGGCTTGATCCATGTCATCCTGTCCCGCTTCCACGAGGCGGGGAAACGGCCGTCGCCGGCGGCGGGCAGGCCGATTTCCGGGGAGTACGCCTGGTAGACGGTGATCGTGGATTCCGAGTGGGCCGCACGGATCCTGAGCCGCGGTTCTTCCATGGTGTACAGCGTGGAGTGGGCCGATTCGGGCGGCCACTGATTTTCCGGTGCCTTCACTGGGGCGGAGCGCGGCCGTGGCACCCCTGGGTAGCCGGTGCCAGGGCCGTCCTCGTCAGACAGTTGCGCTCGCCCCGCTATCGGCTACAGCGCATCGAACGGGGGCACGATGCGGACGATGATGATCAGCGGGGCACGTGGTGCCACCAGGAAGTAAAACCAGCCACCAGCGGCGTCCATGCGGCGTAGGCCGCCTGGCCGGGGCCCGTTGCCCAGGTCACTGACGTCGATGCCCGTACCGGCGAGGTCGACGAGCTGGCCGACCAGGCGTTCCACCTCCGCCACCACGTGAACGGGAATTCCGCCTGCCACGTGGTCGCGGTCGGGGTCGTACTCCCAGCGCCAGTCCGCGCTCACCGAGCCGGCAGGCCGATGGCTGCGTGGGCTTCGTCCAGGATTCGCCCGATCTCTGCGGCAGCCAGCCGTGCCTCGGCGGCGTCGCCCGACTGTGCGGTGTCCTCCCAGCGCCGGAGGTCCACCGCCAGGTCGGGCTGACGCTGAATGTGGACATAAACCGCCCACTGGGCGATGAATCGCTGGAGCGGCGCCAGATCGCAACCTTGCCGCGACTGGTCGGCCGCCTGGTCCAACTCCCTGGTGAAAGCCGGCAGCGCGGCAGGCGCGATCTGACTGATGGCCTGCCGCAGCGCGGCGACCGTGGCAGGGGGCTGGGGGATACGCGGTTGCCCAGCGGCGGAGGTCATGGCTGCTCCCATGGGCGTGATTCTGATCCCGGCAGCCAGGGTATCCGGCATGAGGTGCTTTCCCACCGCTCGAACGAGTGAGGGAGAAGCGATACAGCAAACCGCCCGGACCGGCCTGAGGACAGTGCCTCGACAGGCCGGTCAGGGCGTCGCCGACAGGGAACGAGCCTGTAGGCGGGGTCGACCGCCACGATGGCGATGTTCTGCTCGGCTGCCATCGTCACCACAACCAGCGGCACTGTCGCAGGACCGTGGGGAATCTCCTCGCGGCGGCCGACGAGCACAGGGCCGGTTGGAGGGGCGCGGAATCGTTTGGAACCCTCGCGTGTTGCAACACTTCAGCATGGGGTGCCGGTGGCGTGCGAACCGAGCAGCCCGAGTGACCGAGCTGACACATATTGGGAGGGCTGCAATGGCGGCGCAGACGCAGAGGGCCGTGCTGGCGGGCGGATGCTTCTGGGGGATGCAGGACCTGATCCGCCGGCACCCGGGTGTGACGGCAACCCGGGTCGGATACACCGGCGGTGACGTGCCGAACGCGACGTACCGTAACCACGGCACGCACGCGGAGGCCATTGAGATCGTTTTCGACCCCGAGAGGACCGACTTCCGCACGATCCTGGAGTTGTTCTTCCAGATCCACGACCCGAGCACCAAGAACCGTCAGGGCAACGACATCGGCCTCAGCTACCGTTCGGCGATCTACTACGTGGATGACGAGCAGAAGCGGATCGCCGAGGACACGATCGCGGATGTGGACGCCTCCGGACTGTGGCCGGGCAAGGTCGTCACCGAGGTCGAGCCGGTCGGCCCCTTCTGGGAGGCCGAGCCCGAGCACCAGGACTACCTGGAGCGTTACCCGGAGGGTTACACCTGCCATTTCCCGCGCCCGGGATGGCGGCTGCCCGCCCGCGCGGAGAACTGACCCCCACCGATTCAAGGGCGACAGAGTCCGTCATGAGCCGTCCCACAGTCCCAGCCGACGTAGGCGGCGCTGACGGGCTCTCTCGTACAACGCCGTCAGGCCCAGGATCCCGCCGAGCAGGAGACCCCCGACCGGCGCGATGACGAAGTCCGACGGCTGCACTCCTGGCAGCAACAAGAAGTAGACGGCCCAAACCGTTCCCGCGAGCAGCGTCAGGAGGACCGGATGCCGGGCCGCGAACTTCTGTGTCCGTGCGGGCGGGCGCTCACCGCCCAGGAAGCGGTCCACGGCCCAGAAGGCGCGCACCACTCTTCGCCCTGCCCTCGACATGTCGAGAGCGTATCGCGCGCCGATCAGTCCTCCGGCCCTCGCGCTCAGTGCGGCCCTCGCGCTCAGTGCGGCAGCGTCGCCGGGTTGCCGCCGTTCGCCTCGTAGCCGGCCACCGCCAGTGCCCGGTACACCGCGAACTCGGCGGCCGGATCGCCGGACAGGGTCCACGGGAGGGCGCCCACATGGCCGTCGACGTGTATCAGCTGGTTCATGGCCTCCGACCAGCGCTCGGCACGGACCAGGAAGAAGACGAGCAGATGACGGACGTGAGCCAGCATCGGGTCGTCAGGGCGGGCCGAATGCACCGCGAACAGCGCGCCGTGCATCGCCTTCGTCACGACCTCGCTCTGGTAGAAGCTGCTGACCAGGTTCACTTCGGGGAGGTGCTCGAAGACCGCGAAGAGGGGCATGGCGGCCAGGAGCGAGCCTCGGGGGGCCCGGGCGGCCGCGGCCTCGGCGAAGGAGTACGCCAGCTCGCGCGAGCCGTGCCACTTCTCGCACCAGTAGTGCAGTGCCGCCAGGTGCGCGCCCATGTGCGCCGGGGCGCGGTCCAGGATCTTCAGCCACAGCTGCTCGAACTCCGGCTGCGCATACGCCAGCCCGCGGGCCACCGACAGCTCGACGATGTAGGGGATGGGGTCGCCGGGGGCCAGGAGTGCCGCCTGCCCGCAGGCGTCCTTCGCCTCCTCCATGATGATCCGGAACTCGTCCGTCCCGGGTGTCGACGTCCGCCACGCCTGCTGCACCAGGAACTCGGCGTGCACCGCCGCGCCGCCCGCGTCCTTGGGCTGCTCGGCCCGCCACACCCGCAGCCACTGTCCGCCCGGCGTCTCGCTGACCCCGCCGGGGCGCTGCTGGAGCTCCAGTGACGCCGCACCCGCGAAGGCCTGCACGCGCTGCCAGCGCAGCTCGCCCTCCGACTCCGTGCCGGCCAGCAGTTGCTGCGCCGCCCGGTAGTCCTGCGTGCGCTGCACCAGGTCCAGGACGTCCAGGAGGTCGTGGTCGGGGCCGGGCATGCGGATGTCCAGCTCCTCCTCCCGCACGAACCCGTAGTTCGCGGGGTCGGCGGCGTCGGGGTGGCCGGCCGGGACCTGCTGGATCATGCTCCGCCGGCGCCGCATGACCGGGAGCAGTACGAAGCCGAGCATGACCAGCGCGATCAGGACCCAGAGAAATTCCATGCCTCAAGCGTTCCAGACGCCACCGACAATTGGCCAACCCGTTCGGCGAACCTGTGGACAACCCGGCGGCGGCCGCTTCCCGGAACCGAGGGAGAACCCGACAGTACGGCCTCCCGCGCCCCGCCGTCCGGCACCCGCCCCGCGAGCGCACTACGCTCGGTGCACATGAGCGACTCGCACATCAGTCAGCACTTCGAGACCCTCGCGATCCATGCGGGCAACACCGCCGATCCCCTGACCGGCGCCGTCGTCCCGCCGATCTACCAGGTCTCGACCTACAAGCAGGACGGCGTCGGCGGCCTGCGCGGCGGCTACGAGTACAGCCGCAGCGCCAACCCGACCCGTACCGCCCTCGAAGAGAACCTCGCCGCCCTGGAGGGCGGCCGCCGCGGCCTCGCGTTCGCGTCCGGACTGGCGGCCGAGGACTGCCTGCTGCGTACGCTGCTCAGCCCCGGCGACCACGTGGTCATCCCGAACGACGCGTACGGCGGCACGTTCCGTCTCTTCGCGAAGGTCGTCTCCCGGTGGGGCGTGGAATGGTCGGTCGCCGACACCAGCGATCCCGCCGCCGTACGGGCCGCGATCACCCCGAAGACCAAGGCCGTGTGGGTGGAGACCCCTTCCAACCCGCTGCTCGGCATCACCGACATCGCTGCCGTCGCCCAGGTCGCCCGTGACGCGGGTGCCAGGCTGGTCGTCGACAACACCTTCGCCACGCCGTACCTGCAGCAGCCGTTGGCGCTCGGCGCGGATGTCGTGGTGCACTCCCTGACCAAGTACATGGGCGGCCACTCGGACGTCGTCGGCGGCGCGCTGATCGTCAACGACCCGGCGCTGGGCGAGGAGCTCGCGTACCACCAGAACGCGATGGGAGCGGTCGCCGGTCCCTTCGACTCCTGGCTGGTGCTGCGCGGCACCAAGACGCTGTCGGTGCGCATGGACCGGCACAGCGAGAACGCCACGAAGATCGCCGACATGCTCACCCGGCACGCGCGCGTGACGCGGGTCCTGTACCCGGGGCTGCCGGAGCACCCCGGTCACGAGGTCGCCGCGAAGCAGATGAAGGCGTTCGGCGGCATGGTCTCGTTCCAGGTCGAGGGCGGCGAGGAGGCGGCGGTCGAGGTCTGCAACCGCGCCAAGGTGTTCACGCTCGGCGAGTCCCTGGGTGGCGTCGAGTCGCTGATCGAGCACCCCGGGCGCATGACGCACGCCTCCGCGGCCGGCTCGGCCCTCGAGGTGCCCGCCGACCTCGTCCGCCTCTCCGTGGGCATCGAGAACGTCGAGGACCTCCTGGAAGACCTCCAGAGGGCCCTGGGCTAGTTCCAGGGGTGAGGCTCCCCCGGCGGGGAGCAGGTTCACCAGCCCGTCAGGGGTGGAGTCGTGTCCGAGGGTGGCTCCACCCAGGGCTGGGCCGTCAGCGCCCAGACGGCGAACGCCAGGGCCGCGGCGAACAGCAGCAGCCAGGCCAGGCGGCGGGCGAGCGTTCTGCGGCGCAGCATGCGGCCGCCGTGGCGTACGGCGTCCGCGCAGAGGTCCGGCGGCACCCGGGTCGGCGTCCGTTCCATGATCCGCCGCGCCGCCGCCTCCCGCTCGGGCCGGTTCACCCGTACCTCCCACGACTCGGCCGCCGTGTGGCCCTGTCCGTCACGACGGCGCCACCTTCGCTCCCGCCACCGTCGGTGCCGGGTCCCGCGGCGGGTGCAGGAGGGTGGCCGTCGCCCGGTCGCAGATCGCGTGGACGCGTTCGGCGGGCAGACCGAGCAGGGCCGCCGCCTGCTCCTCCGCGACCCCCTCGTACAACCGCAGGACGAGGATCAGGCGCTCCTGCGGAGTGAGGACGGCCAGGGCACCCGCGGGGTGCCGGCGGGCGCGGCGGCCGCTGCCGATACCGCCGTACCGGTGCCACGCTCCATGCGCGAAGCGGGTGGCGAGATACTGGCGGGTGCGGTCGTAGGGGTCCTCACCGCGCAGCCGGTCCCAGCCCGCGTACGTGTGGGCCAGGGCCAGGGTCAGCAGGCGTCGCGCGCGTGGGTTGTCGTCCGGTGTCTCCGCCGTGAGCAGTGTCGCGGTCTGCAGCAGCCGCCCGCCCGCGCCCGCGACGAACGCCTCGAACTCCCGGGCGCGGCGGGCACCTTGGGACGCATGCCGATCTCGCACCGCGCCTCCCGCCTGACGGTCGCCCTGGGGAACGGGCCCCTGCCGCGTGCGACGGAGACCCGGTCTCATATGAGGCCAGGGGCGGCCTTTCGGTCAAGAGCCGCGCACGGCCGGGTGAGGCGGCCGACGCACCGTGGCTCAGGTGGCCGACTGGGGCTCCGCGCCCGGCATCCCCTGGGCGGTCATCCGGGCGGACAGCGCGCCGTTGAAGCGTGTGAGGAGCGAGCAGAACGCCTCTCGCTCCTCCGGCGCCCAGTCGTGGGTCAGCTCGGCCATCAACTGGCGCCTCGACGAACGAACTTCCTCCAGCCGCGCCAGCCCGCGCGGCGACAGCTGGAGCACCACCGCGCGCCCGTCCTCCGGGTGCGAGGTCCGCTTGACCAGGCCGGTGTCGACCAGCGGAGCCACCTGCCGGGTGACGGTCGAGGAGTCGATGCCCATGCTCGCGGCGAGCGCCTTGACGCCCATCGGGCCCTCCTTGTCGAGCCGGTTGAGCAGGAGGTACGCGGCGCGGTCCATGGAGTTGCGCACCTGCCCGACGCCACCGAGCCGGGTCTGTTCGGCACGGCGGGCGAACACCGCCACCTCGTGCTGGAGGGTGTCGAGAAGGCCGGTGTCACCGACGGTCGTCATGTCCATCGACATTTCAGGTGTTGTGGGCATGGCCGGGGGCTCACTTCATGAAGGGTGCTGGCTGTGGGGGAAAGGGTACGCGGCCGGGAGGCGGGCCGTACCGGCGCTGCGGAAACCGGTCTCGGTGGTTGGTCACAGCGGCGCTTGCCGCATGTGAACTGCGAGACTTGAGTCATGAACTACCGCAAGGCCGACCCCTTGCCGCCGGTCACCCTGGACGACGTACGTGGGGCTCAGAAGATGCTCACGGGCGTGGCCCGGGTGACCGCGATGGAGGGCAGCAGGCATCTGTCGCGCCTGGTGGGCGCGCCGGTGCACTTCAAGTGCGAGAACCTCCAGCGGACCGGGTCGTTCAAGCTGCGCGGCGCGTACGTCCGTATCGCCGGGCTGCTGCCCGAGGAGCGGGCCGCCGGGGTCGTCGCCGCCAGTGCGGGCAACCACGCGCAGGGTGTCGCCCTGGCGTCGTCCCTGCTGGGCGTGCGTTCCACGGTGTTCATGCCCAAGGGTGCCCCGCTGCCGAAGATCAGCGCGACGCAGCACTACGGCGCCGAGGTGCGCCTGCACGGGCAGGTGGTCGACGAGACGCTGGCCGCCGCGCAGGAGTACGCGGCGCAGACCGGCGCGGTGTTCATCCACCCCTTTGACCACGCCGACATCATCGCAGGTCAGGGCACGGTGGGCCTGGAGATCCTGGACCAGTGCCCGGAGGTGCGCACGATCGTCGTCGGGATCGGTGGCGGTGGGCTGGCGGCGGGTGTCGCGGTCGCGGTGAAGGCGCTGCGGCCGGACGTGCGGATCGTGGGGGTGCAGGCGGAGGGCGCGGCGGCGTACCCGCCCTCGCTGGCGGCCGGGCACCCGGTGGCGATCGCGAACCCGGCGACCATGGCCGACGGCATCAAGGTGGGGCGGCCCGGTGACGTGCCGTTCGGGATCATCGGCGAGCTGGTGGACGAGGTCCGCACGGTCGGCGAGGACGCGCTGTCCACCGCGCTGCTGCTGTGTCTGGAGCGGGCCAAGCTGGTCGTCGAGCCGGCTGGGGCGAGCCCGGTCGCGGCGCTGCTGAGCGAGCCGGGGGCCTTCGAGGGCCCGGTGGTGGCGCTGCTGTCCGGCGGCAACGTCGACCCGCTGCTGCTTCAGCGCATCCTGCGGCACGGCATGGCCGCGCAGGGCCGCTACCTGGCGGTCCGGGTGCGTCTGACGGACCGGCCGGGCGCCCTCGCGGCGCTGCTCGGGGTGTTGTCGGTGGTCGACGCCAATGTCCTCGACGTGAGTCACGTCCGGACCGACCCTCGGCTCGGGCTCGCGGAGGCGGAGGTCGAGCTGCACCTGGAGACGAAGGGCGGGGAGCACTGCGCCGAGGTCGGCCGGGCCCTGCGTGAGGCGGGCTACACCGTCATCGGCTGAGGTCACGGGCACCCCGTTCACCCGATCGTGGCAGTGGGCCAGGGGCAGGGTGACGTTCAGGACACCGGTGGTACGGAGGTGCCGCTCGGCGACCGCATGACAGAGCCCCCGGCGTCACGGGGACGCCGGGGGCTTCGTCCAGGGGGTGTGCGGGGTCAGCCGCTGTACGGCTCGGCCTTCAGGATGCGCACGGAGGCCTTCTTGCCGTTGGGCAGCTCGTAGGCCGCGTCGTCGCCGACCTTGTTGCCGATCACGCCGGAACCCAGCGGGGACTGCGGCGAGTAGGTCTCGATGTCGGCGCTCGCGTACTCGCGTGAGGCGAGCAGGAACGTCATCGTGTCGTCCTCGTCACCGTCGAAGGCGATCGTGACGACCATGCCGGGCGCGACCGTACCGTCCGTCGAGGCCGGGGCCTCGCCGACCTTCGCGTTCTCCAGGAGCTGGGTCAGCTGGCGCACACGGAGCTCCTGCTTGCCCTGTTCCTCCTTGGCCGCGTGGTACCCGCCGTTCTCGCGCAGGTCGCCCTCCTCGCGCGCGGCCGCGATCTTGGCGGCGATCTCCGTGCGCGCAGGACCAGTAAGGTACTCAAGCTCGTCCTTGAGCTTGTTGTACGCCTCCTGGGTCAGCCAGGTGACGTTCTCGCTGGTCTGGGTCACAGGGTGCTCCTCGTCGGTACTGGGAATACAAAGCATCGCCCTACCAAGAAGAATGGTCCCTCACGGATGGGCGAAACCACGAGCCTAACAATTCAGTGGCCGAAGGGGGAGGACATAAGCCATCAGAATCACGTCAACGCAGGTCAGCGGCTACGCATTCCGGACGGTGTGCACGTCGTCAGCCAGTATCGGCCGATATCAGCCGGCGTGACAGCCGAGCAGTTCGGCAGTCGTGCCCCGGGTTGTCGTACGGAGCGTGACGACCTTGTCGATGCGGGTGGCGGAGCCGGAGAAACGGAAGTCCGCCCGGCCCACCTCGGAGCCGTCGGCGGCCTGTGAGCGCACCGTGCAGTAGCCGTCCGTGCCGGAGTCCTTGTGGACCTCGAGATGGACCTTCACCGCATCGTCCGAGGCGTCGAAGGTGATCACCTGGGCGCTGATCTCGTTCTGGACGACGTAGTGGTAGCCGAGGAAGCCGATCAGGGCGAGCAGGGCGGCGCCGAGCACGGCCCCGATCACCTTGAGCGTGCGGTCGGCGCGCTCGTCCGAGGAACGGCCGTAACGGCCCTCGGGCAGTCGCGTGCTCGCCGTACTCATGATCGTCCTCTCGGCAAGGCCTCGGCAGCGTCGGATGAAGCTCCGAAAGTGGGCTCCGGAGCGGGGCCCGGAATTATTCGCCCCCCGATTCCGTCACTATAGAAGCCGTCCGCCCGCCGCCCGACCGCCACCCCTCGACGACGTCCCTGCGGGACGACAACCCCTGAATTGCACCCGTTCACAGCGGGCGCCGACTTACTGAGGATTGAGTCTTGACTGACCAGCTGCGACTGATGGCCGTTCACGCGCACCCCGACGACGAGTCGAGCAAGGGCGCGGCCACCATGGCGAAGTACGTGTCCGAGGGGGTGGACGTGCTGGTCGTGACGTGCACCGGCGGGGAACGCGGCTCCATCCTCAACCCGAAGCTCCAGGGCGACAAGTACATCGAGGAGCACATCCACGAGGTACGCAAGAAGGAGATGGACGAGGCCCGCGAGATCCTCGGCGTCAAGCAGGAGTGGCTGGGCTTCGTCGACTCCGGCCTGCCCGAGGGCGACCCGCTGCCGCCGCTCCCCGAGGGCTGCTTCGCCCTGGAGGACGTCGACAAGGCGGCCGGCGAGCTGGTGCGGCAGATCCGCTCCTTCCGTCCCCAGGTGATCACCACCTACGACGAGAACGGCGGCTACCCGCACCCCGACCACATCATGACCCACAAGATCTCGATGGTGGCGTTCGAGGGCGCGGCGGACGCCGAGAAGTACCCGGAGAGCGAGTACGGCCCGGCCTACCGGCCGCTGAAGCTGTACTACAACCAGGGCTTCAACCGTCCGCGCACCGAGGCGCTGCACCAGGCGATGCTGGACCGGGGCCTGGAGTCGCCGTACGGGGACTGGCTCAAGCGCTGGAGCGAGATCGAGCGCGCCGAGCGCACGCTCACCACGCACGTTCCGTGCGCCGACTTCTTCGAGGTCCGCGACAAGGCGCTGATCGCGCACGCCACGCAGATCGACCCCGACGGTGGTTGGTTCCGCGTTCCGATGGAGCTCCAGAAGGAGGTCTGGCCCACGGAGGAGTACGAGCTCGCGAAGTCCCTCGTGGACACCACCCTCCCCGAGGACGACCTCTTTGCGGGCATCCGCGACAATGCCTGACATGAGCGCAAGCGTGAGCCTGGCAATGACGCACCTCGTTCCTCTCGCCAAGGAGGTCGACGAGAACAAGGTCACCCCCGGAGTCCTCGGCTTCATCGTCTTCGCGGTGATGGCCCTGGCGGTGTGGGGCCTGATGAGGTCGATGAGCAAGCACATGGGCAAGGTCGACTTCAAGGAAGCCCCGGACGCGAAGGCCTCCGGCGAGGGAGGTCCGGGGGCGGGCAAGGCATCCGGCCGGGTCAAGCCGCAGCGGGGCTGACCCCGCAGCGGGGCTGACCGGGCCCGGCCGGGGCGGGCCCCGGCCGGGAACCAGGGAGTCACTGCCGTGCCGGCACCGCCACCCCCATCACCTCCCGGGCATGCCGGCTCGGCACCATCCCCAGGCGCCAGGCCTGCCAGCCCGTCTCCAGGGTCACGCCTCGCTCCAGCAGGAGCTGGTACGCCTCCATGTAGTCGTCCAGCTTCTCGTCCCTCAGGGGATGGCGGGAGCGGGTCAGCTGGGCCAGTTCCTCCTGGGCCACCGCGGTGCCGACCTCTACGCCGCCGAGGGCGGCGTACGGCAGCAGGGTGCAGCGCAGGAAGCCGGCCCAGTCGGCGCCGCGGCGGTCGCCGTACGAGGCGAACAGGGTCGCGGCCTCGTCGCACAGGGACAGGGCCTGCTGGGTACGGGTGTTGCCCGCGTCGACGATCGCCAGCTCCAGGCAGGTCCAGGCCTCGCCGTGGGCGACGCCGATGCGCTGGAAGTCGGCGCGGGCGTCGACGAGGAGCTGGCGGGCGAAGCCCGAGTTGCGCAGCGAGCCCGTCTGGGCGGCGCGCTGGTCCCGCGTCACGCGCGCCGAGTGGTGGCGGGCGCACGCCAGGCCGTAGACGTCGCGTATGCGGGAGAACATCGTGCGGGAGCGTTCCAGCTCGCGGACCGCGCGGTCCAGGTCGCCCGTCTCCTCCAGGGCCTGGCCCAGGTAGTAGAGGGTCCAGGCCTCGCCGCGCGCGTCCTCGTTGTCGCGGTGCCGGGCCGCCGCCCGGCGCAGTCCGTCCACCGCCGGCGACGGGTCGCCGGCCACCAGCCGGGCCCGGGCCAGCTGGGTCAGCGCCCAGGCCGCGCCCCGGGCGTCGCGGGTACGGCCGTACAGGTCGAGGGCCTCGCCCAGCTCCGCCTCCGCCCGCGCCACGTCGCCCATGCGCAGGCTCAGCTGGCCGAGCTGGAAGTGGGCCCACGCCTCGCCGTGCACCGAACCGCCCTCGCGGTGCAGCACCAGGGAGCGGGACAGCAGGTCCAGGGCCTCGGCGACGCGGGCGCGGTCCCGTTGGACGGCGGCCAGCGCGTGCATCGTCCAGGCGCGGTCCGTCGCCAGTTTCGGGGCCGTCTGGAGGTCCAGGGCCTCCCGCAGCTTCGCCTCCGCCTCGGCCAGGTTGCCCTGGTGGTGCAGCGTGATGCCCAGCGAGCACAGGGCGCGGGCGGCGCCCGCGTCATGGTGGCCCTCCAGGTAGAGGTCGACCACGGACGTGAGCGTCGTGCGTGCCTTGTCGAGCTCGCCCAGCTGGCGGGCCGCGATACCTGTGCGCCACTGCACCGAACGGACCAGCAGGCCCTGGTCGACGGCCTGGGCCAGTTCGCTGATCTCGCCCAGGCGGTAGAGGTCGCCACGCAGCAGGCAGTAGTCGCACAGCGCGCCGAGCAGGTTCAGCACCGCCGCCTGGTTCACGCCCTCCGCCTGCCGCAGGGTCGCCGTGATGAAGCTCGACTCGTCGTCCAGCCAGCGCAGTGCCTCGTCGAGGGAGGTGAAGCCGTGTGGACTGAATCGGTCCGAGCGGGTCGACATGTTGCCGTCGACCAGCCGCAGCACCGAGTCGGCGAGGTCGGCGTAGCTCACGATCAGTCGTTCCTGCGCGGCCGTGCGCTCGGCCGGCTCCTCCTCGTCGAGGAGGCGGGCCTGCGCGAAGGCGCGGACCACATCGTGCAGGCGGTAGCGGTCGCCCCGGACGTGGTCGATCAGGCCCGCCCGGGACAGCGCGGCCAGGTGACGGGTCGCCTCCGGCTGATCGGTCGCGAGGAGCGCGGCGGCTGCCGCCGCGCCGAGCGAGGCCCGGCCCGCCAGGGCCAGCCTTCTCAGCAGCCGCCGGGCCGGATCGGGCTGGTCGGTGTAGCGCAGCCAGAGCACCCGCTCGACCGGCTCGACCGGGCCGTACGCGCCCAGGTCCGTGGCGAGCTGCCGGGGTGAGCGCGGGCCGAGCGCGGAGCCCGCGATGCGCAGCGCCAGTGGCAGCGCGCCGCACAACTCCCTTATCAGGTCGGCGGATTCGGCGTCGTACGGACCCGAACTGTCCTGCGCGGCCGCGTCCAGCAGCTCCTCCGCGCCGGCCGCGTCCAGGGCCTCCACCGGGAGCTGGTGCACCCAGGCCGGGAGGTCGGCGGGCAGGTCGAGGGGCTCCCGCGCGGTGACCAGGACCAGGCTGTCGGAGCGCTCGGGGACGAGTGTGCGGACCTGCTCGGGGTCCGAGGCGTCGTCCAGGATCACGGTGACCGGCAGCCCCGTCAGGTGCTGGTGGTACAGCTCGCTCAGCCGCTTGACCTGCTGGTCGGCGGAGGAGCGCTCCCGGAACAGCAGCTGCTCCCGGGGCGCGCCGAGCCGGTTCAGCAGGTGCAGCAGCGCGTCGCGGGTGGGCAGCGGCGGCCCCTCCGCGCTGTCGCCGCGCAGATCGACCACGCACGCACCCCGGAACTGGTCCCTCAGGTCGTGGGCGGCACGGACCGCGAGGGTCGTACGGCCGCTGCCGGGCGCACCGTGCAGTACGACGACCGCAGGCCGGGTCTCCGTGCTCGCGCGGGCCGCCTGCACCCACTGCCGGATCCGCGCCATCTCCGTCCGCCGCCCCGCGAACGGCCCTACGGGCTCCGGGAGTTGCCCGAAGGACTGCTCCAGTACGCTCCGCCCCCGCGCGGCCGCGCTCTTGTCCGCGCCGCGCAGCTGCGGCCCCGTCTTCTTCGGACCGGTGGACGCGCTCAGCACCCGCTGCTGGTCCAGGAACGGGCGGATCCCGCGCACCTCCAGCGCCGTCAGCCACTGCAACCGCAGCTGCTCCGGGCCACCGGGCTGGCCGGCGGCACCCGCCCGGTGGTGCGCGGCGGGCAGATGGGAGCCGGCCACCTTCACGACGGTGGCCGCCGCGCCGACGACCCCGACGGTGGCCCCGGCGCCGAGTGCCGTGCCCGCGCCGGTGCCGAGGGCCAGGTCGGCGACGGCGGCCGCGACCGCGGCAACGGCCGCCACCAGTAGCGGAGTTCCACCACCCTCCCGTGCGTACCGCTGCCCGAAACTGAGCGTGCCGGCCTCCGCCTCGTCGAGCGCCCGCGTATAGGCCCCGTACTCCTCGGCGGCCGTCTGCGCCATGGCGTCCAGCGCGCCGCGCGCCCGGGTGCCGAGCGCCTGCCCGTCGGTACGGCCGCCCGACCGCCGCACCTCCTCCTCGACGGCCCGAGCGATCAACCGCTCGGCCTCCGCCCTGTGATCGTCCCGCATGCCAGGTCCCCCTCCGGCGGCGATGGTGTTCCTCTTGGTCAAGTGTGCGGCGGATGGGGAGCGGAGGGGAGAGGGCGGACGGCCCGCCTCCGTGGTGCGAGCCGCGCCGCACCCGTGCTGTCCGCAGTTCCGGGGGTACTGGGGCAGGATGGACACCATGCCGAACCGACTGGCCCATGAGACGTCCCCGTACCTGCTTCAGCACGCCGACAACCCCGTCGACTGGTGGCCCTGGTCGGAAGAGGCGTTCGAGGAGGCGCGCGGGAGCGGCAAACCGGTGCTGCTGAGTGTCGGTTACAGCAGCTGCCACTGGTGCCATGTGATGGCGCACGAGTCCTTCGAGGACCAGCAGACCGCCGACTACCTCAACGCGCACTTCGTCAACATCAAGGTCGACCGCGAGGAACGCCCCGACGTCGACGCCGTCTACATGGAGGCCGTGCAGGCGGCGACCGGGCAGGGCGGCTGGCCCATGACCGTGTTCCTCACCCCGGACGCGGAGCCCTTCTACTTCGGCACCTACTTCCCGCCCGCGCCCCGGCACGGCGCGCCCTCCTTCCGTCAGGTGCTGGAAGGCGTGCACAGCGCCTGGACCGACCGGCGCGACGAGGTCGCCGAGGTCGCCGGGAAGATCGTGCGGGACCTGGCGGCTCGCGAGATCTCCTACGGCGACACGCAGACCCCGGGCGAGGAGGAACTCGCGCGGGCGCTGCTCGGGCTCACCCGGGAGTACGACGCCCAGCGCGGTGGGTTCGGTGGGGCGCCCAAGTTCCCGCCGTCCATGGTCGTCGAGTTCCTGCTGCGGCACCACGCCCGCACGGGCTCCGACGGGGCGCTCCAGATGGCGCAGGACACCTGCGAGCGCATGGCCCGCGGCGGCATCTACGACCAGCTGGGCGGCGGCTTCGCCCGGTACTCCGTGGACCGGGAATGGGTCGTGCCGCACTTCGAAAAGATGTTGTACGATAATGCGCTACTTTGTCGGGTTTATGCGCACCTTTGGCGGGCCACGGGGTCCGAGCTCGCCCGCCGCGTCGCCCTGGAGACCGCCGACTTCATGGTGCGGGAACTCCGGACGAACGAAGGCGGGTTCGCCTCCGCGCTCGACGCCGACAGTGACGACGGGACGGGCAAGCACGTCGAAGGCGCGTACTACGTGTGGACGCCCGGGCAGCTCGCCGAGGTCCTCGGCGCCGAGGACGCCGAACTCGCCGCCCATCACTTCGGCGTGACCGAGGAGGGCACCTTCGAGGAGGGCGCCTCCGTCCTCCAGCTCCCCCAGCACGAGGGTGTGTTCGACGCCGAGCGGATCGTGTCCGTCCGGGAGCGGCTGCTGGCCGCGCGTGCGCGGCGCCCCGCCCCCGGCCGCGACGACAAGGTGGTCGCCGCCTGGAACGGCCTCGCGATCGCCGCCCTCGCCGAGACCGGCGCCTACTTCGACCGCCCCGACCTGGTCGAGGCCGCCGTCTCCGCCGCCGATCTCCTCGTACGGCTGCATCTGGACGACCACGCACGGCTGGCCCGTACGAGCAAGGACGGCCGGGTCGGCGCGAACGCGGGTGTGCTGGAGGACTACGCCGACGTCGCCGAGGGCTTCCTCGCGCTCGCGTCCGTGACCGGGGAGGGGGTGTGGCTCGAATTCGCCGGGCTCCTCCTCGACCATGTGCTGACCGGCTTCGTCGATCCGAAGTCGGGATCCCTGTACGACACCGCCGCCGACGCCGAGAAGCTGATCCGCCGGCCGCAGGACCCGACCGACAACGCCGCCCCCTCCGGCTGGACCGCCGCGGCCGGTGCCCTGCTGGGCTATGCGGCACAGACGGGCGCCGAGCCCCATCGCACCGCCGCAGAGCGGGCGTTGGGCGTGGTGAAGGCGCTGGGGCCGCGCGTGCCGCGGTTCATCGGCTGGGGGCTCGCCGTCGCCGAGGCGCTGCTCGACGGGCCGCGGGAGGTCGCGATCGTCGGTCCGTCGCTCGACGATCCGGCCACCAGGGCCATGCACCGTACGGCGCTTCTCGGCACCGCCCCCGGTGCCGTCGTCGCCGTCGGAACTCCGGGGAGTGACGAGTTTCCGCTGCTCGCGGATCGGCCGCTCGTCGGCGGTGAACCGACCGCGTACGTCTGCCGCAACTTCACCTGTGACGCTCCGACCACCGATCCGGAGCGGCTGCGCGGGGCGCTGAACGGCTGAAACGAGAGGCGGCGGCGATTCCCGCATGGCGTCGGCCTTCCTGCTCCCGCGCGGCGTGCCGTCCTTGGTGATCCTCGTCGTACGGGGCTGGACCATCGCGAACATCGCTGAGCGGCCTCGGTGAAGTCCGCTTCGGTTCCGCAGCGCCCTCGAAGGGGCGCGGGGCTGTGTCGATATGCGGCTCCGCCGCGTGGGCGCGACCAGCCACGACGATGCCGCAGGCGATGGACGGCGCATCGCCGCACATCCCGCGGAGCGCTCAGCGGTCGCCCGCGAACTCCGCCAGGGCGCGCTCCACGATGGCCTCCAGCTGCTCGTGGTGCGCGCCCTTCCAGTACGCGCGCCCGCACGCGCGGCACTGCGCGAAGACGTCGTACGACCGGTGGGTGCCGTGTTTCAGCTGGTCGGCGACCTCGTCCTTGGTGGCTTCCTTCAGCACGCCGTTGCAGGCGGTGCAGCGGGTCCAGGGGCGCAGTTCGGGGGCGAAGCGGTGCAGGACGTCGCGGAGCTGGTCGTCGGGGTCGGTGCTGTAGACGAAGCCTCCGGCCCACAGTTCGCGGCGGCGCAGGAGGCCTCGGTCGCGGCTGAGCATGACCCGCTGCTCGGCTGCCGAACGGGCGGCGAGGGCGGGGTCGCCGATGTCGGTCGACTCGTACGCGGTGTCCACGCCGAGCAGGCGCAGACGGCGGGCGAGGGTGCCGAGGTGGACGTCGAGGAGGAAGCGGAGGGGAGCTCCGGGGACCTGCTGGGGGCGGGCGACCGGGCGGACGGTCACCGACTCGCCGTTCGCCGGGATGTGCGACACCGGGACCTCACGGCCGTCGACGACGAGGGCGCCGACCTCCGTCAGCGGGACTCCGAGGGACTCGACGACATGGCCGAGGGTCGAGACGCCGTCGACGGCGAGGGCGGTGGCGGCCCCGCGCCGGGCGTGCGGGACGAACAGGGCCAGCTCGGGGGCGACTTCGACGCGGATCTCGGGTGCGTTCACCTGGTCAGGATGGCACGGGGGAGGGACGGGGTCTCAGCGGTTTTCGTTTCCCAGGCCGTGCTCCAGGACGTCCAGCGCGCGGTCGAGGAGGCCCTCGAAGTCGTCCTCGTGGCTGTGCTCGGCCCAGTACAGGGACGTCTCCATCAGGCCGCCGATGAGGGACATCGCGTAGACGCGGACCTCCAGGCTGTCGGGGTCGCGGCCGGTGCGCTCGCCGATCGCGGCGCAGAGCACGCGGCCGGTGACCGACATGCTCTCCATCATCCGTGAGCGCATCGCCGGAACCGTGACCATCAGGTGGGTACGCAGCCGCGCCACCTCCGGGTCCTCCTCGATACCCACGCGGGCGCCCTCCCGCATCACGTACCGCATGGTCTCCGACAACGGCTCGTCCGCCGAGCGGGCCCGCAGCAGTTCCAGGAGGATCGGGTCGTACTCGTCCGTGAGGACGATGTCCTCCTTGGTCGGGAAGTACCGGAAGACAGTCGACGGCGACACCTCGGCGCGCTCGGCGATCTGGTCGATCGTCGTGGCGTCGTACCCCTGCTCCTTGATCAGCGCGTACGTGGCGGCACGGATCGCCTCGCGGGTCTTGATCTTCTTGCGCTCACGGAGCCCCAGCTGGGGGCGGTCGGCGGGGGTGGTGCTGCGTGCGGCCGTCATGGGATTCATTGTCGGGCATCCTCCGTGGCGGCGGCGATGCCGGTGCTGCCGCACTCCGTACGCCGTGCCGCGGGCGCGCCCGGCAGGAACGCCGCCGCCAGCAGCGCCGAGACCAGGGCCGAGACGCCGCACACCAGCAGGACCAGGGTCATGCCGTGGACGTACGCGCCGTTCGCGGAGGCGGCGAGGTGCGCGGAACCGGCCTTCTCGGCGATCATGTGCGCGGCGACCACCGAGTCCCCGGCGGTGTCCGCGGCCCCGGCGGGCAGGCCGGTCACATCGAGGCGGTCGCGGAAGACGTTGGAGAGCAGGCTGCCGAGCAGCGCGATGCCGACGGCGGAGCCGACCTGGCGGAACGTCAGCAGCAGCCCGGAGCCGCTGCCCGCGCGGTCGCCGGGCAGGGTGGCCAGCGCTCCGGTCATGGCCGGCACGAGCGCGAAGCCGAAGCCCAGGCCGGCGACGGTGAGCCACAGCGCGGTGAAGCCGTAGCCGGAGTGGACCGTCGTACGGCTGCCGAGGAGGGCGGCGAAAGCGAGGACCACCAGTCCCGCGCTGACCGAGGCGCGCGCCCCGAATCGGACTGCGACCGGTGCGGCGAGCTTCGCGGCGACGGACAGGCCGAGAACCATCGGCAGCAGCCGGACACCGGTGGCGAGGGTGTCGTTGCCGAGGACGGCCTGGAGGTAGGGCGGCAGCACGAACAGCAGACCGGACAGCACGAACATGACCAGGGTCGCGGCGATGGTGTTGAACAGGAAGCCGCGATGGGCGAGCAGCGTCATGTCGAGCATGGGGCGCTCCACCCGGCGCTCGCGCAGCACCAGCCCGGCGATCAGGACCGCGGACCCGGCGAACATGCTCAGGACCAGCGGGTCGCCCCAGCCGCGCTCGGGGGCCTCGATGATCGCGTAGATGAGCGCGCCGAGCCCCGCGGCGGTGAAAGCGGTGGAGAGGGTGTCGACCTCGGGGGAGGCGGGGTCGCGGGTTTCGGGGAGCAGGAAGACGCAGGCGGCGATGCCGATCGCGACCATCGGGACGTTCAGCACGAACACCGAGCCCCACCAGAAGTGGTCCAGCAGCCAGCCGCCGATGATCGGCCCCAGCGGCAGGCCGAGCGCGGAGCCGGTGGAGACCAGGCCGATGGCCTTGCCGCGCTCTTCGGGCGGGAACAGCGACGGCAGCACGGACATGGCGAGGGGCGTGATCAGCGCCGCGCCGACGCCCATGACCGCGCGGGCGCCGATCACCCAGTTCACGTCCTGGGCCAGCGCGCCGACGACGGAACCGGCGAGGAAGATCCCGAGCCCGGCGATCAGCATCCGCCGCCGCCCGAACCGGTCGCCGAGCAGCCCCGCCGGGAGCATCAGCGCCGCGAAGACGACGACGTAGGCGTCCGCCATCCACTGCTGCTCGCCGGTGGTGGCACCCAGGTCGCTCGCCATCGTCGGCAGCGCCACGTTCAGGATCGTCATGTCGAAGCCGAGCACCAGCATGCTCGCGACCAGGGCCCCGAGGGCCCACCAGCGGCGCGGGTCGCGCCGTTCGGTTCCCAGCCGAGTGACAGTAACCATGAAATGAGAGTAACTCTCAAACAAATGCGTCTGTCAATATGGAGGCGCTGTCGGCACAGAGAAATGGCCACGGCTCGCAAGCCGTGGCCATGAAGGGGGGAGGGGAGCGCTACGCGTGCTGGTACGCCACCAGTGAGATGCCGACGTAGTGGACGACGAACGCGGCGAGGGTGAGCGAGTGGAACACCTCGTGGAAGCCGAACCAGCGCGGTGACGGGTTGGGTCGCTTGATCCCGTAGATCACGCCGCCCGCGCTGTAGAGGACGCCGCCGACGATCACCAGGACGAGGACCGCGATGCCGCCGGTGCGCATGAAGTCCGGCAGGAAGAAGACGGCTGCCCAGCCCATCGCGATGTAGCAGGGGGTGTAGAGCCAGCGCGGGGCGCCGACCCAGAAGACGCGGAAGACGATGCCCGCGGCGGCCGCGCCCCAGATGCCCCACAGCAGCCACTGCCCCTTGGTCTCCGGGAGCAGCAGCATGGTCAGGGGGGTGTAGGTGCCCGCGATGATCAGGAAGATGTTCGCGTGGTCGAGACGGCGCAGGATGCCGTCCATTCTCGGGCTCCAGTCGCCCCGGTGGTACAGGGCGCTCACACCGAACAGCAGGCACGCCGTCAGCGCGAAGATCCCGCAGGCGATGCGGCCGCGGGTCGAGTCGGCGAGGGCGGTGAGTACGAGGCCTGAGATCAGTGCGGCCGGGAACATGCCCAGATGCAGCCAGCCGCGCAGCTTGGGCTTGATCGGGTGCGGCAGGGAGAGCCCGACGGGGCCGCGGCCTGCGGCCGGCGTGTCCGTGGGCGCGTCGGGGACGGGCGCAGTCATGCGGGGCATCGTACCTACGGAACCGTAAGTTACGTATCAGTACAGCACTCCGAGTGGTCATGATCTCACGCGATTTGCGCAACGCAAAAAGACCTTCAGTCGAACCTCATGTGGACGCAAAGAAGCGCGGCTACACGTGGCGATGGTCACTCCGCTCACTTGTGACGTCCTCTGGACATATGGGCGGACTAGTCGGATGATCAAATGAGTGCGGTCGGCACCGGATGAGCGGACATGGTTCCGCGGTGCAGCATCCGGGTCGCAGCCCCCACGGGGCCTCCAACAAAAAATCCCCTCTTTTTAGGAGCAATCGTGGCGCTCGACATCGCGGCTCCCGTCATTCCCACCAACCATCAGGAACTGATCTCGTGGGTCAACGAGATCGCCGAACTGACGCAGCCGGACAACGTGGTCTGGTGTGACGGATCCGAGGCTGAGTACGACAGGCTGTCCGAGGAGCTGGTGGCCAAGGGCACCTTCAAGAAACTCGACCCGATCAAGCGCCCCAACTCCTACTACGCGGCCTCCGACCCCACCGACGTCGCCCGGGTCGAGGACCGGACCTTCATCTGCTCGGAGAAGGAGCAGGACGCCGGCCCGACCAACCACTGGAAGGCCCCCGCCGAGATGCGGGAGATATTCCAGGGCGAGAAGGGCATCTTCCGCGGGTCGATGCGCGGCCGGACGATGTACGTCGTCCCGTTCTGCATGGGGCCGCTCGGCTCGGACCTCTCCGCGATCGGCGTCGAGATCACCGACTCCGCCTACGTCGCCGTGTCCATGCGCACCATGACCCGCATGGGCCGTCCGGTCCTGGACGAGCTGGGCTCCGACGGATTCTTCGTGAAGGCCGTGCACACCCTCGGCGCCCCCCTCGAGAAGGGCGAGGCGGACGTCCCGTGGCCGTGCAACAGCACCAAGTACATCTCCCACTTCCCGGAGAGCCGCGAGATCTGGTCCTACGGCTCCGGCTACGGCGGCAACGCCCTGCTCGGCAAGAAGTGCTACGCCCTGCGCATCGCCTCCGTCATGGCCCGTGACGAGGGCTGGCTGGCCGAGCACATGCTGATCCTCAAGCTGACCCCGCCGCAGGGAGAGTCCAAGTACGTCGCCGCAGCCTTCCCGAGCGCCTGCGGCAAGACGAACCTCGCCATGCTGGAGCCGACCATCTCCGGCTGGACCGTCGAGACCATCGGTGACGACATCGCCTGGATGCGCTTCGGCGAGGACGGCCGCCTCTACGCGATCAACCCCGAGGCCGGCTTCTTCGGCGTCGCGCCCGGCACCGGTGAGCACACCAACGCCAACGCGATGAAGACCCTGTGGGGCAACTCCGTCTTCACCAACGTCGCCCTCACCGACGACAACGACATCTGGTGGGAGGGCATGACGGAGGAGACTCCGGCCCACCTGACGGACTGGAAGGGCAACGACTGGACGCCCGAGTCCGACGTCCCGGCGGCCCACCCGAACGCCCGCTTCACCGTCCCCGCCGCGCAGTGCCCGATCATCGCACCGGAGTGGGAGGACCCGAAGGGCGTGCCGATCTCGGCGATCCTCTTCGGCGGCCGCCGCGCGACAGCGGTGCCGCTGGTGACGGAGTCCTTCGACTGGAACCACGGCGTCTTCCTCGGCGCCAACGTGGCGAGCGAGAAGACCGCCGCCGCCGAGGGCAAGGTCGGCGAGCTGCGCCGCGACCCCTTCGCCATGCTGCCGTTCTGCGGCTACAACATGGGCGACTACATGGGCCACTGGGTCGACGTCGCCAAGGACAAGGACCAGGCGAAGCTCCCGAAGATCTACTACGTCAACTGGTTCCGCAAGAACGACGAGGGCAAGTTCGTCTGGCCCGGCTTCGGCGAGAACAGTCGCGTCCTGAAGTGGATCGTCGACCGCCTCGACGGCAAGGCCGAGGGCGTCGAGACCCCGATCGGCATCCTGCCGGCCAAGGGCGCCCTGGACACCAAGGGCCTGGACCTGTCCGACTCCGACCTGGACTTCCTGCTCACGGTCGACAAGGAGGTCTGGCGCGAGGAGGCCGCCCTGGTCCCCGAGCACCTCAACACCTTCGGCGACCACACGCCCAAGGAGCTGTGGGACGAGTACCGCGCTCTGGTGCAGCGCCTGGGCTGACCGCCCCCGAAGACGCCGCGGCCGGCTCCGATCGTGCCCTGACCAGCTACATCGTCACGGTCGGCCGCGGTGAAAGCACCACAGACCGGCGAGGCTGCGCACAACGGCGTGCTCAGCCCCGGGCCTGTCGCCACGTCCCCGTCCGCCCCGACGGGGAACCTGGCGACAGGCCTTCGCCTGCTTCCCCGGCGTTTCGTCACTGCGACGGGTCCGCTACTGAGACCGGTCCTCGAGATACCGCGTGTGCGACTCCTGCCGCCGCGCCTCCGTCTCCCGCAGGCCCGCCGCCAGCCGGTCCGCCTCCTCGTGCAGCAGCGTCAGCTGCCGCTCCAGATGCCGTTCCGGCGGCTCCTGCCCCGGCGCCAGCCGCGTCCACCACCGAGTCCGTACGAACGTGTCGACGGCCTCCGGGATGTCCTGCCGTACGGCCCGGGAGAGCGTGTGGACGCCCTCCGGGTCCTGGGCGAGCACCTCGGTGACCCAGCCGGGGTCGAGCAGCGCGGCCAGCAGTTCGGTCAGTTCGGTGAGCCGGCCCGCGGCGGCGGGCGGCAGTTCGACGTCCGCGAGATAGCCGCGCAGCCGCCCGAAGTCGCCCCGCACCTCGTCGAGCCGGGCCGACGGGTCCGGGAAGTCGGGCAGCGGCGGCCGCTCCGGCGGGGCGATCAGCGCGCCCGCGCCGTACAGGCCCACGACGACGACCGGCCAGTACGGGCCCGCCACTCCCGTGAAGGTCAGCACCAGGCCGACGAGTCCGCAGGCGGCGCCGGCGATGTTCTTGCGGGACTCGAGATAGCCGAGGAACTCACTGGTAGCCACGGATCTCCTCGAAGGCGCCGTCCAGCGAGCCCTGCTGGGCGTCGAAGAGGAGTTCAGGGACTCCACGGTCGCTGCCATCACCTCGGCCGACTGGACCTTGTCGGTGTCGATGGCGTCGAGGGTTCGGAACTGTTGCCGCTTGACCGTGCAGGAGTGCGCTTTCGCGAGTGTGAGTGAGCGATGGTGCCGTGATGGGGGCAGGGGGAAGGGTTTCTGGCCGGTGGGAACGGGAGTTTGTCTGCCGAATGCGTGACCTTTGTGGGCGGGGTTCGTTGAGCGGGACGACGGGATGTGGCAGCGCGCTACTGGGGTGGGGTGACGGGGTGGGTGGGCTGCGGGAGGTGGCGGCGTCGTTCGTGGTGCCCGGCCCTGCGGGGGTGGCGATCCGGGCCCGGCTACGGGTGTCGCAGGCGGATGCGGCGGTGCTGGCCGAGATGGGGGTGTTCCTTGGCGGACTGGCCGCGGGTGATCTCGCCGTGCGCTGTCGCCAGGGCCTGGGGCACGATGCCGCCGGGTGGGCGGTGCGGAAGCGGGAGCTGACCGGGGTCTCGTCGGCGCGGTGGGCGGGCAGTATCACCAAGGCCACGCATGATCAGTGGGCTTTGGCGAGGCGTGGGCAGACGGCAGAGCTGGCCTGGTTGCGCGGGCAGATCACGCAGGTCGAGGCGCGGCTGGCGCGTCCGCTGGGGGCGAAGGCGGACAAGCGGGCGGGGCTGGTGCGGGGGTACGGGTCGCGGTCGGAGTGGCATGCCAAGTCCCGCCGCCTGCACGCCCTACGGACCCGACTGAGCGCGAGGGAGGCGGACTGGGCGGCGGGCCGGGTGCGGGTGGTGCGCGGCGGCAAGAAACTCGCCCACCTGCGCCACCACCTGGATGCGGCCGGGCTGGACGAGCGGGCGTGGGGGGAGCGGTGGCGGGCGGCGCGGATGTTCCTGGCCGCGGACGGGGAGTCCGGCAAACGCTTCGGCAACGAGACGATCCGCATCACCGACACCGGGCAGATCTCCCTCAAACTCCCCGCCGCCCTGGCGCATCCGGCCAACGCCCCACACGGCCGGTATGTGCTGGACGCGACCGTGCAGTTCGCGCACCGGGGTGCGGAGTGGCTGGAACGGATCACGGGCAATCGGGCGGTGGCCTACCGCATCCACCACGACGTCCTGCGGGGCCGCTGGTACGTGACCGCCTCCTGGCAACGCGCGGCCGCCCCCGCCCTGCCACTGGAAGCGGCGCTCGCCAAGGGTGTGGTTGCCGTCGACATGAACGACGACCACCTGGCTGCCTGGCGCCTGGATGGGCACGGCAACCCGGTGGGCGAGCCCCGCCGCTTCTTCTACGACCTGACCGGCTCCACGGCGCATCGGGACGCGCAGATCCGGCACGCCCTCACGAGGCTGCTGCATCACACCCGCGCCACCGCCGCGGCGGCGATCGCGATCGAGGACCTGGACTTCACCGACGGACGGTGCCGGGAGAAGCACGGCCGCAACAAACGCTTCCGCCGCCTGATCTCCCGCTTCCCCACCGCCAGGCTGAGGGCGCGGCTGGTATCGATGGCCGCCGAACAGAACATCGCCATCGTCGCGGTCGACCCCGCCTACAGCTCCCGGTGGGGCGCCCAGCACTGGCAGCAGCCGCTGACCAGCAGCAACCGACAGGTTTCCCGGCACGATGCGGCGAGCATCGCGATCGGGCGACGCGCCCTCGGGCATCCGATCCGGCGACGGACGGCACCGCCCCCTGTTCACCAGAGTGATGAGCAGGGGCATCGGACCGCCCAGGCCCGACCGGAGACCCGCAGGCGTGAGGGACCCCGCCCCCGCCTTCCCGGACCACGGACGAGATCCGTGTCGCCCGGCAGCGGAGCGAAAGCGGGCGACCAGCGTGCCCAACACCGTTCGGGGCACACGGCTGAGCATGAGTTCTGGCAACAGGGCTCACTCCCACTCAGTCTCTAGGAACGGTGCCGGTCAACTCCCCGTACTTTTCGGCCCCCTTGAGCTGCTGCCAGGTCGGGTCGTCCCGGGCGGCGTCGAGGTAAGCGGTCATCTTGGGGGTGCCGCGATTTCTGCTGTCGAGCCCGTTCCCGGGAGCACTTCGGCGGCGCCGCGGTGGGCCATGACGTAGAACGGGCGAAGGAGAGTCCCCCGTATTTAGTACTTCTCGGCGAGTTCGGCGGCCGGCGCCTGGCTCGGGGAAAGGCGACGTCGTACCCCTTGAGGTTGAGGCCCTCCATGGCCCACGAGCCCGAGGTCTCCGCCTTCACGCTGTAGCCCTTGGCGGCGAGGGCCTTCACCACGTCCGGATCCGCGAAGAACGGTATGCAACAGGAACGGGGGATTCCAGGGCGGAGGTGTCTGCGGGCGCCCAGGGCGAAGGTGTCTGTGGGGTTCCAGGGCGAAGGCGTCTGTGGCGCCCGGTCCGCGCGTCGCTGCGGGTGCACGCGGACCGGGGCCGTTCGAGGGGCCCCGGTGAGGGGGTGTCAGCCGGCGGCGCTGAGCTCCTGCCGCTCCGCCAGGGCGGCGGCATGCGCGTCCATGCGCTCCGCCGCCAGGATCGCCGCCGCCGTGTCGGCGCGGGAGGCCGCGACGACGAGGGCGCGGCCCGCGAGGGCGTGGGCCCGCTCGTGCAGTGCCGTCTGCTGCGGCTCCTCGCCGACGGCGGTCACCGCCGCGCGGACCGGCGCGTGCCCTCCGCGCAGCCGGGCGACCTGCCGCGCGAGCCGTTCGGCCGCGCCGTCCAGGTCGGCCGACGGGGCGGAGCCGCGCAGTTCGTCCGTGACGGCGAGCAGCGCCGCGAGATGGCCCGCGAGCTGGATGTCCAGCTCCTCCTCGCGGGAGCGGTGGGGAAAGTCGGAGGTGCTGCCGGCCATCGTGCTGTGGACCGACTTGGTGCGGATCGGTTCGTACATGGGATGGCCTCCTGTGCTCTGACAGGAAACCATCCTAGCTTGGATTTCGTCTAAAGTTGAGTGGTTCGCGAAAAGGGGGCGTCCTGTACGCGCAGCGTGAGCGTCAGGGCTGGCTGTAGCCGTCCAGGAAGTTGCCGATCCGGCCCACCGCGTCCCGCAGGTCCCCGACCGACGGCAGGGTCACCACGCGGAAGTGGTCCGGTTCGGGCCAGTTGAAGCCGGTGCCCTGGACGACCATGATCTTCTCGCTGCGCAGCAGGTCGAGGACCATCCGCCGGTCGTCCTTGATCTTGAAGACCTTGGGGTCGAGGCGCGGGAAGAGATACAGCGCCCCCTTCGGCCGCACACACGTCACGCCCGGGATCTGGGTCAGCAGCTCGTAGGCGGTGTCCAGCTGCTCCTTCAGGCGCCCGCCCGGCAGAACCAGGTCGTTGATGGTCTGGCGCCCGCTGAGCGCGGCGACGACACCGTGCTGGCCCGGCATGTTCGCGCACAGGCGCATGTTCGCCAGGATCGTCAGGCCCTCGATGTAGGAGTCGGCGTGGGCGCGCGGGCCGGAGATCGACATCCAGCCGACGCGGTAGCCGGCGACCCGGTACGCCTTCGACATGCCGTTGAAGGTGAGCGTGAGCAGGTCGGGCGCGATCGCGGCGGTCGAGGTGTGCGTGGCGCCGTCGTAGAGGATCTTGTCGTAGATCTCGTCCGAGCAGACCAGCAGGTTGTGGCGGCGGGCGATGTCGGTCAGCCCCTTGAGCATCGCCTCGTCGTACACCGCGCCCGTCGGGTTGTTCGGGTTGATGATGACGATCGCCTTGGTGCGGTCGGTGACCTTCCGCTCCACGTCCGCGAGGTCGGGCATCCAGTCGGACTGCTCGTCGCAGCGGTAGTGGACGGCGGTGCCGCCGGACAGGGACACGGCGGCGGTCCACAGGGGGTAGTCGGGCGCCGGTACGAGGACCTCGTCGCCGTCGTCCAGCAGCCCCTGCATCGCCATCACGATCAGCTCGGAGACGCCGTTGCCGACGAAGACGTGCTCGACGTCCGTCTCGATGCCGAGGGTCTGGTTGTGCATGACGACGGCCCGGCGGGCGGCCAGCAGACCCTTCGCGTCCCCGTACCCGTGGGCCGACGACACATTGCGGAGGATGTCCTCCAGGATCTCGGGCGGGCACTCGAAGCCGAAGGCGGCCGGGTTGCCGGTGTTCAGCTTGAGGATGCGGTGCCCTGCCGCCTCGAGCCGCATCGCCTCCTCGAGTACCGGGCCCCGGATCTCGTAACAGACGTTGGCGAGCTTGGTCGACTGGATCACCTGCATGTCCGTGAGCTTACGGCCCGGTAACGCCTCATGGCCCGTGTTTTCCGCCACGTGAGACGCGGCGGTTTGTGCGGTTATCGCCGGTAGCTGTCTCAGGAACCCCGCCCGTCTCTAGAATTCGCGGTCATGTCCACCCCATCTCAGCGCCAGAGCGGGGCATACGGCGCGAATGCCGCAAGCGGTCCGATCGATGCTCCCGGCGCCCACCCCGGCGAGGGGTCCCCGACGCACCCGAACGTGTACCACCCGCAGGAGGCGGCGGCCCCCGCGTACGAGGAGTACGTCGATCCCGCGGCCGCGCACGGGTGGACGGACGCGTACGACGAGACACGCGAGCTGCCGGCCGTGGTCGAGGGGGGGCCCGGGGAGCCCGGGGAGCCTGTGGCGCCCGGGGGGCCCGTGGCGCCCGGGACGCCTTCCGGCCCCGGTCGGCGCGCCCGGCGGAAGCAGGGGGCGGCACGGAAGCGCCGTGCGGCGGTCGTCGCCGGTGCGGTGGGGGTCGTGTCCGTGGCGGCGGTGATAGCCGGGTTCTCCTTCTCCGGGTCGTCCTCGGGGTCGTCGGGGGACGGGCGGGGCGGGCAGGACCGTACGACCGGGGAGTCCGTGGCGGCCACGGAGGACACCGACGGGGTGACTGCCGGGGCGTCGGGCAGCCCGGGCGAGGCCGCGCCCCCCGCTTCCCCCACGCCCTCCGCGGGCGCGTCGAACAGCTCCAAGGCGTCCCCGGACAGCACCGCGTCGTCCTCGCCCACCCCTTCCGTCACCGGTACGTCGGCCGCCGCCGGCACGCCGACCTCCACCGCGAGCACCTCCACCGCGAGCACCTCCGCCCCGGGCAACTCCGGCAGTGGCCGCGGGCACGGCCACGGCGGCAAGTCCGGCTAGGAGTCCGGCGCGTCTGCCGGATCCGGCCAACCCCCGGCCGGAAACGACTCTTTGCTCACCCTCTCCTCTGCGATCACAATGCGCATGACAAAACAGCGGGCGACCGGAAGATCTCCGGTCGCCCTGTCGCAAGAGGGGACCCCCACATGAGAAAGCCTCTCGTCGCCGCACTCTTCGCTCTGGCGATCGCCGGGGCGGGCGCGGCACCCGCGGTCGCGGCCCCAGCGCCCGAGGCGCCCGCGTCCGCACCCGCCTCCGTATCCGTGGCCGCATCCGTGTCTGTGAAGAGCACCGACAGCGCGGCGCGGACCGCCTCGACACGGGCCGCCGCCGCACCCACGCTCCAGGCGGTCACCTTCGCGGGCACCGTCTCGCTCAGCAACTGCTCCGGCTCCGTGATCCGCTTCCCGAACTCCGCGAGCACGGACCCCGCGCTCGTGCTCTCCAACGGCCACTGCCTGGAGACCGGCTTCCCGGAGCCCGGTGAGGTGATCGTCGACCAGGCGTCCAGCCGCACCTTCGGGCTGCTCAACTCCGCGGGCACGCGGGTGGCGACGCTGCGGGCGAGCACGGTCGCCTACTCGACGATGACGGACACGGACGTCACGATCTATCAGCTCACCAGCACCTACGCGCAGATCCAGAGCTCGTACGGCATCAGTGCCCTCACCGTCGCCGACACGCACCCGGTCGCGGGCACCGCCATCACCGTCGCCTCCGGGTACTGGAAGCGGACCTACAGCTGCAACATCGACGGTTTCGTGTACCGCCTGAAGGAGGGCGACTGGACCTGGAAGGACTCGGTCCGTTACACCTCCGCCTGCCAGACCATCGGCGGCACCTCCGGCTCCCCGGTGATCGACAACGCGACCGGCAAGGTCGTCGCCGTCAACAACACGGGCAACGAGGACGGCGGGACCTGCACGGAGAACAACCCCTGCGAGGTCGACGCGAACGGCAACGTGACCGTCCGTGAGGGCATCAACTACGCGCAGGAGATCTACCAGATCCCGGCGTGCTTCACGACCGGCAACAAGCTCAACCTGAGCGCGAGCGGGTGCACCCTGCCCAGGCCGTAGCGGTACGCGTGCGAACGGCGGGCGGTCACCGGGGAGTTCTGCGGACCGCCCGCCCCGCCAGTACGTCCGTCCGGCGCCCGTCCTCGATCACGAAGCGGCCGTCGACCAGGACGTACGGGATGCCGGTCGGCAGCGTGCGCGGGGCGTCGTACGTCGAGCCCGCCGCCACCGTGGCCGGGTCGAACAGGACCAGGTCGGCCCGGTACCCCTCGCGGACCAGCCCGCGGTCCGGCAGGCGCAGCCGGGCCGCCGGGCGCCCGGTGAGGTGGGCGACGCACTCCTCCAGCGACAACACACCCAACTCCCGTACGTACTGTCCGAGGTAGTGCGGGAAGGTCCCGTACGCCCGTGGGTGCGGCTTGGTTCCCTGGAGGATGCCGTCCGAACCGGCCGTGTGGACGCGGTGCCGCATGATCGCCCGGACGTTCTCCTCGTGGCCCACGTACTGGAGGATCGTCGAACCCAGCCGGTCGGCGAGGAGGAGGTGGCGGGCGGTGGCCCAGGGGGTCTCGCCGCGCAGGTCCGCCGACTGCCGGATCGTACGGCCGACGAAGTCGCCCAGTGCCGGGTCGGTGACGCCCGAGATCTCGATCGTGTCCCACTCCACCGGAACCCCGTGGCAGCCGTCCGCGCCGGTGACCTCCAGGCCGTGGCGGACGCGCTCGGCGGTCGGCTCGTCCGTCAGTCGCCGCAGGATCTCCTCCGGGCCGCCCTCGCTCGCCCAGCTCGGCAGGAGCGCCGCGAGGGTCGTGCTGCCGGGGGTGTACGGGTAGGTGTCGAGGGTGATGTCGGCGCCGGCGGCGAGGGCGTCGTCGAGCAGTGACAGCAGCTCGGGTGCCCGGCCCTTGTTCACGCCGAAGTTCATGGTGGCGTGGGCGAGGTGGAGCGCGCAGCCGGCCTCACGGGTGAGGTCCACCATCTCCGCGTACGCCTCCAGGGCGCCCGCGCCGTACGAGCGGTGGTGCGGGCAGTAGTAGCCGCCGTACCGCGCCACCACCCGGCACAGCTCGGTGAGTTCGGCGTCCTCGGCGTACATGCCGGGGGTGTACGTGAGTCCGGACGACAGGCCGACCGCGCCCTGCTCCAGCCCCTCCGCGACCAGCTGCCGCATCCGGTCCAGCTCTGCGGGTGTGGCCTCGCGGTCCTCCCAGCCGACGGCGAGCGCGCGGACCGTGCCCTGGGGGATGAGGTAGGCCGCGTTCACGGCGATCCCCCGGTCCAGCCGGTCGAGGTACTCGCCCACCGACCGCCAGTCGAAGTCGATGTCGTCGCCGTACCCGTTCCAGCCGGTGATCGCGCGGCGCACCTCGGCGAGCGTGCGGCCGTCGACGGGGGCGTACGACAGTCCGTCCTGGCCGAGGACTTCGAGCGTGACGCCCTGCGCGGCCTTCGCACTGTGGTCGGGGTCGCGCAGCAGCGCCAGGTCGCTGTGGGCGTGCATGTCGATGAAGCCGGGGGAGAGGACGAGGCCCTCCGCGTCCAGTTCCCTCCTCGCGCGCGGGCGCTGGCAGCCCGCTGCCGCGGCCTCCTTGACGATCGAGACGATCCTGCCGTCGTCCACGACCACATCGGCGCGGTACGCGTCCGCGCCGCTGCCGTCCACGACGTCCGCGTCCCGGATGACGAGGCTCTCCACGCCGGCCCCTTCCTCAGAAGAACGTGCGGATGTAGTCGACGACGGTGCCGTCCGCCTGGGCGACCGGGATCAGCGGCCACTTGTCGAAGGACGTGCACGGATGGGACAGGCCCAGGCCCACCCAGTCGCCGACCTCCAGATCCGCTTCCGGGGCCGTCCGCAGCCAGGCGTGCTGGTCGGACAGGGCCGTGACCTCGATACCGGTGGCCGGCCGTTCGACGCCGTCCCTCCGGACCACCTGCGCGCAGGGGAGGTCGAGGTCGTAGGCGGCGTCCCGCTTGCCCGCGTTGACGAAGGCCTGCTCGGGCGACGGGCGGGAGACCACCTGGGTCCACAGGCGGAACGCGGGCTCCAGGGCGCCCTCCTCGGGGACGCGGTTGAAAGGCGTCAGCTTGCGGTAGTGGCCGTCGTCGTGCGAGACGTACGCGCCCGAGCGCAGCAACTTCAGTACCGGGGAGGACAGGTCGGGGATCCCGGCGAACACGTCGGCCACCGCGTCGAACCAGGCGCTGCCGCCCGCGCTGACGACGATCTCGTCGACTCCGGAGAAGCGCCCCGCCTTGTCGAAGTCGACGGCCAGGGCGACCAGGCGCCGCAGCCACGCGTGCACCCGCTCCGGGCTCGCCTGCGGGACCTCGCCCTCGTAGCCCGCCACGCCCAACAGCCGCAGCGTCTCCGTGCCCGCCACCGCGTCGGCGACGGCCGCGCACTCCGCCTCCGTACGGACGCCCGTGCGCGCGCCCTCGCCGGCGGCGAGCTCCACCACGACGTCCACCGGACGTGCCGCTCCCGTCAGCGCCGTGTCCATCAGCTCCACCCCGCGCACGGAGTCGACGTAGCAGATGAACCGGAAGTCCGGGTCGGCGGCCAGTTCGGCGGCGATCCAGTGCAGGGCCGCCGGGTCCACCAGTTCGTTGGCGAGGAAGACCCGCTCGACACCGAAGGCTCGCGCCACCCGCACCTGGTGCGGCACGGCCAGGGTGATGCCCCAGGCGCCGTGCTCGATCTGGCGCCGGAAGAGCTGGGGCGCCATGGAGGTCTTGCCGTGCGGGGCGAAGGCGAGGCCGTGCCGGGCCGCGTACGTCTCCATGAGCTTCAGGTTGTGCTCCAGACGCTCCGCGGAGAGGGCCAGGACCGGTGTGGCGAAGCCGCCGGTGAAGAGGTCACGGCGCTGGGCGGCCAGTTCGCCGACGGTCAGCCCGTCGGCGTCCGGCGGGAGGCCCTTGAAGCGGTGGTCGACGCGTTCCTCGGCCAAGCGGGCGAGCGCCTCGCTGCTCATGGAGCCTCCTGATCTGGCGTGTTGCATACTGTGCAACACCCGTTGCGTATATCGCTTACTGCTGTCTAACATCTCGGCCGACGCGGGGTCAACGACAGCCGCCGCACCCCCCGAGCCGAGGAGTTACGACGATCGTGGCCGCCACCGGACCCCGCAATGCCCCCGACGTCGTGGACGTCGTAGCGCTCGGCGAGTCCATGGTGACCTTCCTGCCCTCCCGGCCCGGCCGCCTCGCCGACGTCCCCTCCTTCGACCGCGCCATCGGCGGCGCCGAGTCGAACGTGGCCTGCGCGCTGGCGGCCGCCGGGCACTCCGCGCGCTGGGTCAGCCGGGTCGGCACGGACGCCTTCGGCGATCACCTGGTCGAGGCGATCGGGGCGTACGGCGTCGATGTCGCGTCCGTACGACGTGACCCGGCGCGCCCGACCGGCATCTACTTCCGCACGGCCGGGGACCGGGCGACCGACGCCCACGAGGTCGCGTACTACCGGGCCGGTTCGGCGGCCTCGGCGATGGGCGTCGGCTCGGTGGACCTGGCGGCGGTGCGCGCGGGGCGCGTCCTGCATCTGTCCGGGATCACGGCGGCCTTGTCCGGCGACTGCCTCGGCCTGCTGCGGGAACTCGTGCGCCCCCGCCCCGGCGGCCCGCTCGTCTCCTTCGACGTCAACCACCGGCCGGGCCTGTGGCACGACAGGGACGAGGCACGGGTACTGCTGGAGCTGGCCCGTGAGGCGGACCTCGTGTTCGTCGGCGAGGACGAGGCGGAGCAGGCCTGGGGCGTCGAGGGCGGGCCGCAGGCCGTCCGGGAGGCGTTGCCGGAGCCGTCGATGCTGGTGGTCAAGCGGGGGGAGCGGGGGGCGACGGTCTTCGACCGGGAGGGCGTCACCGCCGTCCCCGCCCTCGATGTCACCGTCGTCGCCCCCGTCGGCGCCGGAGACGCCTTCGCCGCCGGCTTCCTCTCCGCCACCCTGCGCGGCCTCCCCGTCCGCGACCGTCTGCGCCATGGCCACCTCATGGCCGCCGCCGCGCTCACCGTCCCCGGCGACCTCGCCGCGCCCCCTTCCCGTGACCACGCCGACCGTCTCACCGCCCTCGACGACGAGACGTGGGGGAGACTTCGTCTCGACCCCGGCTGGACCACCCAGGACGTGCACCGGGCGCCGGAGGAGGTACGCACCCCATGAGCCAGACCGTCGACCGCGCGTTGAGCATCCTGCCGCTGCTCGCCGAGGGCCCCGCCGACCTCGGGCAGGTCGCGGACCGGCTCGGCGTCCACAAGTCCACCGCGCTGCGCCTGCTGCGCACCCTCCACGAGCACGGCCTCGTCTTCCGCCAGTCCGACCAGCGCTACCGCCTCGGCGCCCGCCTCTTCGCCCTCGCCCAGGAGGCGATGGAGAACCTCGACATCCGCGAGATCGCCCACCCCCACCTCGTACGGCTGAACGAGCAGTGCGGGCACACCGTGCACCTCGCCGTGCACGAGGAGAACGAGGTCCTCTACATCGACAAGGTGGACAGCCGCTACCCCGTGCGCATGTACTCGCGGATCGGCAAGCCCGTCGCCCTCACCGTCGCCGCCGTGGCGAAACTGCTGCTCGCCGACCTCCCCGAGGCCGAGCGCCGCGCCGTAGCCGAGAGACTCGACTACCCCCTGTACACGGCCCGTTCGACACCCAACGCCCCCGCGTTCCTGCGGGAGCTGGAGAAGGTGCGCGAACAGGGCTGGGCCACCGACCTCGGTGGTCACGAGGAGTCCATCAACTGCGTCGCCGCGCCCATCCGCGGCGCCGACGGCCGGGTGGTCGCCGCGATGTCGGTCTCCGCGCCGAACGTCGTCGTCACCGCCGACGAACTCCTCACCCTGCTCCCGCTGGTGCGCCGTACGGCGGACGCCGTCAGCGGCGAGTACTCCGGCAGGACGCCCGTACGCGACCCAGGCAAGGACCCCGCATGACCGACAAGATCGCTCTCACCCCGAAGACCCACACCACCCCGCCCGCGAAGTTCTCGCACGGCGTCCGGAAGGGCAACATCCTCCAGGTCGCCGGCCAGGTCGGCTTCCTCCCCGCCGAGGAGGGCAAGCCCCCCACGCCCGCCGGTCCCACCCTGCGCGAACAGACCCTCCAGACCCTCGCCAACGTCCGGGCGATCCTGGAGGAAGGCGGCGCGACCTGGGACGACGCGATGATGATCCGCGTCTATCTGACGGACGTGGACCACTTCGCCGAGTTCAACGAGATGTACGACCGATATTTCGAGGAGCAGGGCCTCACCCAGCCCCCCGCGGCCCGCACGACGGTCTACGTCGGTCTGCCGGCGGGACTCCTCATCGAGATCGACGTCCTGGCCGTACTGGGCTGACGCTCCCCCGACTCCCGCACCTCGTATACGGCACGGCGCCCGACACTTCGGGATCAGCGAGCGGGACACGTTGAAGACGTGGACCGTGCTGGAGACGGTGCTGTCGGTGGCGGGGTTCGCGGTGGCGGCTGTCTTGAGCATCTTCGTAATAACGAAGTTGGGGGCTGGCTGTGTCCGGCACAGGATCGTCGACCATACTGCCCGCTGTGGAGCAGCGCATAGGTTCGAGCAGCCAGCCCCTGGAGGGCGAGCCCTTGAAGGGCGCCGGATTCGACCCGGCCTTCATCCCCGGGCTCACATCACCCGTGTCCACCGAGCCGGGGGATGCCGAGTCGGCGGACGCCGAGCCGGAGGACGCCGTAGAGGGCGACGAGGTCTCCAAGGAGGAATCCGCCTCGCAGGAGACCGCGCCCGCGCAGTCCGCCGAGGACGAGGAGGAGACCTCCGAAGAAGAACAGGCCTCCGAAGGCCCCGTCTTCGAGGCGTCCGACCGCCGGGCGAAGATCGTCGCCGACGCCGGGGGCGTACGCCTGAGCCTCGACGACCAGGAGTGCGAGTTCCGTTGGGACGAGATCGGCGCGGTCGAGACGGAGTCCCCCCGCTTCGGCAAGCGGTTCACCATCACGGTGCACACGCCTGACCGCCGCTGGTTCCCGATCGAGATCGAGGCGACGGCCAGGTCGCGCTTCAAGGAGTGGGAGTCACAGCTGGACGCGGTCCTCGACGCCTACTTCGAAGAGGACGCCGAGGCCGACGCCGAGGTCGATGCCGAGGACAACGCCAAGGCCGACGCCGAGTAACCAGCCGCAGTACCGCGCTTCCTTCCTGATCGACCGGTACGTCCGGTACACGCAGTCCGCGTTGAAACGGCCGCGTAGTGTACGCGTGGCCGGACCTCGTGGCTCGGTCCCCGGCAAAGTGCACCCGGGGGTGTGACTGGCGCGTGCATATATGTGAGGCGCGGGGGAGAGTAAGGGTCCGCGTGCGGCCCTACAGGGCCTCAGACGAGTCGTACCTCCGGCTCCGCGGCCCCCCACCCCCCAGAGGACTGGCTGATCATGGGCGGATCAGCGCCACGCCGGGACTGCCATCTGCCGGTGGAGACGACCAGCTTCGTCGACCGGCGCGGTGAACTGGCCGACGGTCGCGAGCTGTTGACCAGGGCACGGCTGGTGACGCTGACCGGACCGGGCGGCGTCGGCAAGACGCGCCTCGCCGGACGGGTCGCGGCCCGTGTCGCCCGCGCCTTCCCGGACGGCGTGCGCTTCGTGCACCTCTCCGGCCTGCACGACCCGGCGCTCGTCCCGCTCGCCGCCGCCGACGCGCTCGGCCTGTACGACCACTCCGCACAGCCGCCCCTGGACGCACTGGTGGAGCAGGTACGGGACCGCCGGGTACTCCTCGTCGTCGACAACTGCGAACACCTGCTGCCCGCCTGCGCCGAACTCGCCGCCGCCCTGCTGCGCGGCACGACGGGCGTACGCGTCCTCGCCACCAGCCGCCACCGCCTGGGCCTCACCGAGGAGCACCTCATGGAGGTGCGGCCCCTGCCGGTCCCCGACCCGGACGGCGACCTGTCCGCCGCCGACAACAGCCCGGCCCTCGCGTTGTTCGCCGACCGCGCCGCCGCCGTGGTCCCCGGCTTCCGCCTGACCCCCGCCAACCGTGCCGCCGTCGCCCGCCTCTGCCGGCGCCTCGACGGCCTCCCGCTCGCCATCGAACTGGCCGCGGTCCGCATGCGCGTCCTCACCGTCGAGCAGCTCCTCGAACGCCTCGACGACCGCTACCGTCTGCTGTCCGCCGGCAGCCCGGCGGTCCCGCCCCGCCACCGGACCCTGCGGGCCGCCGTCGACTGGAGCCACGACCTGTGCACCGACCGCGAACAGACGGTGTGGGCACGGCTGTCCGTCCTCGCCGGCAGCTTCGACCTGGAGACGGCGGAGGCGGTGTGCGCGGACGGCGAGCGCGTCCACTCCGGCGACGTCCTCGAAGCCGTCGCCGGACTCGTCGACAAGTCCGTCCTGTGCCGCGAGACGGCCGGCGGCGCGCTGCGCTACCGCCTCCTCGACACCCTGCGTCACTACGGCCTCGACCGGCTGCGCGACCTGCCCGGCGAGGTGACCTCCGCGCGCCGGCGCCAGCGGGACTGGATGCAGCAGCGGGCCGAGGGCTGCGAGCGGGCCTGGTTCGGTCCGGGCCAGGGCGAGATCGTCGCCCGGCTGCGCGCCGACCGGGACAACCTGCGCGCCGCCCTCGACTTCAGCCTCACCACCCCCGGCGAGGCCCGCGCCGCGCTCCGCCTCGCGGGCACCCTGTGGTTCTACTGGCACGCCTGTGGAGCCCCCCGCGAGGGCCGCTACTGGCTCGAACGCGCCCTGGAGGCCGACGCCGAGCCCACCCGTGAACGGGCCCGCGCCCTGTGGGTCGCCGGACTGCTCGCCGGCTGCCCGGAGGACGTCACCCGGGGCCGCAGACGCGCCGAGGAGGCCCGCGACCTGGCCCGCGGTCTGGGCGACGAGGCCGAGGCCGCCCACGCCGAGTACGTCATCGGCGTCGCCACCCTCTTCGGCGACGACATGCCGGGCGCGCTGGAGCACTTCCGGGCCACCGTCGCCCGTGGCCGTGTCCCCGGCCAGCACCTCAGCATGGCCGGCCTCGACCGGGTCGAACTCGCCTGCGCCCTGAGTTTCCTGGGCGAGGCCGACCAGGCCATCGAGGTGTGCGAGGAGACCCGCCGCATGTGCGAGGAGCACGGCGAGGAGTGGGTGCTGTCGTACGTGCTGCGGATGCTCGCCCTCGCCCACACCGTGAAGAAGGACCTGCGGCAGGCGGAGCGGCACGCCCGCGACGCCCTGCGCCGCAAGCTCGTCGTCTCCGACGTCATCGGCATCGGTCTCACCCTCGACCTGCTGGCCCGGATCGCGTCCCACGGTGGCGTCCACGAGCGCGCCGCCGTGCTGCTCGGCGGCGGCGACCGGGTGTGGGCCGACGTCGACCGCGCCCGCTGGGGCTCGGCGATCCTCGGCACGGCCCGCCGCAGCACCGAGGCCGGCGCCCGCGAGGCCGTGGGGGACGCCGCGTACCTGCGGGCGTACGGGCGCGGCACCGCCCTCGGCCTCACGGAGATCGTCGGCTACGCGCTCAGCGAGCGTCCCGAAACCGAACCCCCCGCCGACGAACGACCGTTGCCCGCGCCCGCCACCGGCGCTTCCCAGGGCGTCCACCTCACCCGCCGTGAGACCGAGGTCGCCGAACTGGTCGCCGAGGGTCTCGCCAACCAGCAGATCGCCGACCGTCTGGTGATCGCCCGCCGTACCGCCGAGGGCCATGTGGAACGCATCCTCAGCAAGCTCGGCTTCAGCAACCGCAGCCAGATCGCAGCCTGGGTGGCCGCCCAGCGCTGACACCACCCGACAGCTCTCGACCATGGGGGACCCATGAACAGCACCCGACCCGGCACCTCCCCCGGGCCGTTCGACCACCGTATGGCGGTCTTCGGCTCGGACGACGACTTCGTCGCCGCCGCCCTGCCCTTCGTCGCCGAGGGCCTCGCCGCCCTGGGCGAACCGCCGCCGGTGGCCATCGCCGCCCCCGGCAACCTGGACGCACTGCGTGACGCCCTCGGCGGTGACGCGAAGGACGTCAACTTCATCGAGCACACCGACTGGTACACCGGTTCGGCCGCCAACGCCGTCGCGCAGGGTGCCGGTTACCTCGCCGCTCACGCCGCGCCTGGCGGCCGCGTCCACCTCCTGATGGAGCCTGTGTGGGGCGGACGGGCCGGCCGCTCGGTGCGCGAGAGCGCCGAGTGGATCCGTTACGAGGCCCTCGCCAACCTTCTCTTCGCGCCGATGGCGACAACAGCCCTGTGCGTCTACGACACTCGCACCGCCGGTTCCGCCGTCGTCGCCGCGGCCCGCCGCGCTCACCCCGACACCGAGGTCTACGAGGACCCCATCCGGGTGGCGGCCGAACTGGACGCCGTACCGCTGCCGCCGGCCCCGGCCGACGCACGGCGGATCGCCGGAGACGTGGCCAAGGACGCCGTACGCACCTGGGCGAACGCCCGTGGACTGTCGCTCGTGGACGCGGAGCTGTTCGCCGAGGCCGTCGCCGAGGCCACCGCCCTTGGCCCCGTCACCGGCGCCCTGCTGTGGGGCGAGGCGCCCGGCTGCGTCGCCGAACTGAGCCTGGCCCGCCGCGTCGACGACCCGCTCGCCGGCTTCGTCCCGCCGCCCACCGCCGAACTCGAACCCGGCCAGGGGCTGTGGTTCGCCCGGCAGGTGTGTGCCTACGTCGACGTGCGCGACGACGACGGGGGAGCGACCGTGCGCCTGCAGTACGCGTGAGGGGTACCCGCGCGAGTGCGGCTGTGCAGGTATGGAATCGGGTAGTCCTCCCCGTGTGGGCCGCGATCGGGGAGGGCACCTTGGATCACATGCTGCAACTCGACGGGGGACATCGCCCGGACCCGCATCCTCAGTTCGGCGCATCCCTTCAGCCGCCCATGGGCGCCGGCCATCTGAGCGTCGAGTACGACCCCCGTCCGGCCGTGGTCCGCGAGGCACGTGCGGAGGTCCGCAGACAGCTGGAGAGATGGGGGCTCGCGGAGCGGGGTGACCTGGTGGACGCGGCCGAGCTCCTCGTCAGCGAGCTGGCCACCAACGCCGTGCTGCACTCGGCGACCCGCTTCCGGCTCACCCTGTTCGCGGCGCACGGCGTCCTGCGCTGCGAGGTCTCCGACTCCGGCCGTCGCACCCCGCAGGTGCTCGACGCGGGCACCTCGGAGAGCGGCCGTGGGATGTTCCTGGTGGAGGCGCTCGCGCGGCGCTGGGGCTGCCACCAGGAAGGGCCGGGCAAGACCGTCTGGTTCGAGCTCGGCACGTGCGGATGCGACGGCTGCGGTCGGCGACAGCCGTAGCGCTCCGCTGGGTTGGGCCGTGGCGGTTTCGGATCGCTGCGGCCCGTCGCCCGTCCGCGGGTGCGTCGTGGCTGGTCGCACTACGCCTGGGTGGGCGTCATCGTGCTTCCGGCGGAGCGCTCAGCCGAGCTTGAGCCACTGCGGGCTGAGCGCGATCTCCCGGAGCTGCTTCATCGTCAGGGCGGGGGTCGAGCGGGAGGCGGCGGTGATCTGGCTGGGGGCGTTGAAGGCGCTGATGACCACCCGCCGTCCGTCGGGCCGCATGGTGTCCACGGTCCACATCACGACTCCCGAGCCGCCCTTCTCGCCCGGACCCTGATGGGTCGCGACGCGCGTGCCGTCGGCCAGGGTCTCCGAGTCGGCGCCGAAGAGGTCGCCGGCCACGTCCGACATGTCGGGCTGCACGTTGATCTGGACGAAGCTGGGGCCCTTGCCGTCGTCGACGACGAGATAGCCGAACTGGGTGTCCTCGCCGCTGTGGTCCACCACCTTCAACCCCTTGGGAAGCAGGCGGGTGAAGGTCCGGACCAGCGCCTTGCCGTCGCCCGCCGGAGCGGTGGGCACGTCCGACTGCTGGGGCGCGGGGAGGGCGTCGGCGATCTCGCGCCACTCCTTCGCGGCGGCCAGCTGCTTCAACTGGTCCACGGACAGAGCGGGTTCCGGGCGGGTGACGGGCGCGTCCTTCTCGGCCGCCGCGTTCCACTCCTGCACCGACACGTGCTGCCCCGTGGGGGTGATCAGCTCCGCCCTCCACAGCTTCGTGTCCACGTGCTTGTCGGGGTACTCGTATCCCCGGTGGACCATGACCCCGGATCCGTCCGCGAGCCGCGTCGTCGCGCAACCGTCGGACGGGATGAAGACCTTGTCCGGGCACTGGATCGTCTGCCGTGCCTCGTCGCTGCCCGGCTGGATCCTGCTCACACCGACGGAGATGGCCGAGGCGCCCTTGCCGTCGTCGTAGACGACAGTCGCGTACGGCGGCAGCTGGGAGTCGTCCGTGCCGCGCGCCTGCTGCTTGGTGAACTTGCCCTGGGGCAACAGCGTTTCGAGCGTACGGATCATGTCGTCACCGGAGAAGGGTCCGGGGGTGGCGGTGGCCTTCGTCGGACGCGGCTTGGCGGCCACCGACGTCGGCTGCGGGTCGGGCTTGCCGCCCCACGGCACGAGCAGCGCACCGCCCACACCGACGAGCGCGATGCCGGCCGCACCGCCCAGGACGGCGGTCCGGCGCAGCAGCTGCCGCCGCCGTCCGCGGACCGCACCGCCCGCGGCGAGCGCTGCCCGGTCGGTGTCGAAGGTGCCGCCGGCCTGGTGGAGGGCGGCGGAGAGCCGGTCCTCGAAGGGGTTGCCGGGGAGGTTGCCGGACGGGTCGTTGTGCTGGTCGACGGGCATGACGAACCACCGTTTCCGCGAGGTCTAGGGGTTGGAAGGGAGGTGACGGCCGGAGGGTCAGGGCCGGGCGTACTCGCCGACGTCCTCGCCGAGCAGCTCCCGCAGCCGGGCGAGGGCCCGCACACACCGTGTGCGCACCGCCGCCGAACTGGCGTTCATCGCGTCGGCGGTCTCCTCGATGGAGCGGTCCTCCCAGTAGCGCAGGACGACCACGGCCCGGTCCTTGACGGGCAGTCGGCGGAGCGCCGACATCAGGGTGAGCCGCAGCGACGGGTCGGCGGTGCCGTCCGCTCTGTCGGGCAGGATGTCCGTGGCGCGCTCGCTGCTGCTGCGGCGCCGCTGATGGGCGAGGAACGTACGGGTGAGGACGGTCTGCGCGTAGGCCGCGGGGTTGCCCACCTTGGAGACCCGGCCCCACCGGACGTAGAGCCGCCCGAGGGTCTCCTGCACCAGGTCCTCGGCGAGGTGGGTGTCACCCGCGGTGAGCAGGCACGCGGACCGGTACAGATGTCCAGCGCGTGCCGCAGCGAACTCCGCGTACTCCTGCGCGCGGACCTGTCTCATGTACGCCCCCTGCTCCGGTACTCGCCTGCACTGCACTGCCCTCACCTCATTGATGCGGTGGGGTACGGGGAATGTTTCAAGGGCGGCGCACCGCCTGCTGAGATCTGGCTCACAGTAGGGGCACAGAGGCGTGGCGGAGATCCCGGATCCCGGCCGGTAGGTTGCCGCTGGGAGCACACCGACACGCGAGGACCGACGATGACGACAGACCCGATGAGCCAACAGCCGCCCCAGGGACCGCCGTCGGCGCCGCCTCCCCCACCCGTGCCGCCGTACGCGCCGACGGGGTTCGGCCCACCGCCCCCGCAGTACGCGTACGCGCCCCCGCCGGCCCAGCCCGCCCCCGCCGGCCCCGAGTTCCTCGCCGTCGACAAGCACAACTCGGTCGTGGTCGACGAGTCGGGTGTCGCCTTCGAGGCCTACGGCCTGAACGTCGACTTCCCCTGGCCCGAGATCCGCAGCGTCCACTACCAGGCCGGCCCCAACGGCAAGGTCCTCATGGTCGCCGTGATCCCGTACGACGGCCGGGTCTACGAGTGCGTGGTCGACGCGAAGAGCCGGGACCGGCTGCACGCGTGGTTCGCGCAGCTGGCCCCGGTGCTGGGGTACTACCGGCCGCTGGGATAGCCGGCGGCCGCCGGGACAGCCGGCCGGACGTCCGCCGTTACGGCAGCGCGTGCACGTGCGGCCCCACCGCGTTCGACCACGCGTTGCCCGACGACGCGTCCCAGTTCGTCGACCAGGTCATCGCGCCCCGCAGATCGGGATAGGTCTTCGACGGCTTGAAGGTGCCGCACCCCGTCCCCTTGGCCAGGCAGTCCAGCGCGTTGTTCACCACGGTCGGCGACACGTACCCGCTGCCCGCGCCGCTCGTCGAGGCGGGCAGGCCGAGGCCCACCTGGGACGGGGAGAGGCCGCCCTCCAGCTGGATGCAGGCGAGGGCGGTCAGGAAGTCCACGGACCCCTGGCTGTACACCTTGCCGTCGCAGCCCAGCATCGAACCGCTGTTGTAGTACTGCATGTTGACGACCGTGAGGATGTCCTTGATGTTCAGCGCGGTCTGGAAGTACGTGTTCGACGTCGACTGCATGTCGATGGTCTGCGGAGCCATCGTGATGACCAGTGACGAGCCCGCCTTCGTGGACAGCGACCGCAGCGCCTGCGTCATGTAGGTCGCGTTGAGGCCGTTCTCCAGGTCGATGTCGACGCCGTCGAAGCCGTACGTCTGCATGAGCGAGTAGACCGAGTTGGCGAAGTTCGCCGCCGACGTCGAGTCGCTCACCGAGACGGTGCCGTTCTGGCCGCCGACCGAGACGATGACCTTCTTCCCGGCCGCCTGCTTCGCCTTGATGTCCGCCTTGAACTGGTCGACGGTGTAGCCGCCGAGGCCCGCCGAGTCCAGGTTGAAGGTCACCGCGCCCGGTGTCGTCGTCGCGTCCGCGAACGCCACGGCGATGATGTCGTACTGGGCGGGGACGTCCGAGATCTTCTGGACCGTGGCGCCGTTGTTGAAGTTCTGCCAGTACCCGGTGACGGCGTGCTTGGGCAGCGTGCCGCCGCCCCCGCTCGACGAGGAGGCCGTCGTACCCGTGACCGCCGTCGACTTCGCCGACTCGCCCGCCGCGTTGGTCGCGGTGACCTGGAAGGAGTACGAGGTGGCCGCCGCGAGCCCGGTCACGGTCGCCGAGGTGCCGGTCACCGCCGTGACCTTCGTACCGCCACGGTAGATGTTGTAGCCCGTCGCGCCCGAGACGGTGTTCCAGGCCAGGGAGACGGACGACGACGTCGTACCGGACACCGCCAGGCCTCCCGGCGCGGACGGGACCGTGGGGGCCGGGTCGGTGCCTCCGCCGCCGTCGGGGCCGTAGACCGAGATGTCGTCGGCGTAGTAGGCCGCCTGGGCGTACCAGCCGTGCGTGTAGATCGTGACCGAGGTCGTCGAGGCGCCCGTCGTGAACGTCGTCGACAGCTGCTTCCAGGACGTCGAGTCCGGCGTCCACGTCGACACGTCCGTCGTGCCCGTGCCGGTCGCGCCCAGGTAGGCGTAGCCGCCCTGCACCCAGGCGCTCAGCGTGTACGTCGAGTTGGGCTTGACGGCGACCGTCTGGGTGCACTTGGCGTTGTCCTGCCCGGCCGGCGTCGCCTTCAGCGCGGCCGAGCCGCCGTGCACCGGCGAGGAGACGGTCGTACCGCTGCTCGCGGAACAGGTCCAGTTGGTCAGGCCCGACTCGAAGCCGGCGTTCTTGGCGTTGTTGATGTCAGCCGCTGACGCGTGGCTTGCGGTGGCCAAGGTGAGAGCCAGGGCGGTTACCGCCGTGCCCGCCCATAGGCGGGTGCGTCTGGGTATGCCTGGTGCGCGGTCCACTGAATCCTCCGGTGGGGGAGAGGGGGAGGGCGGGAAGACGGTGGCCACCGCTGGAAGTACAAGTTGGTCCAGACCAATTGGGATGTCAAGAGGTCCAGACCAAATACGCCGTCAGGCCCGCCGCTGTTCGGCGCGATGCACAACCTGCCCCGTTTTGGCGGGACTTGTGCAACACGAGTTCTCTGTCAGCTGCACAAAACGCTGTTCTCCGGTCACAGGGCCGTGGATACAGTTCTCGGGTAGTCACGCAATGAAGTCACTCCGGTGCACCGGAGTGACACCTGTGGACCGACAGGTGTGAGGGACGGGGAGCCGCGCGTGCCAACTGCCATTGCCGTGACCGGTGCCGACATGGCGCTGCCGGCGCAGGACGAGCGGACCCTGCCCGCCGCCGTCCTGCACGACCTGGACCGGCAGCCCCTCGACCAGGCCCTGTCGGGCGTGCAGACGCTGATCGAGCAGCACGGACACGTGATCGTCCTGAGCTCCCGGGCCGCCCCCACCGCCATGACGGAGCGGCTGCACACCATCCGCTCCCTCCTGGAGAGCGACCGGATCGCCCTGTTCGGTCCGGAGCTGCCCCCGCTCGGAGTCGCCGTCCTGGCCCGCCAGTTGCGGCAGCTGGCTTCTTGCGACCTCAGCCCCGGCGTGCTCGCCTCCGCGGGCCGGCTCCTCACCCACTACCTCCATGCCGGCGCGCTCCTCGGCTCCGTCGCCAAGCTCGACCGCGTCCCCGTCGACCTGAAGGCGCACGCCAGGTCCTGGATGCCGGGCAGTCAGTTCGCCGTGCTCGCCCACCCCGCCCCGCAGCTGGTGCGGGTCGGCCCCGGAGCCACCCTGGCGGGCCCCGAGTTCGCCACCTCGATGCTGGTCGCCAAGGGGCAGCTCCCGGCCGACTGGGTCACCGGCACCCTCGCCCCGGCCTGGAACGCCCAGGGGCTGCGCGAGGTCCCGCTGCCGGCCGAGTCCGCCGAGTGGTGGGGGACGGGAAAGCTGGTCGAGTTCTGCGCCTATCTGCCCGACCTGTCGGTGCTCTACCAGCTGGTGACCTCGGTGCGGCAGACCGCCTGCCACTGGTGCGGCATCGACGTCATCGGCGACCGCTGCGTGTTCTGTTCCGCCACGCCACCCGTCCACGACCTTCCGGTCCCGGCCGGGTGAGGCCCGCTCCCGACCGCCCTGCTCCCGCCGACTCCAGTAGCCCGCTCGACCGATTCCCCCAATGAGGTTGCACGGTTCATGAACTCCCGTCAGCGCCGCGGCGTGCTTCTCCTGCTCCTGTCGGTCGTCTGCGCCCTGGGCGCGTTCGCCGGCGTCCTGTCCGTCATCAGCGACGTGAAGTCCAAGGTCGGCCCCGAGGTCACGGCGTACGAGCTCAGGTCGAACGTGGCGCCCTACACCACCCTCGGCGCGGACCAGTTCAAGAAGGTCAGGATGCCTGAGCGCTGGCTGTCGGCGAACGCGGTCACCGATCTCGCCGACATCCGGGGCAAGATCGCTGTCACCACGCTGCGCAAGGGTTCATTGCTGCAGAGCGACATGATTGTGGACCAGCCCGCCCTGCAGCCCGGGCAGCAGGAGGTCGCCATCATGATCGATGCGGCGACCGGCGTCGCCGGCAAGATCACGCCTGGCTCCACGGTCAACGTGTACGCCACCTTCGAGGGTGAGCGGGATGGTGACCCCGCCCAGTCCAAGATCATCGTAACAAACGCGAAGGTTCTCGACGTCGGCGAGATCACCGCCCTGGAGCCGGACGCCGACAACCGCACCCAGCAGCCCACCGACGCCGTCCCCATCACCTTCGCGCTGTCCACCATCGACGCCCAGCGCATCACCTACGCCGAGTCCTTCGCCAAGCGGGTACGGCTCGCGCTCGTGGCGCCCGGCGGCGACACCACGGTCCCCGACAAGGACCGGACCTACGAACTCGCGACCGACAAGTAGGAGGCCCCCATGCCCACGAGGATCCTCCCGGCCGTCGGCGACGCGGACGCGGTCCGGTCCATCACGACCCTGCTCAGCCAGCTCCCGGACGCCGAACCGGTCGCCCCGGTCGTGGACTCCACCCAGCTCGTCGACACCCTCGCCCGCCTCGCCGCCGAGTCGGTCGACGAACTCCCCGAGGTCGTGGTCGTCCACGAACGCATCGGCCCGGTCCCCGCCCTGGAGCTCATCCGCGAGGTCGCCCTGCGCTTCCCGGCGGTCGGCGTCATCCTCGTCAGCACCGACGCCAGCCCCGGCCTGTTCTCCGCGGCCATGGACTCGGGCGCCCGCGGCCTGGTGGGGCTTCCGTTGAGCTACGAGGAACTCGCCAGCCGCGTCCAGGCGGTGGCCCAGTGGTCGGTGGGCGTACGCCGCCACCTGGGCCACGGCGCCGACGTGCTGCCCGGCGTGGGCGGCAGGGTCGTCACGGTCAGCGGGGCGAAGGGAGGCGTCGGGACCACCCTCACGGCCGTCCACCTGGCCCTGGCCGCCCAGGCGTCGGGCCGCGGCACCGCCCTGGTCGACATGGACCTCCAGACCGGCGACATCGCCTCCTACCTCGACGTGCAGTTCCGCCGCTCGGTCGTCGACCTCGCCACCATCAGCGACATCTCGCCGCGCGTCCTGGCCGACGCCGTCTTCCGCCACGACACCGGAGTCGCCCTCCTCCTCGCCCCCGGCGAGGGCGAACGCGGCGAGGAGGTCACCGACCGCGCCGCCCGCCAGCTCATCAGCGCCCTGCGCTCCCGCTACGAGGTCGTCGTCATCGACTGCGGCGCCCAGCTCGGCGGCCCCGGCGCGGCCGCCGTCGAGATGGCCGACACCGCGCTGCTGGTCACCACCCCGGACGTGGTCGCGGTACGGGGCGCCAAGCGCACGGTCCGCATGTGGGACCGCCTCCAGATCCGCAAGGCCGAGGAGACGACGGTCGTCGTCAACCGCCACACCCGCGGCACGGAGATCCAGCCCCAGCTCATCCAGAAGATCACCGGCACGGCGATCGCCGCCACCGCGATCCCCGCCAACTTCAAGGAACTGCAGGCCGCCGTCGACGCGGGCCGCATCCACGCCCTCGACAACCGCAGCACGGTGAAACAGGCCCTGTGGACCCTCGCCGGCGAACTGGGCCTGGTCAAGGCATCCGAGGGCACCCACCGCGGCGGCCGACCGCGGGGCGGCGACCGCGGGTCGGTGAGCCTGCGGCGCCGGAGGGGCGGCGGGGGATGAGGAGGATCCGGGGGGCCGTCGAGCGTGATCGGCGGGGGGAGGGAATCCGCGGGATCGCCGGACAGGACCGGGGCCAGGTCACCATCGAGTTCCTCGGCATGACCCCGCTGATCATCGTGACGCTGGTGCTGCTGTGGCAGTTCGTGCTCGTGGGATACACGTTCACGCTCGCCGGGAATGCTGCGGACGAGGCGGTGCGGGCGGGCACGGCGGCGCACCCGGGGGAGCGACAGGCGGCGTGCGAACAGGCCGGCCTGGACAAGCTGTCGGACGCGTGGAAGGGGGGCGCCCAGGTGAACTGCACCACCGGAGGCGGCTATGTGAAGTCCTCCGTCTCCCTCAAGGTGCCCGTCCTCTTCCCGGGCGCGGTCGCCTTCCCGTTCACCGTGACGGGCAGCGCGGGCGCGGTGGAGGAGGCGAAGAACTGAGATGTCGTACGAGGCCAAGGCACGGGACCGGGGCCAGGTCGCCATCGAGTACCTCGGGTTCGTCCCGATCCTGCTCCTGGTCGCCCTGGCCGGCATCCAGCTCGGCCTGGTCGCCTACACCGCCCAGCAGGCCGGCACCGCGGCCCGGGCCGGTGCGCGCAGCGCCTCGCTCGACGAGGGCTACCAGGGCGCCTGCCAGAACGCGGTCAGCGACTGGCTGGCCGACGGCACGTCCTGTTCGAGCGCGGACCTGGGCGACTCCGTACGCGTCACCGCCGACATCGACATCCCCTCCGTCGTCCCCGGCTGGGACTTCGGGCGGGCGAGCAGGACGGCGACGATGCCCAAGGACCACTGACCCGACCACCCCGTAGGGACCGACCGACCCGACCACCACGTAGAGACCGTACGAGCGAGGACCGCACGAGCAAGGAGCACCGGACCATGAGTCTGCGGGCACGTATCAACTCCCCCGAGGAGAACGGCAGCCGGGGCGAGGACGGCCACCTGGTCGCCTCGTACCGCGCCAAGCTCCTGGAGGAGATCGACCTCGCGGAGATGAGCTCGCTGGCCGCGGCCGAACGCCGGGCGCGCCTGGAGCGGGTGCTCGGGCACATCATCAGCCGCGAGGGGCCGGTCCTGTCCACGGTCGAGCGCTCGCAGCTGATCCGCCGGGTCGTCGACGAGGCCCTCGGGCTCGGCATCCTGGAACCGCTCCTCGAAGACGCGTCGATCACGGAGATCATGGTCAACGGACCGGACGCGATCTTCGTGGAGCGCGGCGGCCGCGTCGAGCAGCTGCCCCTCCGCTTCGCCTCCGCCGACCAGCTGATGCAGACCATCGAACGCATCGTCTCCACGGTCAACCGCCGCGTGGACGAGTCCAACCCGATGGTCGACGCCCGCCTCCCGTCCGGCGAGCGCGTCAACGTCATCATCCCGCCGCTGTCCCTGACCGGCCCGACCCTCACCATCCGCCGCTTCCCGCGCTCCTACACCCTCCAGGAACTGGTCTCCTTCGGCTCCCTCGACGAGCACATGCTGTACCTGCTCGCCGGGCTGGTGCAGGCGAAGTTCAACATCATCGTCTCGGGCGCGACCGGCACCGGAAAGACGACCCTGCTCAACGCCCTCTCCGGCCTGATCCCCGGTGGCGAACGCATCATCACCATCGAGGACTCGGCGGAACTCCAGCTCCAGCAGGCGCATGTGATCCGCCTGGAGTCCCGGCCCCCGAACGTCGAGGGCAAGGGCCAGGTGACCATCCGCGACCTGGTCCGCAACTCGCTGCGCATGCGGCCCGACCGGATCGTCGTCGGTGAGGTCCGCGGCGGCGAGTCCCTCGACATGCTCCAGGCGATGTCGACCGGCCACGACGGCTCCCTCGCCACCGTCCACGCCAACAGCGCCGAGGACGCGCTGACCCGCCTGCAGACCCTGGCCTCCATGTCGGACGTCGAGGTCCCCTTCGTCGCGCTGCACGACCAGATCAACAGCGCCGTCGACGTCCTCATCCAGCTCACCCGGTTCGCCGACGGCGCCCGCCGCGTCACCGAGATCGCCCTCCTCGACAGTCACGGCGGCGAGCCCTACCGGCTGACCACCGCCGTCCGCTTCGACGCCCGGCCGATGGCCGCCGACGGCCGCGTTCATGGCGCCTTCCAGTACTTCCCGCTCCCGCGCCGCAGTGCCGACCGCCTCTACATGGCGAGCCAGCCCATCCCCCAGGCCTTCGGCGTCGCCCATACGACGGACCAGCTGGCAATCCGAGAAGCCAGGTAGACAGGTAGACAGGACGGACGGACCACCCCCATGGATCTCCAGACGCGCATCTCCCTCACCACCGGCGTCACCCTGCTGACCTGCGTCCTCGCCGTCCTCGGCCTGCACGCCTACGCCACCGGCCGGGCCCAGCGGGCGGCACTCGTCGAGCGCCTGTCGCACACCGGACAGGTCCCCCTCACCGGCCGCCGGCGCCGCTTCCGCAACCTCGACCGCCGCCTGCGCCGTACGAAGGCGGGCCGGAAACTGGAACCGAGGCTGGCCGCGACGGGCCTGGACGTGACCCCCGGCGAGTTCTTCGTCTACATGATGGCGACGGTGGCCGGCCTCTTCCTGGTCGGCCAGGCCTCCCTGGCGCCCTTCTTCGGCCCGATCGCGGGCGTCCTCGGCATCTGGGCGGCCCTGCAGTTCCTGAACTGGCAACGCCAGAAACGCATCGAGAAGTTCATCAACCAACTCCCCGAACTCGCCCGCATCCTCGCCAACGCCACCCAGGCCGGCCTCGCCCTGCGCACCGCGATCGGCATGGCGGCGGAGGAACTGGAGGCCCCCGCCGGCGAGGAACTGGGCAAGGTCGCGGACCAGTTGGCGCTCGGCCAGTCCATGGACGACGCCCTGGGCGAGCTCGCGGACCGGCTCCCGTCGCGCGAACTGGTCGTCCTGGTCACCACCCTCGTCCTGTCCAACCGGGCGGGCGGCCAGGTGGTGGGCGCGCTGCGCAACCTCACCGAGACGCTGGAGGAACGCAAGGAGACCCGCCGCGAGATCCGCACCCAGCTCTCCCAGGTCAACATGACGTCGTACGCCGTCCCCGTCCTCGGCATCGGCTCCCTGTTCCTGATGAACGGCGTCAAGGACGGCGCCCTGGACCGCATGACCGGCTCGACCGCCGGGCAGGCCTGCGTGGTCATCGCCTTCGCGCTGTACGCGGTCGGGTTCGTCCTCATCCGCCGTATGTCCCGGATCGACGTCTGAGGCCGGGGAGGGGACGAACTCATGACCGGACAAGGAACGGCATTCGCTCTGGCCCTGCTCATGGGCCTGAGCGTCTGGGGAATCTTCGCGGGCATCCGCATGTACCGCGCGGACGCCAGACTGCCCAGCGACCTCGCGCTGGCCCTGGAGGTCGGCGCCACCCGCACCGGCGCGGTCGACTCGCTCGTCGACCGGCTCGGCATGCGGTACGCCCCCGCCGTACTGCGCCTGATGGGCCCCAGGATGGTCGCCCGGTACCGCCGCAGGATCGACCTGGCGGGCAACCCGGGCGGCCTGACGATCGACCGCTACGCGGCGCGCCGCGCGGTGTACGGCGCGCTCGGCGGCTTCGGAGCACTGGTGTTCGTTCTGCGGGGCCAGTACTTCGTGGCGTTGTTGCTGCTGGCCTTCGGGGCCTTCTGGACCGAGGTCGGCATCTGGGCGGCGATCCGGATCCGCAGGGACGTCATCGAACGGACACTGCCGGACTTCCTGGACGTCCTCGCGGTCGTGGTCGGCGCGGGCCTCGGTTTCCGCCAGGCCCTGGACCGCGTGGCGACCCGGTACGAGGGCCCGTGGGCGGACGAGATCCGCATCACCCTGCGCCAGATGGACCTCGGCATGAGCCGCCGCCAGGCCTTCGCGGAACTCCGCCGCCGCAACGACTCCGAGCAGGTGGCCATGTTCGTGACGGCGCTCCAGCAGGGCGAGGAACTGGGCGCACCCATCGTGGACACGCTCGTCGCCATCGCCAAGGACATGCGCCGTACGGACGCGCAGAACGCCCGCCGCAAGGCCGCGCGCGCGGTACCCCGGGCCACGCTGGTGATCACCACGTTCATGGTCCCGGCCACGATGCTCCTGCTCGGCGCGGGCCTGCTGCTGGGCTCGGGCACGGACTTCGGCTCGATCACGGGGAAGTAGGCGGGGGCGGGTGACGGTGACGGCGACGGAGATGACGAGGCGACGGGGTGTGCGGTGGCGGCGCCGGACGCAGCGGGCGGAAGCAGAGGCCGCGAAAGGGGTGTCGCCCCGGGCGATCCCCATCCAGGTCAACGCCCTTCAGGCGATGTGCCGCCAGGTCTTCGGTTTCCGCCTGGCGATGATCGCCCTGGCCACCCCGTCCGCCCTCCTCAACGCCCAACCCGGCCTGGGCGCCCGCCTGGTGGGAGCAGCCGTGGTCGTCACCTTCATGACGAGCTACGTCCTCTTCCGCGACTGGGAACGCTTCGGCCCCCTCCTCCTGCGCCACCCCACCCTCCTGGCCGTGGACACCCTCTTCGGCTCCCTGCTCCTGATCTCCGCGGGCCCGGACACGACCCTCGCCTACGTCAGCGTCTGCACCCCCCTCCTCGCCGGCATCGTCTACAGCTGGCGCGGCGCGGCCTGCTTCGCCTCCCTCCAGTCGCTGATCCTCCTGCTGGTCTACGCCTCGACGAAGGACCTGCACGCCGACCTCTCCGAGTCCCTGCTGCTCCCCGGCCTCTGCGTCATCACCGGCGCCCTCGGCTCGACCCTGCGGGGCCTGCTGCTCCGCTTCGGCGCCGCCACCCACGCCCTGACCGCCGTGCAGTCCCGCCTGGCCGTGACGGAGGCGGTGGCCGCCGAACGGGCCCGCCTGGCACGCGAGATGCACGACTCGGTGGCGAAGACCCTGCACGGGGTGGCGTTGTCGGCGGAGGCCCTGGCAACCACGGCCGGCACGGGCGGCGCGGACCCGTCCCTGCTGCGGCAGCAGGCGGAACTGGTGGCCCGCGCGGCCCGCCGTGCCGCGGCCGAGTCCCGCGAACTCCTCTCGGACCTGCGCGACAGCACCGACCTCGACCCCACCGACGTACTGGGCGAACTCGCCACCACGACAAGCGCCTTCAGCGCTCGTACCGGCCTCCCGGCCACCTACCACCCCACGGGCGACCCGGCAACGACCCCTCCGCGGGTCCCACCCGGCGTGGCCCGCCAACTCCTCACCATCGCCTCCGAGGCCATGGAGAACGCCCACCGCCACGCGGCCCCGACCCACGTCGACGTCCACGCGGGCGTCCACGGCGACCGGTTGCGCATCAGCGTCTACGACGACGGCCGCGGCCTGCCCCCCGACGCGACCCTCGAACGACTCCGCCGAGAGGGCCACTTCGGCCTGCTCGGCATGGTCGAACGCGCCGCGGCGGTCGGCGCCCGCATCCACATCGGCCGCGGCGGTCACACCCGGGGCACCGAGGTCAGCCTCGAACTGGAGCTGGCGGCCGCACCGACACGCGAGGAGGCCCCCCGATGACGAGGACGGACCGTCCACCGCGCGTGCCCGCGAAACCCCTGCGGATCGTCGTGGCGGACGACAACCCGGTGGTCCGCGCGGGCCTCACGGCCCTCCTCTCCGGCCGCGAGGACATCACGGTCGTCGCGGAGGCCGCCGACGGCCACGAGGCCTGCGAGGCGGCCGACCGCCACCGCCCCGACGTGGTCCTCCTGGACGTCCGCATGCCCGGAGTGGACGGCATCTCGGCGCTTCCCTACCTGGTGCGGATCGCCCCGGTCATGATGCTGACGTACACCCGGGAGTCGGAGACCGTCCGCGAGGCCCTGCTGAGGGGAGCGGGCGGCTATCTGGTCCACGGCGAGTTCACCGTGGACCAACTGGTCTCGGCGATACGGGACATCAGGGACGGGCGGGCCCACTTCACGGCGACGGCAGCGGACGCACTGCTGGCTGAGCTGCGTGGTGTGGATGCGATTGCACACGATGGAGCGGCGCCTCGGCCTTTGCTCCGTACAACTTCTCCACAAAACCTTTCGCAAGTGCAACCGAGTGTGGGACAGTCGTCATCGGCGTCGTCCTTGTCGCCATCGTCCCAACTCAGCACGAGGGAGGCGGAGATCATGGACCTGATCGCATCGGGCATGAACAACCAGCAGATCGCCGCCACGTGCTTCATCAGCGAGAAGACGGTCAAGAACCACATCAACCGCATCTTCGCGAAACTCCACAGCACGAGCCGCTCGGAAGCGGTCGCGAAGTGGCTGGGGGTGGCCTGAGTGACGGGGCGGGGAAGAAGTTGGGTCCGGCTTTGGGCCCTGGGACCCTTCGCTGAGTCAGATGTTCCGGCATACCGTCCCTGCGACGCGACACCTGGAGGGGCACACCATGAGCGACCTCATGCTGAAGACGGCCGTCGCGGCCAAGGTCCGCGTGAACGGCTGGAAGAACACGACGGCGGAGGCGATGCGACGCCGGGCGGGCGACAAGGGGCAGACCGCGGTCGAGTATCTGGGCATCATCGCGGTGGTGGTGGCGATCGTGCTGGCTATTACGGGTACGGACATCGGGCAGACGATCTACGACAAGATCACGGAAAAGATCGCCGAAATTACCTGATGTCTCGTCGCAGTTACTGCGACTCAGGGCAGGCCTTCCCCATCTACATCACGGTGGTGGCGGGCCTGCTCTTCCTTGCGTTCGCCTACCTCGCGGTCGGTCAAGCGGCAGCGAACCGGAACGGAGCACAGACGGCAGCCGACGCGGCAGCACTCGCGGCGGCCCAGGACACCCGGGACCAGCTTGCGGGCAAATGGCTCGACGACGTCCTCGACCCGACCAAGTGGCAGGACGTCTTCGACGGCAACGTGACGGTCGAGCCTTCGTGCTGGCGTGCCCATCAGTTGGCCGCGCAGAACGAGGCGCACGTGACCGGATGCGGCCCCGAGGGGCTTCTTGGCTACACGGTCGACGTCCAGACGGACAAGTCGGTCGGAGACTCCGTCGTTCCTGGTACGGAGGACACGTACGCGAAGGCGTCCGCCACCGCCGTGGTCGAGCCGCTCTGCACGTTCGAGCTCCTGGGTGAGGACGCTGGTGACGACGCCCTGCCGCAGCTCACCTGCAAGGACCGGGACTGGGACCTGGACCCGGACGACAGCGCGACGCTCCCGGAACCCGAAGATCTCTTCGACGTCCACCTGGCGGACTGACAGCGAACGACGGAGACGAAGGAAACAGAGTGATGAGTATTCGGTTCACTGCGAAGGCCCGCAGGGGGACGGTCGCGTTGGCTGTTGCAGCCGGCCTGGCTCTCGGAGTGGCGGGCTGCGGCGGAGGCAGCGACGACGGCAAGAAGCCGGAGGCCTCGGCGTCCACGTCCAAGAGCAGCGGGCCTCAGCCGAGCACCCAGGAGGGACAGTCGGAGGCGCCCTTGGCCGAGCTGAAGGGATCGGACGGTCTGCTGCTGCAGATCACTTCTGCTGAGCGTGACGCCGGCGGGTTCGTCACCGTGAACGGCACTTTGAAGAACGACGGAGCCAAGACGATCGTGGTCCCCGCCGCGTTGAGCGGCAATGAAACCGAGATCGTCAGAAACGGCAGGTCGCTCGGTGGCGCCACGCTCGTGGACTCCAAGGGGAGGAAGCGCTACTACGTGCTGCGGGATACGGACGGCCGCCCGCTGACGACGACGGGCTTCTCGACGCTGAAGGCCGGAGAAAGTCTGTCCGTGTTCATGCAGTTTCCGTCTCCGCCGACGAGCACGTCCGAAGTCACCTTCCAATTGCCGAATTTCGCAGCCGCCACCATCCAGATCTCCGGATGAGGCCAACCATGACCCGCCTCACCCTCGCCGTCACCGCCCTGATCGCCGCGAACCTCTACGGCGCCACCACAGCCCAAGCCGACGACACCCCCAGCGTCCCCCCAGGCACCGAAGCCACCGCCTCCGCCCCCGTCCAGGTCGACCCGAACGACCCGGACCTCAAACTCCCCGAAGGCGCCACCCTCGCCACCCCCAAAGTCCTCGACATCAAATCGGTCGTAGAAGACCAGTCCGGAGACGAACGCCGGGAAGACACCAACTCGTCCGTGAAGTTCGCCCTCCAGGCCGAGGTCCTCTTCGGCAAGGACAGCGCGAAGCTGAGCGCCGACGCGAAGGCGCGCATCGCCGCGATCGCCGAGGAGATCAAGAAGCAGAACGCGACGAACATCCGCGTCTTCGGCTTCACGGACAACCTCGGCAGCTCGGCCCACGGCGACGTCCTGTCCAAGCAGCGCGCCAACGCCGTACAGGACGTCCTCTCCCAGGACCTGAACGACCCGAACGTCACCTTCGAGGTGCGCGGCTACGGCGAGCAGTACCCGATCTCGTCGAACGCGACGGAGGAGGGCCGCAAGAAGAACCGACGGGTGGAGGTCTCGTTCCCGCGCTCGGAGAGCTGACGAGGGCCGGCTTGGGGGCTTCGGTGAGCCCGCGAACCGGGCGGAGGCACGCGCATGGGGGCGGTACTGCCACGGACAGGTGCCTGTGCCTGTCCCAGCGACGGGCGGCCTCGACCACAACGTGACAGTTTCGCGAGAACTGTCACATCGGCCCCGACGGTCACCCGGACGCGGGCCGCACCTCGACCCGCGCCCCCACCCGCAGTCCCCACCCCGCCATCATCCCGGCCTCCGCCTCCAGCACGTGCCGGGAACGCAGCCGGGGCAGCCCCAGTCGCCCCGGCCTCATCGTGCGGACGGCGATGACGCGCAGGCGGCGGTCGACGTAGGCGACGTCGATGGGGATGCGCATGCCGAAGGTGTGCACGCTGCCTGCGGGGGAGAGCAGGATGGCCCCGGCGACGGAGTCCCGGCCGAGCAGGCCCTTCGTGCGGGCGCGGTACGACGTGGCGATCTCCAACGGCACGGTGACCGCGGCCGCGTCCGCCTCCCCGTCCCGCCGCACCACCAGTTCCCCCCATCCGTCCCGCCAGCGCCGCCCCATGCCGGTCACCTCCCCCGTTCCGGCCCGACGGTAACCGCCCGCGGCCCACCCGCATGAGACCCTGAGGCGGTGGTCCCCCTCACAACGACGTGACGGAAGCGAGCGCCGCATGCGCAACATCGTCCTGATGATGTCCGTGTCCCTGGACGGCTACATGGAAGGCCCGGACCGCGACATCAGCTGGCACCGCGTCGACGACGAACTGCACCAGCACTTCAACGACCTCCTCCGCGACATGGGCGCCTTCCTCAGCGGCCGCGTCGTCCACGAGCTGATGGCCGACTACTGGCCCACGGCCGACGCGGACCCCGACGCCCCCGCCGTCATGGCCGAGTTCGCCGGGATCTGGCGGGACAAGCCGAAGATCGCCTACTCGCGGACGCTGACGCACGCCGACTGGAACACCACGATCGTCCGCGACGTCGTCCCCGAGGAGGTCAGGGCGCTCAAGGAACAGCCGGGCGGCGACCTGGTGCTCAGCGGGGCGAACATCGCCGCGGAGTTCCTGCGGCACGACCTCGTCGACGAGTTCCGGATGTACGTCCATCCGGTGCTCGTCGGCAGCGGCACACCCCTGTTCCCGCAGTCGTCGGCGATCACGGCACTGCGACACGCCGAGACCCACACCTTCGGCAACGGCGTCGTACTCCTCCGATACAAGCGAGCCGAAGCGTAAAGGAGTTGTGGGGCGGCCCGGTGCCGGATAGGAAGCTTGCATGACTGGACTCGGTGCTGTCTTCCGTCCCCAACTCCCTCCCGAGCGACTGCGCGCGGTGGTCCGCCTCGCGGACGAGTCGGGCCTCGAAGAACTCTGGCTGTGGGAGGACTGCTTCCGCGAGGGAGGGATCTCGACGGCGGCGGCCGCGCTCGCGTGGACCGAGCGGGTCCGCGTCGGGGTCGGCCTCCTGCCCGTGCCCCTTCGCAACGTCGCCATCACCGCGATGGAGGCCGCCTCACTCCACCGGATGTTCCCGGGCCGCGCCGTCCTCGCCGTCGGGCACGGCGTACAGGACTGGATGGGGCAGATCGGGGTGCGGGCCGAGTCCCCGCTGACCCTCCTGCGCGAGCATCTGCACGCACTGCGGGCCCTGTTGCGCGGGGACCGGCTCACGACCGACGGACGGTACGTCAAGCTCGACGACGTCGCCCTCGACTGGCCCCCCGAGGGCCCCGTCGAGGTGCTGGCCGGCGGCACCGGGCCGCGCACGCTGCGGCTGTCCGGCGAGGCCGCCGACGGCACCGTCCTCACGGCCGCCACCCCGCCCGACGGCGTCCGCCGGGCCCGCCGGCTCATCGACGAGGGCCGGGAGTCGGCCGGCCGCACCGACCCGCACAAGGTCGTCGTCTACCTTCTCGCCGCCACCGGCCCCGACGCCGCCGCCCGCCTGCGCGCCGAGCTGGAGTACGAGGGTCTCGCCGCCGTCCCCGATCTCGGCGTCGCCGGAGACGCGACCGCCGTCGCCAAAGCCGTCCAGCGCCTGGCCGACGCCGGCGCCGACACGGTGATCCTCCAGCCGACGGGGGACGAGCCCGACCCCGAGGGCTTCGTACGGTTCACGGCGGAGGAGGTACGCCCGCTGCTCGGCTGACCTCGTCGACGCCCGCAAGCCCGGCTGACCGGTCGACCCCGGCGGTCGCTAGGCGTGCGGGCCCGTCGTCACCTCCCCGATCACCAGCTCCACCAGTTCCGGGGCCGCCTCCAGCACCTCACCCACCCGCACGGCCCGCTCCCTCAACTCCCGCTCCTGCCGCGCCGTCAGCCGACCCAGCGGCTCCACGGTGACGGTCATGCGCCGGCCCCGGCGCCGCTGATGCCAGACTCCCGCCACCACGCCGTCGACCAGCAGGACCGGGTAGTTCCCCGCCTGGCCGCCGGCCAGCGCCCGCCGGTACGCGGCCCCCGGGAACAGCAGCTCACGCGGCTGCGTGGCGATGACGTACGCGTCGAAGTAGGGCAGCAGCCGCACGCCCCGTACGGGCTCGTCGGGGAACGCGGTGTCGCCCGCCGCCACCCACGCCGACGCGCCCTCGAACAGCACCTCCTCGACCTCCCCGTCCGCCGCCAGCGTCGCGAACAGCCCCTCGGCCCAACCGTTCGGCGCCGCGAGCCACTTGGCGAAGTGGGAGGGGGCGGCCGGGCCGTAGGCATGGAGGTAGTGGCGTACGAGGGTCGCGAGCGCCTCCCGCGGCGGCAGCGGGGTGAAGCGGGGCGGGCGGGTGTACGTCACCTTGCGGCCCCGGTTCGGGCCGAAGCACAGAGCGCCCGACTGCCCGGCCCGGTGCATCACCTGCCGCCAGCGCGGCCACAGGCCCTGGAAGGCGGGCATCACGAGGTCCCCGGCCCAGGGGCCGGTGCGCGCCACGACCTCCTCGCCGAGCTCGTCGACCGTCAGACACGTGCCGTCCAGCGCGTCGCCGATCGCCGTCACGACCTGCCGGGACTGCTCCTCGCTGAGCCGGACGTCCGGCGGGAAGGGGCCCGCACCGGACGGTACGGCGGTCAGGGCGGCGCTCCAGAAGGGCAGGTCCCGGGCAGGCAGCAGATGGACGGTCCCCCGCGGGCCGTGCGTCTTCACCAGCGAACGGTCCTCCCACAGCGCCGCGCGCACATCCGACCGCGTCACCCCCTCGGTCCGCACGCCCACCGACACCTCCGCGGCGGACAGCACCTGCGCGTGCGCGCCGCACATCGCACTTACGACGGCGGCGGGCGCCGTACCGGGTCCCGCGCCGGAAGTGGCCAGGAACTGTCGTTCGAGCCGCCGCGCGCCGGCCTCGGCCCAGGTGATCTTTACGGTCATGCCCGTGACGCTAGGACGGAATGAGGTCAGCATGTGTCCGCTTGGGCCGAGCCGGCGCGCACCCTTCGGCGTGGCGTCGGGGTGGCACAAAACGGGTGATCCACCTGTCCGTGGACAGATCGCCATCGACTCTCCACAGGGTTTCCACATCGTTATCGGTGTGGCTCGCTTCGGGCCCCGGGCTCACGTAAATTCGGCGTAGGCAATTCGCGTGAGCAAAGCTGCGCGGCGGTACCGCGCAGTGGAGGGGGCTGCGCGGTGCCGCGCCCGTCCGGGCCCACGGCGCTCCGTCGTCAAGCGGGCGTTTGCCGTCGGGGTCGCCCATCCGGGGGGACTCGGCGCGACACGCCCGGGACTCCCCGGACGCACCAAACCCTTCAGATCTCTCCGCATCCCCTGCGAAACACCTGGCAATCCACCTGTTTCGGCCGCGAGCGGGCCCTGAACCCTGCCTTGCGTGGCCACCGAGGTGTTGTCGTCCGACTTCGGAGAGTAGTTGTGGCACGCCGATGCACGCAGGATCCCTTACGAAGGGTTATGGTGGAAACCCCCCCTCGGGCCGGTCCGTCTCCCCCCCACGGACCGGCCCGTTTTTCGTCCCCACGCATCACGACCCGCACCGAGCCACCCCCTTGGCGCCCCCAACCCGCCGAGCCTCACCCCAAACCCTCGCCCGAGCCGCGCAGCGATAGGCTTCGCCCGCGGGGACCGCCACCGTACGGAGGGGCTGACAATCACGTGAACGTGCGCGACAGGCTGCGCGGCCTTCTGGTCAGGCTGTACGCACGCCGGGTGGAAGGCCACCTCGACCACGCTCAGGTGCCCAAGCACATCGGCGTCATCATGGACGGCAACCGACGCTGGGCGAAGGCCGCGGGTTCCACCACCGAGCACGGCCACCGTGCCGGTGCCGAGAAGATCGAGGAGTTCCTCGGCTGGTGCACCGAGACGGACGTCGAGGTCGTCACCCTCTGGCTGCTGTCGACGGACAACTTCGACCGCCCCAAGGAAGAGCTCGTCCCTCTCCTCGGCATCATCGAGGGCGTCGTGCGCACCCTCGCCGCCGACGGCCGCTGGCGCCTCCACCACGTCGGCACGCGGGACCTCCTCCCCGGCCACATGCAGACCGCGCTGAAGGAGGCCGAGGAGGCCACCGCCGATGTCGACGGGATACTGGTCAACGTCGCCATCGGCTACGGCGGCCGCCAGGAGATCGCCGACGCCGTGCGGTCCATGATTCTCGACGCGGCGGACAAGGGCACCTCGATCGAGGACCTCGCCGATTCCGTCAGCGTCGACCTGATCGGCCGGCACCTCTACACCGGCGCCCAGCCCGATCCCGACCTCGTGATCCGCACCAGCGGCGAGCAGCGGCTGTCCGGATTCATGCTGTGGCAGACGGCTCACGCGGAGTACTACTTCTGTGAGGTCTTCTGGCCGGCCTTCCGCAAGGTCGACTTCCTGCGTGCCCTGCGCGACTACGCGGCCCGCCACCGCCGCTACGGCGGCTGACCGCACGTACGCCCCCGTGGGGACCCATGAGGTCCCGGGGGTCTCGTCCCGACGCGGACGTAACGAGGAGTTCACGGGCGCGCCGTCATATGCCGTGGCATGGCCGTGCGTGTTCGAGGGCATAAGGCAAGCAGGTCGGCACCCGAACCACGGGTGCCGCATCTCAGCGGACGGCTCGGGGTCGTCCGCCCGGGAGGCCCTTTGCACCAGCCCGACCGTGCGTTCTCGGCACGGACGAAGCCGCGGAGGGCCGGTTCTCGGCCCGTGGTGCAACGGCGCCGTCAACCGGTCCAGCTCCTTCTCGTCGCTCCCCGACCTCATCCGAGGGGGTACGTCCTTCCGTGGTGACCAGCACAAAGCGCCACAAGCCAGACCGGCGCACCTACGTTCTCGACACCAGCGTCCTGCTGGCCGACCCGAACGCCCTGACCCGGTTCGACGAGCACGAGGTCGTGCTCCCGATCGTCGTGGTCACGGAACTGGAGGCCAAGCGGCACCATCCCGAACTCGGCTACTTCGCCCGGCAGGCCCTGCGCCTGCTCGACGACTACCGGGTCCGGTACGGCCGTCTTGATTCCCCCATCCCGATCGGGGACCTCGGCGGCACGGTTCGTGTCGAGCTCAACCACTCGGACCCCAGCGTGCTGCCTTCCGGCTACCGCCTGGGGGACAACGACTCCCGCATCCTCGCGGTGGCCCGCAATCTGCAGGCCGAGGGGTTCGACGTCACCGTCGTGTCGAAGGACCTGCCGCTCAGGATCAAGGCGTCGTCCGTGGGACTCCTCGCCGAGGAGTACCGCGCCGAGCTCGCCATCACGGACTCCTCCGGCTGGACCGGAATGTCCGAACTGACCCTGCCCGGCGAGCAGGTGGACATCCTCTTCGAGGAAGGACACGTGTATGCGCCGGAGGCCGCCGACCTCCCGGTGCACACCGGCCTGACCATCCAGTCGGAGCGCGGCAAGGCGCTCGGCCGGGTGTCTCCCGAGGGCAACATCCGTCTGGTGCGCGGGGATCGCGAGGCGTTCGGCATCAAGGGGCGCAGCGCCGAGCAGCGGATCGCGCTCGACGTGCTGCTCGACCCGGACATCGGGATCGTGTCGATGGGCGGCCGGGCCGGCACCGGCAAGTCGGCGCTCGCGCTGTGCGCGGGTCTGGAGGCGGTCCTGGAGCGCCGCCAGCACCAGAAGGTGATGGTCTTCCGTCCGCTGTACGCGGTGGGCGGGCAGGAGCTGGGCTATCTGCCCGGCTCCGAGGCCGAGAAGATGAGCCCCTGGGCCCAGGCGGTCTTCGACACCCTCTCCGCGGTCACCAGCCGCGAGGTCATCGAGGAGGTCACCGCGCGCGGGATGCTGGAGGTCCTCCCGCTCACCCACATCCGCGGCCGCTCACTCCATGACGCGTTCGTGATCGTGGACGAGGCGCAGTCCCTCGAACGGAATGTTCTGCTGACCGTTCTATCCCGAATCGGCGCGAATTCGCGAGTGGTTCTGACCCATGACGTGGCGCAGCGGGACAATCTGCGCGTCGGTCGCTATGACGGTGTGGTCGCCGTCGTGGAGAAACTGAAGGGGCATCCGCTCTTCGCGCACGTGACGCTGACCCGGTCCGAGAGGTCCCAGATCGCGGCACTTGTGACCGAAATGCTGGAGGACGTACAGATCTGAGAAACCGTTGCCCGGTTGTCCAATTGCGGCCGGTTACGCGGTAGTTGGCGCCGTCCGACCAAGGCAGTGAGCCTAGTCGGGCGGCGCCTTCGCATGTGGTCGTTTCATGAAATCCCCGGGGTCAAACAGGATGTGAGCTTTCACACGCAACTCAGAATTGCCTCGCGGCGTCCGGTTACGGCAGAGTCTCACTCCTGTCAGGCCCCGCATACGACACACCTGTACCCCTAGGGGTACCACCCACGCCTTTGAGGCAGTGGGCGAGGTACGGCACCACAGAAACATCAGCAAACTCCACAGCGTCGTCGTATGCCGCCCGAGCACCACGCGGCGCTCCCGTCCCGGGAGTTGCCCACCGGGCCCGCGCCTCCCGTGACCCTGCAGTGGGGAGGCCAGCGCCAGGGGCACGATTGCGTCCGCCAGGGTCACCGAAGCGGGCGATGCTGGAAGGAAACCGTGTGAGCCGGATCTCGGTCCGGGGATTCGCAGTGGCCTCGGCCACCGCGGTCACCGCCGTCGGAAGCGTCGTCGGCGTTGCCTCGGGCAGCACCGCGCAGCCCAACGACGCAGAGGCGACGGCAAGCGACTCGACGCTCCTCGCTGACATACCCGCGGGCCAGCAGGCCCAGGTGCAGACCGCGTCCCTGACGCAGCAGGCCGACGCCCAGGCCATCGCCGCCGACGCGAGCGCCAAGAAGGACGCCGAGGAGGCGGCCCGCAAGGCTGCCGCCGAGACCGCGGTCGCGAAGAAGGAAGCCGCCGAGAAGGCGGCCAAGGAGCGCGCCGAGGCGAAGGAAGCGGCCAGCCGCAGCGCTCGCGACGCGTCCAGCTTCGCCGTGCAGAGCTCCTACACCACCGCGCAGATCCAGGCGATGGCGCGCCAGATGGTGCCGAGCGCCCAGTTCCAGTGCTTCAGCAACATCGTGGACCACGAGTCCAGCTGGAACTACCACGCCGTCAACGCCTCTTCCGGCGCCTACGGCCTCTTCCAGGCGCTGCCCGCCTCCAAGTACTCCTCCGCGGGCTCGGACTGGCAGACCAACCCGGCCACCCAGATCAAGTGGGGCCTCAGCTACATGGACGGCCGCTACGGCAGCCCCTGCGAGGCCTGGTCGTTCTGGCAGGCGAATCACTGGTACTGAGACCGGCCCCGGCTGCCGACGCTCAACCTTGCGAAGCCCCTCCCCGTCCTAGGGGGAGGGGCTTTCGCCATGTACGGTCGGACGCAGTGGCTCCAGGGGGAGTGGTGGGGAGAGAAGGGGGAAAGGGACGGATCATGTCGCGAGTGCCAGGGTGGCTCAGCCGGGTCGGTACCAGACTGACCGAGATGGGTGAGCGCCTCGACGAGCGTCGCGCCGAGTTCGAACGGGAGCACAGCGACCCCGAACCGCCGCCCGCGCCATCCTCACATCCCCCGTCCTCCCCTTCCTTCCCGTCACCCGCGCCGGCCGATGACGAGTCAGCGTCCGCCGACCACGCGCCCGTTGCCGTTGCCGTCGCCGTCCGCCCGGACCCCGCACAGGCGGTCCCCTGGGGCGTACGGGTCGCGGCCGAGGCGGGCTGGCGGCTGCTCGTCCTCGCGGGCACCGTGTGGGTCCTGATGAAGGTCATCAGCGCCGTCCAGCTCGTGGTGCTCGCCTTCGTGGGGGCATTGCTGATCACCGCCCTGCTCCAGCCGACGGTGGCGCGGCTACGGCGCCTCGGCGTGCCGCGGGGCCCGGCCACCGCGCTCACGGCGATCCTCGGCTTCGTCATCATGGGACTGATCGGCTGGTTCGTGACCTGGCAGGTCATGGAGAACATCGACAATCTCTCCGACCAGGTCCAGGACGGCATCGACGAACTACGCAAGTGGCTGCTGAACAGCCCCTTCCACGTCACGGACAAACAGATCAACGAGATCGCCAAGAACCTGCGCGAGGCGATCGGCGCGAACACGGACCAGATCACGTCGGCGGGCCTGGAAGGCGTCACGGTCGTGGTCGAGGCCCTGACCGGCATCCTCCTGACCGTCTTCTCGACCCTGTTCCTCCTCTACGACGGCCGGCGCATCTGGGAGTGGTCGCTGAAACTGGTGCCCGCGGCGGCCCGTCCGGGGGTCGCCGGGGCCGGACCGCGCGCCTGGCGCACCCTCACGGCCTACGTCCGCGGCACGGTGATAGTCGCGTTGATCGACGCGATCTTCATCGGCCTGGGCATCTACTTCCTCGATGTCCCGATGGCCGTTCCGCTGGCCGTGTTCATCTTCCTCTTCTCCTTCATCCCGCTGGTCGGCGCGGTGGCCTCGGGCGCGCTGGCGGTCGTCGTCGCCCTGGTCACCCAGGGCGTCTTCACCGCCGTCATGACCCTTGCCGTGGTCCTCGCGGTCCAGCAGATCGAGGGCCACATCCTCCAGCCGTTCATCCTGGGCCGCGCGGTCCGGGTCCACCCGCTGGCGGTGGTCCTCTCCGTCGCCGCGGGCGGCATGGTCGCGGGAATCGGCGGCGCGGTGGTCGCGGTGCCGCTGGTGGCGGTGACGAACACGGTCGTCGGCTATCTGCGTTCGTACTCCCAGGGGCCGGCCCTGCGCACATCCCCCGAACCGCGGGGCGCGACCGCGGTGGACACGGCCCCGGTGGACGCGCCGAAGCAGTAGCCGTTCACGACGTTCTCGCACATCCAGTCCCTCCGGTCGTCGCAGCGCCCCGGGGACGGGACGGGTAGCGGCGGCGGGGGCGGAAACGCCAGGGCCCCGCCCACCGCGAGGGTGAACGGGGCCCGGAAGCGAACCGTGGCCGGAGCTACTCCGCCAGCACCGCCTCCGCGTCCAGCGTGACGCCGACCGCCTGGATCACCGAGGCGATCTTGAAGGCCTCCTGGACGACCTCACGCTCGACGCCCGCCTTGCGGAGCACCTGCTCGTGCGAGTCGAGGCACATACCGCAGCCGTTGATCGCGGAGACCGCGAAGGACCACAGCTCGAAGTCGACCTTGTCGACGCCGGGGTTGCCGATGACGTTCATCCGCAGCCCCGCGCGCAGGGTGCCGTACTCGTGGTCCGAGAGGAGGTGGCGGGTGCGGTAGAAGACGTTGTTCATCGCCATCACCGCGGCAGCGGCCTTCGCCGCCGTGTACGCCTCGGGCGACAGGTTCGCCTTCGCCTCCGGCTCCAGCTCGCGCAACACGATCGGCGAGCGCGAGGCGATGGCGGTCGCCAGGACCGTGCCCCACAGCTGCTGGGCGGGCAGGTCGGAGTTGCCGATGACCGAACCCAGGTTCAGCTTCAGGTCCTTGGCGTAGTCCGGGACGCGGGACTTGAGGGAGTCGAGGGACATCTGCTCACTCACCGGCCAGCAGCTTGACCGGGTCGAGGGTCTCGTCGCCCTTGGACCAGTTGCACGGGCAGAGCTCGTCCGTCTGCAGCGCGTCCAGGACCCGCAGGACCTCCTTGGGGTTACGGCCGACAGAGCCGGCGGTCACCATGGAGAACTGGATCTCGTTGTTCTGGTCGACGATGAAGACCGCGCGCTTGGCGAAGCCGTCCTCGCCCTCGATGCCGAGGTCGCGCATCAGCTCGTGCTTGGAGTCGGCCATCATCGGGAACGGCAGGTCCCGCAGGTCGTCGTGGTCCTTGCGCCAGGCGTGGTGGACGTACTCGGAGTCGCCGGAGAAGCCGAGGACCTGGGCGTCACGGTCGGCGAACTCGTCGTTCAGCTTGCCGAAGGCGGCGATCTCGGTCGGGCACACAAAGGTGAAGTCCTTGGGCCACGCGAAAACGATCTTCCACTTGCCCTCGTAGGTCTTGTGGTCGATCGTCTCGAACTCCTTGCCCTTCTCCAGCGAGACACAGGCGTTCAGTTCGAACTGGGGGAACTTGTCACCGACAGTGAGCACACGCTCTCCTTGCAGCGAGGGAGCACCCCTTTTGAGGGTGTTTCCCATGGGTTGGACGCTGTCGATGTTGGCACAGGGTGCATTGATTAGGGAAATAGCTACACTCAGTGGAGTTGATCGGAGGCGGTTATCAGTGACTGTGGGTAATGGGAACACGAGGAGGCAGCCCAGCCTCGCCCAGCTGCGCGCCTTCGCCGCCGTCGCCGAGCATCTCCACTTCCGTGACGCGGCCGCGGCGATCGGTATGAGCCAGCCGGCGCTCTCCGGTGCCGTCTCCGCGCTGGAGGAGACGCTCGGGGTGACGCTGCTGGAGCGTACGACCCGCAAGGTGCTGCTCTCGCCGGCCGGCGCCCGTCTCGCCGTACGCACGAAGGCGGTGCTGGAGGAGGTCGGCGCGCTGATGGAGGAGGCGGAGGCCGTGCGTGCCCCCTTCACCGGCGTACTGCGCCTCGGGGTCATCCCCACCGTCGCGCCCTACCTCCTGCCCACCGTCCTGCGCCTCGTCCACGACCGCTATCCGCAGCTGGACCTCCAGGTCCACGAGGAGCAGACCGCGAACCTCCTCGACGGCCTGGGCACCGGCCGGCTCGACCTGCTGCTGCTCGCGGTGCCTCTCGGGGTGCCCGGCATGGCCGAACTCCCGCTCTTCGACGAGGACTTCGTACTCGTCACCCCTCTCGACCACTGGCTCGGCGGCCGGGAGGGGATCCCGCGCGAGGCGCTCAAGGAGCTGAACCTGCTGCTCCTCGACGAGGGGCACTGCCTGCGCGACCAGGCCCTCGACATCTGCCGGGAGGCCGGGCGCGTGGACGCCCCGGTGACCACGACCGCCGCCGGCCTGTCCACGCTCGTCCAGCTCGTCGCCGGCGGCCTGGGCTGCACCCTGCTCCCGCGGACCGCCGTCAAGGTGGAGACGACCCGCAGCACCCAGCTCCTCACCGGCTACTTCGCCGACCCCGCCCCGACCCGCCGGATCGCCCTCGTCATGCGGACGGGCACCGCGCGCGGCGCCGAGTACCAGGAACTGGCGGCCGCCCTGCGGCAGGCGCTGCGACCGCTGCCGGTGCGGGTGCTCGACGAGGGTGCCTGAAAACTACCTCTCCCGATCGTTCAAATGAGCGCCGAACAAAGCTCCTTGAACGGCCCCGCGCGTCAACTTCCGCCACCTGAAGACAGGTCGGAAGATCATGGCCGGAATGTGCGCCCGGACTGATACACATACCCCCTCGGTGCTACGCGTCAGCCGTATGTGCGAAATCCAGTGAAGGCCAAGGGGAGTGATGTCGGGTATTCGGGAGGGCACTCGGGATTCCCTCGGCCGGGTCGGATACGACCTGTTGTCGCGCGCGTTGCTGGACTGCGGGCGGGAGTGGTTCACGGGGGAACTGCGGGTGGCCGGATCCCCCGGCGGCACCTTTCACCTGCGCAACGGCCTGGTCGTCTCCGTCGAGACCCCCGGCGCCCCCGGCCCCGGCGCGCTGCTGCTGCGCTCCGGCCGGGTCAGCGGCGAGCAGTGGGACGAGCTGGTGCGGGAGTCCGGTGGCTCGCGCTGGCCGGCGGGTGGGCTGATCGCACACGGGTACGCCGGAGCCGCCCAGCTCAGAGTGGTCTGTGTGATGGCGCTGCAGGACGCGGCGTTCGCGGTCGTGGCGGGCCGGGTCGACGGCTGCGAACCCGTCGACGGGGCCGAGCCGCCCGCCGCCCCGGTCGCCGTGGGCGAGGCGTCGGCCCGGCTGCTGCAGGACGCGACCCGCAAACTGGCCGCCCTCGCCGCGCTGCCGTATCCCGTACGGCCCGACCGGGAACGGCCCGTACCCGCGCTCGTCTCGCGCGCGGGAGCGCGGCTCACCGCGTTGCAGCGCGAGCTGCTCACCCATGCCGACGGCCGCCGCACCGCCCGTGACCTGGCCTTCCGTACCGGACGCGGGGTCTACACCGTCACCGTCGAGCTCGCCCGGATGCTCGCCGAGGGGCTCCTGGAGTGCGCGGACGCACCCGCGCCCATTCCGGTCCGGCTGCCGCCCGACTGCCCGGGAGTCCGCCCCCGGGAGGCACAGCCGCCCCCCGAACCGCCCCCGCGCCCCACCTCTCTGCCCCGCAGGAAATCCCACCGCGAAATGAACCCCATGTCCCCCCACATGAAAAAGAAGAACAAATGCGATCGGAATTAGGGGAGTTGCATACATGGACCACAAGGCCCTCGCGCAGGAAATGCGCGGCTTGCGTGAGCAGGTGACCGGCATCACCGACACCGCGGTGGCCGCGGCCGACGGACTGCTCATCGCGGCCGACATCGCCGACTCCATCGACCCGGAGGGCCTCGCCGCCCTCGCCGCGGCCGGCCTCGGACTCGCCCGCCGCACCGCCGAGGCGACCGACCGCGGCGCCCTGCACCGGACGGTGACCTACGGCAGCCACGGCTGCGCCGCCTTCTACGCCGTCGGCGACACCGCGCTGATGGTCGTACTCGGCGACGAGGGAATGGACGTGGACCGGCTGCACACCGCGACCCAGCCGGCCCTGACCCGGATCGGCTCGATCCTCACGGCGCGGGACATCACATCGGAAGACACCAAAGCCTCCGAGGGAGTGTGAAGGGATGGCGACGAAGCGTATGTCCCCGGGTTTCTCCGACCAGGTGATGGGCCTGGTCAAGTCCCTGCGCACCGATGCCCCCGACTGTGTCGCCTCCGGCGCGGTCGACATGTCCACCGGGATGCTGCTGTCGTACGAGACCGTCGACAACCACCCGCCCGAGGTCCTGGACCTGCTGGCGGGCGCGACCCTCGACCTGTTCCAGGGCCGTACGGTCGTGATGATCGAGGACGTCTTCAAGGAGCGCCGCGGCGTCACCAGCGACAACCACTTCTTCCAGGAGATCCTGGTCAACAGCGAGAACCTCACACACCTGTTCGTGCGCATGAACGAGCAGCAGGACGTCGTCGCCGTGGTGGTGTGCCGCAAGTCCGTGAATGTGGGCATGCTGTTCGCCCAGGTCCGGCGGGTGGTGCGGGAGTACAGCCTCTGAAGCACGCGTGGGACCCCTCCCGGTTGGTCGGGGAGGGGCCCCACGGGTCTTCCTACTCCGTACGGAGGCCGTCCGGCCGCATCAGCCGGATCAGCGGAGGCAGGCTCAGCAGCGTCACCAGCAGGACGACCGCCGCGCCGGAACCGGTCATGGACAGGACGCTCGCCCAGTCCACGCCCACCGGGGTGCCCGTCATCTTCAGCAGCACCGTGCCCAGCGTGAGCCCCACCGCCGTGGCCAGCAGCAGGCCCAGCGCGATCGGGATCGCCGTCTGCCACAGCACCGACAGGCTCAGCGTGCGCCGCCGGGTGCCGAAGGCGACGAGCGCCGACAGCAGCTTGCGGCGCTCGCGCAGCTGTTCCAGCTGGGAGACCAGCAGGCTCGCCCCGACCAGCGCCAGCACGCAGATCGCGCCGACGAGCAGCCCCGTGCGGAGGGAGCCGAACTTGCCGGACGTCGTCGTGGCGGACCAGGACGTGGGGTCGGCCAGCGGGTTCACCGTGGCGGCGGTGTTGCGGGCGTACTCGTCGGCGTCGGGCACGGACGCGTCGAGGGAGAGGTACAGCTCGCCGGTGACCTCTCTCTCGAGGTTCTTCGGCAGTGCCGCCGGTGTCATCAGGAAGCCGTCGCGCAGGCTGCCGGTCGGGTCCTTGACCGAGTGGGCCGTGACGACGCCCGCCGGGACCGTCCAGCCGGCTTCCGTACCGGCCCCGTTCGACGAGGAGTCGAGGTACAGCTTCTTGCCGGGCTTGTTCAGCTCCGTCGTGTCGGCGGAGTAGTCCGTGCCGTCGAGGGCGAACAGGTCGCCGTCCTCGCAGGAGGGCAGCTTCGCCACCTCGCGCAGCGCCGCGCAGTCGCCGACGGTCAGCTGGGCGACGTCGTTCGGGCCGTTCTCGCTGTTCCAGGAAGCGTCGCCGAGGTAGCCCTCCCACAGGCTGGTGACGTGCCGTACGCCCCTGGTCCCGGTGAACTTCCGGGCGGTCGCCTCCAGCGGGGCGCCCTTCGGCACGTCCACCTGCATCTGTGCCCGGGAGAGATCCTGGGAGGTGGACTTGGTGTACTGGTCGTCGACCCCGGTGAACAGCATCTGCAGGGCGATCGCCGCGGCCACCGCGACCGCGATGCCGTTGACCATCCTGGCCGCCGTGCCGCTGCTCAACTGCAGGCGCCGTACCGCGAGTTGCCAGGCGACACCGCCCGGGCCGAGCCGGGCGACGCACCGCTCCACCAGCCACGGCAGCAGCGCGGTGACGCCGACGAGGAGCAGCAGGACGCCGCCGGTCACCAGGTACTGGTTGAAGTCGCCGTTGGCCCGCCCCTGCCCGATCATCGGGAAGAGCATGGCGAGGCCGGCCACCGGCAGCAGCAGCCGCCACCACAGACGGCGCCGTGCGGGTTTCGCCGCGCGCACCACACCGAGCGGCTCGATCACCACGGAGCGCAGCGCGAAGAGGGTGACCAGCACGGCGGCCGCCGGAACCGCCACCGCGACCAGCGCGGCCAGCAGCGGCGAGGGGTTGAGGTAGCTGGGCCACACGCTGATGCCCATCACTTCCACGGAACCGGCCACCTGACGTCCGATCAGGAAGAACCCGGTGCCGAGGGCCAGGCCGAGCAGTGCTCCGGCCATCGCCTCGCCCGCCGCGATGCGCCGGGCCATCCCGCCGTCGGCGCCGACCAGCCGCAGCGCCGCGAGCCGGCGGTCGCGCCGCTCGCCGCCGAAGCGTACGGCCGCCGCGATGAACACCGCGACCGGCATCAGCAGCATCACGATCACGACGAGGTTCAGCAGGGCCAGTACCGGGTCGGACTCCTCGGGCGTCGGGTTCGGGTTGCCGAAACTCTTCAGCCGGGTCATGTTCGCGTCGTCCATGTGCGCGGCGAGCCCGGAGGCGCCCGCGAAGTAGGCGAGTTCCTGCGAGCCGATCAGCCCGCTCTCCCCGATGGTCCCGGTGATCCGGTACGGCAGCCGTTCACGCAGCAGCTTCGCCCCGTCCGAGGCGAGCAGCTTCCTCAGCGCGGGGGAGACCAGCATCTCGCCCTTCGCCGGCCACGCGTCCACCCCGGGTGCCAGCGGGGCGCGCGGCCCCTCCGGCTCCACCGTCCGCCCGCGCACGTCCTTGCCGTGGAACGTCGTGTCGGTGTTGGCGATCAACAAGGTGTTGTCGCCCTTGGGCGGGTCCTCGGCCAGGAACGAGTAGTCCAGGCGGGCCTCTTCGCGTTCGTGCCGCACCGACATCGCGTTCGGCAGCGCGGTCGACAGCAGCAGCAGCGCCACGCCGAGCCCGACGCCCACCGCCGTCAGCACGGCCCGGACCCACCCCTCCCGTCCGCCCGCGAAGGCGAACCGGATTCCCAGGACCAGGTCCCGGGACCTCCCCCACACTCGGCTCCGCTCGCGCGGGCGAGTCCCCCTGCGCACGTTCATACGACGCGCTCCATGTCCCGCGACTTCCCGTCCCGTACGACGATCTCGCGGTCGGAGTAGGCGGCCACCCGTGCCTCGTGCGTCACCAGCACCACGGCCGCGTTGGCCGACCGGGCCGCCTCGGTGAGCAGCTCCATCACCCGTTCGCCGTTGAGCGAGTCCAGCGCGCCGGTCGGCTCGTCGGCGAACAGCAGCCGCGGGCTGGTGACCAGCGAGCGCGCCACGGCCACCCGCTGCCCCTGCCCGCCGGAGACCTCCCCGGGCCGCTTCTTCGCGAGGTCGTCGACCTCCAGCCGCTCCATCCAGCCCAGGGCGGTGTGCTCGGCCTGCTTGCGTGAGGTGCCGTTGAGCCGGAGCGGCAGCGCCACGTTCTCCACGCAGGTCAGCTCCGGCACCAGCTGCCCGAACTGGAACACGAACCCGAACTCCGAGCGCCGCAGCCGGCTGCGCCCGGCGTCGTTCATCGTCGCCAGATCCTGCCCGTTGTACACGATCGACCCGGAGTCGGGCGTGACGATCCCGGCGAGACAGTGCAGCAGCGTCGACTTGCCGGAGCCGGAGGGGCCCATCACGGCGACGACCTCGCCGGGGTGGATGGAGAACTCGGCGCCGTCGAGCGCGGTCGTCGGACCGTAGGCCTTGCGCAGCTCGGAAGCGGTGAGCAGGGAACCTGCCGGATGAGTCGTCATCGGGTCACCGCCTCGGCGAGTCTGTCGAGGCGCGCGGCGGTCAGCTCCAGCCAGCGCAGGTCGGCCTCGAGGTGGAACAGGGCGTGGTCGCAGATCAGCTGGTCGGCCAGGTCGCCCTTGCGCTTGCGGTCCGTCAGGATCCGCATGCTGCGCAGGTGCTCGGACCGCTGCGTGTCGAGGATGTCGGCCGCGTCGCGGTGCGTGAGCAGTGCGAGGACGACCTTGGTGTAGAGGGCCGACTGGAGGTACGGCTCGGGCTTCTCCGGCGTCGCGAGCCACTGCTCCACGTCGGTGATCCCGGCGTCGGTGATCGCGTACCGCTTGCGCTCGGGGCCGCCGCCCGCCTCGATCCCGTCGACTTCGACGAGTCCGTTCTTCAGCAGGCGGGACATCGTCGAGTAGACCTGGCCGTAGTGCAGCGGCCGGTCGTGACCGAACTTCTCGTCGAAGGCCCGCTTGAGGTCGTAGCCGTGGCGGGGCCCGGACTCCAGGAGCCCTAGAAGGGTGTGACCGATGGACATGCACTCACTCTACATACGGTGTATACGCAGTGTGTATACGCGGAGTGTGTAGACCGTGGTGGAAGGTGTGAGTGTGCAGGTGGCGGGCGATTGTCACGGTTCTGCTACACGCGTGCAGGTCCGTTCAGCCGGCCGCGAGAGGCCGCCGCCGATGCCGTGCGCGGTGAACTCCCACACCTGCGGGGCGGGCATGTCGGGAACGTCGGCGATGGCCGACGACTCGTGTGCCATTCATGCACTTTCGCCAGCTTCTGTCTGGCTAAGTGATAACGCTTTACCGCCGCACGGCAACCTTGGCCCCCTCTCGTACGTCGGTTCCGTTGAAGCGGGGTGCTGATTGTCACGTCCGTAAAAGACCGGATCGGAATCTCTTTGTCATAGAGAGCGGTGTTAGCTTTCTGAGCTGACCTGCCCTGGGCACCGGTGTGACAGCCGAGAACGAAGCGGAGCGAGCAGACTCATGGGACGAGCGGACGAGAGACGAGCGCGGCAGCGAGGCGGCCGCCGCGCTGCGCCCAGCAACCGCTCGTCGCAGGTGGCGGTCGACGAGGGGCCGACGGTCGTGGGCCAGGGCCGTGCGGCGGCCCGCAGGGGCGCCAAGCGCGGCAAGGGCGGGAAGGCCGCGAAGAAGAGCCTCATACGCCGGATGTTCACCTGGAAGAAGATCCTCGGCACCTTCCTCGGCCTGTGCCTGCTCGGCATAGGCGCCTTCATCGTGCTGTACATGACGATCGACATCCCCGCGGGGAACGCCGACGCCCAGCTCGAGAGCAACGTCTACAAGTACAGCGACGGCTCGGTCATGACCCGCGACGGCGACGTCAACCGAGAGATCGTGGACCTCTCGCACGTCCCCAAGGAGGTCCAGAAGACCTTCGTCGCCGCCGAGAACAAGTCCTTCTACAAGGACGCCGGCGTCGACCTCAAGGGCACCGCGCGCGGTCTGCTCAACACGCTCTCCGGCAAGGGCGCGCAGGGCGGTTCGACGATCACCCAGCAGTACGTCAAGAACTACTACCTGACCCAGGACCAGACCGTCACCCGCAAGCTGAACGAGCTGGTCATCTCCCTGAAGCTGGACCGGGAGAAGACCAAGGACTACATCCTCGCCGGCTACATCAACACCAGCTACTACGGCCGCAACGCCTACGGCATCCAGGCCGCCGCGCAGGCGTACTACCGCGTCGACGCCGACAAGCTCACCGTCGCGCAGGGCGCGTACCTCGCGGCGCTGCTCCAGGCGCCCAGCCAGTACGACTGGGCGGCGGCCACCGACACCGGCAAGCAGCTGGTCCAGGCGCGCTGGAACTACGTCCTCGACAACATGGTCGAGGAGGGCTGGCTGGGCAAGACCGAGCGCGACGCCATGGTGTTCCCCAAGCCCCTGGCGCCCAAGCCCGCCCCTGGGCTGGGCGGCCAGAAGGGCTACCTGGTGAAGGCCGCCAACGCGGCCCTGGAGAAGCAGCTCGTCGCGCAGGGCGTCGCCGACAACGCCAAGCAGGCCGAGGACATGGTCGGCCGCGGCGGCTGGACCATCACGCTCAACATCGACAAGAAGAAGCAGGCGGCGCTGGAGAAGTCCGTCAAGGACCAGCTGACCAGCAAGCTGGACAAGAAGAAGCGCACGGTCGACGGCGACGTCCAGGCCGGTGCCGTCTCGGTCGACCCGAAGACGGGTGCGGTCGTCGCGATGTACGGCGGTGTCGACTACTACAAGCACTACTACAACAACGCCACGCGCACCGACTACCAGCCCGCCTCCACCTTCAAGCCGGTCATCCTCGCGGCCGCTCTGGACGAGAGCGCCCAGACGCAGGACGGCAAGGCGATCACGGCGAACACGGTCTACGACGGCACGAGCAAGCGGCCCGTCGAGGGCAGCGACATCGGCTTCGCCCCGGAGAACGAGGACGACCAGGACTACGGCAACATCACCGTGCAGACGGCGATGAACAAGTCGGTCAACTCCGTCTTCGCGCAGCTGGGCGTCGACGTGGGCATGGACAAGGTGCTCAAGGTGGCCGACGACCTGGGCATGGACACCGCGGACCTGAAGGCGGTGCCCGCGCAGACCCTGGGCACCATGGGCGCCAGCCCGCTCCAGATGGCCGGCGTCTACGCGACCCTCGACAACCACGGCAAGAAGGTCACCCCCGCCCTGATCCAGTCCGTCGAGCACATCTCCCGCACGGTCACCATGCCGGACCCGGTCGGCGACCAGGTCATCAGCCGCGAGGCCGCGGACACGGTCACCTCGGTGCTCACCGGAGTGGTCGACGACGGTACGGCCAAGAAGTCCGTGCGGGACAACCCCATGCGCGACGGCCAGAAGGTCGCGGGCAAGACGGGTACGTCCGACAACAACAAATCCGCCTGGTTCACCGGCTACACGCCGAGCCTGGTCACCTCGGTCGGCCTGTTCGGCGAGAGCGCCAAGGACGGCTCCCAGGTGACCCTGACCGGCGCGACCGGCCTCATTCCGGGCGTCGGCCGGATCAACGGTGGCGGTTATCCGGCGCAGATCTGGGCGGACTACACCTTCGGGGTGCAGACCAAGGTCACCAAGTTCGACCTGGAGACCGACCAGGGCGCGGCGGTCCAGCCGACCGCGACGCCGACCCCGTCGCAGACGGTGTCGGAGACCCCGTCCGAGACCCCGACGACCGAGGAGCCGTCGGAGACCCCGACGACCGAGGAGCCGTCGGAGACCCCGACGACGGAAGAGCCGACGGAGACACCCACGGAAACGCCGTCGGAGACCCCGACGGAGACACCGACGGACGACACCGGCGATCCGTTCGGCGGAGTGGTCGGCCAGTGACCGCAGGCCAGTGACCGCAGGAGAGGGGCGCCCGGAATCCACCGGGCGCCCCTCTCCGTGTGCGGAGCGCGTCAGCCGCCGTTGACGTTGTCGGCGATCCGGTCGCCGATCTCCTTGTCGATGTTCCGCCAGTACTGCACCGCGCGGTCCAGCACGGGCCGGGACACATCGGCCTTGAGATGTCCGCTGACGTTCGACACCAGCCGGTCACGGGCCGCGTCGTCCAGCACCTGGCGCACCATCGTGCCCGGCTGACCCCAGTCGTCGTCCTCGCGGTGCAGCCTGGTCGCCTCGCGCACCAGCTCGCCCGCAGTCTCCCAGCTCGCCGGGTCGCCGAAGCGGCCGTAGTCGGCCGCGGGGCCGCCGTAGGAGTTGGGTGCGTACGGCCGGGCCGCGTTCGACGGCACGTACCGCATCGGGCCGTCCTTGGCGTACGAGTTCACCGGGACGTGCGGCCGGTTCGGCGGCAGCTGGGCGTAGTTCGGGCCGATCCGGTAGCGGTGGGTGTCCGGATACGAGAACAGCCGGCCCAGCAGCATCTTGTCCGGCGAGGGCCCGATGCCGGGGACGAGGTTCGACGGCTCGAAGGCGGCCTGCTCGATGTGGATGAAGTAGTCCTCGGGGTTCTTGTTCAGAACCATCCGTCCCACGTCGATCAGCGGGTAGTCGCCGTGCGGCCAGACCTTGGTCAGGTCGAACGGGTTGAAGCGGTAGTCCGCCGCGTCCTCGAACGGCATGATCTGGACCTTCAGGGTCCAGCTCGGCGCGTTCCCGGACTCGATCGACTCGTACAGGTCCCGGCGGTGGATGTCCGCGTCCGAACCGGCCAGCTCGTCGGCCTCCGCCTGGGTGAGGAAGTCGATGCCCTGGTCGGTCTTGAAGTGGTACTTCACCCAGAACCGCTCACCACCGCCGTTGATCCACATATAGGTGTGGGAGCTGTAGCCGTTCATGTTGCGGTACGTCTTCGGGATGCCCCGGTCGCCCATCAGCCACGTGACCTGGTGCGCCGACTCGGGCGAGAGCGTCCAGAAGTCCCACTGCATGTCGTTGCTGCGCAGCCCGGTCACGGGGTGGCGCTTCTGCGAGCGGATGAAGTCCTGGAACTTGATCGTGTCACGGACGAAGAAGATGGGGGTGTTGTTGCCCACCAGATCGTAATTGCCCTGCTCGGTATAGAACTTGAGTGCGAAGCCGCGGGGGTCGCGCCAGGTGTCGGGGGAGCCCTGCTCACCCGCGACGGTCGAGAAGCGCGCAAGCATCTCCGTACGCCTGCCGGGCTGGAAGAGGTCGGCCTTGGTGAACTGGCTCACGTCATTGGTGACTTCGAAGAACCCGTACGCGCCACTGCCCTTGGCGTGCACCACCCGCTCGGGGACCCGCTCCCGGTTGAACTGGGCCATCTTCTCGATGAGGTAGTGGTCCTGGAGCAGGATCGGGCCGTCGGGACCGACGGTGAGCGAGTGCTCGTCGCTCTCCACCGGAATACCGACGTTGTTCGTGGTGTACGGAGCCTTCTGGGATTCCTGTGTCACGAGCGTCCTCCCGTCAGAAGAGGGTGGTCAGGTCGCTTCGCTCACCCCAGCAGTCAACTCCGCCGACGGGATGTCGGCAACTTTTGGACGGGGTCCAATACCGGTACGGTTCTGAGCGGCTGCCGGGGGCGCCCCGCCCGGGGTACCCCCTCAGCCGCGGTTCAATTCGAACCAGACCACCTTCCCGGTGCTCAGCCGGGTCGCTCCCCACCGTCTGGCCAGTTTGTTCACCAGGTACAGCCCGCGCCCGCCCTCGTCCGTGGCCCGCGCCTGCCGCAGCCGCGGCAACTGCGGCACGTCGTCGCCGACCTCGCAGCGCAGCACGTCGGTGCGCAGCAGACGGAGCGTGACCGGCCGCGACGCATAGCGCACGGCATTGGTCACGACCTCGCTGACGAGCAGCTCCACGGAGTCACTCATCTCCTCCATGCCCCAGCGGGACAGCGCACGCCGGGCGAGCCGCCGGGCCCGGCCGGGAGCGGCGTCCTCCGGCTCCAGGAACCAGTACGCCACATCGCTCGGCGCGATCCCGTCGAAGCGGGCGGCGAGCAGCGCGATGTCGTCGTCCCGGTCGCCCGGGCCGAGCATGTCGAGCACCTCGTCGCACAGCGCCTCGAGCGGCGGCGGATGATCGGGTCCGGTGAGCTGCGCGGTCGCGGCGAGCTTCTCGCGCAGCTGCTCTATGCCGGTCCACACGTCCCGCAGCCGCGACTCCACGAGCCCGTCGGTGTACAGCAGCAGGGTCGCGCCGGCCGGGGCGTCCAGCTCCACGGCCTCGAAGTCGACACCGCCGACCCCGATGGGCGCGCCCGCCGGCACCCGCAGCACCTCGGCCCGCCCGCCCAGGTGCAGCAGCACCGGCGGCGGATGCCCGGCGTTGGCGATGGTGATCCGGTGCGAGACCGGATCGTAGACGGCGTAGAGGCAGGTCGCCATGCGGTCGGTACCGAGCCGCTGAGCCTGCTCGTCGAGGTGGTGCAGCACCTCCTGCGGCGGCAGGTCGAGCCCGGCCAGGGTCTGCGCCGTGGTGCGCAGCTGCCCCATGATGGCCGCCGACGTCATGGAGTGCCCCATCACGTCACCGACGACGAGGGCGACCCGGCTCCCGGGCAGCGGAATGGCGTCGTACCAGTCCCCACCGACCCGGGCGGTCTCGGCGGCGGGCAGATAGCGGGACGCCAGCCGCACACCCGTGGGCCGGGGCAGCGTCTCCGGCAGCATGGTGCGCTGCAACTCGTCGGCGATGTACGCCTCGCGTCCGTACAGCACCGCCTTGTCGATGCCGAGCGCACTGTGGGTGGCGAGCTGGGCGGCGACCAGCAGGTCGTCCGCCTCGAAGGCGATGCGCTCGGGCCGGCGCAGGAAGACCGCGGCACCGATCACCCGACGCCGGCCGCGCAGCGGGGCCAGGATCGCCCGCTGCCCGCTGGGCACGACCAGCTCGCCGCCGTCGCCCAGGAGTTCCGGCAGCGCGGCACGGGCGGCCGGGGTGTCGGCGAACACCGGACGCACCCCACGCAGCACCTCGGCGAGCGCGCCGCCGGGCCGTACCTCGCACAGTTCGGCGGTGACCGCCGACAGCTCGGTGAGCTCCGGCGGCTGCTCCGGCTGCGGCGCCGACGCGAACCCGTTCTCGGTGTCCCGCTCCTCCGGGATCCGGTCGGTGCGGCGCAGCCGCAGCACGACGGGCCCCGCGGGCCGCTCGTCGCCGACGGGCAGCGGATCACGCAGATAGACGAGGATGGCGTCGCTGAAGGTCGGCACGGTCGCCCGGCACAGCCCCATCACGATCTCGTCCAGGTCGATGCCCCGGGCGATCCGCCGGGTCGCGGCCCCGACGAAGCGCAGCCGGTCCCCGTCCCGCCGCATCGGCGTGGGCCGGCCGCGCGGCACCCCCTGCCCCGTACGCCGGTCCTGCTGGTCCCCGGCGCCCTTCTCGACGGCGTCCGGCCCGGCGCCGCCCGGCTGGGCCGGGATGCCCTCGGGCACGGGACGCGGGCGATGGGTGCCGGTCTCGGCGACGGCGGGCTGGGAGTGCTCGGGATCGCCGCCGGCCGGATCCTTGCCCTTCGCGCACGGAGTCGCCCTACCGGGCGTGCTCGCACCAGGTGTGGCCGTACCGGGCGTCGTCGTCCCAGGTGTCGTGGCACCGGGCGTCTCGTCGGTGCGCGCCTGGGCGGCCTGGGAGGGCTGGGCGGACTGGGGCGGTAAGGCGGCGGCTCCGGGAACGCGGGCCGGTGGCGGGGTACGCAGGAGCGCCCCGCGGGGGTCCGTGGGGTCGACGCCCTGGGGGCGTTCGTAGGAGATGGGGTGCTCCGTCACGCGTGTCGCATCCGTCCGTCCGGGGCTGCGCGCCGCGCGCGCAGTTCGTCCCGCAGGAAACCCGATACCCGGAATACATGTCCCAGGAACGGAATTCCCGCGTGACCAGAGGTTGTTCCTGCGCCACGGGCGGCCCGGGCGAACCCCGTTCCGGCGCGCCCGGAGCTCGTGCCCGCGCCACCGGAGCCGTCGGCGAAGCCGGTTCCGGTAGTGCCCTCGTACCCCTCGCTCACGTCCTGCCGCCCCTCGGTGACGTTCGGTCAGTCTCGGTGCCCGTTCCGGGAGTTGCCGCTGTACGCCCTTGCGGAGGACGATCCTACGTTTGTTGCCCGGGGGCGCATCAAGGGTCTCATGGGGACACGTGCACGGGTGTGCGGTCCCAGTCCTCCGGCAGCAACGGTACGGCCCAGGACGGATCAGGGCGCCAGTGCTGCCAGCCCTGGGAGTACGGCGGCCCCCAGGCCTCGATCACCTCCACCGCGTCGCGTCCCGCCGCCCGCACCCGCTCGGCGAGTTCGGCGCCCATCAGCCCGTCCCGCTGGGCCTGAGCGAACTCGTCCTCGTCGCGCCAGTCCCAACTGCGGTCCGGGTTGACGGAGATGTCCAGGAAGTAGTCCTCGGAGTCGACCCCGCCCTTCCAGCGGGTCAGCGGCTCCTCCAGGTTCACGTACCAGTTCTTGAACTGCCAGCCGGGCTCCCAGAACAGCCACACCGACCAGGATTCCCCGGGCCGGGCCAGCTTCAGCACCCCGGTCCCGAACCACCGGTCGCGCTGCACGCTGCGCGGCTTGGTGTAGCGCGACTGGAGCGGCTCGACGTGCACGGGAGTGCCGTCGGCGAGCACGGGCTTCACGCACGTCGTACCGGGCGCCAGCCACACGGCCAGCACCTCTTCGTCATCCCGCACGACGGTGACGGGCCGCGCGATGTGGAAGCGCTCGCCCGCGTTCTCCCGATAGCGCCACAGGATCTGACTCCCGGGCGCCCAGAAGGCCGTCGAACCACCGTTCCCCACGCGTCTCACCACTCCACCGTCTGCCATGCACAGATATTAGGTGTCATAGGCATACGACGCTGCGGTGCGTGTCATGGTTCACGCCGTGGCCGTGCTCGGTTCGCGATTGGTTACGGATGCGTCATACGCAGGACATCCAACGCCTCGTCGAGCTGTTCGACCGTCAGGTCCCCGCGCTCCACATACCCGCTCTCCAGGACGACCTGACGGATCGTCTTCCGCTCGGCCAGCGCCTTCTTGGCGACCTTGGCGGCCTCCTCGTACCCGATGTACCTGTTGAGCGGAGTGACCACGGAGGGCGACGACTCGGCGTACTCACGCGCCCGCTCCCTGTTCGCGGTGATCCCGTCCACGGTCCGGTCGGCGAGCAGCCGCGACACGTTGGCGAGCAGCCGGATCGACTCCAGGACGTTCCTGGCGATCACCGGCAGCATCACATTGAGCTCGAAGTTGCCGGCGGCTCCGGCGGTGGCGACGGTGGCGTCGTTCCCCACGACCTGGGCGGCGACCATGAGCACGGCTTCCGGAATGACCGGATTGACCTTGCCCGGCATGATGGACGACCCCGGCTGGAGGTCGGGGAGGGAGATCTCGGCGAGCCCGGTCCGTGGCCCGGAGGCCATCCACCGAAGGTCATTGGAGATCTTGGTCAGCGAGACGGCGATGGTCCTGAGCTGTCCGCTGGTCTCGACGATCCCGTCCCGGGCACCCTGCGCCTCGAAGTGGTCGCGCGCCTCGGTGAGCGGGAGCCCGGTCGCGCGGGCCACCTCCTCGATGACCGCCGCGGAGAACCCGGGCGGCGTGTTGATCCCGGTGCCGACGGCGGTGCCGCCGAGGGGCAGTTCGGCGAGCCGGGGGAGCGAGGCGCGCAGCCGCTCGACGCCGTACCGCACCTGCGCCGCGTACCCCCCGAACTCCTGCCCCAGCGTCACGGGAGTGGCGTCCATCAGATGCGTCCGCCCGGACTTCACGACGTCCGCGAACTCCTCGGCCTTGCCCTCCAGCGAGGCGGCGAGGTGCTCCAGGGCCGGGACCAGTTCGCGGGTGACGGCGGCGGTGGCGGCGATGTGGATGGACGACGGGAACACGTCGTTGGACGACTGCGAGGCGTTGACGTGGTCGTTGGGGTGTACGTCCCGGCCGAGCCGCTCGGTGGCGAGGGTGGCGATGACCTCGTTGGTGTTCATGTTCGACGAGGTGCCGGACCCGGTCTGGAACACGTCGATGGGAAAGTGCTCGTCCCACCGCCCCTCGGCGACCTCCCCGGCCGCCTCCTGAATCGCCTCGGCGATGTCCTTGTCGAGCACCCCCAGCCGCGCGTTCACCTTCGCGGCGGCGCCCTTGATGCGGGCGAGGGCCTCGATGTGGGCGCGCTCGATGCGCTGGCCGGAGATGGGGAAGTTCTCGACGGCACGCTGGGTCTGGGCCCGCCACTTGGCGTCCGCGGGGACCTGGACCTCGCCCATGGAGTCGTGCTCGATGCGGTATTCGCTCATGCCGGTTATAGCGGTCGGGACGGCTGGGATGTTCCGGTTCTTGGGCCGCACGAGTGCCGGTGCCACTGCTGTGGCCCAGGTCTCATCGCGACCGTGCGGCGGACGAGAGGGCGCCGACGTCCTCGGTGTTCGCGGTCGGCCCGCACGGCCCGCCCCTGACCTCGGCCCGCACACGGCGACGCCCCCGTCATCGGACGGGGGCGTCGCCCTGCGCCAGGCCCGCCGCACGGGGCGGCCGGGCGGCTCGGTCAGGCCAGGCCCGGACCGCGCACCGGGATGCTGGTGAAGGTCGGCTGCGGCGCCGGGTTTTGGAAGAAGTCGTTGCCCTTGTCGTCGACGACGACGAACGCCGGGAAGTCCTCGACCTCGATCTTCCAGACGGCCTCCATGCCGAGCTCCTCGTACTCGACGACCTCGACCTTCTTGATGCAGTCCTGGGCGAGCCGGGCGGCGGGTCCGCCGATGGAGCCGAGGTAGAAGCCGCCGTGGGCCTCGCACGCGTTGGTGACCTGCGCGGACCGGTTGCCCTTGGCGAGCATCACCTTGGAGCCGCCCGCCGCCTGGAACTGCTCGACGTAGGAGTCCATGCGGCCGGCGGTCGTCGGGCCGAAGGAACCGGACGCGTAGCCCTCGGGGGTCTTCGCCGGGCCCGCGTAGTAGACCGGGTGGTCCTTCAGGTACTGCGGCATCTCCTCGCCCGCGTCCAGCCGCTCCTTGATCTTGGCGTGCGCGATGTCGCGGGCCACGACCAGCGGACCGGTGAGCGAAAGGCGGGTCTTCACCGGGTACTTGGTGAGCTCGGCGAGGATGTCGTCCATCGGCTGGTTAAGGTCGATCTTGACGACGTCGGAGGATTCGTCCAAGTGCTCGTCCGTCGTCTCCGGCAGGAACCGTGCCGGGTCCGTCTCCAGCTGCTCCAGGAACACACCCTCGGCGGTGATCTTCGCGACGGCCTGCCGGTCGGCGGAACAGGACACCGCGATGGCGACCGGGCAGGACGCCCCGTGCCTCGGCAGCCGCACCACGCGCACGTCGTGGCAGAAGTACTTGCCGCCGAACTGCGCGCCGATCCCGATCTTCTGCGTCAGCTCGAAGACCTTCTCCTCCAGCTCCTTGTCCCGGAAGCCGTGGCCGAGCTCGGATCCCTCGGCCGGGATCTCGTCCAGGTAGTGCGCGGAGGCGTACTTCGCGGTCTTCAGGGCGTACTCGGCGCTCGTGCCGCCGACGACGATCGCCAGGTGGTACGGCGGGCAGGCGGCCGTACCGAGCGAACGGATCTTCTCCTCCAGGAACTTCATCATGGAGGCCTCGTTCAGGACGGCCTTCGTCTCCTGGTAGAGGAAGCTCTTGTTGGCGGAGCCGCCGCCCTTGGCCATGAACAGGAACTTGTACGCGCCGCCGTCCGTGGCGTACAGCTCGATCTGCGCCGGGAGGTTGGACCCCGTGTTCTTCTCGTCCCACATGGTCAGCGGAGCCATCTGGGAGTAGCGCAGGTTCAGGTTCTTGTACGCGTCGTAGATACCGCGCGAGAGGGCTGCCTCGTCCCCGCCCTGGGTGAGGACGTTCTGCCCGCGCTTGCCCATGACGATCGCCGTGCCGGTGTCCTGGCACATCGGGAGCACGCCCGCCGCCGCGATGTTCGCGTTCTTCAGCAGGTCCAGGGCGACGAACTTGTCGTTGCTCGACGCCTCGGGGTCGTCGATGATGCGGCGCAGCTGGGCCAGGTGGGCCGGGCGCAGGTAGTGCTGGATGTCGTGGATGGCCTCCGCGGCGAGCTTGCGCAGCGCCTCCGGGTCCACCTTGAGGAACGTCCGCCCGTCGGCCTCGAAGGTGGACACACCCTCGGAGGTCACCAACCGGTAGGGGGTGGTGTCCTCTCCCATCGGGAGCAGATCGGTGTACGCGAACTCAGGCATCTCGCCCATTCCTCACTCGACAGACAGCGGCTGGCCTCCATTGGCAGCGCCCACCAGCGTAGAACCTGCCGCCGACGGCGAGCTTGTGAGGTAGGGCTCACTTCGGGGGTGTCGCGATCTATCGTGTTTCGCTACGCTGCTGTCGTGGACCTTCAGAAGCAGGGCGAGCCGCGCGCCGCCGAACCCCGGGGCGCCGAATCCAGGGTCGCCGAACTGCGCGCCTCGGACGCCGACCGTGACCGCATCGCCGACATCCTGCGCGACGCCCTCGCCGAGGGCCGCCTGACCGCCGAGGAACACGCCGAGCGCGTCGAGGGCGTGCTCGCCGCCAAGACGGTCGGCGAACTGGAGGTCTTCATACGGGACCTGCCGGCCGCCCACCAGCGAGCCGCCCCGGCCTACGCGGCCGCCCCCAGCCGTCCGACGGCGGGCGCGATTCCGGTCGACCCCGACGAGAACGTGGTCGCGGTCTTCAGCAGCGCCGTCCGCAAGGGCCGTTGGCGCGCCGGGCGCCGTATCCACGCGTACGCGATCTTCGGCAGTGTCGAGATCGACCTCAGCGAGGCGCTCTTCGAGTACCAGCAGGTGGTCATCAAGGCGCTCTCGGTCTTCGGCAACGTCGAGGTGCGGGTTCCGGAGAACGTCTCGCTGCGTGGCACCGGCGGTGGTGTGCTGGGGAACTTCGAGGTGGGCACCCTGGACGCGGCGGACCCGGACGCCCCCGTCGTCTACCTCGACGGCTGGGCGGTGCTGGGCAACATCGAAGGCAGGCCGAAGCGCGGCAGGCTCGTCGCGGACATCCTTGATCGCGTTCAGCACAAGGTCGACAAGAGTTTGCGCAAACACCTGGACCGTTGACGGTTGTGAACGCGAGTGTGCCGACGGTGGGATTGCCGGGGTGCGGGTGGGCGGGGGTCCCCGAAACCCCGCGGTTCGGAACTGAGTGCATAGGCGCGCGTACAGCGGGTAGGCCTTGCTGCATCGTCTCTCGCTCGCGAAGCCGTCGTCAGGAGTAGACCGTGCTGCAACCGCCGCATTCGTCCCTGCAGGTAGCTGCCGTACCGGCCCAGCGGGTGCCGGTGCGGGACAGGGACCAAGACGCCCCCTGGCACACCGAGGCGGTGTGCCGGCGCGACGAGGCCGGCCTGTTCTTCGCACCCTCCAAGGAACCCACCGCCGCCCGGCTCTCCCGCGAGGAGGCGGCCAAGCGCGTCTGCGCGCGCTGTCCGGTGATGGTCGAGTGCCGCGAGCACGCGCTGCTGCAGCCCGAACCGTACGGCGTCTGGGGTGGTCTCACCGCTGCCGAGCGCCGTGTGGTCCTGGCCCGGCGCCGCCGGCGTGAACTCGAACTGAAGAAGGCCCGCGCGGCGAACCGCATAGCGGCCGCCGGCTAGCAGACAGGCACGTGAAGGGGGCGCTCCCTCCGCACCGGGAGCGCCCCCTTCACGTATGACCGCGGCCGAAGGTGTGCGGCCGCTCGGTGGTGCCTACTTGGCGCGGTCGAAGTCGATCGCGCTGTACGCACGCAGCTTGCGCAGCCGGTGCTCGGAGTCGATCCGGCGGACCGTGCCCGACTTCGAACGCATGACGATGGAGTCGGTCGTGGCGGTCTCGGAGCGGTAGCGCACGCCGCGCAGCAGCTCGCCGTCGGTGATGCCGGTGGCGACGAAGAAGACGTTCTCGCCCGAGACCAGGTCGTCCGTGGTCAGAACGCGGTCGAGGTCGTGCCCGGCGTCGATCGCCCGCTGCCGCTCCGCGTCGTCCTTCGGCCACAGCTTGCCCTGGATGGTGCCGCCGAGGCACTTCACGGCGCAGGCCGAGATGATGCCCTCGGGGGTACCGCCGACGCCGAGCAGCAGGTCGACACCCGTGCCCTCGCGCAGCGCGTAGATCGAGCCGGCGACATCGCCGTCGGAGATCAGCTTGATGCGCGCTCCGGCTTCCCGGACCTCCTTGATGAGGCCCTCGTGCCGCGGCCGGTCGAGGATGACGACGGTGACGTCCTCCGGCGCGGACCGCTTGGCCTTGGCGATCCGGCGGATGTTCACAGCCACGGGTGCGTCGATGTCGACGAAGTCGGCGGCCTCGGGGCCCGTGACCAGCTTGTCCATGTAGAAGACGGCGGACGGGTCGAACATCGAACCGCGGTCGGCGGCGGCGAGGACCGCGATCGCGTTCGGCATGCCCTTGGCGGTCAGCGTGGTGCCGTCGATCGGGTCGACGGCGATGTCGCACTCGGGGCCGGTGCCGTCGCCGACACGCTCCCCGTTGAACAGCATCGGTGCCTCGTCCTTCTCGCCCTCGCCGATGACGACGACGCCGTTCATCGACACGGTGGAGACGAGGGTGCGCATGGCCCGTACCGCGGCACCGTCGGCGCCGTTCTTGTCACCGCGACCGACCCAGCGACCCGCGGCCATCGCCGCGGCTTCGGTCACCCGGACGAGTTCCAGGGCGAGGTTGCGATCGGGGGCCTCGGAGGGGACTTCGAGCTCGGACGGCAGCTGATGATTCTCGGTCATCGGAGCGCACCTTTCTGATACGACGACGGCCGGATGAGGGTCTTCGTCCCGACTCTATCGTCAGGTTAACAAAATGAGCAGAGCCCCCCACGGATGAGCGGACCGGGCACCTGCGACGATAGGGGCGTGGCAGGTTCGAACGGTAAGCAGAAGTCGGCCAGGGACATGATTCTGTCCCTGGGCCTGATCATGATCGCGGCGGGCGTCATCTACCTCTTCATCCCGCACGACGACCACGCTCCCGACATCAAGCGGGTCGACTACCGCGTCGAGCTGCTCACGGCGCGCCGTGCGGCGTCGTACCCGGTGGCCGCGCCCGAGGGCCTGCCCGAGAGCTGGAAGGCGACCTCCGTGCGTTTCCAGGGCGACAAGTTCGACGCCTGGCACCTCGGCTTCCAGGACCCCGACGGTGAGTACGTGGCGGTCGAGCAGTCGACTCAGAAGCGCTCCACGTTCATCGACGAGGCGAGCCAGGGCGCGACGGCGACGAAGACCAGCGAGGAGATCGGCGGCCGGACGTGGACCCGCTACACCGGCGGCCGCTACGACGCCCTCGTGCTCCAGGACACCGACGGCTCCACGACGGTGGTGACGGGCACGGCGTCGTTCGACCGGCTGATGAAGATGGCCGGGGCGCTGAAGATGACGTGAGTGCCCCGCTGACATGACGAGAGAGGCCCCCGGCACAGCGCCGGGGGCCTCTCTCGTCATGCCTGCGGGCCGTGATCAGACGGTGGTGATCACGTCGTCGTAGGCCAGGCGGGGCGAGCGGGGGAACCAGGCGTCCGGGCCCGGCTTGCCGATGTTGACGACCATCAGCGGGGTGTGGTCGTCGTCGAGGAACTCCTTGCGGACGCCCTCGAAGTCGAGGCCGGTCATCGGGCCCGCGGCCAGACCGGCGGCGCGGACGCCGATGATGAAGTAGGCGGCCTGCAGGGTGGCGTTGAGCGCCGCGCTGGGCTCGCGCACCGTGCGCTCACCGAAGAAGGCATCCTTGGCCTGGGGGAAGTGCGGGAAGAGCTCGGGCAGCTCCTCGTGGAACTCGTTGTCGGCGGAGAGGATCGCGACCAGCGGCGCGGCGGCGGTCTTCTTCTGGTTGCCCTCGGCCAGGTGCTGCACAAGGCGCTCGCGGGCCTCGGCGGAGCGGACCAGCGTGACGCGCAGCGGCGACTGGTTCATGGAGGTCGGGCCGTACTTGACCAGGTCGTAGATCGCCTGTACCTGCTCGTCGGTCACCGGCTCGTCGGTGAAGGTGTTCGCGGTGCGGGCCTCGCGGAACAGCAGGTCCTGGGCGGCGGGGTCGAGAACGAGAGACATCTGAACCTTCTCGGGATGTGCGCGTGCGGCCCTGAGGCTCAGGACCGGCTGACGGCACCGACCATACGGGAAGAGAAGTTCAAGCTTCAACCAAAGTCGGGGCGTGGTGATCCGCTTCACAGGCGTCACCGACGCCTACTCCGCTTCCTCTCCCTCGGCTTCCCCGGCCAGCGCCGCGTCCAGCCGCGCTCGCGCGCCCTCGAGCCACCGCCGGCACACCTTGGCCAGCTCCTCCCCCCGCTCCCAGAGCGCGAGGGACTCCTCCAGCGTCGTACCCCCCGCCTCCAGCCGCCGCACGACCTCGATCAACTCGTCGCGGGCCTGCTCGTACCCGAGCGTTTCATCCACTTTGCCGGTCATCAACTCACCCTAAAGATCGACTCGTACGTTGAACTCGCCCTCGGCGACCCGCGCCCGCAGCGACTCGTCCGCCGCCACCTCGCCCGGGTCGCGGACGACATGCCCGTCCGCCTTCTGGAGCACGGCATAGCCCCGCTTGAGCGTCGCCGCGGGGGACAGGGCCACCACGCGCGCGTGGGTGTGCGCCAGCTCGGAGTCGGCCCGGTCGAGGAGGTGGCCCAGGGTCCGCCGGCCCCGGTCGAGCAGGGCCGCCACCTGGTCGGCCCGCTCGTCGATCATCCGGTGCGGATCCTCCATCGAGGGCCGGCCGAGCGCATGGGCGAGCCCGCGCTCCTCCCGCTCGACGATCCCCTCCACACACCGCCGCGCCCGGTCGCGCAGCATCCGCACCCGCTCGTACTCCTCGCCGACGTCCGGTACGACCTTCTTCGCGGCGTCGGTCGGGGTCGAGGCCCGCAGGTCGGCCACGTAGTCGAGGAGCGGCGTGTCGGGTTCGTGCCCGATGGCCGACACGACCGGCGTACGGCAGGCGGCGACCGCGCGGACGAGCTGCTCGTCGGAGAACGGCAGCAGGTCCTCCACGCTGCCGCCGCCGCGCGCGACGATGATCACGTCCACCGCGTCGGTGGCGTCGAGCTCCTTCACGGCCTGCACGACCTGCGGGACGGCGTGCACACCCTGCACGGCGACGTTGCGCACCTCGAAGCGGACGGCGGGCCAGCGGTGCCGGGCGTTCTCCAGCACATCACGCTCCGCGGCGGAGGCACGGCCGCAGACCAGCCCGATGAGCTGCGGCAGGAAAGGCAGCGCCGTCTTCCGCTCGGGCGCGAACAGCCCCTCCGCGGCGAGGGACTTCTTCAGCTGCTCCAGCCGGGCCAGCAGCTCGCCGACGCCCACGGGCCTTATCTCGGCGGCCCGCAGCGACAGCTGTCCCCGCGGGGCATACCACTCCGGCTTCGCGAGTACGACGACCCGCGCGCCCTCACCGACGACATCGGCGACCGCGTCGAACACCTGCCGGTAGCAGGTGACGCTGACGGAGATGTCGTACGACGGGTCGCGCAGCGTCAGGAACACGACGCCCGCGCCCGGGCGCCGCGACAACTGGGTGATCTGCCCCTCGACCCACACCGCGCCGAGCCGGTCGATCCACCCCCCGATGAGCCGCGAGACCTCGCCGACGGGCAGCGGGGCGTCCGCGGACGTGTTCACAGCCATGCGCCCGAGAGTAACGGCCGGTGCTGACAACGCCGCCCAGGTTCCGCCCCGGCCGCTCACACCCCGGTCGGCGAAGTTCCAGCCCGGGGCGAAAATCCTCAGGGCGCACCCACCACCGCCCGTCACTCAGCCGATTCGGCCCCCGGCGATTCGGCCCCCGGCCGCCGTTGCGCGACCAGCACCGCCAGCCCGACCACCAACCACACCGCCCCCACCACCTGCGCCGCCCCCGACGCCTCGAAGATCACCGCGACAGTGATCGCCGCCCCCACCACCGGCACCAGCACATGCCGCCACCAGCTCACCGCGCCGCCCCTCCGCCGTACCGCGAACCACCCCACCACGCTCGCGTGCAGCAGCGTGAACGCGGTGAGCGCGCCGATGTCGACGACCGACACGAGGTGGTCCATCCCGTCGTCCCGCCGCGCCGCCCACACCGCCGCCACGAGGGTGATGACGGCCGCGCACACCAGCGCGACCCGCGGCACCCCGGAGTCCGTCCGGGACAACGCGCGCGGCAGCCGCCGGTCCCGGCCCATCGCGAACAGCAGCCGCGCCGCCGCGGCCTGCCCGGCCAGCGCGGCGAAGGCCGCGCCGATCGCCTTGCTCACGGCCACCAGGTCGTGCAGCCACGTGCCGACCGAGACGTCCACGGCGTCGTAGAAGGCCGACCCCTGCTTGACCGGATCGGCGGCGAACTGTGCCGATGTCGTCGGCTCCAGCAGCGCCACGAGGTACGTCTGCGCGACGAACAGCACGCCCGCCACCGCGAGACAGAACAGCAGCGCCCGCGCGACCGTCTCCGAACCGCCCGCCCGTCTCCCGCCACCACCCTTCCGACGAGCTTCGGGCCCCTCCTGACCGACCTCCTCAACGAAGGTGGCGATCGCGTCGAAGCCGAGGTACGACAGGACGGCGATCGAGACCGCGCCGATCACCGCCGACAGCGCGAAGGCGCCCTGCGTGCCGTCCCCGGTCAGCGGGGACAGCCAGCCGCGCTCGGCCCCGTCGCGCGCGAGGACGACGACCGCCGAGACGACGAACACGACGAGCACCACGATCTCCATCGCGAGGACGAGGAAGCCCACGCGGGCCGCGGCCCGTACGCCCCACAGGTTCAGCAAGGTCGTGACGACGACCGCGAGCGCCGTCCACACCCAGCGCGAGACCTCCGGGACGAGGGAGTTCATCGCGACGCCGGAGAAGAGATAGGCGACGGCCGGGATCAGGAGGTAGTCCAGCATCGCCATCCACCCGGCGATGAACCCGGCCTCCCTCCCGAGCCCCACGCGCGCGTACGCGAACACCGACCCCGCCTGGGGGACGACCCGCACCATCTGCGCGTAGCTGAGCGCGGTGAACGCCATCGCCACCGTGGCGAAGACGTACACCAGCGCCACCGCCCCGTGCGACTTCGCGTCCAGCGTGCCGAACACGCCGACCGGCGCCATGGGGGCGATGAACAGCAGTCCGTAGACGACCAGGTCCCGGAAGCCGAGGCTGCGCCGAAGATCGTGTTCCGCTTCGGTGACAGGGGCCGTCGTACCGATGTCGGACATCAGTGCCTCCGCGCGTCGCGACCCTTCCCGGCTCACCGTCAGTCTCCCCGCGCACGCGGAAGCACGCGATCTCTGACCCACCGAACGCGGCCTTACGATGGTTGCCATGACTGCTTCGCCTGGCCGCCGTGTCCTGCTCGCCGCCCCCCGTGGTTACTGCGCGGGTGTGGACCGCGCCGTGATCGCCGTCGAGAAAGCCCTGGAGCAGTACGGGGCTCCGATCTACGTCCGGCACGAGATCGTGCACAACAAGTACGTCGTGCAGACTCTCGAGAAGAAGGGCGCGATCTTCGTCGAACGTACGGAGGAGGTGCCCGAGGGGAACATCGTCATGTTCTCCGCGCACGGCGTCGCCCCCGTCGTCCACGAGGAGGCCGACCGCGGCCGTCTCGCCACCATCGACGCGACCTGCCCGCTGGTCACCAAGGTCCACAAGGAAGCCGTCCGCTTCGCGGGCGAGGACTTCGACATCCTCCTGATCGGGCACGAGGGCCACGAGGAGGTCATCGGCACCTCCGGTGAGGCTCCCGACCACATCCAGCTCGTCGACGGCCCCGCGGACGTCGCCAAGGTGGAGGTCCGCGACCCGTCCAAGGTCGTCTGGCTCTCGCAGACCACCCTCTCCGTCGACGAGACCATGGAGACCGTCGACGCGCTCAAGGAGAAGTTCCCCCAGCTCATCTCGCCGCCGAGCGACGACATCTGCTACGCCACGCAGAACCGGCAGCTCGCCGTGAAGCAGATGGGCGCCGAGGCGGAGCTCGTGATCGTGGTCGGCTCGCGCAACTCCTCCAACTCCAAGCGGCTCGTCGAGGTCGCCAAGCTCGCCGGCTCACGCGAGGCGTACCTCGTGGACTTCGCCCACGAGATCGACGAGGCCTGGCTGGAGGGCGTGACGACGGTCGGTGTCACCTCCGGCGCGTCGGTGCCGGAGGTGCTGGTCGAGCAGGTCCTGGAGTGGCTGTCCGAGCGCGGCTACGGCGACGTCGAGATCGTCAAGGCGGCCGAGGAGTCCATCACCTTCTCCCTGCCGAAGGAGCTCCGCCGCGACCTGCGCGAGGAGGCGGCGGCCCTGGTCGCCGAGCGTGGCGGGAGCGGCACTCCTACCGGCTCCGTGGAGTGACTGTCCGTCCCACGTCGTAACGTGGAGCCATGCAGATCTTCGGCGTGGACATCGGTGGATCCGGGATCAAGGGCGCTCCTGTGGACTTGGACAGAGGCGACCTGGCCCAGGAGCGTTGCAAGGTGCTCACCCCGCACCCGGCGACCCCCGACGGGGTGGCCGACGGGGTGAAGCAGGTCATCGACCACTTCGGCTGGAAGGGCCCGGTCGGACTCACCTTCCCGGGCGTGGTCACGGGCGGGGCCACCATCCGCACGGCAGCCAATGTGGACAAGAGCTGGATCGACACGGACGCGCGGGCGTTGTTCAGTGCACGGTTGGGCGGCCTCCCGGTGACCGTGGTCAACGACGCGGACGCGGCGGGTGTGGCCGAGATGCAGTTCGGCGCCGGCCGGGGCCGCGGGGGGACGGTCATCCTGCTGACCTTCGGCACCGGCATCGGCAGCGCCCTCTTCATCGACGGCGCCCTCGTCCCCAACACCGAGCTGGGCCACCTCGAGCTCCACGGCCGCGACGCGGAGAAGCACGCCTCCAGCAAGGCCAAGGAGGACCACGAGCTGTCGTGGGAGCAATGGGCCCACCGCGTCCAGAAGTACCTCGCCCATGTCGAGATGCTGTTCTCGCCCGAGCTGTTCATCATCGGCGGCGGCGTCAGCCGCAAGTCGGAGAAGTTCCTGCACCTCATCGAGGGCATCAAGGCGGAGATCGTCCCGGCGCAGCTGCAGAACAACGCGGGCATCGTGGGGGCGGCGATGCGGGCCCTGAAGGAGGGCTGAGCGCTCCGCGGGATGTGCGGCGATGCGCCGTCCATCGCCTGCGGCATCGTCGTGGCTGGTCGCGCCCACGCGGCGGAGCCGCATATCGACACAGCCCCGCGCCCCTTTCGGGCGCTGCGGAACCGCAGCGGACTTCACCGAGGTCGCTCAGCCGGCGCCCGTCGGGCCGATGGAGTCACGCACTCACCGCGCGAACCACCGCGCTGAAGGTCTCACGGCGCGAACGGCTCTCACCGTGCGATCGGCACACCTCGGAGTCGCCGGCGCTGATTCACCAGGCGGACCCTCCGCACGGTCGAGATCAGCCCGGCGACGAGCGTCCCGCCGTACAGCCACCCGGCCTGGGTGGCGAGCCCGGTGATCAGTCCCATCAGCCGGCTCCCGATCCCGCCGCCCTCGGCCACCGGCAGCAGCCCCACCGCGAAGGCGATCGGCACGACGACCGGTGCGGTCAGCAGGTCGCCCTTGCGCACCCACACCGCGGTCAGCGCGGACACCGGCAGGAACAGGACGCAGTACATCGTCAGCGCCCCGCCGAACAGCAACTGGTCGAGACAGCCGAGCAGGAACATCACCGCCCCGCAGAACAGCCCGCCGCCCAGCCCGGTCAGCCGCGGGTTGGGCAGCCGCCGCACAGCCTGCACGACCGGCGGGGCGGGCCTTCGTACCGCGGCCGGGCGCCGCTGCGCGGGCCCGCGGGCGGGAGCGCCCACCCCCACGGGACGGGAGGACGGCGCGGGACCGGACGGCCGGGCGGACCGCGCCGCCCCGCCGCGGCCGCCCTGCGGGGGCAGGGGCGGTGGTGGTGTGCCGCGTCGCGGTCCGTGCTGCTGAGGTCGCGTCCTGTGTTGCTCCACTGGACCAACTTAGGTCGGTTTATCTGTCGAATAGGCCATCAGACACGCCGTTGGGCCGAGCTTGGCCAAGCGTTCGATGCGTCGCCGGGGCGGGGTGCGGCACGCCGTAGACTGGTGGATCGGCCCCCTGGTCTCCAGTCCTCTCACGTACGGGAAGTCGCAACGTGTCGCTCACGATCGGAATCGTCGGTCTGCCGAATGTCGGCAAGTCGACCCTGTTCAACGCCCTGACCAAGAACGACGTGCTGGCGGCCAACTACCCGTTCGCCACGATCGAGCCCAACGTGGGCGTGGTCGGCGTCCCGGACGCCCGCCTCACCAAGTTGGCCGAAATCTTCGGTTCGCAGCGTGTCCTCCCGGCGACCGTCGACTTCGTCGACATCGCCGGCATCGTGAAGGGCGCCTCCGAGGGTGAGGGCCTGGGCAACAAGTTCCTGGCGAACATCCGTGAGTCCGACGCGATCTGCCAGGTCATCCGCGCCTTCAAGGACGAGAACGTCGTCCACGTCGACGGCAAGGTCTCGCCCAAGGACGACATCGAGACGATCAACACCGAGCTGATCCTCGCCGACCTCCAGACCATCGAGAAGGTCCTGCCGCGCCTCCAGAAGGAGTCGCGGATCAAGAAGGACGTCGCGCCGAAGGTCGCGGCGGTCGAGGCGGCGAAGGAGATCCTGGAGAAGGGCGACACCCTCTTCTCGGCGGGCATCGTCCAGGGCTCCGGCAAGGAGGAGCTGCTGCACGACCTGCACCTGCTCACCACCAAGCCGTTCCTGTACGTCTTCAACGTCGACGAGGACGAGCTGGTCGACGACGACTTCAAGAACGAGCAGCGCGCCCTGGTCGCCCCCGCCGAGGCGATCTTCCTCAACGCCAAGCTGGAGGCGGACCTCGCCGAGCTCGACGAGGAGGACGCGATGGAGCTCCTGGAGTCGGTCGGCGCCGAGGAGCCGGGCCTCGCCACCCTCGCCCGCGTCGGCTTCGACACCCTCGGCCTGCAGACCTACCTCACGGCCGGCCCCAAGGAATCCCGCGCCTGGACGATCAAGAAGGGCGCCACCGCCCCCGAGGCCGCCGGTGTCATCCACACCGACTTCCAGAAGGGCTTCATCAAGGCCGAGGTCATCTCCTTCGAGGACCTGGTCGCGACGGGCTCGGTCCCCGAGGCCCGCGCCAAGGGCAAGGCGCGCATGGAGGGCAAGGAGTATGTGATGCAGGACGGGGACGTTGTGGAGTTCCGCTTCAACGTCTGATCGCATCCATAGAGGTGGCCTGACCTGCGAGGATGCTGGTCAGGCCGTCTTGCTGTCCGCAGGAGTCCGCACACCTTCGGAGGTCAGACGGTGCGGATGACGGGAGCGGGCTTGACGTCCTGGGCATCGATGAGGGCGCGGATGTCGTCCGGGTCGGAGGTCCAGATGATCGCCCCGAGACTGGCAGCCATGACAACGACGGTGGCGTCGACGATGTCTGCGGTGCCGGCCTTGCCGCAGAGAATGCCTGCGGCCTTGGCGGTTTCGAGGCCCACGGGTACGACATGGCACCCTGCGAGGAACTTGCCGAGCCTGACCTGGCGGCGGGAGTCCCGCCATGCCTGGCTGACAACCACGGAGGGCACGTGGATGTCCCTGCCGTCTTCGAGAGCGAGGCTGTGCCGGGCCCACATGCGCCGGTCGTCGTTGTCGATGGCGATCAGCGCACCGGCGTCGTACAGGTAAGGGATGTTCACGCGGCCGACGCTCCCGTGCCGCTGAGGTACTCGGCATCGGCGTCGGCCATGTCGGCGCGGGCAGCTGCGAGCTCTTGCGGCGTGAAGGCGCCGTGCTCTGCCTGCCACTGCTGGATCACGGCCCGCCCGGCCCGCAGCCGCAGTTCTCGTTCAGCCGCTCCGGCGACAAGCCGGGAGAGCGGGATGCCTTCCTCCTCAGCAGCACTGGCCAGGGCCTCGACCAGGGATTCATCGAGAGTAATCGTCACCTTCTTAGTAGCCATACCAGCACCATAGCGCGGTATGGCGGAACCGGGTGGGTTTTCGGCGGTGGGGATGTCCTCTAGGGCCCGGCCGAGAAGCCGCCGTATCGAGGCAGTTCGGCAATCTGCCGGCGTTCCAAGGCCGTCTTGGGCGGCGCACCACGGCCGGCGTGGGTGGTGGGAAGATGCGGGAAGTGTGAGAGAGGGGCGGGACGGGTGGGGCGTGGCGAGCGGGACACAGTCACGAGGGGAGCGCGGCTGTACGAAGCGGCGCAGGCAGTGGCCGGTGACACGGCAAGGCGGTCGACGCGGTACGGGCGACGCTTGAGCCGATCCACGACGCGGCGGTCAAGCGGGAGCTCGATGCGATCCCCGTCGCCCGGCTGCAGGACGTCACCGAAGGACGCCTGCGGCTGGGGAACGTAGAGAAGAGCGGCCTGCGCACAGTGGGCCGTGTTCTCGAAGCGGGCCCCTACCGGTTGCGCCAGATTCCCGGGGTGGGGCAGCGCACTGTCGACCAGATGCTCGCCGCAGCTCGCCGACTTTCCGAGGCCGTGCACGAGACGGTGGCCGTCCACATTGACGTGGACCGGCCGGAGCCGAGCACCACCGCACTCGTCATGGCCTTGCAGGTTCTGGTGGAAGCGGGACCGGATGCCCGGCGCGCGGTGGACCGAGCCGCAGCCTTGTCGGACCGACTCGGCCCGCTGCTGGTCGACGCGAGGCCCGCCGCCGGGCGCTTCAGGATGTTTCTGGCTGGTCAGGACAAGAGGGCGCGCGCCCTGGCGGCTGTCAACGAGATCCGCTCGCTGGTGGACGAGGCAGAGCAGGCGGGCCTGCCTGAGCTGCTTGCCCAGGCATCGGTGGACCTGCTGCGCGGATCCTCCTCCGACATCGCGGCCTGGGTGGACTTCGAACTCCGTTCCGCCGAGTACTACAGCCTGCTCGCCGAGATCTCCGGTCGGCCGCCTGACACGGCCGCCGCCGAAGGCTTCCTGCCGGAGGAGATTGCCGAGCGGGTACGGACCCAGCACCTCGACGACTCGCATCGGCGGGTCTCCCTGCGCGGCTACCAGGCGTTCGGCGCGCGCTTCGTCCTTGCGCAGCGCAAGGTCATACTCGGCGACGAGATGGGTCTCGGGAAGACCATCCAGGCGATCGCCGTGCTGGCACACCTGGCCGCCGAAGGGCAGAGCCACTTCATGGTCGTCTGCCCGGCGAGCGTTCTCGTGAACTGGACTCGGGAGATCGAGGCCCGCAGTGCCCTTCGCGTCACGGTGCTCCACGGCCCCGACCGGCACTACGCGTTCGCCGACTGGAAGGGGCGGGGCGGGGTAGGGGTGACTACGTTCGACGCACTGCGCGGCTTTCCGGCGCCCGGCGGCGGAGAGGTCGGACTGCTCGTCGTCGACGAAGCGCACTCCGTGAAGAATCCGAAGGCCAAGCGGTCTCAGTCGGTCGCACTGTGGACGGAGCGTTGTGGGCGCAGCCTCTTCATGACCGGGACCCCGATGGAGAACCGGGTTGTGGAATTCCGCAACTTGGTCCAGATGCTCGATGGAGGGGTCGCGGACTCCTTGGGCGAGCGAGACGCCTTGGCGGGATCGGTCGCCTTTCGCAAGACCGTCGCTCCGGTCTACCTGAGGCGCAACCAGGAGGACGTACTGTCGGAACTCCCCAGTCTTCAGCAGACCGACGAGTGGGAGGAGCTGAGCGCATCGGACGAAGAGGCGTACCGCGAAGCCGTGCGCGCCGGCAACTTCATGGCGATGCGCAGGGCTGCGTACATGCACCCCGAGAAGTCGGCCAAGCTGGACCGGCTCCGCGAGATTGTTCAGGAGGCCGGCGAGAACGGGCAGAAGACGGTGGTCTTCTCCTATTTCAAGGACGTGCTGGGAGTGGTGAAGGCAGCACTCGCCGCGGGCCCCGCTGCCGGCACTGCGGTGTTCGGTCCGCTCACCGGAAGCGTCGCGGCAGGGCGGAGGCAGCAGATCGTCGACGACTTCGCCGGTGTCTCGGGACCAGCGGTGCTCCTGGCACAGATTCAGGCGGCCGGCGTCGGCCTCAATCTGCAGGCTGCCTCCGTCGTCATCATCTGCGAACCGCAGATCAAGCCGACCATCGAGCACCAGGCAGTTGCCCGGGCACACCGCATGGGCCAGGTCAGGCCGGTTCGCGTGCACCGCCTGCTCGCCACTGGGGGAGTGGATGAACGCATGGTGAAGATGCTGGAGGAGGCCCCACCCGCCTGTTCGATGCCTACGCCCGCCGTAGCGCCGTGGCCGAATCCACCCCGGACGCGGTCGACGTGTCGGACACTGAGCTGGCCCGCCGGATAGTCGAGGAGGAGCAGGCGCGCCTGGGCATGACGAACGGGAGGCCCACGGCATCCGAGTGAGGGGGTCCTCCGGTCCGCAGCCAGTCCGCGGGACACCCGTAAACGGCCGTTGGGAGCCAACGCATACCAACGAGGAAATGCCAGGTCAGAGCCCTGGGTGGGGCTCCGCCGCAGGTCAGGATCGGGCCGCAGACATTCCGCTTCAACGTGTGACGGGCTGACGCCGTGATCGGCTGAGGTGCTGGTCAGGCAGTAAAACCCCAGGTCAGGGGCCAGATCTTAGGGTCTGGCCCCTTCCTGTTTTCTCCGGCTGGATCAGCCTGTTTCCTGGCCGTGTGCTGACTTGGTGCTGACTCGCGGGGCGGGTCTGTACGTGCTCTGAACTTGGGTTTCCGGGGTGCCGTGAGAGGCCGGAGAGAACCGGGGGCGCACCTGGGGCCGGGCACGGGAAACCCGGTACGCACGCGGAAAGGCCGCCGGGCAGGATGGGGGAGTGGCTGACCTGCTGTGGGATGAAGTCAGAGGGTTCTTCGACCCCGATCTGATGGGCGCGTTGCCAGACGTGCTCGTTCCTGGGGCCTTGAGGTTCCCCCGAGAACGTGCGTGCGAGCATGACGAGCACCCGCACCTGGGGGTCGAGCCCGTACTCCGGGAACTGCGCATCCCTTCCTCCACCTACTACCGCTGGTGCCAGGCCGAGAAGCAGCCGTGTGAAAGGCGCCGTCAGGACGTCGAACTGACCGATCGGATCCGGCAGGTCCACGCCGACTCCGGCGGGATCTACGGCTCACCCCGCGTGCACGCCGTCCTCGGGCGGGAGGGCGTCCACGTCGGCCGGAAACGGGTCGAACGGCTGATGCGGGAAGCTGGCCTCGCCGGCATCAGCCCCCGCAAGGGCAAGGGCTTCACCCGCCGCGACCAGGACGCCGACCTCGCCCCTGACCTGGTGCAACGTGACTTCACCGCCGACGAACCGAACCGGCTGTGGGTGACAGACCTGACCATGATCCCCACCGGGGAGGGGCCGTTGTGGCTGTCGGCGATCCGGGACGCCTTCTCCCGCCGGGTGGTGGCCTGGGAGACCTCCGCCCACGCGGACGCCGACCTGGTCCTCACCTCGCTGGAATACGCCCTCGCCAGTCGCGAAGTCGCCCCCGGCGAACTCGTCCATCACGCCGACCACGGCTGTCAATACACGTCCATCAAGCTCACAACACGCCTGGTCAGAGCTGGAATCCAGGCGTCGATGGGCTCGGTCGGGGACTCGTTCGACAACGCCCTGGCGGAGAACCTGTGGATGCTCATCAAGACCGAATGCATCCGCGGCCGCACCTTCGCCACCAGAGCCGAGGCCAACCTCGCGCTCTTCGAGTACATCGACGGCTTCTACAACCCCCGCCGCATCCAGAAACGGCTCGGCTACCTCAGCCCCATCGAGTTCGAAGAGAAGCACTACGCCAACCAGGCAACGGCCGAACCAGTGAACCTGAAACCCCGTCAACCCTCCCTGACCAGCTAGTCAGCCACTCCCGCGCAGCGGGGGAACCTCAAGGAGTGAACGATCACCAACCGGCGTGCCCCCAGTTGTCAGACCCCCGAACTAGCATCCGCCCGTGAATCCTGAACTCCTCGCCTCCGTAGCTGTCCCGCTCCCGAAGGGCCGGATGATTACCTCTGATGAGGGTGACGGCGACATGCAACCGCTGTGGCTGAGTGATACCCCGGCTTCCGCCGAGTTGTGGACCCACCTGTGCTCCGAGCACAGCGCCTCGGGCCTGTGGCCTCTCCTTCTTGACGCCGATGACCCGAACGACGGCGAATTCCGGCCCTGGGCGTCCGGCGAGCTGTCTCCTGAGCGGATGACCTCACCCGACGCGCACGACCCGGCGGTTCTCCTGGCGCAGTGGTGGAAGGTGTACACGAGTACCGACGACGATGATGACCTCCTCATGCCCGAGAAGCGTCTCGCAGTCACCGCGCCGTTCGGCCAGGCCTGGCCAAGTCCCGCCCGCAGCCAAGAGCCCGTGACAGGTGCTGATGAGATGGCCGCAGAGTACGCGCGGGTCTTCGCCGATCAGCATCCTCGGTCGAGGCTTGGGCTCGTCGCCGCTGCCTGCGGTGCGGACGCACTTACCGCCGTCGGCTGGAACGGTCCCGCCAACTACGACAACGACACGGCCAAGTTCTCCGCCGTCGTACGCGACTGGGAGCGCCGCTTCGGTGCGCGCGTCGTGGCCGTCGGCTTCAGCACCCTCCATCTCAGTGTCGCGGCGCCCCCGATGACTACCGAGGATGCCCTCTTGGTCGCCGCCGAGCACTTCGCCTTCTGCCCGGACAACATTTGGCAGGGCTCCCGTCCCTACACCCTGGCCGCCTACGCCGAGCGCATCGTCGGCATGAATTGCTGGGACTTCTGGTGGGATTGACCTCAGCGGCGAAGCACAGGAATGGTCACCGGGCCTCCGGTCGGATGGCGGGGGAGGCGCACGCGAGGAATGGTCCAGCCGCCTTGCTCCACGACTCGCCTCGCGCGAGAGCGGCTGCCCCTTCTTTACGCAGAGACTCGACCACGGGCGCCAAGAAGTCAGTCCGCCACTGCCTCACGGTCTCCGGCTTCATGCCGCTGGACTCGACCGCAGTCCCCACCTTGGCTTCTAGAGCGGCGGCGCCCTGCGCCAAGTTGTCGCCGGTCCACTCGTCTACGTGCTCGGCCACCAGGGCCCACGACAGCTTGATCATGCGCGGATCGTAGAGGCGACGGCGAAGAGCAGGAAGAGAGCGGAGGGGGTGGGGTATGACCCCTGAAGTCCACCCTCCCCGACCGCCTTGTCTTAGCAGCTCGGATCCTGCCACGGTTCCAGAGGTCGTTTGCCCTCGGCCGACGGGGCGTCATGCGGAGTATCCGCAGGTCAATGGCCTGAACGGATGGCATGCGGCGGCAGGGTGGTGCAAAGCATCGAGGGCATGCGGCCCTCCCCGCAGCGAGCAGGAAGGGCGTTCCGAATGGTCACGCAGCGCTGGCGTCGACCTTCATGCCGGGGCGATCGTGGAGGTAGGACCAGTAGACGGCCAAGGTGGACGACTCCTTCGCCGCCGGATTGATGCGCAACCGCGTTGTCGTCTCCCTGTCGAACCGCCGATGGCACTTAAGGCACAGGGGCACGTAGTGCATCGGGTCTGTGCTGTAGGGGATGCCTGCATGCCTCCCTTTCTCGTCGCGTGACTCGTTGGAGTCCAGATGGTCGTACGCCCATTCGGCGCCCTGCTTGCCGCAGTCTCGCCAGCAGGGGCGGGCGCTCGCCTTCCCGCGCTGCATGCCGACGATGCGGTGAGCCTCGACGTACGACATGGGGGCGCGATGCGCCGGACCGCCGCAGGTCTTCGTTCGTCCGCTGGTGAAGTTGCTCATGTCGACGTCCTTCACTTCGCCGCAGGCACAGAGGCACAGGAGACGGCGCGGATGCCCCTCTACGCGGCAGATGAAGGTCAGCATTCCCCGGCGCATACCGAGCTCGTACGTCGGACGCGACGGCGCCCCAGCGGCGGAGCGGCGGCGAGAGGGAGATTTCGTCATCGACTTGCTCAAGAGGTAGAGCCTCCTTGCAGGCTTGCTTGATCTACTGGCTTGCAATGTGGCTGAGGTTCCCCCGCTGCGCGGGAGTGGCTGACTAGCTGGTCAGGGAGGGTTGACGGGGTTTCAGGTTCACTGGTTCGGCCGTTGCCTGGTTGGCGTAGTGCTTCTCTTCGAACTCGATGGGGCTGAGGTAGCCGAGCCGTTTCTGGATGCGGCGGGGGTTGTAGAAGCCGTCGATGTACTCGAAGAGCGCGTGCGGGTGCTCGTCGATGAGCGTCCTCACCTGGGCCGGGTCGGGTCGAGCTGAGCGGCGAAAAAAGCCGAGGCCGTCCGCAGGACCTCGTTCGCCCGCTTGAGCTGGGCGTTCTCCTTGCGCAGAGCCACCAGCTCCTCGCGTTCGGCGGTGGTGAGCAGATCGTCCCGCTCGCCGGCGTCGGCCTCGGCCTGGCGGATCCAGCCGCGCAGAGCCTCGTGATGCACGCCGAGTTCCTCGGCCATGCGGCGGATGACGGGCTTCGGCTCGGCAGTGCGGTACATCCGCACCGCACGCTCACGCAACTCCAGCGGGTATTTTCTGGGGGCAGGCATCGTCAGATCTCCTCTCACGAGATCCATCTGACCTGCTGTCACCCTTCCTCGCATCTCGGGGGAACCTCAGGCGGCCCTGATGGGCCGCACCTGGGCTAGCGGGCTTACGACTGGGCCGAGCGAAGCTCGGCTGCACCGGGTGCAGATGCCATGTCGCCAGCGCTGACGCTCTTCCGCCGCTGCCCTAACTAGATAGCGAGGCAGCGAATGTTTCCCCAGGTCGGAGCTGGTTTCCGTACATGTCGCGCCTGTACTCGGTACAGGTTTGCGCTAGAGCCGCTCGGGATGCGTGCGGCAGGGCGACGGTGCGCCCTTCTCCTTCTGGAACACATAGCTGCCGAGCACCAGGCAGGCCGCTGACGAACGCGGCGACACCAGGTCGAGGCGCTTCGCGCTGGCGACGGCGCCGGTCGTGCTCTGCTTGCTGAGCCGTGTGCCGTTCCTCGACAGGATGGCCGCGAGCGCGTTGGGTCCGAACGGTGCGTGCCCGTGCCTATCGGCCCAGCCGAGTGCGGCGAAATGCACGCGGTGCGCGAGGGCGAAGCGCTCATCACGTGCCATGCGCCGGTACTCATGTTGCGAGACGGCGCCCCAGGGTTTGCCGCCTCGACAGCGCTCGCGAACGGCGTCCCCATCCACGAAGTGAGCCGCTGGCTCGGTCACCGGAACATCAAGACCACCGTCGACACGTACGGGCACCTGGTGCCGGAGGCGTGGGGCCGGTGCCGGGACGTGATGCAGCAGGCGCTTCGGCCGTCGCCGGTACGCGCCGTCGCAGTGGCGGCATGACGTGCTGACTGATCGACACGGTGCTGACTTGGTGCTGACCCTGCACCCCTCCAGAGGGCAGAAACCCTTGGGAACACTGGGAAGGAAGGGGTTCCATGAACGTTCCGGTTCAACGTCTGGTCGGACGTGGACAAACGGCCTGACCTGCGAGAAAGCAGGTCAGGCCGTTGTGCAGTCCGCAGCTGTCCGCAGAACCTGGAGCAGCTATGTGTCGTAGACCGTGGAGCGGTGTCCGACGTGTACGACCCACACCACCAGCTCCCCGTTGTCGATCGTGTAGACGACACGGTAGTCGCCGACCCGAAGGCGGCGGCGCTCAGGCTGGGATATGAGTGCGGTGGTGTTGAAGCCGAAGGGGTCGCTCTCCAGCTCTGTAAGTTTGGCCAGGATGCGAAGCGCCATGTCCCGCGGGATCTTGCGCAGCTCGGCCTGGGCCTCGGGCCGGAACACCGTGCGGTAGTCACTCACTGCGTGCCAGCGTCTCCCTCATCACGTCCTCGATCGGGACGCCGGCGGCCGGGCTCGCCATGCGCTCGTCGATGATGCGGTTGATCTCGCGCTCCTCCCACTCCTGGTACTTGCGCAGCACGTCGATCGAGACCACAGCGGCGACCTGCTTGCCGCGACGGGTGATGACAGTGGGCACGTCGTCACGGTCGGCCCGTTCGACGACTTCGGCCAAGTGAGCGCGTACGTCGCGGATGGACTCTATGGGCAGCGGCTGAGTCATGCTTCAAGGGTACCGAGTGTGCCATGTGTACACAACGCCTGCGGGCCCCGGCCGGTGCCGGGGGTCAGCGGTGGCAGTATGCGGGGACATAGCGAGAGGGGGCGGGGCGGGATGGGGCGCAGTGAGCGGGAGGCGGTTGCCGCAGGAGGCGGCTGTACGAGGCGGCGCAGGCGGTGGTCGGCGACCACGGGCGGGCTGTCGAGGTCCGCGTGGTGGAATTCGAAGTGCAGGTACTACAAGGCTCACGCCTTGGCCTTGGCCGGCGAGCAGATCCGCATTCTCGACGTCACGGACAGGCCCAACCCCATCGCAAATGCAGAGGACTTCTGGATGTTCGACCGCTCCGAAGTGGTCCTCATGAACTGACTGAACAAGGGGCGCCGGACGCTGACTGCGGTCAGCGCGTCTGTTCGAGGCAGATCGCCTGGTCAGCAGAGCGGTTTTATTGTGACCGCATGCCTCTCGATGACGCACTGGCGGCCCGTATGGCCGAGCCGGACTTCTGGCCCGTGTACCTATTCGACGACGACGCACCCGACGTCTACGACGAGGACGTGGATGACCAGGAATCGCATGTTGCCCGATTCCAGCTGGGAGGCGGTTTCGCGCTGATACTCGACCTGACGCTCGGGCTGGAGTACGTCGGTCTTGCCCTGGCGGCCCCAGGCCTTCCGGAACCGGTGACGGTGGGCTGGGACGACCAGGCCCACTTCCACCCGCACGTGATGCCCTGGCCGGAGCTGGACCTGCTGTGCCGCGTAGTCGCCCTGCACGACCCGGAGCTGCGGCATCCCGGGCCGATGCTGGCGTTGCTGTGCCGCTTCGCGTTCCTGGCGGAGTTAGACGACCTGGACAGGGTCACGCCGCTGGTGGACGCGGCGTTCGAGCTGATGCGGCCCGGGGACGGGGAAGGCGGGGTGCGGGCGGAGACACGCGACTGGTTCGACCTGCGGGATCTGCGCGGCACTGGGGTTGTGTGGACCAGCCGGACCGACGGCCACCGAGCCGTCGACCAGCACGGCGACGACGGCCTGCCGCTGTACTCCCTCCGTGCGCCGGACTCGGAGGACTTTCCGTTCGCTGCGTGGTCGGCGCTGCTCGCCCACGCCCGAGAGCGCTTGGACGCAGCGGTTGGGGACCGCACGCTAAGGGCTCCGGCAGTACGGCAGGCCCTCGACCGTTGCACCGCGCCCGATGGATACGAGCACCTGGCCGCGCTGGCCGACGCACTCTCCGCCGCCGGGTACACCCATCCCGTCCTGATGCGCGCGGTCGCTCAACCTGGTGACCGGGCAGAGGCCTGCTGGGCCGTGGAAACCCTGAGCGGCCTGCCGCAGGGCAAGCTTGTGCCCCGCTGGTTCGGCCCGAGCCCGCTGTCCGCCGGCAGATCCTGGCGGCTGTCGCTCACCCTCCCCGTGGCGGGAAGGCCGTGGCGCTTCGGTCAGCAGGTCGCCGGGGAGCTCAGCACCGCCCTTCAGGAAGCCGGTCTCGGCGATGCAGAAGTCGGCGGCAGCATGTCACGGCCGGAGGGTGGCGGCTACGTCCACGTGGAAGACCACCTCAACCTCCTGATCCGAGACGACCTCGCACTCGGCGTGACGCTTATCGCCCGGATCCTGCACAACTATCGTGCAGCGGAAACTGCCATCCTCCGGCATGCCGGAAAGGAGGGCGAGGTCATATCCCTCCGGCAGACGACCTGACTGCCGCTCGCCTCGACCACGGCTTCCACCCTGGCTTCGAGGCGGCCGCGCGTGTGCAGTGTCGTCCCCGGTCCACCCTGTCGCCCGATTCCAGGACGTCACCGAAGGGCGGCTGCACCTGGTTGTGCCGTTGAGGAGCCGTTTCAGTCGGTACCCCAACCCCGTGGACACGACCCGCCCTCATCGACGGGCGGGTGGCATGCCACGGATCTCCGGCACGTACGGAGGCCCGGCGAGTCCGCAGACAGTCCGCAGGACACCCGCAAACGCCCGTCGGAGTCCAACGCACATCAACGTAGAAATCCCTGGTCAGGGCCCTGGACGGGGCTCCGTCGCAGGTCAGGATCGGCTGGCAGGCATCCCGCTTCAATGTATAGGCCATGCATCACCGTGGATCCGGCGAATTAGCAAACTGCCAGGTCAGGCGGGGTCGGCCCGAGTTCGGGTCGACCCCGTTCGCGTGCCCGTGGCTGGATCCCGGCTGGATGACGTGACACTTCGTCACCTGTCGTCACCCGTCGTTCTCCGCACGCCGGCTTGGATCCCGGCTGGATGACGCTGACTGGTGGTCGGTGCGGAGGTGGCGTCCATGCATGCCCGCGGGGCCGAGCGTTTCGGGCAATCGGCGCCCCCTGACCGGGCGGCGTGAACGGTCCTGTCGCCGCCCGGGTGGCGGGGTGCGGTGGCGGGCTCGACGGGCTTCGCCGGCCACCCGGGGTGCCTCTGTGTCTTGTCAAGCCGCCTGGCCAAGGTGGGACTTGGCTCTTCGTTCATCGGCGATCATGACGCGCCACACGTGGTCCCGCCGGAACAGGTGGTGAAGTACAACTCGTCGCTCGGCGATACCACGCTGAAGCTGACCTGGCTGGATGCTGGAAGTCGAAGGCTTCTGGCCCCATGGCGCCCACCTGCCCGAGCTGCGACGCGTCGTCGTTGCCGTGGACCCGGCGACGGAGTCGCACGAGAACGCGGACATGGCCGCGTTCACCGTCGCGGGACGCGGTTGCCCCGTCGAAACCACCTACGGCGACCGCGCCCGCGCGGTTTTTTATTGCACCCGGTCAGGAGACGTCGCGGACGGTGTTACGAAGCGTCCCGAGCTTGCTGACTTCGACTTCGACGACGTCACCGTCGACGATGAATCCCGGCGGCTCCATGAAGAGTCCGACACCGCCCGGCGTGCCGGTGACGATGACGTCGCCGGGGGAGAGCGGAGTGAACGCGGTGACGTACTCGATGATCGACGGAATATCGTTGATCAGGTCGGCGACCTTGCCGTGCTGGCGTATCTCACCGTTGACCCGGGTCGTGAGCTCGAGTTCGGTGACATCGCCGACCTCGTCGGCCGTCACCAGACAAGGACCGAAGCCACCGGTCCCCGGCCAGGTCTTGCCAGGCAGCCACTGACTGGCGGCACGCTGCCAGTCGCGCACCGAGAAGTCGTTGTACACGGCATAGCCGGCGATGTGGTCGTAGGCCTCGGTCTTGGAGACCTGATGCGCGGGCTTGGAGATGATCAGAGCCACCTCGCCCTCGTAGTCGAACTGCGCGGAGTGCGCCGGCTTGAGGGCGTCCTCGCCGTGCCCGATCTGGCTGTCGGCGTAGCGGGCGAAGACGACCGGGGCCTGGGGAGCCGCCTTGCCGATCTCGTCCTGGTGGGTGCGGTAGTTGACTCCGATGCAGATGATCTTGCCAGGCTCCGGGATGACCGGTGCGAGCCGCACATCGCTGAGCGCCACCGGGTGGTCGGTGTAGTGCGCCAGGGAATCGAGGGCGCCGGCTGCGATGGCCTCAGCGAGCGAAGGTGCTGTCGGGGTCGCGTCATAGACGGTCTCGGCGTCGAGACGCCCCCAGGCGATGCTGTGGTCGGCGCGGTAGTAGCTGACGAACTTGCTCATCGGGTGCTCCTGTTCAGTGGTGGGTTCAGTGGTGGGCGAGAGTGCGGGATTCCGGAGTACGGATCAGTCCGTCGGGAGCGGTCGTCGATGAAGGCGCGGAGGCCCTCGACGACGCGTTGCTCTCCGGCGGAGTCGAACACCGCCGCGACGTAGCGGTCGGGACGTACCGCGACGAAGACCGGAAGGGTGCCGGCGCCGGAGGTGAGTACGGCGGTGGTCTCGGTGACCATGCCGTCGATCGGCTCGCCGTCCGGTGCGCGGACGCACAGCCGGTTCGCGCCGATCGCGTCCCAGTACGCATCGACCGCGGCGTCGGGCGGACCTCCGATCTGCAACAGCATCCATCCGCTCCCGAGGTGGGCGTCGAGTCCGCGTTCGGCACCGGTGGCGTCGCGTACGACCGGTTGGCTCAGAGCGCGGCCGACGGTCACGGTGTCGAGGGTGACGTCGTGGGCCGCGACGGCGACTCCGGCGGTGTAGTCGGGTGGTGCGATGAAGCGCATGTTGGCGAGGAATTCGCGTACGCGGGGGATCAGGCTGACCGTGCGGACGACGGTGTCGCGTACGCGCGTGACCACCGGGTGGGTCGCCATGACGACTGCGCCGATGCGGCGCGAGACCGTCACCATCGCGGCTCCGTGGGTGCGGCGCTCGACCTCGTACGAGTCCAGCAGCCGCTCGGTCGCGCCGCCCCTGATCGCCTCGATCAGCTTCCAGGTGAGGTTAACCGCGTCGCGGATACCGGCGTTCAGGCCCTGGCCCGCGAACGGCGGCATCAGGTGCGCGGCGTCGCCGACGAGGAACGTGCGCCCCGCACGGTACGTCCGCGCGACACGCTGGTGCGCGATGTACACGACCGCGCGGCGCACGTCGTCCGGCGCCAGCTCGGCCCGGAAGCGCGGCACGACCAGCTCGCGGATCCGCTCCGGCGTCGTCATCTCCTCGGGGTCCTCGTCGTCGAAGAGCATGAACTCGATCCGCAGGCGTCCCTTGACGCCGGGCACGAGCACGTACGGCCGCTCCCCGTCGCCGTGGAATTCGGCGAACGGGTCCCGCGTGCGCGGCTCGTTGTGCAGATCGACGACGATCCACCGCTGCGGTTGGGTGGTACCGGCCAGATCGATCCCGACCGCCCGGCGGGTGAAGCTGCGTCCGCCGTCGGCGCCGATCAGCCAGTCGGCGGTCAGAGTCCGCGTCTTCTCTCCGATCGTCACGGTCACGCCGACCCCGTCGCTGTCCTGCGTGATCGCGGTCGCCTCGGCGCCGCGCAGGAACTCGAGCCCCTCGTGCGCGACTGCTCGCTCCCACAGCAGCCGCTCCAGGAGCGGCTGGTCGAACTGGGTCTTGGCGGGGTGCCCCAGCCGCGACGCGACCGGCCTCGCCTCGAGCAGGAGGCGGTCCCCGAGCCCGAAGTAGCGACTGCCGGTGTCAAGCAGGGACTCGGCCTTGAGCGCGTCGGCCACACCGAGCTGCTCAAGGGTGCGGAACGACTCGTCCTGGAGGCTGATCGCGCGAGGCAGGTCGCCCGGTTCGGTCTCCTTCTCCACGAGCGTCGTACGCACCCCCGCATCGGCGAGCAGGAGAGCGGCGACGAGCCCGATCGGACCGGCACCCACCACGAGCACGTCACGCCGCGTGGTCACGACGTCGCCTCCGGTCGTGGGCGGAGCGTGAAGTGGGTGCCGAAGTCGGCGCCCCGTGTCAGCTCCCAGTACTCCAGATGGCTGTACGGCCATACCTGCGAGACCCGGCCGCGGGAGTTCTTGTACCAGGTGCGTACCTGCGGCTGCCCCCACGCGCGCTCGGCGTTGCCCTGGTCGATCCACGCGAGGAAGCGGTCCAGGGTCTCCTGCTTGACCTCGAGCGACGCCGCCCCGCGGCGCAGCATCTGGTGGATCGCCTCGGTGGTGAACTCGACCCCGCACTCGATCATGAAGTGGAACTGGCCGTGTACCACGTAGTTCGTGTTGGGCCCCTGGATGAGGAAGAGATTCGGGAAGCCGGGTACGGCGACACCTGCCCAGGCTGTGGCATCACCGTTCCAGTGCTCCTTCAGGGTCTGCCCGGACGGTCCGGTGACCACGATCGGGTCGAGGTAGTCGGACGCCTTGAACCCGGTCGCGTAGATCACGACGTCGACCGGGTGGTGCTCGCCGTCGGCGGTGACGATGCCGTCGGACGTGAACCGCTCGATCGGGGAGGTGACGAGCTCGGCGTGCTCCCGGTGCAGTGCGCGCGCCCACACGCCGTTGTCGCGGAGCATGCGCTTGCCGCCGGGGGGATACGCGGGCACCACGACATCGAGCATGTCGGGACGGTCCGCCCACTGCTCACGCATGATCGCGGTGAGTGCCTCACGCACCCGCAGGTTGGTCGCCGATACCGAGTCGGTGCGGTCCCACTCCGGATCGACCATGACGGTGTGCAGCCGTCCCGTGCGCGCACCCCAGAACGCCTGGAAGCGGAACCACTGCCCGTAGTGCGGGACGTGCTCGCCGAGCCAGGCCAGGGCCGGCGGTGTCGGGTCGTGGTAGTTCGGGGCGGGAACCGTCCACGGTCCGGACCGCTGGAAGACATCGAGGTGGGCGACGCGGTCGATGATGCTCGGGACGATCTGGTAGGCGCTGGCGCCGGTGCCGACCACCGCGACGCGCTTCCCGGTCAGGTCCACGTCGTGGTCCCACCGCGCGGAGTGCATCTGCACGCCGCCGAAGTCGTCCTGTCCGGGGATCTCCGGGATGTTCGGCTTCTCCAGTTGCCCGGTCGCGGCGATGACGGCGTGGAACCGCCGGTACTGCTCGACGCCGTCGCGCCGTACGACGACCTCCCAGGTGGCCGATGCCTCGTCCCAGGTCATCGAGATGACCTCGGTGTCGAACTCGATGTGCTCGCGCAGCTTGGCGCGATCGACGATGTCGACGGCGTACGCCTCGATCTCCGCGCCCTCGGCGTACGCGTCGGGCCAGTCGGCCCGCTGGGCGAAGGAGAAGCTGTAGCCGAAGGTCGGGGTGTCGAGACGTACGCCCGGGTAGGTGTTGGCCCACCAGGTGCCGCCGACCTCGGGGTGCTTCTCGAACGCGACGAACCGTACGCCCGCCTGCTTGAGCCGGTACATCGTTGCGATGCCGCTCATCCCGGTGCCGATGACCGCGACGTCGAAGTCGCGGTCGGGGGCGACCTCGTCGATGTGCCAGGTCGGTGCTCCCGGACGCTGCGCGACCAGGTCGAGCTCGTGCATCATCAGTGCCGCATCCTCGGCACTCGCCCCGCCCGTGATGAAGTCGACAATGGTGCGTGCTTCCTCGGGCTCCAGCAGACGGGGCCGGGTGAGCCCCTCGTCGCGGACGCGCTTGAGCGCGGACAGCGCGAGCTGACGCGCATGCGCCTGCGCGGCCCCGCTCATGCCGCCGTGAGCAGGCGGGGTCGTGTCGACGGGAGGAAGCGGGGGGCGCAGCTCCGCCGGGATCAGCGTGTGATCTCCGGTCAGAGCTGCCAGCGCCGTGAGCAGCGACGGCAGGTCGGCCTCTGCGACGATGCGTTCGAGGAAGGAGTCGTCCTCCGTGATGGGCGTGTACTCGTCGCGCCAGTACACGTCGTCGATCTGGGCGACCTCGCTCGGGTCGGTCATCAGCCCTCCATCGTGTTCGGGGTTCTCTCGGGGGTATGCCGGGATCACGCGATGCAGGCGGCCTCGAAGACCTTGCCGAGTACGTCGTCGAGTTCTTGGGCTAGGCACTCGGCGGCGATCACATGGTCGGGGCGGACGATGACGGCGCCGACCGGGCGTGCGTCGAACCAGGTCTGCAGGCTTGTCTCCCCGCCGAGGTCGCCGACGAGGGTGGTGCCGGCCGCAGCCTGTTTGCGCGCCCACGGCAGCTGCGCCTTCGGCACCACTTGCACGAGGCGGGCGCCGAGGCGATCGAGCACGGCGAGCCGCTCTGCCGCCAGGAAGACCGTCGGGTCGTTGTTCCAGGTGATCACACGCCAGCCCTGCCCGGTGGCCTCGTCGAGCAGCATCTCCACGCCGTCCGCGTCGGTGGACCGCGGCTGCGGGAAGATCGAGCCGGCGAGACGCGGCACGTCGCGGGCCGGCAGCGTCTTGAACGCCGGCAGCGGCGTGTGCACCACGACGCCCTGTTCGAACTTCGGTTGGGGCTTGAACGCCTGCCGCTTCTGCGCCTCCCGCTCCTCGGGGGTGCGGTTGGCCGCTATCCGGTCGCGCTCGGCGGCCTTGACCGGATCGTGGTCCGTCATCTCCTTCGCCATCCCGAGGGAGACCGCCACCATCTGCCTGACGTGGCCGAGCCGCTCGGTCTCGTACGTGTCCAGCAGCCCGTCCCCGGAGCGGCCCTTGACGACGGCGGCCAGCTTCCAGCCGAGGTTGAAGGCGTCGCGGATCCCGGAGTTCCAGCCCTGGCCGCCGACGACCGGCATGACATGGGCGGCGTCGCCGGCGAGGAAGATCCGCCCGTGCCGGAACCGCCCGGCGATACGGGCGTGGTGCCGGTAGACGCGGCGGCGGATGATGTCGAGCTTGGACGGGTCCGGCACGTGCGGTGCCAGCAGGTCGAAGATGTACGCGTCGTCGTCGACGAGGTCGGCGGTCTCGTCCTCGAAGAGCGTGAACTCCCAGCGTCTGATGCCGTGCGGCAGGCCGATGGAGGCGTAGCTACGGGCCGGATCCCCGCCGAAGACGGCATGGGGCGTGCCGATCGGGTCGTTGGCGACGTCGATCACGATGCCGTCGGTCGGCCGGGTCTCGCCCTCGAACGAGATGCCCAGGCGCTTGCGGGTGGGCGAGGCTCCGCCCTCGGCGGCGACGACGTACAGCGCGCGCACCGTCTCGCCGTTCGCGAGGGTGGCGACCACGCCGTCCGCGTCCTCGGTCAGGTCCACGACCTCGGCACCGAAGCGTGCGGTGGCGTTCGGGAACCGGTCCAGGCCGGCGAGCAGCACCTGGTCGACCAGCGGTTGCACGAAGCCGTTGCGCCGCGGCCAGCCGAACTCGCGCGTCGTCGGGTTCACTTCGGAGAGGATCGTCCGGTCCCCGTTGACCATGTAGATCTTCTGGTCGGGGATCGTGTGGGGAAGCACCTCGTCGACCAGGGCCGCGGTCTGCATCGCGCGCAGTGCCTCGTCGTCGATGCCCACGGCCCGCGGGTAGTCGACGAGTTCGTGCTCCCGCTCGACGACGAGGACGTCGATGCCCTGCTGCCCGAGCAGGTTGGCCAGGGTCAGGCCGACGGGGCCCGCGCCGACGACGAGGACGTCGCAAGCGGTGGTCATGAGGTGCTCCCAGTGGATCGTGCCGAGTCGAGCGCGGCGATGGTGTCGCCGAACGCGCGGTTCAGCAGGACGAGATCGATGCCGAGGCCCACGTAGTCGACGAGGCCGTCGGCGAACAGGCCGGCCGCGTAGTCCGGTCGGCCGGAGTAGATGCCGAGGGTGACGCCGTGCGCGGTCGTCACCTCCCGCAGGTACGCGATCGCCTCGCGCACGGGGCCGTCCTCCCAGTCGCCGCGTCCGGGCAGACCGTAGGAGACGGCCAGGTCGGCCGGCCCGATGTAGACCGAGTCCAGGCCCGGGGTGGAGACGATCTCCTCGGCACGGTCGACGCCGGCCTTCGTCTCGATCTGGGCGATGGCGGACACCGCGCGGTTGCCGGCCTCGGTGTACGAGTCACCCGGGTACAGCGCCGGCCTGGACGGACCCAGGCTGCGGTTCCCGACCGGCGGGTACTTGACGGCGGCGACCAGGGCCTCGGTCTGGGACCGGGACTCGACGGTGGGCGCGACGATGCCGCGGGCCCCGCTGTCGAGCAGCCGCAGGACCGGGGCCGGATCCAGCGAACCCACGCGCGCGTACGCGTACGCGTTGTCCCGCGGAATCGAGCGCAGGATCCCGCATGCCGCCTCCAGCCCCAGTTCGCCGTGCTGGAGGTCGAGGACCACCCCGTCGTAGCCGGCTGCCGCAGCCCACTCCGGCATCGAGAACGAGGGGACCGACTGGTGGTAGAGGACAGGGTGCCCGCCGCCGAGAGCCGCCTGCTTCACTGCGCCGCCCCCTCTCGCCCGGCCAGCCGCGCGGCGTGCGCCGCGGCCGCCAGGCCGCCGAAGACCGGCACGATCTCGCGGCGGGCGAACCGCCATTGCCCGTCGACCTTCCGGTACCGCTCGCGGAACTCGCCGACCGAAGCGGGCTGCGTCTGCGGCTCGTTGGTGTCGCGGAACGTCAGGTACTGCACCGTTCCCTCGACCTCCTCGCCGTCCCGCACGAGGCGGATCCCGCCGATGAAGTGCCGGCCGACGATGTCGGTCTGCTTGGCGCGCTTGGCACCCCAGGCCTTCATGGCCTCGCGGTCCATGTCACCCATCGGGCCGACCGAGACGCCGTCCTCGGTGTACAGCTCCCAGGTGGTGTCCGCCCGGTTGTGGTCGAGGCGGTACAGCATCTCGGCGATGAGCTGCTCGATCTCGACGCGGGTGATGGCGTCGACGGGGCGGTAGTCGCTCATGTTCAGCCTTTCGAATCCGCGGTCGCGACGACGCGACCGAGTCCGGTGATGGTGGCGACGCACTCGACGTCGGCGGGCCACGGCTCGATGTAGCCGATGGACCCGGACAGCAGCACCTCGCCGGCGCGCAGCGGCTCGCCCGTACGGATCGCGGTCTCGGCCAGCCAGATCACCGCGTTGACCGGGCCCTCGAGGACGTTGCTGCCGACGCCCCGGGTGATCTCGGTGTCGCCGCCCGTGATGACCATCTCCACCTCGGTCAGGTCGACTTCGCCGTACGGGTGCCGCTCCTCGCCGAGGACGATGCCGCTGCAGCCGGCGTTGTCGGCGATGGTGTCGACGATCTGTCCGACCGACCCGTCGTAGCGGAAGTCGACGACCTCGAAGGCGGGGGTCACGTAGTCGATCGCGGCCTCGACGGTCTCGCGGGTGGCCTCGAGGATGTCGGCCTTCAGCACGAACGCGACCTCCGCCTCGATCAGCAGGCGGTTGTACCGGGACAGCGGAAGGTGCGTTCCCGAGGCGTGCACCATGTCGTCGTGGATGATCCCGTAGTCGGGCTCGGAGATGCCCACGCGCTGCTGTACGAGGGGGTTGGTCAGGCCGACCTTGCGGCCCACCCGCTTCACGCCCAGCTCCCGCTCGCGGAGGGCGGCGAACTCGGCGGAGATCGCGTAGGCCGCGTCGAGATCGCGCTCGGGGAGTCTGGGGCTCACGTACGGCACGGTGTACACGTCGCGCTTCGCCTCGAACAGCTCGCGCGCGATCCGGTTGACGGTCTCCTGGGCGACGCTCACCGGTGGTCCTTTCGTTCGGCATGCTTCTTCAGGAAGGCGACCGCCGCGGCGTCGAACTCCGCGGCGCCCTCCCACTGCGGCCAGTGCGCGGCGCCGCGGATCAGCAGGTACTCGCCGTCCGGGATCAGCCCGCACAGGCGCTCGCCCTCGGCCTCGTCGCCGGTCGGCTCGTTGTCGGTCCACACCATCAGGGCCGGGACCGGGAGCGCCGCGAAGTCGTCGTCCGTGACCCGGTTGCGCCGGCGCCGCTCCGGCTCCCGCAGGGCGGACACGTTCGCCATGCTGAACCCGTCGCGGGCATAGATCGCCTGGCGGACGCGTACGAGCTCGTCGGTGATCTTCTCCGGATCGTGGATGACGACCTGCAGGCGCTTCTTCACGTTGTCGAAGGTCGGCTCGCTCACCGCCTGGGCGCTCACCGACTGCGTCCTGTCCAGCCGCGGCTCCTCGACCATCCGCCCGCCCGGTGCGGACAGGATCACCGTGTGCAGCCGGTCGGGGTGCTTCGGCGCGAACTTCAGCGCGAGCCAGCCCCCGAGCGACTCACCGGCGAGGTGCACGCGCTGAAGTGCCAGTGCGTCCAGCAGCGCGAGCAGGTGCTCCTCGTAGTCGCGGATCTCCAGGGGATGGTCGGACAGCGAGGTGTACCCGTGGCCCGGGTAGTCGTAGCCGACCACCCGGAAGCCCGCCTCGACGAACGCGCGGATGTTCTGCGTCCACGCCTCGATGTGGCCGCTGGTGCCGTTGGCGAGCACCACCGTCTGCGCCTCGGGGCTCGCTCCGGTGAAGTCGAGCACGCGGGTGCGGTAGCCGCCCGCGTCCACGTACCGCAGCGTGTGCTCCAGGTCCGCGATCTCCTCCCAGAAGGTCGCGAAGTGCGTCTTTCCCGCCCGGCTCATGCGGTCACCGCCGCCTGGATCGCGAAGCCGGCGCCCCACTTCTCGACCGCCCAGTAGTGGTCGACGGCGAGGCGGTACGGGCCGGCGGTCGACAGCGCCGCGTACGCGGCGATCCAGCTGCGCATCTCGTGCGCGGCCGAGCCGCCCTCCGCCATGAACCAGCCGTTCTCCCAGCCGTCGACCGGGCTCAGGTCGCCGGAGCGGAGCACATCGAGGACGAGCGTGTCCCACTCCTCGTTCAGCGGGTCGCTCGGCGCCTTGCCGTCGGCGATCGCCTGGATGCCCTTGACGATCATCTGTTCACGCTCGTGCCGCTCCTCGGGCGAGGGCGCGTACGCGACCAGGCGCTCGTGCACGGTGTCGGGGGCACCGTCCCAGCGTGGGATCGGCGGGCTGTGGGAGATGCCTCCCGAGGCGAGGAACAGCACCTTCTTGTCCATCGCCCGGGCGGCCCGGCCGAACGCCTCGCCCATCACCCGCACCCGCTGCATCGGCGAGAGCGGCAGGCCGATCGCGTTCACGAACACCGGCACGATCGGCTGCGTGAAGCCCTTCCCGAACACGAAGTCGAGCGGCTGGACCACGCCGTGATCGACCGTCATCCGCTCGCTGCGGCCGATGTCGATGCCCTCACCCAGCACTGCCGCGTGGAAGGCCCGCGCGGCGTCGCCGTCGACGGGGAGCGGCCCCGCGGTGGTGCCGTAGTCACCGATGCCTTCGGCGGCGGCACCTATCACCCACGGGGTCATCAGCGAGTAGAGCTGGCCGTTGAAGTGGTCGGGCCCGAACACCACGACCAGGTCGGGGCCGTACTCGGCGACGAACCCCCTGACCTCGTCGATGGCGGCATTGATCTCGGCGAACGTCTCCCCGCCCGGGTCGACGTTGCCGAAGGACGGCGCATGGGAGAGCGCTGCGACGGCCAGCGGCATGGCGCGGTGCCTCTTTCTCGGATTTCTCGGAAGTGGTGGACGGCTGCTACGCGGAAGCACCGGCGAGCACGGGCTGGGCATCCGGTACGTCGGAGCGGGAGCGGCGCAGGTTCAGGTGCAGGGCCAGGACGCAGAGGCCGGCGACGAGCATGGGCAAGGCGAAGACGGTGAAGGCCGCCCCCATCCCCATGCCCGCGTCGAAGGCCGCGCCGCCGACGATCGGCGCCGCGATGCCGCCGAACCGGCCGACGCCGATGACGACACCGAAACCGGTCGAGCGGGCCAGCGTCGGGTACAGCGCGGGGACGATCGCGTAGAAGGCGGCGGTGCCGGCGCAGACGAAGAACGAGGCCAGGAACAGGGTCCACCAGGCGGTCGGCATTCCCGGGCCGACGATGCCGAACAGCGACAGCGCGGCGGTGGCCAGGATCAGGAAGACCGGGGCGAGGAGGCGGACGTTGAGCTTGCCGCCGAGGAAGCCGAAGAGCACGTTGCCGAGGATGCCGCCGATACTGAAGGCGGTGACGAGCTGCGAGGCGAGCGCCGGGTTGTGGTGGGCGTCCGCGACGGTGCTCGGCGCCCAGTTCGTCATGAAGTAGAAGCTGAGCATGTACGCGACGTACCCGACGATCATCAGTAGCGTGTAGAAGCCGGTCCGCCCGGTGAACACGGTGCGCAGCGAGCCCTTCGCCTTGACGCCCGCCGAGTCCGACTCCGGGAGCGCTTCGAGTGCGGGGCGGCGCATCTTCGTCAGGAGCGCGTTGAGCCGCTGCAGGGAGTCCGTGCGACGGCCCGCGGAGAGCCAGGCGAGCGATTCGGGGAGGAAGGCGAACGTGGCGACCGCGGCGATCGCGCTCAGGGCGAACCCGACCCACCAGCCGAACTGCCAGCCGCGTGCGCCGAGCATCGGACCCACGATCATGGAGCCGAGCAGCCCGCCGATGTTGATCGCGGCGGCGTAGACGGCCATCACCAGTGCGTACACGCGCCTGCCCGTGTACTCGGCGAGGATGACGCCGACCACGGCCACCAGGGTGCCGATGCCGATGCCGGTGATGACGCGGCTCAGGACGAGGGGACCGGTCCCGGTCTCCGGCGTCGCGAACGGGCCGATGAGCATGCCGATCGCGATCGTCGCGGTGGAGATGACGCCCATCTTGCGCCGGCCGACGCGGTCGGCGAGCGGCGCGACGATGATCGAGCCCACGAGCATGCCGATCAGGGCGCCGGACATGACGAGTCCGAGCTCGGCTTTGGAGACCCCGAAGCCCTTCTCGATGTAGGGGGCTGCGAACGACGTGAGCGAGACGTCGTAGCCGTCGAGCACGACCAGGGCGATCGCGACGATGACGGCGCGGATCTGCAGGCCGCTCATTCTCTCTTGAGGGGTGTGGTCGGTGATCCTCATGGAGACCTCTCTGTCTCGGGATCGGGCGGACCTGTGCCATCGCAGTGGCCCGCCGGGATGAGGTGGACCGCGCACCGGGTCGCGTTCCGTCAGCGATTCCCTAGAAGCAGTGTTCTAGAATCGGCATTACGATCACTGGTGCCCACCGCAGGTGTCAAGGGTTGGCGCCAATTTGGTAGAACTGCAGTCCGCAGAGCAGTGAGGGGGGCCGATGGCCACGAGGCGAAGGACCCACCGGGCGTCCGAGGTGTCGAAACGGGCGATCCTCGAGGCCGTGCTCTCGCAGGCGGTCGAGGCCGGGTACGAGGGCACCACCATGGCCGATGTCGCACGCGCGGCCGGTCTGCCGATCGGATCGGTCTACTGGCACTTCCAGAACAAGGAGCAACTCTTCGTCGAGCTGCTCGACTACTGCTTCGAGGTCTGGAAGCAGGCCAACGCGTCCGACGGTGGCATGCGCGACCGGCTGCGACGCAGCATCAGCGAGTCGGCGGCAGCCTCCGCGAGCCTGGCCGAGCCGGCCGCCGCGTTCTGGAGCATCGGCCTTGTCTTCGCATTCGAGCGCCGCCTGCAGGACAACCTCGCACGGCAGCGGTACCTCGCCATCCGAGAGGAGATGTTCCAGTTCGTCACCTCCCGGGTGCGGGCCTCGTACCCGGAGGTACCGGAGGATGTCGCGGCAGAGCTGGCGCACGACATGGCCGTCATGGGGCGCGCGCTCACCGACGGCTTCCGCGTGGCCGCGGCCGCCGGCGACGACATCGACTTCGCCCGGTACGCCGAGCTGGCCGCCGACGCGCTCGAGTCCCTGGTCACCACCCGCCTGAAGGGGTACACGCATGCCTGAGGCCCCCTCGTCCGCATCCGAGAAGGTCGCGATCGTCGTCGGCGGCGGATCCGGAATCGGCGCCGCGTGCGTGCGGGAGTTCGCCGCGAACGGCTACCGGGTGGTCGCGATGTCGCCGTCGGGCCGGGCACGGGCCCTGGCCGAATCGCTCGGTGGCGCCGGCCTGGACGGCTCGAACACCAGCGTCGAGGACCTCCGGGCGTGCGTCGACCTCGCGATGTCGCGGTACGGCCGGGTCGACGCGGTCGTCAACAGCAGCGGTCACGCGGCACGCGGCCCGGTGCTCGAGATCACGGACGAGCAATGGTCCGAGGGCGTCGACCTCTACCTGCTGAACGTCGTGCGCATGGCCCGCCTCGTGACGCCCCACCTGATCGCCTCCGGCGGCGGCGCGATCGTGAACATCTCCACCGCAGGCGCCTTCGAGCCCAGCCCGATGTTCCCCGTGTCAGCGACGATGCGAGCGGCGCTGGCCTCCTTCACCAAGCTGTACGCCAACGAGTACGGCCCGCAAGGCATCCGGATGAACAACGTACTCACCGGGCTGACCAAGGACGACCCCAGTGTGGTCCCGGCGGAGTGGACGAGCGGAATCCCGCTGCGCCGAGCGCAGAGCACTGCGGAGGCCGCCCGGATCGTACGCTTCCTGGCCGGCGAGGAGTCTGCCTATATGACCGGACAGAACCTCCGCGTCGACGGTGGAGAGACCAAGTCGGTCTGAGGCGCATCGGCGGGCTTTCTGCCCCGGTACGCGATGCCCGAGCACCGACGCCTGACCGGTGCGACCGGCCGTCGTGTCACGGAACGCCGGGGCGAAGGACTCCGCGTACGAGGCGGAGCCCGCCGCGTGCAGCTGGATCGTCTAGATCGCCAGGTCGCGCGCCGGTTGCGGGGCGGCGGGCCGGATTGCCTCGTGGCGGGCGGCCCAGGGCTCGGCGAGCAGGACGGCCACCGCGCAGGCTCCGAGCAGGCCGCCGACGAGCACCGCGCCCCGTACACCGGGGCCGGTGGACAGCAGGAGACCACCGAGGAAGGAGCCGCCGGCGATACCGACGTTGAAGACCGCCGAGCCGACGGCCGAGGCGATCTCCGTACTGCCGGGTGCCACACGGAGGATCCTGTTCTGCAGTGCCGTGATCATCGAGGCCATGGAGAATCCCAGCAGTGCGACCAGGCAGACGGTGGGCACGGCGCTGCCGCCGAACACGTACAGGCCGAACATCGTCGCCGCCAGCAGGGCCACCGTGAGCACCGTCGTGCCGCGGGGACGGCGGTCCACCACCGTGCCGGCCAGGGCGGTGCCGGCGACGCCCGCGACGCCCGCGGCCAGCAGCAGCGGGGCCACGGCCGCCTGGGAGAACCCGGTCACCTCGGTGAGGAAGACGGTGATGTAGGTGTACCCGGCGAAGACACCGCAGATCACCAGGGCATTCGCCGCCATCAGCACCAGGAACCGGCGGCGGCTGGGTTCGGTGCCGGTCGTGGCGTGACTCTCCTCCCCGGTCGTGGACGGCAGCAGCGTGACCACCGCGAGCAGGGCGAGGAAGCCGAAGGCGCTCATCACCAGGAAGGGCACCCGCCAGCCGGTCTGCTGGCCCAGCCAGGTGCCGGCCGGGACGCCCACCACATTGGCCAGGGAGAGCCCGGAGAACAGCCCGGCGACCACCCGCCCGCGCACTTCGGGAGAGAAGAGACCGGCGGCGGTCGCCGCGACGATCGACCAGAACACCGAGTGGGTGAGCGCGACGGTGATCCGGGCCGCGAGCAGGACCCAGTAGCCCGGGGTCGCGGCGGAGACGAGGTTCGCCGCGACGAACAGGACCAGCAGCCAGGCGAGCAGGGCCCGTCGCGGTATCCGGCGGACCAGGTGTGTCAGGGGTACCGACGCGACCGCCACGACGAGGCCGTACCCGGTCACCAGCCGGCCGGCCTCCGTCCTGGACACCCCCAGGTCCTCCGCGATCAGCGGGAGCAGGCCGACGGGCAGCGTCTCGACCGTGCTGAGCGAGAACAGCGCCAGCGCCAGCGCCACCACCACGATCACTGCGGCCGAGGGGCTTATCGGGGGTGTTTTCCCGGTCTGTGGCACTGTTATGTCCTTCCCGTCACGATGGGTCCGGTGGCCGGACGGCCGAGGAGCGGGCGCCGGGCCGGGCGGCGTTATTGAATACGCCTTCCTTTCCCCATGCAAGGGAATTGTTCTAAACGGCCTGTCAACCTCCGTGGGCTGCCAATTTCCGGCCAGGGTGTACAGAACCGGCCGAAAGTCTTCCGAAGATTGAGATCGGCCTCCGGGGTCTGTTCCCTTGTTACTTGCATGCCTCTGAACGGATCATCTCTGTGTTCGGTGGACGACATGACGGAGGTCAAGCGTCCACGTCGACGGGAAATTACAGGCGGACCGGTGTCGCCTTTCTCGGCTGTGGTTATGCCGCTGATTTCTACGGAACGACCCTGCCCAACTATCCCGAGGTCGAAGTTGCCGGAGCCTACGACATACGCCGCGAGCGGGCCGAGTCCTTCACCGCGGAATACGGCGGAAGGGTCTACGACACACTCGAGGAGGTGCTCTCCGATCCCGGGGTCGAGATCGTGGTGAACCTCACGCCGACGACGGAGCACTACGCGGCGAACAGGGCGGCCCTGCTCGCCGGGAAGCACGTGTACTGCGAGAAGCCGATGACCACGAAGCTGGTCGAGGCGAGAGAGCCGGCCGAACTCGCCGAGCAGCGCGGGCTGCTGCTGTCCGGTGCGCCGGCGACGGTCTTCAGCCGCTCGGCGCAGACGCTGATCCACGCCGTCCACGGCGGGACGGTGGGCACTCCGCGGCTGGCCTACGCCTCCCTGGACATGGGGCCGCTCGCCTTCATGGCCTACCGGGACTGGCAGAGCGCGCGCGGCTTCCCCGGCAGGCGCGCCCAACGCCCCCGCCGGCTCCGCCCGCGCCGCACCCTCGGCCCCGTCCGCGAGGAAGGCCGGCAATGGCCACACCGCGGCGGCAGAGAACACCGTGCCGCCCTCGACCCCCTCCACCACCCGGGCCCAGCGGGCGTTCAGTCCGTTGACCGCCCGTACCGTCGCATTCCCGACCGGCATTCCGCCCCCGGTCGCAGCGCGCTTACCATGCGCCCAAGTCGTACGTCAGTTCCTGTCCCACGTCACTTCCTGTCGTACGTCAGTCCTTTCACTTCCGCACCCGAAAATCCGCGGCGGCCGCGCCCGAGTCGCCCTGCCGTCAGAACCAGGAGCACGGTACCCGTGTCCATACCTCCGCCCCCTGGGACCCACGACCCCCAGCAGCCCCAGGGCCCGTACCAGGCTCCGTCGCCGGCCCAGTACGGGCAGTACGGCCCGTACCCGCCGTACGGGCCGCCTCCGTACCAGACCTGGGGGCAGGGCTACAGCCCGTTCAACCGGCCCGCGCCCGTCAACGGTGTCGCCATCGCCTCCCTCGTCCTCGGCATCCTCTGCTTCCTGCCGGCCGTGGGGCTGGTGCTGGGGGTGATCGCGCTGGTCCAGATCAAGAAGCGGGGCGAGCGCGGCAAGGGGATGGCGATCGGCGGGTCCGTGATGTCGTCGATCGGGCTCGTGCTGTGGGTGCTGCTGCTCGCCACGGGCGGGGCGTCCGACATCTGGGAGGGGTTCAAGGACGGCGCGCGCGACAGCGCGAACCTGTCGGTCAGCACCGGCGAGTGCTTCGACGCACCGGGCGGTTCCCTGGAGGGCTACACCTACGACGTCGACGAGGTGCCCTGCGAGGGCGAGCACGACGGCGAGGTGTTCGCCGTGTTCGACATGAGCGGCGGCTCCGACTACCCCGGCGACAGCCGTGTCACGGACGTCGCCGACGACAAGTGCTACTCGCTTCAGGACAGTTACGCGATGGACACCTGGGCCGTGCCCGAGAACGTCGACGTGTACTACTTCGTCCCGACCGAGGACAGTTGGAGCGTCGGCGACCGCGAGATCACCTGCGCCTTCGGCAGCACGGACGAGGACGCCACGCTGACCGGCTCGCTGCGCAACGACGGGACGACCCTCGACGCGGACCAACTCGCGTTCCTGGAGGCGAGCCGCGCCCTGGACACGACGCTGGCGGCGGAGCCCGAGGAGTACGCCGAGGAGGACCTGGAGGCCAACACGGACTGGGCGGGCGAGGTCGACGACACGCTGGGCGAGCAGGTCGGGGTGCTGCGCGGGCACACCTGGTCGTCCGTCGCCGAGCAGCCCGTCGCCGCCTTCGTGAAGGACATGCAGGCTGCCCGCAAGGAGTGGGCGAAGGCCGCCACCGCCGCCGACCCGGACAGCTTCTACGAGCACTACGACAGCGGGTACGAGTTCATCGACGGCGACACCACGGTCACCGCGCGCGAGGCTCTGGGGCTGGCCACGACCCCGCCGTCGTACGACGACTACGACGACGGCGCGGGCGGCAGCGCGGGCAGCGGCGGCCTCGATGTGTGATCACGTCCATAGCGGGGAGAAAGTGCCTGCGTAATGCCTTCCGCGGACGAATGTCATCACATCGAGTGATTCTCTGGCCTTCGCTTGCATGGCCCAACCCACGGTTGCCAGGCTGTTGCTGTCTGTACAACCTGATGGGAGCGGCCAGTGACTTTCGGTGAGCAGCCGGCGTACCTGCGCGTCGCGGGCGATCTCCGCAAGAAGATCGTCGACGGTTCGCTGCCACCGCACACCCGTCTCCCCTCGCAGGCCAGAATCCGCGAGGAGTACGGCGTCTCGGACACCGTCGCCCTGGAGGCGCGCAAGGTGCTGATGGCCGAGGGGCTGGTCGAGGGCCGCTCCGGCTCGGGTACGTATGTGCGCGAGCGGCCCGTGCCGCGCCGGATCGCCCGCTCCGGCTTCCGTCCGACCGGCGGTGCCACGCCCTTCCGCCAGGAGCAGGCCGACGCCGACACGCGCGGCACCTGGGAGTCCAGCAGCGCGCAGACGGAGGCGAGCGGCGCCGTCGCCGAGCGGCTCGGGATCAAGCCCGGCGACCGCGTGATGTGCACGCGGTACGTGTTCCGAGAGGCCGGCGAGGCGATGATGCTCTCCACCTCCTGGGAGTCGCTCGCCGTGACCGGCCGCACCCCCGTGATGCTGCCCGAGGAGGGCCCGCTCGGCGGCATGGGCGTGGTCGAGCGCATGCGCGCCATCGACGTCATCGTGGACAACGTCACGGAGGAGGTCGGCGCCCGCCCCGGCCTCGCCGAGGAACTCCTCGCGTTGGGCGGGGTGCCCGGCCATGTCGTCCTCGTCGTCCAGCGCACGTACTACGCCTCTGGACGCCCGGTGGAGACGGCCGACGTGGTCGTCCCGGCCGACCGCTACCGGGTCGCGTACCACCTCCCCGTGAAGTAGCGCACAACCCCAGGGCGGTTGACCCGGTCCCGCGGTCAACGGAGGCCGGTTCGCCCGCCGTTGGTTTCCGGTCGTTCTCGCAGGTCGCCACGGGTGTGCCCGGCATGCCCCGACCGCTCGCACCGCAGCGCCCGCACGGCGCATTCGTCGTCGTGCGCCCCCTGCGTCCTGGCCGGTTGCGTACCTCTTTGTGTAAAGCCGTGTTCGCTGCGTAAAGGTTAGGCGTAGGCTCGGGCATATGCGGATTGCGGTTTCGTTAGAGGGTGGGGCGCGGGGCGGACCGCGGGCGGGAAGTGGAGGGGTGCGATGAACGACGGCGGTAGCACGATCTCGCTTCCCTGGCTCGTCATACGGCAGGACGACAACGGCAATCGCTATCGCGTGGGAAGGTACGCCACCCGGGCCGAGGCGCAGAAGATCGCGGACAGCCTCGACCACCGCGGACACAAGCAGCTGTACTGGGTCGAGCGGATCGGGCAGAACGGAGACGCCCGCAACTGACCCCTCCCCGCTCCCGTAGGCTCCGGCCCATGACGGAACGGATCGTGGTGGTGGGAGCCGCCCTGCTCGACAGCGGCCGCCTGCTCGCCGCGCGCCGCAGTGCGCCCCCCGAGCTGGCGGGACGCTGGGAGCTGCCCGGCGGCAAGGTCGAGCCGGGCGAGACGCCCGACGCGGCCCTCGTGCGCGAGCTGCGCGAGGAGCTCGGCGTCGAGGCCGAGGTCGTCGAGCGCGTACCGGGGGAGTGGCCCCTGAGGCCGCCGTACGTCCTGCACGTGTGGACCGCGCGCCTGCGTGCCGGATCCGCCGCCCCGAGGCCTCTCCAGGACCATGACGAGCTGCGCTGGCTCGCCCCCGCCGGGATCTGGGACGTGGACTGGCTGGACCAGGACGTGCCCGCGGTACGGGAGACGCTCACGCGTCTCGGCGCGAGCGCGGGCTGAGCTCCCGTACGCCGTTCGTGCCACAGTGCGCTCCGGGGGGCGGTACTGCGCCCCGGATATCGGGTATGGGCCCATTAACCCCACGAAACCGGACATGGCTGAACCCGCTGGCCTGGGAAGTGATCGGCGTGATCGACACCGAAGGCGCCTACGCCGAGTGGACCTTCCCCGCGGACCCCGGCGCCGTACGTGCCGCCCGCGGGGTCGTCCGGGACCGGCTGTGCGGCTGGGGTCTCGGCTGTGTCAGTGACATGGCCGCGTTGCTGGTCAGCGAACTGGTGACCAACTCCCTGCGCCATGCCACCGGTCCCATCGGCGTCCGCCTCGTCCGCCCCGCCCGGCTGCGCGGAGTGCTGGTGGTGGAGGTCTCCGACCCGCTGCCCGACCCGCCCCGCGAGCGCGTCCCCCGCCCCGAGGACGAGAGCGGCCGCGGCCTGCAACTGGTCGCGTCCTCCTCGCGGCGCTGGGGCACCCGCCCCGGCGACACCGGCAAGACCGTGTGGTTCGAGCTCGCGGTGCCGGAGTGAGCGCACCGCCTCACTCGAGCGACTCGCGCCTCACCCGAGCGATTCGCGGTGTATGTCCCCCGGAGCGGGCCGTGAGCCCCCGGAGCGGGCCGTACGAGCCCCCGGAACGGGCCGTACGAGCCTCCGGAGCGGGCCGGACGAGCCCCCGGAACGGGCCGTACGAGCGCCCTTTCCCGTCGAACGGCCGGTTCGCGCCGGTGGCGATCGCCGGCGGGCGCGGTTCGACGGCGTGTTCCCTGGTTAGAAGACTGGAAGTGTTGTCACAGCACGGTCCGAAAAGCACCTGGACCGTGCTGTGATCGTGAACACCGTGTTGTGCGGCGCCGTAGTGCTGGATACTGCGGGCAGCCGCCCCCGGTGACCGGTGCCGGACGCGGTGAGCTGGAGGGGACGGTTCGCGTGAGCGAGATACCAGCGAAGGCCACGGAGTCGGAGGACCCGTCGGGCGGCGCAAGGGCGGATGCCGCGGGTGCTGCTGCCCACGGCGAGATGCCGTCCGGGGACACCATGTGGCAGAGCAGCCCACCCGGCTCGATCTACGACTACATCCGGGTCGCGTCCTTCTCCATAGGCGCGGACGGGCTCGTGGACCAGTGGTCCATGCGCGCCGAGCAGATCTTCGGCATTCCCGCCGAGCGTGCCGTCGGCATGGATCCCATCGAGGCCTTCATCGACCCCGACCTGCGCGAGCGGGGTCAGCGCAAGATGGCCGAGATCCTCGACGGCCGGGAGTGGACCGGGGTGGTCCCCTTCCGGATGCCGGACATCTCGGCGGGGGAACGGGGCGAGGAAGGGCTCGCCGAGGTCTACGTGATGCCGACGCGGACCCTGGAGGGCGAGAAGGCGGCCGTCTGTATCGTCGTCGACGTCCGTACGCTCCGCAGCATCGAGACCGACCTGGCCGCCTCGCAGGCGATATTCGGCCAATCTCCGTTCGGGTTTCTGCTGATCGACCACGACCTGCGGATCCGCCGGGCCAACCAACGGTTCTCCGCCATCTTCGGCGGCAGTCCCGACGACCACCGCGGCAAGGGCGTGTACGACTACCTGCCCCGGCCCGAGGCCGACCGGGTCAGCGCGACCCTGCGCCGCGTCCTGGAGACCGGCGACTCCGTCACGGACATGCACGTCACGGGCTTCGTGCCGGGCTCCGACGAGCGCCGCCACTGGTCCAGCAACCTCTACCGCGTGCACAGCGGCAGCGGTCGTCCGATCGGCATCGCCTGGCTCAGCACGGACATCACCGCCCGCCGTGCCGCCGCCCGCGAAGCCGCCGCCGCCCGGCGCAATCTCGCCCTTCTCAACGAGGCCGGGGCCCGCATAGGGAACTCCCTCGACCTGGAGACCACCGCCCGCGAACTCCTCGACGTCGTCGTGCCCGGCTTCTGCGACCTCGCCACCGTCGACCTCTACCAGGGCCTGCTGGTCGGCGACGAGACCCCGCCCGGCCTCGCCGACGGCAGCGCCGAGCTGCGCCGCGTCGCCTTCTCCAGCGCCGTCTCCGACGCCCCCTTCGCCGGCACCGGCGCGACCGTCGCGGTCGGCGCGGTCCACCACTACCCCTTCAACTCCGCCTGCGCGGACGCCCTGCGCACCGCCCGCCCGCAGCACGTCCCGGGCGAGGAGGGCGGCCTGGTGCAGTCCACGCTGGCCGTCCCGATGGTCGCCCACGACACGGTCGTAGGACTGGCGCAGTTCGCCCGTACGAAGGGCAGCGAGCCGTTCGGCGAGCGCGACCGGGACCTGGCGGTGGAGCTGGCGGCACGTGCCGCCGTCTGCATCGACAACGCCCGCCTGTACCGGCGCGAGCACGAACGGGCGCTGATACTGCAACGGTCCCTGCTCCCGCCCGGCGACCCGGTCGCCTCCGGCCTCGACATCGCCTGCCGCTACCTGCCGGGCAGCGCCTCCACCGGCCGCCCCAGCGAGGTCGGTGGCGACTGGTTCGACGTCATCGAACTGCCCGGCCACCGTACGGCGTTGGTGGTGGGCGACGTGATGGGCCGCGGGCTGCGCGCGGCGGTGGCGATGGGCGAACTCCGCACGGCTGTCCGCACCCTGGCCCTCCTCGACCTGGAACCCGCCGAGGTGCTCTCGGCGTTGGACGAGATCGCGCGCGGGCTCGGCGCCCCCGGCGGCGTCCAGCAGGCCACCCGCGCCGCCCGCCGCCCCCGCGAGGCCGACCTGTCCGAGGTGTACCTCGCGACCTGCGTCTACGCCGTCTACGACTCCGTGACCCGCCGCTGCACCTTCGCCAACGCGGGCCATCTGCCCCCCGTCCTCGTCGAACCCGGCGAGGCCGCTCTGATGCTCGACGTGCCGCCCGGCCTGCCGCTCGGCGTCGGCGGGGAGCCCTTCGAGGAGGTGGAGGTCGAACTACCCGAAGGCGCCCTGTTGGCGCTCTACACGGATGGACTGGTCGAATCCCGCGACCACCCCCTCGACGAGGGCCTCCAGGCGTTCGTCGGAGCGCTGACGGACCCGACCCGGCCCCTCGAGGACGTCTGCGACCACATCCTGCACACCCTCGACACGCACCACGGCGAGGACGACATCGCGCTGCTGATGGCCCGCGTCCAGGGCCTGCCCGCCGAGTCCGTCGGCGACTGGACGCTGCCGCGCGAGCCGCGCAGCGTCGGCCGCGCCCGCGAGTACGCCCGCGGCCAGCTGCTCGCCTGGGACCTGGAGCCCCTGGTCGACACCACGGAACTCCTGGTCAGCGAGCTGGTCACGAACGCGCTGCGGTACGGCGAGGGCGAGATCAGACTCCGCCTCCTCCTCGACCGCACCCTGGTGTGCGAGGTCTGGGACTCCGGCCTGGTCCAGCCCAGGCGCCGTCGGGCCCGCGACACCGACGAGGGCGGCCGAGGTCTCCAGCTCGTCGGCCTCCTCTCCGCCGCGTGGGGCTCCCGCCGGACCCCCCGAGGGAAGACGGTGTGGTTCGAACTTCCCCTCCCGGACGGCGAGACGGGCCTCACGGATCCGGCGGAGGCGCTGCTGAGCCTGTTCTGAGGCGCGGCGTGGGGCGGCCGGGCGCTCCGCGGCGGTCAGGCGTGCGCCGGGCCCCGGCGGGCCCGGGTGCGTGGGCCGCCGAAGCTCGGGGGAGTGCCGTCGTCCGGGGTGACGCTCAGCAGGACTCCGCCGAGGACCGCCCCGGTGAGGCCGCTCTCGTGCGCGGTGGCTCCGTCGTACGGGTTGCCGTGCGTCCGTACGTCCTGCTCGGCGAGGTGGCGGGCCTGCCCGGCCAGGTCGTCGGACGTCAGGAGGTCCGCCGCGGCCAGGCGCCGTTCCGCCGCCGCCAGCCGGGTGCGGGCCTCGGCGCCCACCGCGCCCCGGTGCGTCGCGACGAAGCCGCCCGCGCCGGCGGTGGCATGGTGCGCGACGAGGGACGCGGCGGCCGAAAGCACCCCGCCCCGTCGCAGCGCGCCGAGCGGGGCGGTCGCCCGCACCACCCGGCGCAGGAGTCGGAGCGGGTCGTACGGCCGTCGTGAGGTCACCTCCTGGCGTACGGAGTCCAGTACGGCGTCCGCATGCAGCAGCCGTGCCCGCAGCTCACCCACGGGCACACCGGGACCCGCCTCCGGCCCCGTCACCCGCACCCTCGCGATCTCCGCCTCCGCGCCCGTGAGCGCGGCCGGGAGCCACTCCGCGGCCGCCTTCAGATCGGTCGCGACGCGGTGCAGCGCGGCCACGAACACCGCCGCCTGTGCCACCGCGCCCTCGGCGGCGCGCAGAGCCAGGGCCGCCCCTTCGGGCTCGCCCCGGTCGGCTGCCTGGCGGGCCTGGTTGAGGCGGGTGGTGGCGAACACCAGCCGGTCCTTGGCCTGTTCGACGTACCCCGTGACCCCGGCGGTCGCGCCGGGCCCGTACCGGAGACCCAGGCCGGCGAGCGTCGCCTCCGCCACCCCGGTACGGCCCGCCAGCTCCCGGAACCGTGTCTCCGCGACCTCCAGCGCCGCACCCGCCCCCCGCTCCAGAGCGCGCAGCCGGTCGAACCCGACCGCCTCCGTGTCCAGCCGCCGTCCGGCCTCCGCGCACCGCCCGGCGATCCCCGCGAGCGCGTGCCGACGGGCCTCCTCCTCCGCCGGTACGCCCTCGTCGTACCGCTGCCGCATCGCGAAGGCGGCGGCCAGTTCCGCCTCCGCCTCCCGCACCGCCCGCGCGTAGGGCTCCGTCGGCTCGGTGCCGAACAAGGCCACCGCGAAGGCGAGTTCCTCCCGGCTGGTACGCACGCAGTCGTCCGCCTCGACCAGCGACGCCCGTGCCCGGCCGTCGAGTTCGGCGAGCGACGACGGTGGTCCCCCCGCTCGAGCGAAGCCGAGAGTGGGGGAGGCAGGGCCGGCGGGGGCCCCGCCGGGAGTCGTCCGGGTCCGGGCCCGCCGGGTGCGCCGTATGTACCCGTATCCCGCGATCACGCCCGCCGCGCCGACCGCCGCGAGAGGCAGGACGAGATCGACGGCGGACGGTCCACCCTCCTGCGTCCCGTCCTCCTGCGTCCCGTCCTCCTGCGTCGTGGCCGCGTTCGCGGAGGTCCCGGGGTGAGTGATCGCAACCGGAGCGTCGTTTCCCGTCGTCATCCCTGGCAACACCAGCCACACGAGTCCGATCGCCCCGCCCAGCGCGGCATGCGCCACCCGCACGGATATGTGCGCGGTCGCGCGCCGCGGCCGGCCCCGGAACAAGGATGACGTCACATTTCGGAGCGTATGGCGGTGAATGCGGGCACGCGAGCGGTGTGCGTCCGAGGCGGGGTGCGTGAGGCGCGCCGGGATATGAGGGGGTTACGGGATGGAACAGACGGAGCACGCGGAGCCGGAGACCGAGGCGGAGGCGGGGGCGGCCGAACCGGTCGAGGCCGGCGCCGGTCGCGGCCGCCGTGTCCGCTGGGCGATACGCCTCCCCCTGGGGCTCGTCCTGGTCCTCGTCCTGTCCCTCCTCGCCGTGGAGACCACCCTTCGCGTGAACTACGCCGGCGACCCCGCCGACGGCACGTACACCCGCAACCGCGACGCGATCTGGCTCGGCCATGCCTGGGTCGACGGACGCAAGCGCGACGCCGACGTCACGGCCCTGGCCCGCCGCCTGGACGGCACCGGCATCCGCGACCTCTACGTCCACGCGGGACCGCTGGAACACGACGGCACGCTCCCCAAGTCGGCCTATTCCAGGGCAAGTTGGTTGATATCCGCCGTACATCGTGAGATCCCCGGCGTACGAGTGCAGGCGTGGCTGGGCGACAAGCTGGCCACGGAGGAGCCCGACGGTATGCACCTGGAGCGCGACGCCACCCGCGCCGCGATCGTGCGGTCCACCCACGAGATCCTCGCCGCCGGCTTCGACGGCGTCCACTTCGACCTGGAGCCCCTGCACTCCGGCGACGGCCACTACCTCGACCTCCTCGACTCCCTGCACGCCGTCACCGCCGCCGCCGACGTCCCCCTCTCCGTCGCCTCCCACCAGATCGACCCGCTCCCGGGGTTCCACTCCTTCTGGGGCACGGTCGCCGGGCACCCCAAGTGGTGGTCGCAGGAGTTCTTCGGGCAGGTCGCGCGCCGGGTCGACCAGATCGCCGTGATGTCGTACGACACCATGCAGCCGTTGCAGAGCACCTACGGCGGCTACGTCGCCCAGCAGACCGCGCTCGCCCTGGAGGTCACCCCGCCCACCACCGACCTGCTGATGGGCCTGCCGTTCTTCCACGAGGACCGCTTCGGCCACCGCGCGTCCGCCGAGACCGTCCCCGCCGCCGTCCGGGGCGTCCGCCTCGGCCTGTCCCGCACGGACGCGGACCGCGTCAACTTCGGCGTCGCCCTGTACGTGGACTTCGCGGCGACGGAGGATGACTGGTCGGCCTACCGGAAGGACTGGGTACACACCGAATGACCGGCACCCGCGCACTCCTGACCCGCTCCGACCTCGCGCCCCTCGCTCGCGCGGCGCTCGGCCCCGCCCGCACCCTCACCGCCGTCACCCGCCTGCGCGGCGGCAGCAAGAAGGGTGTGTACCGCCTCGCCTTCGACGACGCCACGACGGCGATCGCCTACGTCTGGTCCCCGGACGAGGACTACTGGGACAAGTCGGACGCCGCCGACCCCCGCGACCCCTTCTCGCACTCGTCCGGCCTCGACCTCTTCACCGCGTCGTACGACCGTCTGTCGGCGCTCGGCGTCCGCACCCCGCGCCTCCACCTCGCCGACGCCGACCGCGCCTTCCTCCCGGCGGACGCGGCCGTCGTCGAGGACATCCCGGGCGACAGTCTGGAGGAGGTCCTCCGGCGTGACCCGCAGGCGGCGGCCCCGACCCTGGCACGGCTGGCCGAGACCCTGGAGGCGATGCGCGCGTGCCAGGGGCCGGGTGGAGGCTTCGGCAAGGTCGCCCTCGTCGACAACGGAGGTGTGACCCGGGGCGGTTCGTGCGAGCGACGCGTCACCGACGGCGCCCTGCGCGACATCGCGGAGATCGCCGTACGGGACCCGCGGGCCGGCGCCGCCCGCGAGGCGTTCGAGGACGCGGTCCACACCCTGGCCGGCGACATCGCACCCCGCTCCCGCCACACCCTCGTCCACGGCGAACTCGGCCCGGACCACGTCCTGGTGACGTCCGACGGAGAGCCGGCCCTGATCGACATCGAAGGCCTGATGTACTTCGACGCCGAGTGGGAACACGTCTTCCTCGCACTGCGCTTCGGCCCGCACTACGACGCCCTGCGCACCCCCGGCCTCGACGAACACCGTCTGCGTCTCTACCGCCTCGCCATGCATCTGAGCCTCGTCGCCGGCCCCCTGCGCCTCCTCGACGGCGACTTCCCGGAGCCGGGGCCGATGCGGGAGATCGCCGAGTCCAACCTGGGGCAGGCACTGCGACTCGTGGGAGCATGAGCGCATGCACGGGGCGTTGGTGAGTCTGGCCATGGTCTGCGTGACGGCCCTCGCGGCGATCGGCCTCGCGGGGGTCAGCAGGGGCTGGGTGCCGCCGTGGGGCCGCAGCAGGGTGCTGCGGCCGAGGCTGTGGGGGACGGGCGCGCTGCTGAGCGCCGCCGGCCTGAGCTTCTTCATGTTCCTGGGCCCGCTGGGCGACGCGCGGCCCCTGCACGTCTACCTCCCGCTCGCCGGGATGGGCGTGAACTTCGTGGGGCTCGCCCTTCAGATGCTTGCCCAGCGACCGGGCCGCGCGCTGACCCCGCCTACGACGACGACCGCCTCCTGATCCTCGACCCCAGCCACACCAACGGGTCGTACTTACGGTCGACCGCCCGTTCCTTCAGCGGAATCAGCGCATTGTCCGTGATCTTGATGCCCTCCGGGCACACCTCCGTGCAGCACTTGGTGATGTTGCAGTAGCCGAGACCGTGCTCGTCCTGGGCCGTCTTCTTGCGGTCCAGGCCGGTCTCCTCCGCCGCGTCCAGCGGGTGCATGTCCAGCTCCGCGACCCGCATGAGGAAGCGCGGGCCGGCGAACGCCGTCTTGTTCTCCTCGTGGTCACGCACCACATGGCACGTGTCCTGGCACAGGAAGCACTCGATGCACTTGCGGAACTCCTGCGAGCGGTCCACGTCCTCCTGCTGCATGCGGTACTCGCCGGGACCGAGTCCGGCCGGCGGCACGAAGGCCGGAACCTCCCTGGCCTTCAGGTAGTTGAAGCCGACGTCCGTCACCAGGTCGCGGACGACCGGGAAGGCACGCAGGGGAGTGACGGTGATCGTCTCGTCCCGGGTGAACACCGACATGCGGGTCATGCACATCAGCCGGGGCCGCCCGTTGATCTCCGCCGAGCACGAACCGCACTTGCCCGCCTTGCAGTTCCAGCGGACGGCGAGGTCGGGGGCCTGGGTGGCCTGGAGGCGGTGGATGATGTCCAGCACCACTTCACCGTCGTTGACTTCGACCTTGAAGTCCTCCAGGTCACCGCCCCGCACATCACCCCGCCACACTTTGAAGTGGGCCGTGTAGCCGCTCATTCGTACAGCTCCTCTTCGGCGAGGTACTTGACCAGCTCCTCCTTGTCGAAGAGGGCGAGCAGGTCCGGGCGGATGGGATCGGTGGTCTCGCGGGTGAGGGTGATCTGCCCGCCGACCGGGTCGGTCGCCGCCAGACCGCCCGTCGGGTCGGCCAGTCGGCAGATCAGGTTGACGCGCCGCCACCGGCGGTCCATCGTCGGGTGGTCCTCGCGGGTGTGCCCGCCGCGCGACTCCGTGCGCTCCAGCGCGGCCCGCGCCACGCACTCGCTGACCAGCAGCATGTTCCGCAGGTCCAGCGCGAGGTGCCAGCCCGGGTTGAACTGGCGGTGACCCTCGACGCCGGCCCGCCGGGCCCGCAGCCGCAGGTCGGCCAGCTTCTCCAGGGCCTGTTCCATCTCGGCCTCGCGGCGGATGATGCCGACCAGGTCGTTCATGGTCTGCTGGAGTTCCTGGTGCAGGGTGTACGGGTTCTCCGGCGGATGTCCGTCCCGCTCGCCCGGCGCCGGCCCCTCCGCCGAGAACGGCCGCAGCGCCTCCGCCGCCGCCGTGTCGACCTGGACGTCGTCCACCGGCGGCCGTCCGTCGCCCAGCCCGGTCGCGTACTCCGCCGCGTGCCGCCCCGCCCGGCGCCCGAACACCAGCAGGTCGGACAGGGAGTTGCCGCCGAGCCGGTTGGAGCCGTGCATGCCGCCCGCGACCTCCCCGGCCGCGTACAGGCCCGGCACTCCGCGGGCGGCAGCCGTGTCGGAGTCGACCGCGATGCCGCCCATCACGTAGTGACAGGTGGGCCCGACCTCCATCGCCTCGGCCGTGATGTCGACGTCGGCCAGCTCCTTGAACTGGTGGTACATCGACGGCAGCCGGCGCCGGATGACCTCGGCGGGCATGCGCGTCGACACGTCGAGGAAGACGCCGCCGTGCGGGGAGCCGCGGCCCGCCTTCACCTCGGCGTTGATGGCGCGGGCGACCTCGTCACGGGGGAGCAGTTCCGGCGGGCGCCGGTTGTTGTCCGGGTCCTCGTACCAGCGGTCGCCCTCGTCCTCCGACTGCGCGTACTTCTCCTTGAAGACGTCGGGGATGTAGTCGAACATGAACCGCTTGCCCTCGGAGTTCCTGAGCACCCCGCCGTCGCCGCGCACCGACTCCGTGACGAGGATGCCCTTCACCGACGGCGGCCAGACCATGCCGGTCGGGTGGAACTGCACGAACTCCATGTTCAGCAGCGGCGCCCCGGCGAGCAGGGCGAGCGCGTGCCCGTCGCCCGTGTACTCCCACGAGTTCGACGTCACCTTGAAGGACTTGCCGATGCCGCCCGTCGCGATCACGACGGCGGGGGCCTCCAGAACGAAGAAACGGCCGGACTCGCGCTCGTAGGCGAACACCCCGGAGACCCGGCCCTCGGCGTCCTTCAGGACCCGGGTGACCGTGCACTCCTGGTAGACCTTGAGGCGGCTCTCGTAGTCGCCGGTCTCGCGGTGGTCCTCCTGCTGGAGGGCGACGATCTTCTGCTGGAGGGTCCGGATCAGCTCCAGGCCCGTACGGTCGCCGACGTGGGCGAGGCGCGGGTACTCGTGGCCGCCGAAGTTGCGCTGGGAGATCCGTCCGTCCTTCGTACGGTCGAACAGGGCGCCCCAGGTCTCCAGCTCCCACACCCGGTCCGGCGCCTCCTGCGCGTGCAGTTCGGCCATCCGCCACTGGTTGAGGAACTTGCCGCCGCGCATGGTGTCGCGGAAATGGACCTGCCAGTTGTCGTGCTCGTTGGCATTGGCCATCGCGGCCGCGATGCCGCCCTCGGCCATCACCGTGTGCGCTTTGCCGAACAGGGACTTGCAGATCACGGCCGTACGGGCACCCCGTTCACGTGCCTCGATCGCGGCGCGCAGGCCGGCCCCGCCTGCCCCGACCACGACGACGTCCCACTCCTGCCGGTCGACCACGGACATCAATAGGCCCCACTCGTTAGAAGAAGCGCGGATCGTCGAAGACACCGGACGCGACGAGGTACACGTAGAAGTCGGCGAGCGCCACGCTCACCAGCGACGCCCACGCCAGCAGCATGTGGCGGGCGTTCAGCTTCCCGACGAACTGCCACATCCGGTAGCGCACGGGATGTCTGGAGAAGTGTTTGAGCTTGCCGCCGACGATGTGCCGACAGGAGTGGCAGGACAGGGTGTACGCCCAGATCAGCGCGATGTTGGCCAGAAAGACCAGGGTGCCGAGGCCCATGTGGCCCCAGTTGTAGTGCTCGTCGCGGAACGACAGCACGGTGTCGTAGGTCAGGATCCCGGCGACGACGATCGCGGCGTAGAAGAAGTACCGGTGGATGTTCTGCAGGATCAGCGGGAAGCGGGTCTCGCCCGAGTACGTCTTGTGCGGCTCGGCCACCGCGCAGGCCGGCGGCGACGCCCAGAAGCCCCGGTAGTAGGCCTTGCGGTAGTAGTAGCAGGTCAGGCGGAAACCGAGCGGGAAGATCAGGATGATGATCGCGGGGGAGATCGCCCACCAGCTGCCGAAGAGGTCGGCGTTGGGGCCCGCGTGCATGGTCCGGCAGTTCTCCGCCAGACAGGGCGAGTAGAACGGCGAGACGTACGGCGCCGCGTAGTAGTGCGCGTTCGCGAAAGCCCGCCACGTCGAGTACACGACGAAGGCGAGCAGCCCGGCGGCGGTGGCGGCGGGCGCCAGCCACCACCGGTCGGTCCGCAGGTGCGGGGCGTCGATCGCGGCGCGCGTCGCGGACCGTACGCCGCCGCTGTTCGGATGAGGTTCCGTACCAGTGGCCAACTCAGGACTCCCGGTCGGGTTCAGGGGGCGTGCCGGTCGCGGACGCCGAGTCCCTCGTCGTCCGAGTCCGTCCACAGGGCGTTGTTGTACGGGGTGTCGGAGATGGTGACGAGTTCGGGCTTGTGGGACGAGGGGCCGGCGATGGCCACCGCGCGCAGCAGCGCGACGCTCTCGCGCAGATGATCGGCGTCCGCGCGGACACGGCGCATGTCGAGCCCGCGGCTGCCTATCTGCTGCTCCAGGCGGCTCACCGACCGGGACAGATCGTCGAGGCTGCGCTGTATCGCTGTCAGGTCGTCGTGCACGGACATGACGTGACCTCACTTCCACGGGCCGTGTGGCCTTGGGTGGAGACGTTCATGCGCCTGCGAGTGTTGCGCGTCACACCTGCCGGTGTGAAGCCATGTGCAGCGATTGGCGGATTGCATGCCTCCCGTGCACACCCGTGAGCGCTCCGTGTGCGCCGGGGTTCGTGCGTTGCGCCGCACGGGTGGGCTTCCGAGCCGCCGCCGCCGTGTCGCCCCGGGCTGCTGAACCCTTTCCTCTTCAGTGGGTCAGTAGATCTGATCAACTCCAAAATACCGCCAAATGTGAACAGACCACACTCGTGTCACCGGCGGGAGCGGCTCCCCGGAGGTACCCAGAGATGTCCTACGACGGCCTCGGACCGCGCGCTCTCATGCGCTCGGTCGCCTTCCTCACCGCGGGCGCGCTCGCGGTTCCCCTGCTCGCCGCGTGCAGCTCCGAGGACGAGGCGAGCAAGCCGCTGGCCGGCCAGGACATCGCGCCGGCCGCGCGCTCCGTGGTCGCCGACGGCGGGACCCTGCACTGGGCCGTGGACGCCGTGCCGGAGACGCTCAACACCTTCCAGTCGGACGCCGACGCGACCACCACCCGCGTCGCGCAGGCCGTGCTGCCCTCGATGTTCCGGCTGGACGCGAACGGCCGCCCGCAGCGCAATCCCGACTTCCTGGAGTCCGCCAAGGTCGTCGAGACCGAGCCCCGGCAGGTCGTGCTGTACCGGCTGAACCAGCAGGCCGTCTGGAGCGACGGCCGGGAGATCGGCGCCGCCGACTTCGCCGCCCAGTGGCGCGCCCTGTCCGGCAAGGACTCCGCGTACTGGACCGCCCGCAACGCCGGCTACGACCGCATCGAGAAGATCGAGCGCGGCGACAACGACCTGGAGGTCCGGGTCACCTTCGCCCGGCCGTACGCCGACTGGCGGTCGCTGTTCTCGCCGCTGTACCCGAAGGACGTCATGGGCACCCCGGACGCCTTCAACGACGGGGCCCGGCGCAAGCTGAACGTCACTGCCGGGCCGTTCGCCGTCAAGGCGGTCGACCACAAGAACGCCGAGATCACCCTCGTCCGTAATCCGCGCTGGTGGGGGCACCCGGCCAAGCTGTCCGAGATCGTGCTGAACGCCGTGCCGCGCGACAAGCGGGCCGCCGCCCTGGCCGCCGGCACGGTCGACCTGGCCGAGATCGACTCCGGCGACGTGCAGCGCATCGCGCTCGCCGCCCGGGCGAAGGGCGCCGGCGCGCCACTGCAGGGCCCGGCCGCAGGCCGTACCGCGGCGAAGGCGCTGCGCTCCTGGGCCCTCGCGCACGGCTCCGACGAGGACGCCGCCGACGACGAGATCGACGCCCGCAAGAAGCTGACCAGGGCGATCGCGACATGGGAGACCCAGCAGGACGGCCTGCGCGGCTTCGAGGTCCGCAAGTCGCTGGAGCCGGCCTACACCCAGCTCGCCCTCAACGGCTCCGACGGCCCCCTCGCCGACGAGCGCGTCCGCCGGGCCGTCGCCCGCGCCCTCGACCGCAAGGAGCTCGCGAAGCTCGTCCTGAAGCCGCTGGGCCTGCCCACCGTGCCCGTCGGCAGCCACCTCGCCCTCTCCGGGCAGGCGGCCTACGCCGACAACAGCGGCGCGCTCGGCGACCAGGACACCGCGGAGGCGCAGGCGCTCCTCGTGTCCGCCGGCTGGGTGCCCGGCGGTCCGGTCAAGGAGCAGAAGAAGGTCGAGAAGGCGGCCGGGGCCAAGGGGGAGAAGGCCGACGACGAGTCCCCGGGCGGCGACGACGGCACCTACGTCGTCGACGAGGACAACAAGGCGAACGGCGACGCCGACCGGGAGCGGAAGCGGGACCACCACAGGGAGCAGTACGAGAAGGGCGACGAGGGGCCCCGGCACCTCGCGCAGGACGGCAAGTACAACGACAAGCACCTGCCGCAGGGCGGTGCGCCCGGCGCGTACGCCCCCAAGGGCACCGCCGCTCCGGCGGGCGCCGCGGCCGCGGCGCTGGCCAAGGACGGCAAGCCGCTCACGCTCCGCTTCGTACTCCCCTCGGGTCCCGGCTCCGCGTCCCTGCGGACCGTCGCCGACCGCATCTCCCGCATGCTGGAGCGGGTCGGTATCCGCACGGAGGTCACCAAGGTCTCGGACGAGAGCTACTTCAAGGACCACATCGCCTCCGGCCAGTTCGACCTCGCCCTGTACTCCTGGCCCGCCACCGCCTTCCCCGCCACCGACGCCCGCCCCATCTACGCCAAGCCGGTCCCGGCCGCCGACGGCTCCCTGACCGTCGAGCAGAACTACACCCGGGTCGGCACCGACCAGGTGGACCAGCTCTTCGACCAGGCGATCGCGACGCTGGACGAGGACGAGGAGAACTCGCTGATCCGCAAGGCGGACGCACGGATCTGGGCGGCGGCCGGATCGATCCCGCTCTACCAGCGCCCCCAGCTCACGGCGGCGCGGAAGAATGTCGTGAACGCGGGCGCCTTCGGCTTCCAGACCCCCGTCTACGAGGACATGGGCTTCCTGAAGAAGGGTGCGGCGGCCGGACCGTCGGGCCGTCCTTCCGCGAAGTAGGAGAAGCAGGAAAGGGACGTAGGAGATCCACCGCGCCCTCCCGGGGCCGGGAAAGCGGGTCTGAGCTGGGCGGATATGCCCTGGCGCGCCCCTGCCGCCGCAGCCCCGTACCATGGGGTGAGGCCGTGGCATGTCAAGCCCGGCAGGGCCCGCGTAACACAGACGTACGCGCAGGCCGTCCTCACCACTCCGGGAGTACGCCACACCATGGCCACGCGCCACGACATCCGCAACGTCGCCATCGTCGCCCACGTCGACCACGGCAAGACGACCCTCGTCGACGCCATGCTGAAGCAGGCCGGTGCCTTCGCGGCGCACGCCGCCGAGTCGCTCGACGACCGCATGATGGACTCGAACGACCTGGAGCGTGAGAAGGGCATCACGATCCTGGCCAAGAACACGGCCGTGAAGTACCACCCGAAGGATGGCGGCGACGCCATCACGATCAACATCATCGACACCCCCGGCCACGCCGACTTCGGCGGCGAGGTCGAGCGTGGTCTGTCGATGGTGGACGCGGTGGTCCTGCTCGTCGACGCCTCCGAGGGCCCTCTGCCCCAGACCCGCTTCGTGCTGCGCAAGGCGCTCCAGGCCAAGCTGCCCGTCATCCTGTGCATCAACAAGACGGACCGCCCCGACTCGCGCATCGACGAGGTCGTCAACGAGGCCTATGACCTCTTCCTCGACCTCGACGCCGACGAGGACCAGATCGAGTTCCCCATCGTCTACGCCTGTGCGCGTGACGGTGTGGCCTCGCTGACCAAGCCGGAGGACGGCACCGTCCCGGCCGACAGCGACAACCTGGAGCCGTTCTTCTCCACGATCCTCTCGCACGTCCCGGCTCCGGAGTTCGACGAGAAGGCCCCGCTCCAGGCGCACGTCACCAACCTGGACGCCGACAACTTCCTCGGCCGTATCGCGCTGCTCCGCGTCGAGCAGGGCGAGCTGCGCAAGGGTCAGACCGTCACGTGGATCAAGCGTGACGGCACGATGTCCAACGTCCGCATCACCGAGCTGCTGATGACCGAGGCGCTCACCCGCAAGCCCGCCGAGGTGGCCGGCCCGGGTGACATCTGCGCCGTCGCCGGTATCCCGGACATCATGATCGGCGAGACCCTCGCCGACACCGAGAACCCGATCCCGCTGCCGCTGATCACGGTCGACGAGCCCGCGATCTCGATGACCATCGGTACGAACACCTCGCCGCTGGTCGGCCGCGGCGGCACCGGCAAGGGCGCCGACGCGAAGGCGGCCGTCAAGGACCGCAAGGTGACCGCCCGCCAGGTCAAGGACCGTCTCGACCGCGAGCTGATCGGTAACGTCTCCCTCCGTGTGCTCGACACCGAGCGCCCGGACGCGTGGGAGGTCCAGGGCCGTGGTGAGCTGGCGCTCGCCATCCTGGTCGAGCAGATGCGCCGCGAGGGCTTCGAGCTGACCATCGGCAAGCCGCAGGTCGTCACCAAGCAGGTCGACGGCAAGACCTACGAGCCCGTCGAGCGCATGACGATCGACGTCCCCGAGGAGCACATGGGCGCCGTCACGCAGCTCATGGGCGTCCGCAAGGGCCGGATGGACAACATGTCCAACCACGGCTCCGGCTGGGTCCGCATGGAGTTCGTGGTTCCGTCCCGTGGCCTGATCGGATTCCGGACGGAGTTCCTCACCGGCACCCGCGGCACGGGTATCGCCCACTCCATCCACGAGGGCCACGAGCCGTGGTTCGGCACGCTGACGACCCGTAACAACGGCTCTCTCGTCGCCGACCGCTCCGGCGCCGTCACCGCGTTCGCGATGACGAACCTCCAGGAGCGCGGCGTGCTGTTCACCGACCCCGGCACCGAGGTGTACGAGGGCATGATCGTCGGCGAGAACTCGCGCTCCGACGACATGGACGTGAACATCACCAAGGAGAAGAAGCTCACGAACATGCGGTCGTCCTCGGCCGACTCGTTCGAGGCGATCGTCCCGCCGCGCAAGCTCTCCCTGGAGCAGTCCCTGGAGTTCTGCCGCGACGACGAGTGCGTCGAGGTGACCCCGGAGGCGGTTCGTATCCGTAAGGTGAACCTGGACGCCCGCGAGCGTGCCCGCGCCGCGAGCCGCGCCAAGCACGGCTGACCTGCCACCCCCCTCAGGGGCCGGCTTCGAGACCCGGCTCTCCGCTTCGGCGGAGAGCCGGGCTTTCGACGTACCCGCCGCCGAGCGAAGTTGGCGGGATCCTTCGGGTCGCGTTAAGGGGCAGCAGACCCCGTGTTCGGATATCGGAGATCGTGCCTTCACGTTTCGGACATGTAAACAAAATTAAGTTCACTTATGTCCGAAATGCCGCCCTGGCGTCTCAGGTGTCAAGCGCGCACAGGTGTCAATCGTCGCAATTTTTGCTCAAAATATTGACGATAGGGAGATCCCTACGTCTTCCGCCCTTGACGCGCGTTGAACTCCTTGGCGAAAGTTCCACCAAACCACAGAACCTGCCGGTATCTGTGCTGCGCTCAATTCTCCAACCCCCCGGGGGGAAGAACACTCATGACCAGTCCAGCCAAGGCCGAGGGCTCCGGGCCGTCGATCGCCTTGGACCCCGAGCTCGAGTCGAAGCCCGAGCCTGTCAAGGGCGAGAAGAAGCTTGAGGGTCGTTCCCCCGGCCAGTTGATGTGGCAGCGCTTCAAGCGTGACCGTACCGGTGTCATCTGCGCGGTGGTAGTGATTTTGTACTTCGCCATCGCTCTGCTGTCGCCGCTGCTCACCAAGCTGAGCGGGACCAATCCGTACACGCTGTACGGCCAGGACCCGACGTACGCGGACAAGCCCGTCCTGGACGAGTTCGGGCTTCCGCTGGGCTGGTTCGGCGGGCTCTCCGGGGAGCACTGGTTCGGTGTCGAGCCGCAGTACGGACGCGACGTGTTCGCCATGCTGGTGTACGGCATGCGGACCTCGCTGTTCATGGCTCTCGGTGTCACCGTCCTGCTGATGGTCACCGGCGTCATCATCGGTCTGATCGGCGGCTACTTCGGCGGCCGCACGGACTACTGGATCGGCCGGGTCACGGACTTCTTCCTGTCCTTCCCGCAGCAGCTGTTCTTCATCGCCTTCATGCCCGTCGTGACGGCGTTCTTCGTGGACCCGCGCGAGGAGACCCCCACATACTTCCGCGCGCTGGCGATGCTGATCGTGCTGTGGCTGCTGGGGTGGATGGGCATGGCGCGCCTGGTGCGCTCGACGGTGCTGTCCCTGCGTGAGCGGGAGTTCGTCGAGGCCGCCAAGGTCTCCGGCGCCTCGCCCTGGCGGATCGTCCGCAAGGAGATCCTGCCGAACGTGGTGACGCCGATCCTGGTGCAGTTCACGTACCAGCTGCCCAGCACCATCCTCACCATCGCCTTCCTCTCGTTCGCGGGTGTCGGCTTCGTCGAGCCGACGCCGGACTGGGGGCGACTGTTCGCCGCTGGTTCCGACTACGCCCAGCAGGACCCGGCCTTCATCTTCTTCCCGGGCATGGCGCTGGTGATCTTCGTCCTGGCCTTCAACCTCCTCGGAGACTCGGTCCGGGACGCCTTCGACCCCAAGTCCGGGCGGTAGATCGTCCATTGGTGGGGGGTGACTGCCGCCCCCGCGTCGGCCTACCAGCCGCGTCAGGCAGTACTCATGGATAACAACCGACAGGTAGGTGCTTACGCCAACATGAAGTCGTTCACTTCGCGCAGAGCGCGCGCCATCGTGGTCGCGATCGCGGCCGGTTCCCTCGCGCTCACCGGATGCTCGGAGAACAAGGGCAGCAATTCCGGAGCCGACTCCAAGAAGGACCAGAAGGAGGCGTCGACCCAGTCGAAGGCGGTCACCTACGCCGACGCGGCCGGCTCCACCGGCCCCGCCCCGGAGGTCACCGGCGCCAAGAGCGGCGGCACCATCCAGGTCTACCAGGAGGCGGGCCTCTCCCACCTCGACCCGAGCCAGATCTACGTCTCGGACGCCGGCCAGGTCGCCAACCTGCTCTTCCGTCGCCTGACGCAGTTCAAGGAGGACGACAAGGGCAACGTCTCGGTCGTGGGTGACCTCGCCACCGACTCGGGCAAGTCCTCCGACGGCGGCAAGACCTGGACCTTCACGCTGAAGGACGGCGTCAAGGACTCGAACGGCAGCGCGATCACGTCCGCCGACGTCCGTCACACCGTCGAGCGCCAGTTCGCGAAGTTCATCTTCGACGGTCCGCCCTACCTGCAGACCTGGCTCGCGGGCGACAAGTACGCCGGCGACTACCGCAAGCTGCTGCCGGGCGGCGGCTTCGACGGCAAGCACCTGCCGGCCTCCGTCCTGGACACCCCGGACGACAAGACCGTCGTCTTCCACTTCGACACCGCTCGCCCGGACCTGCCGCAGACGCTGGCCATGGCCGGCTACGGCATCGTCCCGGAGAAGACGGACACGAAGGAGAGCTACGACAAGGCTCCCGTCGCCACCGGTCCGTACAAGATCGCCTCGTACAAGATCGGCAAGTCCCTGGTGCTCACCAAGAACACCAACTGGGACCCGAAGACGGACTCCGTGCGCCACCAGTACCCGGACGGCTTCAACTTCCAGTTCGGCGTCACCGAGTCGACCCAGACCAAGCGTCTGATCGCCGACCAGGGTGACGACAAGAACGCCATCCAGCTCACCGGTGCCGTCGAGGCCACGCAGATCCAGGACGTCATCGGCAACGCCGCGGTCAACAAGCGCACGGTCAAGGGTTACCAGCCCTACGTCATGCAGCTGTCCTTCAACCTGGACCGGGTGAAGGACAAGAAGGTCCGTGAGGCCGTCACCTACGCCGTCAACTCCAAGTCCCTCATCGCCGGTGAGGGCGGCGCCTACGGCGGCGACGTGGCCCCGAACTACTTCGCCCCGACCCTGCCGGGCTACGAGGCGACCTACGACCCGTACGGCCGTCTGAAGACGCCGCAGGGCAACATCGCGAAGGCCAAGGAGATCCTCAAGGACGTCCCGGCCGCCGAGAAGAAGGTCGTCTTCGCCTACGCCAACAGCGAGGCGGGCCAGAAGCGCAAGGTCGCCATCGAGGACGCCCTGACCAAGGTCGGCTTCCAGGTGGTCTCCAAGGAGGTCGACTCCGCGAGCTACTACGAGCAGATCGGCAAGCTCGACAACCCGTACGACATGTACATCACCGGTTGGGGCCAGGACTGGCCGTCGGCCGGCACGGTGATCACGCCGGTCTACGACCCGGCCCAGGTCGCCGACGGTTCGCCGAACTACTCGCACGTCAAGGACCCGAAGGTCGCGGAGCTCATCAAGAAGGCTCTGACCCAGGAGCCGACCGAGGCCGCGAAGACCTGGAAGGAAGCGCAGCACTACCTGCTGGAGACCGTCCTTCCGTCCGCCCCGCTCTGGTACACCAAGCAGTTCCAGCTCTCCGGCTCGAACATCGGTGGTGCCCGCTACGGCTCGGTGTCCAGCCTCATCGACATCAACCAGCTGTACCTGAAGTCGTAACTCTCTACGGCTGATCGCGGGGGCGCGCACCAGGCGGAGCGCGCCCCCGCACTTCCGCGAAACCTCCCACCGTCTCCGCAGAGAGCAGCCTTCCCGCCATGCTTCAGTTCATAATCCGGCGCACGGTCGGTGCCGTCGTCACCTTGTTCCTCCTCGGCGCCGCCACCTTCTTCCTGTTCGTCGCCGCGCCCTCCGACTACGCCTCCCTGGCCTGCGGCAAGGACTGCTCTCCTCAGAGACTGGAGGACATCCGCCAGGCGCTCGGTCTCAACCTGCCGCTGCACCAGCAGTTCTGGGACTTCATGTCCGGCATCGTGCTGGGCCGTGACTTCCCGACCGGTCACTGCAACGCCCCGTGCCTCGGGGTGTCGTTCTACTCGGGCGACCAGGTGTGGTCCACGATCCTGGACCGCTTCCCGACCACCCTGACGCTCACCGCGGGTGGCGCGATCGTCTTCCTCGTCGTCGGTGTCGGCGCGGGCATGCTCGCCGCCTACAAGCGGGGCAAGCTGATCGACAAGGTCGCCACGGGTGCCTCGATGGTGCTCAGCTCGTTCCAGATCTACTTCCTCGGCCCGATCGTGCTGATCATCTTCGTCTACAGCACGGGCTGGATGGCCAACCCCGCGTACCACCCGATCACCCAGGACCCGGTCGCCTGGTTCACCGGCATGCTGTTGCCCACGCTCGTGATGGCCACCATCTTCACGGCGCAGTACACACGTATGGCACGTTCGTCGATGATCGAGCAGCTCGCCGAGGAGCACGTGCGCACCGCCCGGGCCAAGGGCATGTCCAGCAAGTACGTGTTCTTCCGTTACGCGTGGCGCGGCGCGATGATCCCGATCGTCACCGTGCTCGGCATCGACATCAGCAGCATGCTCGGTGGTGCCGTCGTGACCGAGCTGACCTTCTCCCTCCAGGGGATCGGCCGCCTCGCCGTGGACGGGGCGTCCCACAAGGACCTGCCGCTGACCATGGGCGTCATGCTGTTCGGTGCCTTCTTCATCCTGATCTTCAACATCCTCACCGACATCGCGTACGCCTACATCGACCCGCGCGTCCGGCTCTCCTAGGAAGAACGAACCACCGTGACCACACTGACCAAGACCGAGGACGCGCCGGCCCCGACCGGTCCGGAGAGCTTTCTCTCGGTGCGCGATCTGAGGGTGCAGTTCTCCACCGAGGACGGCATCGTCAAGGCGGTCGACGGCCTCTCCTTCGACGTCGAGCGCGGCAAGACCCTGGGCATCGTCGGCGAGTCCGGCTCCGGCAAGTCCGTCACCAACCTGACGATCCTGGGTCTGCACAACCCGCGGAACACCACGATCGAGGGCGAGATCGTCCTCGACGGCAAGGAACTCGTCACGGCCACGGAGAAGGAGCTCGAGCAGCTCCGTGGCAACAAGATGGCGATGATCTTCCAGGACCCGCTGACCGCGCTCTCGCCGTTCTACACCGTGGGCCGACAGCTGTCCGAGCCGTACAGGAAGCACACCGGCGCCTCCAAGAAGGAGGCCAAGGACCGGGCGATCCAGATGCTGGAGAAGGTCGGCATCCCGCAGCCCAAGGTGCGCTTCGACGACTACCCGCACCAGTTCTCCGGCGGTATGCGCCAGCGCGCGATGATCGCCATGGCGCTGATGTGCGACCCCGACCTGCTGATCGCCGACGAGCCGACCACCGCACTGGACGTCACCGTGCAGGCCCAGATCCTGGACCTGCTCAAGGACCTCCAGCAGGAGTTCGGCTCCGCGATCGTCTTCATCACCCACGACCTCGGCGTCATCTCCACCATGGCCGACGACCTGCTCGTGATGTACGCGGGCCGGGCCGTCGAGCGCGGCAGCGTGCGTGAGGTCATGCGGGAGCCGCGACACCCCTACACCTGGGGCCTGCTCAGCTCCATGCCGCGGCTGGACAGCGACGTCAACGAGGCGCTCACGCCGATCCCCGGCTCGCCGCCCTCGCTGCTCAACCCGCCGACGGGCTGCCCCTTCCACCCGCGGTGTGTCTTCCGCAGCGAGGTGCCGGGCACGCTGTGCACCGACTCCCGGCCGCCGCTGGGCGCGGGCCGCGCGGCCGCGTGCCACCTGACGGCCGAGCAGAAGCAGACCATCTTCATCGACAAGATCCAGCCCCGGCTGCGCTAGGGAGAACCGAGACATGAGCGACAACCTCACCCTCCCGACACAGCAGGGCCCAGCCGACGCCTCGCCCGCCGAGACGCTGCTCGAGGTCCAGGGCCTGACGAAGCACTTCCCGATCTACGGCGGCTTCCCGATCAAACGGAAAGTCGGCGCGGTGCAGGCCGTCGACGGTGTCGACCTGACGGTCGGCGTCGGCGAGAGCGTCGGCCTGGTCGGCGAGTCCGGCTGCGGCAAGTCGACCACGGGCCGGCTCATCACCCGCCTGCTGGAGCCGACCGCCGGCAAGATCACGTACGCCGGTCAGGAGATCACGCACGCCTCGCGCCGTCAGCTGGCGCCGGTGCGGTCCGAGATCCAGATGATCTTCCAGGACCCGTACTCGTCGCTGAACCCGCGGCAGACCGTCGGCGCGATCATCAAGTCGCCGATGGAGGTCAACGGGATCGAGCCGGCCGGCGGCCGGGAGAAGAAGGTCCGCGAGCTCCTGGAGCTCGTCGGCCTCAACCCCGAGCACTACAACCGCTTCCCGCACGAGTTCTCCGGCGGTCAGCGTCAGCGCATCGGCGTGGCCCGCGCGCTGGCCCTGAACCCGAAGCTGATCGTGGCGGACGAGCCGGTCTCCGCGCTGGACGTGTCGATCCAGGCGCAGGTGGTGAACCTGCTCAAGAAGGTCCAGGACGAGCTGGGTATCGCCTTCCTCTTCATCGCCCACGACCTCGCCATCGTCCGGCACTTCTCGCAGCGCGTCGCGGTCATGTACCTCGGCAAGGTGGTCGAGGTCGGCGACCGGGACTCGATCTACAACCGGCCGCGTCACCCGTACACGCACGCTCTCCTCTCGGCGGTGCCGGAGGTCGAGATCGACGACGAGACGGAGCCCCGTGAGCGGATCCGCCTCTCCGGCGACGTCCCGTCCCCGATCCACCCGCCGTCCGGCTGCCGCTTCCGCACCCGCTGCTGGAAGGCGCAGGACAAGTGCGCCACGGAGGAGCCCCCGCTGGTCCAGATCTCCGGCAACCGCGCCGGTCACCTGACGGCCTGCCACTTCCCGGAGGACCCCACCACGGAGGCCCGCGACGAGGACGTCGTCCTCGACCCGGCCCTGAAGGCGCTGGAGGAGTCCGCCGCGCAGGAGTGACTCCGCGGTACGCGTAGCCCGCCGACCGGGGCGGGGGTGAAGCCACCCCCGCCCCGGTCGTGTGCGTTGAGGAGCAATCCTCCCCCGAAACGGGTGAGTGCGTGTGCGTTATGCACCTTTTGAGGTGATATTGACCGATAAAGGGTCAGCGTTTCGGCGCTGGCGGCACAGCGCAGTCATGCGCGTTCCTGAGGAGGCACTCCATGCGCGGAGCCACGCACGCCACATGGGCCGTATGCGCGGCGGCGGCAGCGCTCGCGGCGACGGCCTGCGGAGGCGGGGGCGGCGGCGACACCGGCGCGGTGCTCAGTTCCTCCTGGGGAGACCCGCAGAACCCGCTGGAGCCGGCCAACACCAACGAGGTGCAGGGCGGCAAGGTCCTCGACATGATCTTCCGGGGTCTGAAGAAGTACAACCCGGAGACCGGCAAGGCCGAGGACATGCTCGCCGAGAAGATCGACACCTCGGACTCCCAGAACTTCACCATCACCATCAAGGACGGCTGGACGTTCAGCAACGGCGAGCCCATCACCGCCAAGTCCTTCGTGGACGCCTGGAACTACGGCGCCAGTCTGAAGAACAACCAGAAGAACGCGTACTTCTACGGCTACATCGACGGCTACGACAAGGTCCATCCGGAAGGCGGCAGGCAGAGCGCCGACAGGCTCTCCGGTCTGAAGGTGGTCGACGACAAGACCTTCACCGTCAAGCTCCGCCAGAAGTTCTCGACCTTCCCCGACACCCTCGGCTACCCGGCCTACGCCCCGCTCCCGAAGGCGTTCTTCAGCGACCACGCGGCCTGGGTGAGCAAGCCCGTCGGCAACGGCCCGTACGCCATCCAGTCCTACACCAAGGGCTCCCAGATGGCCCTGACCAAGTGGGACGCGTACCCCGGTGACGACAAGGCCCAGAACGGCGGGGTCACCCTCAAGGTCTACACCGACAACAACACCGCCTACACCGACCTGCTGGCCGGCAACCTCGACCTGGTCGACGACGTGCCCGCCGCCCAGCTCAAGAACGTCAAGAACGACCTCGGCGGCCGGTACATCAACGCCCCGGCCGGCATCATCCAGACCCTCGCCTTCCCGTACTACGACAGCGCCTGGAACAAGAGCGGCTCGGACAAGGTCCGCAAGGGCCTGTCCATGGCGATCAACCGCGACCAGATCACCAACACGATCTTCCAGAAGACTCGCACCCCGGCCAGCGACTGGACCTCACCGGTGCTCGGCGAAGCCGGCGGTTTCCAGGACGGCCTGTGCGGGGGCGCCTGCGACTACAACCCCACCGAGGCCAAGAAGCTGATCAAGGAGGGCGGCGGCCTCCCCGGCGGCCAGGTCAGGATCACGTACAACGCGGACACGGGCTCGCACAGGCAGTGGATCGACGCCGTCTGCAACTCCGTCAACAACGCCCTCGGCAACGACAAGGCCTGCGTCGGGAACCCGGTCGGCACCTTCGCCGACTTCCGCAACCAGATCACCGCCAAGAAGATGAGCGGCCCGTTCCGCGCCGGCTGGCAGATGGACTACCCGCTGATCCAGAACTTCCTCCAGCCGCTCTACTACACCAACGCCTCCTCCAACGACGGCAAGTGGTCCAACGCGCAGTTCGACAAGCTCGTCGACCAGGCCAACGCCGAGACCGACACCGCCAAGGCGGTGAGCACCTTCCAGGACGCCGAGAAGGTCGTCCGGGACAACATGGCCGCCATCCCGCTCTGGTACCAGAACGGCAGCGCCGGCTACTCCGACCGCCTGTCCAACGTCAAGCTCAACCCGTTCTCCGTCCCCGTCTACAACGAGATCAAGGTCGGCTGAGCCGCCATGGGACGCTACGTCGTCCGGCGCCTGATCCAGATGATCCCGGTGTTCATCGGCGCCACCCTGCTGATCTTCCTGATGGTGAACGTGATGGGCGACCCCATCGCGGGCCTGTGCGGCGAGCGGCAGTGCGACCCGGCCACGGCCGCCCAGCTGAAGAAGGAGTTCGGCCTCGACAAGCCGGTCTGGCAGCAATACCTGACCTACATGGGGAACGTCTTCACCGGCGACTTCGGTACGGCGTTCAACGGCCAGCCGGTCACCGAGCTGATGTCGACCGCGTTCCCGGTCACCGTCCGGCTGACCATCGTCGCGATCCTCTTCGAGGTCGTCGTCGGGATCACCCTGGGCGTCGTCACGGGCCTGCGCCGCGGCCGGCCCGTCGACACCGGGGTGCTCCTGCTCACCCTCGTCGTGATCTCCGTCCCCACCTTCGTCACCGGCCTGCTGCTCCAACTGCTGCTCGGCGTCCAGTGGGGCTGGATCAAACCCTCCGTCTCCACGGACGCCGGCTTCGGCGAGCTGATCGTGCCGGGCCTGGTGCTGGCCTCCGTCTCGCTGGCCTACGTAACCCGGCTGACCCGCACCTCCATCGCGGAGAACAAACGGTCCGACTACGTCCGTACGGCGATCGCCAAGGGCCTGCCCAGGCGCCGCGTCGTCACCCGGCACCTGCTGCGCAACTCCCTCATCCCCGTGGTCACCTTCATCGGCACCGACATCGGCGCCCTGATGGGCGGCGCGATCGTCACGGAGCGGATCTTCAACATCCACGGCGTCGGCTACCAGCTCTACCAGGGCATCCTCCGCCAGAACACCCAGACCGTCGTCGGCTTCGTGACCGTCCTCGTCCTCGTCTTCCTGGTCGCCAACCTGCTCGTCGACCTCCTGTACGCCGTACTCGACCCGAGGATCCGCTATGCCTGAGCAGCCGTACGAACCGGAGGGCGTGATCGCAGGCACCGGCATGGGCGGCGCGATGGACCTCGCCGCCAGCGAGGCGGAGACCCTGGAGCGGCATCCATCAGCCGCCTCCGGCGGACGGGCACCCGGAGGCCCGGAAGGCACGGGCCCCGCCGGCAAACCCCGCTCCCTCTGGTCCGACGCCTGGCGCGACCTGCGCCGCAACCCCGTCTTCATCGTCTCCGCGCTGGTCATCCTCTTCCTGGTCGTCATCTCCCTGTGGCCCTCGGCGATCGCCTCCGGCAGCCCCCTGAAGTGCGACCTCGCCAAGGCCCAGGAGGGCTCCCAGCCCGGCGCCCCGTTCGGTTACGACGGCCAGGGCTGCAACGTCTACACACGCACCGTCTACGGCGCCCGTACGTCCGTCACGGTCGGCGTCTGCGCCACGCTCGGGGTCGCGCTCCTCGGGAGCGTCCTGGGCGGCCTCGCGGGCTTCTTCGGCGGCATCTGGGACTCGGTCCTGTCCCGGATCACCGACGTCTTCTTCGCCATCCCGGTCGTCCTCGGCGGCCTGGTCCTGCTGTCCGTGGTCACCAGCAACACCGTCTGGCCGGTCATCGGGTTCATGGTGCTGCTCGGCTGGCCGCAGATCTCCCGCATCGCCCGCGGCGCCGTCATCACCGCCAAGCAGAACGACTACGTCCAGGCCGCCCGCGCCCTGGGCGCCTCCAACTCCCGGCTGCTGCTGCGGCACATCACACCGAACGCGGTCGCACCGGTGATCGTCGTGGCGACCATCGCGCTCGGCACCTACATCGCGCTGGAGGCGACCCTGTCGTACCTGGGCGTCGGTCTGAAGCCGCCCAGCGTGTCCTGGGGGATCGACATCTCCGCCGCCTCGCCCTTCATCCGCAACGCCCCGCACGCGCTGCTGTGGCCCTCCGGCGCGCTGGCGCTCACCGTCCTGGCGTTCATCATGCTCGGCGACGCGGTGCGCGACGCCCTCGACCCGAAGCTGAGGTGACGGCGCCATGCTGCTCGAAGTGCGTGACCTGCACGTGGAGTTCCGGACCAGGGACGGGATCGCCAAGGCCGTCAACGGCGTCAGCTACGGCGTCGACGCGGGCGAGACCCTCGCCGTGCTCGGCGAGTCCGGCTCCGGGAAGTCCGTCACCGCGCAGGCGGTCATGGGCATCCTCGACATGCCGCCCGGACGGATCACCGGCGGCGAGATCCTCTTCCAGGACCGGGACCTGCTGACGCTGAAGGAGGACGAGCGGCGCAAGGTGCGCGGCGCCGAGATGGCGATGATCTTCCAGGACGCGCTGTCCTCCCTGAACCCCGTGCTCTCCGTGGGCGACCAGCTCGGCGAGATGTTCGTCGTGCACCGCGGGATGTCGCGGAAGGACGCGCGGACGAAGGCCGTCGAGCTGATGGACCGCGTCCGCATCCCGGCCGCCAGGGAACGGGTGCGGCAGTACCCCCACCAGTTCTCCGGGGGCATGCGCCAGCGCATCATGATCGCGATGGCGCTGGCCCTCGAACCGGCCCTCGTCATCGCCGACGAACCCACCACCGCCCTCGACGTCACCGTCCAGGCCCAGGTCATGGAGCTGCTCGCCGAGTTGCAGCGCGAGTACAACATGGGGCTGATCCTGATCACCCACGACCTGGGCGTGGTCGCGGACGTCGCGGACCGGATCGCCGTCATGTACGCGGGCCGGATCGTGGAGCAGGCCCCGGTCCACGACATCTACAAGGCGCCCGCCCACCCCTACACCCGGGGCCTGCTGGACTCCATCCCCCGCCTGGACCAGAAGGGCCAGGAGCTCTACGCCATCAAGGGCCTCCCGCCCAACCTCATGAACATCCCGCCGGGCTGCGCCTTCAACCCCCGCTGCCCCATGGCCCAGGACGTGTGCCGGACCGACGTACCACCCCTGTACGAGGTCTCCGCCGACCGCGTGAGCGCCTGCCACTTCTGGCGGGAGTGCCTGCATGGCTGAGCCGATTCTGGAGGTGAGCGGGCTGGTCAAGCACTATCCGCTCACCCAGGGCATCCTGTTCAAGAAGCAGGTCGGTGTGGTGAAGGCCGTCGACGGCGTCGACTTCACCCTGGACCGCGGCGAGACCCTCGGCCTCGTCGGCGAGTCCGGCTGCGGCAAGTCGACGGTCGCCAAGATGCTGGTCAACCTGGAGAAGCCGACGGCCGGTTCGATCAAGTACAGGGGCGAGGACATCACCCGGCTGTCCGGGAAGGCCCTGAAGGCCGTACGGCGCAACATCCAGATGGTCTTCCAGGACCCCTACACCTCCCTCAACCCCCGTATGACGGTGGGCGACATCATCGGTGAGCCGTACGAGATCCACCCGGAGGCGGCCCCCAAGGGCGACCGGCGCAGGAGGGTCCAGGAGCTGCTGGACGTGGTCGGCCTCAACCCCGAGTACATCAACCGCTACCCCCACCAGTTCTCCGGCGGCCAGCGCCAGCGCATCGGCATCGCCCGGGGCCTGGCCCTGCGCCCCGAGGTGATCGTCGCCGACGAGCCGGTCTCCGCGCTGGACGTGTCGGTGCAGGCGCAGGTCGTCAACCTGATGGAGAGGCTCCAGGACGAGTTCGAGCTCTCCTACCTCTTCATCGCGCACGACCTGTCGATCGTGCGGCACATCTCCGACCGGGTCGCGGTGATGTACCTCGGCCGGATCGTGGAGATCGGCAAGGACGCCGAGATCTACGACCACCCCACGCACCCCTACACCCAGGCCCTGCTCTCCGCGGTCCCGGTCCCCGACCCCGACGCCCGGGAACACCGCGAACGCATCATCCTGGCGGGCGACGTGCCGTCCCCGACCGACATCCCCTCCGGCTGCCGCTTCCGCACCCGCTGCTGGAAGGCCCAGGAGCGCTGCGTCCTGGAGGTACCGGCCCTGGCGGTCCCTGCCGAGTTCACGCTCTCCACCGGCCCGGCCGCGCACGACTCGGCCTGCCACTTCGCGGAGGAGAAGCGGGTGGTACCGCCCGAGGAGAGACCGGACGATCATGCCGACGGGACGGCATAGCAGCACAAAAGCCCATCAACCGCGTTAACACGCAGGCAACTTGGCCGACCCGGTACCGATATACGGACGCGTCAATCTGAACAACGTACGGCCGTGCGGGTGCCGTAAACGGGCCGGGGCGCGCCATGTCGCCCCGGCCCGTTGCCCGTTCTTGCGCCTGAGCCGGCGCCGCTCTCGCGGACCTGGCCGGTGCTTCGTCGTTGGTTCCTCAATCGATGGTTGCGGTGCTCTGTGGAGTGTTGCCGCTCAGCCGAGCTTGAGGGCGCGCCGTAGAAAGTCCACCTGGAGCAGCAGCAGGTTCTCCGCGACCTGTTCCTGTGGGGTCATGTGGGTGACGCCGGACAGGGGCAGGACCTCGTGCGGGCGGCCGGCGGCCAGGAGGGCCGAGGACAGGCGCAGGGCGTGCGCGACCACCACGTTGTCGTCGGCGAGGCCATGCACGATCATCAGCGGGCGATGCGGCTCGGCGGCCATGGCCAGGCCCTCGTCCGTGACCAGGTTGCTCTTCGCGTACGACTCGGGGTCAGCGTCCGGGGTGCCCAGGTAGCGCTCGGTGTAGTGGGTGTCGTAGAGGCGCCAGTCCGTGACCGGGGCGCCCGCGATGCCCGCGTGGAAGACGTCCGGGCGGCGCAGCACGGCCAGGGCCGCCAGGTAACCGCCGAACGACCAGCCGCGGACCGCCACCCGGGACAGGTCGAGCGGGTACGACTTCGCGAGGTCCTGGAGCGCCTCGACCTGGTCGTCCAGCGACACGGTGAAGTCCCCGTGAATCGCCTTCTCCCAGGCGGGGGAGCGGCCCGGGGTGCCCCGCCCGTCGGCGACCACGACCGCGAACCCCTGGTCGGCGAACCACTGCGAGGTCAGGTGCGCGTTGTGCGCGGCGGCCACGCGCTGGGCGTGCGGGCCACCGTACGGGTCCAGAAGGACCGGGAGGGGAGTGTCACCGGGGTAGTCCGAAGGCATAAGCACGGCGCACGGGATTCTCCGTGCGCCCCCCACGGTCAGCGTCACGCTCGGGGAGATACCGGGATTTTCCGCATACGAAGGGACAGTCGCCGTCTGCTTCCCGCCACGCAGCACCTGCACCTGCGCCCCTGGCCGGTCCAGCGTGGCGGAGACCAGAACGGTCACGCCCCCGGCGCGCACCGCCGTGTGCACGCCGGGTACCTGCGACACGCGCTCCAGGCCCAGCTCGTTCACCCGGTAGACGTGCACCTCGCCGGTCTCCGGGGCCGCCGCGGCCTCGCCGGCCGACGCCGAGACCAGCACGTCCTCGTCGGTGACGTCGAGCACCGCGCGCAGGTGCAACTGCGGTCCCGTCAGGGGCCGTTCACCGACGGCCAGCACCCGCGCGCCACCCTCGTCCGCGATCCGGACCAGCTGTCCGGACGGGCTCCAGCACGGCACTCCAGGGAAAAGTTCCAGCCAATTTGGATCTTCGTCCGCGTGCACCATCCGGGTCGCCCCGGAGTCCGGGTCCACCGCCAGGAACAGCTGGCTGCGCTGGTCCCGGGCCTGCACCAGAAGCAGCGGCGCACCCGCTTCTGACCAGTGCACTCGCGCCAGATACGGATAGCGCGCCTGATCCCAGACAACCTCCGTGCGCGCCCCGTCCAGCCCGATCACGAACAGCCGTACCTCGGCGTTGGCCGTACCGGCCGCCGGATACGGGACGTGTTGTGGATCACGTTCCGGGTGCGCGGGGTCGGAGATCCACCACCGCCGCACCGGCGTGTCGTCCACCCGCGCGACCAGCAGCCGGTCCGACTCCGGTGCCCACCAGAAGCCCCGCGAGCGCCCCATCTCCTCGGCTGCGATGAACTCGGCCAATCCATAGGAAACCGAAGCCGACTCGGGCTCGGCGAGCGCACGGTCGCCCTCGCCCTCGGCGCCCACCACCCGCAGGGCGCCCTGGCTGACGTACGCGACGTGCCGCCCGTCGGGGGCGGGGCGAGGGTCGATCACCGGTCCGGGTACGGGCAGTTCACGTGCCGTGCCGGCCCGCAGCTCGGCCGTGAACAGCCGCCCCGACAAGGCGAAGGACGCCAGTTCCACGGCCGTGTCGGTGGCGTAGCCCACGATGCCGGCACCGCCCTCGCGGCTGCGTTCGCGGCGCGCCCGCTCCTCGGGCGAGAGGTCCTCCGAGGCCCCGCCCAGGAGGGCACGCGGGTCGGCCGCCACCCGCTCCCCGCCGTCCGGAACATCAAGAACCCACAGGGAGTTGGCCCGGTCGGTGCCGGACCCGGAACGCAGGAACACGACACGGGAACCGTCGGGAGCCACGGTGAACGAACGCGGCGCACCGAGCGTGAAGCGCTGGGTGCGGGCGTGCCGACGGGGGAAGGAGTCAGGCTCGGTCGTCATGCCCTGACCATATTGGCCATGCGCCCCCTTGTGCGGCAGTGCGCCGACGCCTGCACACGCACGGATAGTTATGATCACTAGCGCTGTGTGGGTATGAACCTGCTGGCTGTTGTATGGATTTACAAATTGCCCTGCTCTGCCCCCCACATCCCCGGGTCCTTGGAGGTGAGCCGCCGTGGCACTCTCGATTTCGGCGGTGGTGCTGCTGGCGATCATCGTCTTCTTGCTCATCAAGAAGTCGGGCCTGAAGGGCGGGCACGCGGTCGTGTGCGTGCTCCTCGGGTTCTACCTCGCCTCGTCGACGGTGGCGCCCACGATCAGCGATCTGACCACGAGCGTCGCGAGCATGATCGGCAGCATCAAGTTCTGACGCCGGGGGCCGTGCCGGGGGCGGTGTCTCACCGGAACCCGGCCGCCCGTGCTGCGGTGCGAGGGGCGGTCTTTCCCAAGGAACACGGCGGGCGAAAGAACCCGACCGAGCCCCACCCCTCCCACCGCCGGGAGTGCCGGTGCGATCTCGCGGAGGTCGCCTGAACGGGTGCTGTCGCACCCGCGACCCGTTCCGCCGTCGGCCCGGCCGCGACCGCATCGCCCGGACGAAGCCCGACGGGGAACCTTCCGCGCTACAGGGACGAGGACGCCTCGTAGGGTGGGGTCCATGACGGAACCACCCGCCCGACGTCTGCTGCTGGTGCACGCGCACCCGGACGACGAGTCGATCAACAACGGCGCGACCATGGCCAGGTACGCGGCCGAGGGTGCGCGGGTGACCCTGGTCACCTGCACCCTCGGTGAGCTCGGCGAGGTCATCCCGCCCGAGCTCGCCCACCTGACCGGCGCCGCCCTGGGCGAACACCGCCTGCGCGAGCTCACCGCCGCGATGCGCGAGCTCGGCGTCGAGGACTTCCGTCAGCTCGGCGGCCCCGGCCGCTACCGCGATTCCGGGATGATGGGCCTCCCCGACAACGACGACCCCACCTGCTTCTGGCAGGCGGACGTCGACGAGGCCGCCGCACACCTCCTCGAGGTGATCGTCGAGGTACGCCCCCAGGTCCTCGTCACCTACGACGACAACGGCGGCTACGGCCACCCCGACCACATCCAGGCCCACCGCGTGGCCATGCGCGCCGCCGAGCTGGCCGCCGACGCCGGCTGCCCGATCCCCAAGGTCTACTGGAACCGCGTACCGCGCCCCGTCGCCGAGGAGGCCTTCGGCCGGCTCCGCGCCGAGCTGCCCGGCCTGCCCTACGCCAAGGCCGCCGCCATCGACGACGTACCCGGCGTCGTGGCCGACGAGCGGATCACCGCCGAGATCGACGGCACCGCCTACGCCGCCGCGAAGGCCGCCGCGATGCGCGCGCACGCCACACAGATCGAGGTGGCCCCCGACGGGCCGTACTTCGCGCTCTCCAACGAGCTTGCGCAGCCCCTCTTCAGCACCGAGTACTACGAGTTGGTGCGCGGAGAGCGGGAGACGGCGCAGAAGACGGCTCGGGAGGCGGATCTCTTCGCCGGGACCGGGGAGGCGTCATGACGGAACGCGGATCGATGCTCGCCCAGCCGCTGCGCCCCCCCTCCGCCGGGCGGGCCCTCGCCTATCTGGGGCTCTTCCTGCTGGGCGCGCTGGTCGCCATGGCGGGGGCGCTGGTGCAGGCCGGTTGGTTCCCGGGCGGACTCCTGCTCGCGCTCGCCGGCGCGGCCGGGCTCTTCCTCGGCGGAGCACGCGCCGCGGGCAGCCGGGGCGGGGCCGTCGCGCCCGCCGCGGGCTGGATGGTCACCGTCGTCTTCCTCACCGCCAGCCGGCCCGAAGGGGACTTCCTGTTCGGCGCGGGAGGCGGCTCCTATCTCTTCCTGCTCGGCGGCATGGCTCTGGCTGTGATCTGCGCCACCCTTGGCCGGGGGCGGCAACCGGACGAAGACCGCGTCCGACTTGGCAAGTGACGTACCACTTCGCCGTGCGGCGCGCGTGTACGTGCCGTGTGGGTTTCCCCGACGGTCGTGGGATACACGCCAGAAGTGGCCAGTATGGTGGTGCGCGCCGCCGAGCCGCCCGTGAGGTTGTGCGGGCGGCGGAGCCAACCGGGAGAACCTGCCTTGAGTCGTGAAACTGACACTCCGTCCTCCGGGCCCGACGGGCGCGGCGGAGCCGCATACCCCTCGGGCACGCCGCCGTACGGGACCCCCATGGTTTCCGACGGCGGTACGGACGCGGGCCGTTCGGCCGCTCAGCCGGAGGAACGCAAGACCGAGACCACGCTGACGACCCGGATCCGGATCAACATCCCTGGATCACGGCCGATTCCGCCGGTCGTCGTACGCACGCCCGTCGGCGACACCGAGGGCGGCGCGAGCGACGACACCGGCGCCGACGCGCAGGCGTCCGGCGCCGCGCCTGCCGGCACCGTGGAACCGCCTGCCGAGGCCGCGGCCACGGCCGGAGACAAGCCGAGCGACTGGTTCGCCCCCCGCAAGGGCGGGACGAGCAAGGGCGGTCAGGGCAGCGGCTCCACCAACGGCGCGGGCGTCCCCGGCGGTTCGGCGGCGGGCGCCGCCGGTGCCGGCGCGGGTGCCGCTGCCGGTGCTTCCGCGGGTGCGCGGCCGAACGGTGGCCGTCCCGGCGGGGTGGTCGGCTCCATGAGCGCCCCCGGCGGCTCCCGCCCCGGCGGTACGAACGGCGCCGGACTGCCGGGTGCCACCGGTGGCCCCGTCGCGCCCGGCCACGGCGGCGGCACCGGTTCTTTCGACGTGACCGAGGCGCTGGCGGCAGGTCCGCTGGGCAACGGCTCGCGCCCCGGCTCCGGCGAGCCGCGCCGCGACGACCTGCCGTACTTCGCGGAGAACGGCCAGAACGGCCCCGGCGGTCAGGGCAGCCAGGGCGGCTACGGCGGCCCGCCGAACGGCCCCGGTGGCCAGGGCGCCTCTCAGGGCCCCTCCGGCCCGACCGGCGGCCCGGTCACCGGCGACGGCCCGCTGGCACCTCCGGCAGGTGCGAGGCCGGGTGGCCCCGGCGGTTCCGGTCGCCCGGACGGGTTCGGCGGCCCTGGTGGTCCGAGCGGCGCCGGTGGCGCCGGTGGTCCTGGTAATCCCGGTGGTCTCGGTGTTCGTCGTGTTCCCGGCGCTTCCGGTGCGCCTGGCGGTCCCGGTGCTCCTGGCGCCCCGGAGGCATTCGCCGGCCCCGAGGCATTCGGTGGTCCCGGCGTGCCCGGCGGACCGCATGGCCGCGGCCCTGGTGGCTCCGGTGGACCTGGCGGTCCCGGTGGTCCCGGCACGGCCCCAGCCCGTGGCCCCGTCGGCGGAGGCGTCGGCGGTGGCGCCGGCGGTGGCGGTCTGAGTGACGACACCGCGATCCTCACCCCGCAGAAGCCGGCCCCCGAACCCGGCGCCGGCGGCTACGGCGGCCGCATGGACAACGTCTCCGGGCACACCGTCACCAGCGGCATCCCGGTCGTCCCCCCCGGCATCCAGGGCGCGCCGTTCGGATCGGGCTCGCACCCCGACGGGCCGCTGCCGCACACGCCCCCGAAGCTGCCCGAGCCGGTCGCGCAGAACGTGCCCGCGGCCGCGCCCCGGAAGAAGAAGGGCCGCAGCAAGCTGGTCCTGCTCGGCGGCCTCGTGGTCGTCGTCGCGGCCGGCGCCTACGGTGCGGGCCTGTTGATGAACCACTCCGACGTGCCCAAGGGCACCACCGTGCTCGGCGTCGACATCGGCGGAGGCACGCGCGACGAGGCCGTCAAGAAGCTCGACGACGCCTTCGGCAAGCGCGTCGAGCAGCCGTTGAAGCTGTCGGTCGACGGCGACACCGTCACGCTCAAGCCGGACCAGGCCGGGCTCCAGTTCGACGAGCAGGCCACGGTCGCCGCGGCCGCGCAGAGCGACTACAACCCGGTCTCCGTGATCGGCTCGCTCTTCGGCCAACAGCGCGTCATCGAGCCGGTCATGCCCGTCGACGAGGAGAAGCTCCAGGCCGCGCTGGAGAGCGCCGCGGGCGGCTCCGGCTCGGCGAGCGACGGCACGATCAAGTTCCAGTCCGGCAAGGCCGTCGCCGTGTACGGCAAGGCGGGCAAGGGCATCGACGTGACCCAGTCGAAGACCGCGGTCGAACAGGCCTACCGCACCCAGGTGGAGACCGGCACGGCCACCACCGTGAAGGTCCCGACGGCCACCAAGCAGCCGACGGTCTCGAACGCCGAGGTCGACCGGATGATGAAGAAGTTCGCCGAGCCGGCGATGTCCGGAAAGGTCACCGTCCAGACGGACGCCGCGCACTCGATCGCCTTCAGCCCGCAGAACTCCCTGTGGAAGTTCCTCGAGGTGAAGGCCGTCGACGGCAAGCTCGTCGAGAGCTACAACGAGGCCGCGCTCAAGGAGCTGTACGGCCACACCTTCGACGGCGTGCTCATCACCCGGGGCACCGGTCAGAAGACGGCCGTCACGGTCCAGGACGTGATCAGCGCCCTGCGCCCGGCCCTGACCAGCACCACCAACCGCGTCGCCACCATCGACACGAACCCCAGCTAGGACAGCTCCCAGGCGCCACGGCACACGAGGGGCACCCGGTCCGGTACATCACCGCCGGGTGCCCCTCGTCGTGTCCGGCCACGGGACGGTCCGCCTGTCACTCCGTACGCATGACATCTGTCATCCGGCAGTCGGGACCGCCGACACTGCCGGACACCGGGGCCCCACCGCCACGATGGTGTGCATGACGACGACAGTGACGGCCACCGCAACCGAGGTGGTCGGGTTCGATCAGGTGAGCAAGAGCTACGGAACCGTACGGGCGGTGGACGGCCTCACGCTCCGGCTGCACCCGGGGGAGACCGTGGCCCTGCTCGGGCCCAACGGGGCCGGCAAGTCCACCACGCTGGACCTGCTGCTCGGCCTCAAGCACGCCGACAGCGGCACGGTCCGCGTCTTCGGCACCAGCCCGCGCGAGGCCATCGTCGCCGGACACGTGGGCGCGATGCTGCAGAGCGGCGGGCTGATGGACGAGGTGACGGTAGGTGAACTGGTCAAGCTCGCCTGCGATCTGCACCCGAAGTCGTACAGGGCGAGCGACGTGCTGGCCCGCGCGGGCATCTCGCAGATCGCCGACCGCAAGGTCAACAAGCTCTCCGGCGGCCAGGCCCAGCGCGTCCGCTTCGCCCTCGCCACCGCCGGCGACAGCAATCTGATCGTCCTGGACGAGCCGACCACCGGCATGGACGTCTCCGCCCGCCAGGCCTTCTGGGCCACCATGCGCGAGCAGGCCGACCAGGGCCGCACGGTCCTGTTCGCCACGCACTACCTCGAAGAGGCCGACGCCATCGCCGACCGCGTCCTCGTCCTGCACCGGGGCCGGCTCCTCGCGGACGGCACCGCCGCCGAGATCAAGGCGAAGGCGGGAGCGCGCAGGATCTCCTTCGACCTCGTCGACGGCCCCATCGACGAGGCCCCGCTGCGGGAACTGCCCTTCCTCACCTCGATAACCGTGTCCCAAAGCGGCTCCGCCGCGGGCAGCGGCCACACGATCCGCATCCAGTCCACCGACGCCGACGCCACCGTCCACGCCCTCTACGGCCTCGGCGTCTACCCCCGCAACCTCGAAGTCGCCGGGCTGGGGCTCGAGCAGGCCTTCGTCGCCATCACCGAGGCCGAGGAGGCCAAGCAGTCGTGCTGAATACATTTGCTTCGCGGGCCCTCATCAAGCTCGAACTCGCCCGCGCCCTGCGCAACCGCAAGTTCCTGTTCTTCTCGGTGATCTACCCGTCGGTCCTGTTCCTGCTCATCGCGGGCCAGGCAGACGCCACCACCAAGGTCGACGGCACGGGCCTGACCGTCCCGACCTACATGATGGTCTCGATGGCCTCCTTCGGCGCCCTGACCGCCGTCCTGATGGGCAACAGCGAGCGCATCGCGAAGGAGCGCGAGAGCGGCTGGGTACGGCAGCTGCGGCTGACCACCCTGCCGGGCCGCGGCTACGTCCTCGCCAAGACGGCGAGCGCCGCCGTGGTGAGCCTGCCGTCCATCGTCATCGTCTTCGTCGTCGCCGCGGCCCTGAAGGACGTACGCCTGGACGCCTGGCAGTGGCTCGCCCTCACCGGCGCGATCTGGGCCGGCAGCCTCGTCTTCGCCGCCCTCGGCGTCGCCATCGGCTACCTCGCCAGCGGGGACGCGGTCCGCCCGATCACGATGATCACCTACTTCGGTCTGTCGATGCTCGGTGGCCTGTGGATGCCGTCGACGACCTTCCCGCAGTGGTTGCAGGACATCGCCAAGTGGCTGCCCACGCACGCGTACGCTGCCCTGGGACAGGCGATCGAACAGAGCCAGGCCCCGCACGCCCAGGACATCGGCATCCTCGTCGTCTTCTTCGTCCTGTTCGCCGGCGGCGCGGCCTGGCTGTACCGGAAGGACACGCTGAAGGCGTGAACAGCGTCGGCATCGGGCAACGCCCGCAGAACCGCAGGCAGAAGGTCATCAAGACGCTGTGGTCGGGCGTCTGGCTCGCCTATCTGAGCGCGCCCGTCAACGACCTGCTGCACGGTGGGCATGGCGCGGGCGTCCGCGTCCTCGGCACGCTGGGTCTGGTGGCCTTCGTGGCCTGGTACTTCGTCCTGCTCTTCCGCACCGGACGCGGTGAGATGAACGGCGCGGTGCTCGGCTCCCTGGCGGTTCTCGCCACCCAGTCGACCGTCCTGGCCCTCACCCTGGGCCGGGAGTGGCTCGTGCTGTTCGTCTACGTGGCGATCGCTTCTGGCGCGGCGCTTCCGCTGCGGTTCGCCCGCTGGTGCATCCCGGCCGTGTCCGCACTGCTGACCGCGGTCGCCCTGGTCGTGCCCGGCGGGAAGGAGTTCCTGGCCGGACTTCTCGTCCCGGCGCTCCTCGGCGGGTTCTCCATGACCGGCGTACGCGAACTGATACGCACGACCATCGCGTTGCGGGAAGCCCGAGCCACGGTCGCCCAGCTCGCCGCCAACGAGGAGCGCCTGCGTCTCGCCCGCGACCTGCACGATCTGCTCGGCCACTCGCTCTCCCTGATCACGCTGAAGAGCGAACTGGCCGGCCGTATGCTCCCCGACCACCCCGACAAGGCGGCCCAGCAGGTCGCCGACATCGAACAGGTCAGCCGCCAGGCCCTGGTCGACGTACGCGAGGCCGTCACCGGCTACCGACGCGCCCGCCTCGCCGACGAACTCGCCGGCACCCAGGTCGCCCTGAGGGCGGCCGGCGTCACCGCCGAAGTGCCCGCCGCCCCCGACCTCGCCGGCATCCACGAGGAGAGCGAGTCCGCCCTCGCCTGGGCGCTGCGCGAGGCGGTCACCAACGTCGTACGGCACAGCGGCGCCCGGCGCTGCACGGTGGAACTGCTCCGCCGCCAGACCCTCGACGGCCCGGTCCTCGAACTCTCCGTCGAGGACGACGGCTCGGGCGGCTCGGGCAACGACCCCGGCAACGGTCTGAACGGTCTGACCGAGCGCCTGGAGAAGGCGGGCGGCACCCTGGAGGCGGGCAGCCGCAAGCACGGTTTCCGACTGGTCGCCCGCGTCCCGGCCGACTCGTCGGCGGACGTAGGATCCCGGGCATGAGCCACACGATCAAGGTCCTCCTGGCCGAGGACCAGTCGATGGTCCGCGAGGCACTGGCCGCACTGCTCGGCCTCGAGGACGACATCGAGGTCGTGGTCCAGGTGGCGCGCGGGGACGAGGTCCTGGCGGCCGCCCGCGAGCACGACGTGGACGTGGCCCTTCTCGACATCGAGATGCCGGGCGCGACGGGCATCGAGGCGGCGGCCCTCCTCCACCGGGAACTGCCGGGGGTGAAGCTGGTCGTCCTCACCACCTTCGGCCGCCCCGGCTACCTCCGCAGCGCCATGGAATCCGGCGCCGACGCCTTCCTGGTCAAGGACGCCCCCGCCGCCCAACTCGCCGAAGCGGTACGCAAGGTGCTGGCCGGCGAGCGGGTCATCGACCCCACCCTCGCGGCCGCCGCCCTGGCCGAGGGCGCCAACCCCCTCACCGACCGCGAACGCGAGGTCCTGCGCGCCGCGGCCGACGGCTCCACCAACGCGGAACTCGCGAAAACCCTGCACCTGTCCCAGGGCACGGTCCGCAACTACCTCTCGACGGCGATCCAGAAACTGGCGGTGCGGAACAGGGCGGAGGCGGTACGGATCGCGCGGGAGAAGGGCTGGCTGTAAGCAGGCCCGGCCTGCGGGCAGTCGTGCTGCTGGGGGGAGGGTGGGCGCGGGCGGCACCCCGTCGGCGCGGGTGAGCGACCCGATCCGCCGGCGGCACCGCTCAGTTCAGCCTGGCCCGAGCCGCCGACGCCTGCCCCCGCACCCTCTCCGCCGCAGCCGAATCCACCGCGTCCACCAACTCCGCATACGTCTCCAACTCCGCGGCCCCACCCACGAAGTCCCCCCGCTGCACAAGAATCTGCGCCCGCTCGTACCGCAGCCGAGCCGGATGCGAGGGCAACAGCAGCGACAACTCCACCGCCCACAACGCCACATCCGACCGCTCGGGCCGGGCCGAGGCCCACGCCCGGACGTTGTTCAGAATCCGCAGCACCACCTCCAGCGGATCCGCGGGAACCAGCATCGACGGATGCAGCGCCGCCCCCGTCGCCCCGACCACCAGCAACTCCGCGTCGGACCCGCTGAGCACCCGCCCCCCGTCGAACGGATCGGCCAGCACCTGCTCCTCCTCCGGTCCGAACCCGACGACGAAGTGCCCCGGCAGCGCGACCCCGTACACCGGCCCCCCTGCCCGCCTGGCGACCTCCATCCACACCACCGACAGCAGGATCGGCAGCCCGCGCCGCCGGCGCAGCACCTGGTGCAGCAACGACGACTCCAGCCACTGGTAGTCGGCCGGGGAGCCGTGGAACTCACAGCGCTCCCCGAGCACCGAACGCAGCGCCTCCGCCCAGGCCGCCGGACCGCCCGGCCGGAAGGGCAGCCGCCCCGCCAGCCGGTCCAGCTCCATCTGCGCGGCGTCCATGCCCGCCTCGTCCAGCCCCCCGTCGGCCGCCGCCCCCACCAGCAGACACAGCTCGGACAGATCGGGCCGCTCGCAGCGCGCCTCCTCGGCGAACCGCAGCCGCAGTTCGGCGGAGCGCTCGGGCGGTGGCGGGAAGCAGGAACGCATAGCAGGCTCGTGCCCCCTCACGGCGATCCGTACCGGCCGCTGCCGGGTTCAGCCGGTTCCCGGTAGTGGTGGTACGCGTGATGCGCGGCGAAGCCCAGCCGGGCGTACAGCGTACGAGCCCCCGCGTTGTCCGTCTCGACCTGGAGCCAGGCGGCCGAGGCGCCCTCCTCGAGGGCCTGCCGGGCCAGCGCGGCCATGACGGCGGTGGCCAGCCCGCGCCGCCGCTGCGCCGGATCCACCTCGACCGCGGCGAACCCGGCCCACCGCCCGTCGACGACACACCGCCCGATCGCGGCGGGCGGCTCCCCCTCGCGCTCGCCGGGCACGGTCGCGAACCACACCGACGGCCCGCTCCCCAGCACCTTCAGGGCCACGTCGCTCACTCCCTTGCGCTGATAGCGCGCCAGCCACGCCTCACCGGCCTCCCGGGACAGCACGACCCCGGACGGCTCACCCAGGTCGGCGACCGGTGCGAGCGCCCCGATCCACAGCTCGGCGGTCACCTCGCGCACCCACCCGCGCCGCTCCAGCTCCGCGCAGAGCAGCTCCTGGGTGCCCTCGGCGCCGGTCGCGGTCTGGACGTACGCGGGCAGGCCGCGCTCTCCGTACCAGCGTCGTACCTCGGTGAGCGCCTCGTCGAGCGGGAGACCCGGGTCGCCGAGCGGCAGCACCGAGTTCGCCCTCCGGGTGAACCCGGAGGCGGCCCGCAGCTCCCACTCGCCCAGACGGGCGCTCTCCACCGGCCGCCACGCTCGTGCGGCCACGTGGACGAGCTCCTCGTAGGACGCGGCCGGCCCCCGCCGCCGGGCCGGCGCGGCGGGCACCACCTTCCCCGCGACCAGCGAGGATTCCGCGATCCGGACGCTCTCACCGTCCTTCTGTGTGATCACGAGCACAGCGTCGTCCCATGATGTGAGAACACCGACCGTGTCGGTGAATTTCCCTTCGGTGTCTCCGGGGTCGCTCAATCGCCGCACAGAGACGCGTTTGCCCACGTCAGCGACGGTGATACGGACCTCGAGACGTCCAGCGGCCGATATTTCCACGGGTCGGTCCACCCCTCCTGTTCGGATCATGCCCAAGAACGGAGATACTAGGGGCGGGCATCGATTACGCCGCGCTCCCGCGCGCCAGGCGGCGGAGCCTGTGGGAGGCCCGCCAGCGCCCGTATCGAGGAGGAACGACAGCGTGACCTACGTCATCGCGCAGCCTTGTGTCGACGTCAAGGACAAGGCGTGCATCGAGGAGTGCCCGGTCGACTGCATCTACGAGGGCCAGCGGTCCTTGTACATCCACCCGGACGAATGCGTCGACTGTGGTGCCTGTGAGCCGGTCTGCCCGGTCGAGGCGATCTTCTACGAGGACGACACTCCGGAGGAGTGGAAGGACTACTACAAGGCGAACGTCGAGTTCTTCGACGAGCTCGGCTCTCCCGGCGGTGCCAGCAAGCTGGGGCTGATCGAGCGCGACCACCCCTTCATCGCCGCGCTTCCGCCGCAGGCCGGATAACGCCGCACCAGCGGCCTGCAAACCGTGCCACCTCGGTCCCGTACGGCCTGATCGCCGCAGATCGCGCCGCACGGGACCGAGGCGTTTGCCGTTCAAGAAAGTGAGCCAGATTTCCGTGTCCGCAGTCTCCGACCGTCTGCCCACCTTCCCCTGGGACAAGCTGGAGCCGTACAAGAAAACGGCTGCCGCGCACCCGGACGGCATCGTCGACCTGTCCGTCGGCACCCCCGTCGACCCGGTCCCCGAGCTGATCCAGAAGGCACTGGTCGACGCGGCGGACTCCCCGGGCTATCCGACGGTCTGGGGCACCCCCGAGCTGCGCGACGCGATCACGGGCTGGCTGGAGCGCCGCCTGGGCGCCCGCGAGGTCACCCACCGGCACGTCCTGCCGATCGTCGGCTCCAAGGAACTGGTCGCCTGGCTCCCCACCCAGCTGGGCCTCGGCCCCGGCGACCGGGTCGCCTACCCGCGTCTGGCCTACCCCACGTACGAGGTGGGCGCCCGCCTCGCCCGTGCGGAGTACGAGGTCTACGACGACCCGACCGTGCTCGACCCGACCGGCCTGAAGCTCCTCTGGCTCAACTCGCCGTCCAACCCGACGGGCAAGGTGCTGAGCAAGGCGGAACTGACCCGGATCGTCGCCTGGGCCCGTGAGCACGGCGTCCTGCTCTTCTCCGACGAGTGCTACCTCGAGCTGGGCTGGGAGGCCGACCCGGTCTCGGTCCTGCACCCGGACGTGAACGGCGGCTCCTACGAGGGCATCGTCTCGGTCCACTCCCTCTCCAAGCGCTCCAACCTCGCCGGCTACCGCGCGGCCTTCCTGGCGGGTGACCCGGCGGTCCTCGGCCCGCTCCTGGAGATCCGCAAGCACGGCGGCATGATGACGTCCGCTCCGACGCAGGCCGCGGTGGTGGCGGCCCTCGGCGACGACACCCACGTCCGCGAGCAGCGCGAACGGTACGCGTCCCGGCGGGCGCTTCTGCGCGAGGCGCTCCTGAAGCACGGCTTCCGCATCGAACACAGCGAGGCCAGCCTCTACCTCTGGGCCACCAGGGACGAGTCCTGCTGGACCACGGTGTCCCATCTGGCCGACCGCGGCATCCTGGTCGCCCCGGGTGACTTCTACGGCACGGCGGGCGAGAACTTCGTACGCGTGGCCCTGACGGCGACGGACGAGCGGGTACGGGCAGCGGTGGAGCGGCTGGCGGCGTAGCCGTTTCGCGCAAAGCGACACACGGCGACGGGGTCCAGGTGGAAACCTGGACCCCGTCGCCGTGGAACCCGGGACTCAGCCGCCCAGGGGCAGCCCCTTCACCGGCACGGACTGCGTCGGGAGCCCGCCCTTCGTGAGGGACCCCGTCGGCAGCCCACCCTTCGTGGCCGTCGACGCCGTGTCCCCGAGGATGGCGCCCGCGGACCCCGCCGCCTCACCGGCGGTCTTCTGCGCCGCCGGCGCCGCCTTCTTCACGGCCTTGCCGCCAGTCTTGCCCGCGGCCGGCACCGCCGTCTTGATGGCCTTGCCGCCGGCGTCACCCGCGATCCCGGTGGCCTGCTGCGCCGCGCCGTCGACGGTGTTGCCGACGGTCGCGCCGTCCACGGCGGTCAGCCCGCCGAGGTTCGGGGTGGCCGGCAGTTCGGCGGCCGCACTCGCGGAGCCGGCCGCACCGACCCCGGCAGCCGCTCCCGCTGCGACGAGCAGCGCGGCACGGGCGATCCGGCGGGTCAGAGGGAGGGACATGATGCTCCTTTGAGGAGAGACGATGGAAGTGTCCGCCCGTCCCGGCACTTGACCACAGTTGATCGTCCGGGCGCGGACGCACTGACTACCGCTCGAAGCCCGGGAAGGTTGCGGCGGCCCAATGTAAAGAATTGGTAATGCGTCGCATTATCGGTTACGGATAAAATCGGGCAAAGGGCGCCCGCTCCGAGAGCCCGCCGAATCCTTACGGCTCTTTGTTTGCAAGGGCTCGGCGGTCACGAGAGTGACGGCGCGAAAACCTGCGCGCCCCCTCTCCATGGGGGCCTTACGTAACCCGCCCGGGTGAAGTGCCGTACTACTGAGCGGTGATGATCCGGACCGAGTCGGCGGCCGCCCGCTCCGCCCCGCCGTCGCTGCGCGCCCCGGCCGTACGCCACTGACTGTCGGTGTTCCCGGCGGTCCACTGCCGTCCGGCGTAGGCGACGCGTGCGATGTGCAGGGCGGAGGAGTTGGCCACCGCCCAGTGTGCGAGCTGCCAGCCGCGCTCCTCGGCGCTGCGCCCCGCGGAGTCGCCGGTAGCGCTCGGCACGGGCACCGTCACGGTCCGCCCGCTGGACTCGGCGGTCACGCCGGGCGGAGTCGACGCGGCCTTGGCGCCGCTGCCACCGTTGCTCCCGCTCACCTCCGCGCCGGCCTCCTGCAACGCGTCACGCCCGAAGTCCCGTACGAGCGCGGTGCGCACCGCGTCGGGCCCCGCGGTCGTGGTGGCCGCGGGACGGCCCTCGCAGGTCAGCGTGGCCACCGCCCGTCCGGTGAGGGCCGCGGCGAGCAGCGCGGCGTCCGGCTCGTGCTTGGCGTACGCCTCCGGGTAGCCGCTGCGCTGCACGCGTTGCGCGGCCACGGTGAGCGGGAGCTTCGTGTAGCCGGACACCTTGACCAGGTGCTCGTAGAAGATGCCCGCCGCGTACGTCGGGTCCATGATCTGCTTCTCGGTGCCCCAGCCCTGCGACGGCCGCTGCTGGAACAGGCCCAGCGAATCGCGGTCGCCATGCTCGATGTTGCGCAGCCCCGACTCCTGGAGCGCGGTCGCGAGCGCGATCGTCACGGCCCGCTCGGGCAGACCGCGGTCGGTGCCGACCGCCGAGATCGTCGCCGCGTTGACCGCCTGCTCCGGCGTGAACTCGTAGACCGCCCCGTCGCCGTCGCCCGAGACGACTCTGCACCCCGGATCGCCGGTGCCGCCGGTGACGTACTGCACCACGAGATAACCGGCGACCGCGGACAGGACCACGAAGGCCGCTCCGAAACGGAAGAGGCGGCCGCGACGCTTGGTGGAGGTGGGGGACGGCTCTGGCACCCGTACAAGGTACTGGAGGCTCCTGCGGCCGCCGCGCCGGGTGCGGACGCCGGGCGCACGCCGGTGGACGGCCTGGCGCGCTAGGGTCGACGACATGGCCGACACCCCTCTTGACCTCACGCTGAACGCCGCCGAGCTCACCGCGCGGCTGGTCGACTTCCCGTCCGAGAGCGGCACCGAGAAGCCCCTCGCGGACGCGATCGAGGCCGCGCTGCGCGCCCTGCCGCATCTGACGGTGGAGCGCTACGGCAACAACGTGATCGCCCGTACGAACCTGGGTCGTTCGGAACGCGTCATCCTGGCCGGCCACATCGACACCGTGCCCATCGCCGGGAACGTTCCCTCCCGCCTCGACGAGGAGGGTGTGCTGTGGGGCTGCGGCACCTGTGACATGAAGTCGGGCGTCGCGGTCCAGCTCCGTATCGCCGCCACGGTCCCGTCCCCGAACCGCGACCTGACCTTCGTCTTCTACGACAACGAAGAGGTAGCCGCCGACCTCAACGGCCTCAAGCACGTCGCCGAGGCCCATCCGGAGTGGCTGGAGGGCGACTTCGCGGTGCTGCTGGAGCCGTCCGACGGCCAGGTGGAGGGCGGCTGCCAGGGCACCCTGCGCGTGCTGCTGAAGACGGCGGGCGAACGCGCCCACTCGGCGCGCGGCTGGATGGGCTCCAACGCGATCCACTCGGCCGCCCCGATCCTGGCCCGCCTCGCCTCCTACGAGCCGCGCCACCCGGTGATCGACGGCCTGGAGTACCGGGAGGGTCTGAACGCGGTGGGCATCTCGGGCGGAGTGGCCGGCAACGTCATCCCCGACGAGTGCGTCGTGACGGTCAACTTCCGCTATGCGCCCGACCGCACCGAGGAGGAGGCCGTCGCCCACGTCCGCGAGGTCTTCGCGGACTGCGGGGTCGCGGAGTTCGTGATCGACGACCACAGCGGCGCCGCCCTGCCCGGCCTGTCCCACCCGGCGGCGGCGGCCTTCATCGAGGCGGTGGGCGGCACCCCGCAGCCCAAGTACGGGTGGACGGACGTCTCCCGCTTCTCGGCACTGGGCATCCCGGCGGTCAACTACGGCCCCGGGAACCCGCACTTGGCGCACAAGCGGGACGAACGGGTGGAAACCCGGAAGATCCTGGCGGGCGAGGAGCGCCTGCGCGTCTGGCTGACGACCGGCTGACGGCCGGCCGGCGGGCTGACCGCTTCGCGCAGGACATGCGGGCGTCCCCCGTCCGTAACCCGCGTAGATCTACGCTGAGGTGGAAAGCCCGCAAGTGGAGGGAGCGCACATGCCTACTGGCAACCCCGAGGGCAAGAAGGTGCCGCCGGACGAGCAGCGCCTGGGGCCCGTCCTCCGTAGACGCGGTCAGGTCCAGGCAAGCACGACGGATCAGCGGCTGCTGGACGAGCGCGCCCCCACCGACTGGGTCCACACCGACCCCTGGCGGGTCCTGCGCATCCAGTCGGAGTTCATCGAGGGCTTCGGCACGCTCGCCGAACTCCCGCCCGCGATCAGCGTGTTCGGCTCGGCGCGCACACCGGTGGACACGCCGGAGTACGACGCGGGCGTCCGGCTGGGCCGCGGCCTGGTGGAAGCGGGCTTCGCCGTCATCACCGGCGGCGGCCCCGGCGCCATGGAGGCGGCGAACAAGGGCGCCTGCGAGGCGGGTGGCATCTCGGTCGGCCTCGGCATCGAGCTCCCCTTCGAGCAGGGACTCAACCCCTACGTCGACATCGGCCTGAACTTCCGCTACTTCTTCGTCCGCAAGATGATGTTCGTGAAGTACGCGCAGGGCTTCGTCGTCCTGCCCGGCGGCCTCGGCACCCTGGACGAACTCTTCGAGGCACTGACCCTCGTCCAGACCCAGAAGGTCACCCGCTTCCCCATCGTCCTCTTCGGCAGCGCGTACTGGGGCGGCCTGGTCGACTGGCTCAAGCACACCCTGATCGCCCAGGGCAAGGCATTGGAGAAGGACCTCACCCTGTTCCACGTCACGGACGACGTGGACGAGGCGGTGGGGTTGGTGTCGAAGGAGGCGGGCCGCTAGAACAGGGCTGGAACAGGCGGGCCGTACCAGGGGCGCAGCCCCCTGGTACGGCCGCGGAAAGCTACGCCAGTCCTCGTCGCGCCACCGCAGGCGGGCGGTGACCCGCGATCGACGCCACCATGTCCAGCACCTGCCGCGTCTCCGCCACCTCATGCACCCGGTAGACCTGCGCCCCCAGCCACGCCGACACCGCCGTGGTCGCCAACGTGCCCAGCACCCGTTCCTTCACGGGCTTGTCCAGCGTCTCCCCGACGAAGTCCTTGTTGGACAGTGACACCAGTACCGGCCACCCCGTCTCGACCATCTCCCCGAGCCGCCGCGTCGCCTCGAGACTGTGCCGGGTGTTCTTCCCGAAGTCGTGCCCGGGATCGATCAGCACGGACTCCCTCGGCACCCCCAGCGCCACCGCCCGCTCGGCCAGCCCCACCGTCACCCGCAGGATGTCGGCCATGACGTCGTCGTACGTCACCCGGTGCGGCCGGGTCCGCGGCTCGCTACCCCCCGCATGCGTGCACACCAGCCCCACGCCGTACCGCGCGGCGACCTCCGCCAGCCCGGGGTCCACCCCACCCCACGCGTCGTTCAGCAGATCGGCACCGGCCTCGCAGACCGCCTCCCCGACCTCGGCCCGCCAGGTGTCCACGCTGATGACGACGTCCGGGAAGCGCCGCCGTACCTCCGCGACGAAGCCGACGGTCCGCCGCGCCTCCTCCTCGGCCGTCACCTCTTCCCCCGGCCCGGCCTTCACCCCGCCGATGTCGATGATCGCGGCCCCCTCCGCCACGGCGTGCTCCACGCGCGCGAGGGCGGGCTCGTCCCGGAAGGTCGCCCCCCGGTCGTAGAAGGAGTCCGGGGTCCGGTTCACGATCGCCATGATCACCGGCTCGTGCGCGTCGAATTCACGCCTGCCCAGCCTGAGCATCCCCTGTGACCTCTCCTAGTACGCCCTGGGTACGGCCGGTTCCTCGGCCGCCTGCGACCCTAACTGTCAGACTCGCATGGCACGATCGGACCCTGACACTTTCAGCATCGAGCACACCGAGCGTGGGGACCCAGCGATGGTTATGTTCTTGTTCCTGGTCATCGCGCTCGCCGTGGTGGTCGCCGCGGTGACACTCGCCGTGGTGGGCGGCGGCGAGGGCACCGGCCCACTGCCGGAGGCGGCACCCGAGCGACTGCACGACCCGCTTCCCCCGGAGCGCCCGGTCAGCCGCGCCGACATCGACAGTCTGCGCTTCCCGCTCGCCCCCCGCGGCTACCGCATGGCGGACGTGGACGACGCGCTGAACCGCCTCGGCGCCGAGCTCGCCGAGCGGGACGCCCGTATCGCCGACCTGGAGTCCGCGCTGGCGGGCGCCCGGGCCGCGTCCCGTGTCTCCATGGACAAGCCCGCCGAGGAGGACCACCGGTGAGCGACGGAGCGGCCGTGGCCGGCCCGGACGGCGCCCTGCGCTGCCCCTGGGCCCTGTCCACGCCGGACTATGTGACGTACCACGACGAGGAGTGGGGCCACCCGGTCCACGGCGACGACGCGCTGTTCGAACGGCTCAGCCTGGAGGCCTTCCAGTCCGGCCTGTCCTGGATCACGATCCTGCGCCGCCGCCCGGGCTTCCGTACCGCCTTCGACGGCTTCGTGATCGCCAAGGTCGCCGCCTTCACCGACGCCGACCGCGAGCGCCTCCTCGCCGACGCCGGCATCATCCGCAACCGTGCCAAGATCGACGCCACGCTCGCCAACGCGCGCGTGCTGGCCGAGTGGGCCCCGGGTGAGCTGGACGAGCTGATCTGGTCCCATGCCCCGGACGCGGCGACCCGCCAGGTGCCGAAGACCCTCTCGGACGTCCCCGCGGTCACCGACGAGTCCACGGCCCTGTCGAAGGCCCTGAAGAAGCGCGGCCTGAGATTCGTGGGCCCCACGACGGCGTACGCGTTGATGCAGGCGTGCGGCCTGGTCAACGACCACCTGGAAACCTGCGCACGCCGTACCCCCTGAGGGGCGCGGGGCTGTGTCGAGCCGCGGCTCCGCCGTGTGGGCCCGACCAGCCCCACTCACCCGCACCCGAAACTCAGCGGCCCAAGTACTTCGGCTTCTCCTTGTTGACGAACGCCTGGACCGCGATCGAGTGGTCCTCCGAGGCCCCGGCCCGCGCCTGGAGCTCGTCCTCCTTCTCCAGGGTCTCGGCCAGCGAGTGGGAGAGCCCGTAGAAGACGGCCTCCTTGAGTGCCGCGTAGGCCACCGTCGGCCCCTCGGCCAGCGTCCGCGCGACCTTCTCGGCCTCGCCGCGCAGCTCGTCCGCCGGTACGACCCGGTTGGCGATCCCCAGTTCGTACGCCTCCTGCGCCTTGATGCTGCGCGGGAAGAGCAGCAGGTCGGCGGCGCGACCGGGGCCGACGACCCGCGGCAGGGTCCAGGAGATCCCCGAGTCCGCCGTCAGGGCGACACCCGCGAAGGAGGTGTTGAAGGCGGCCGTGTCCGCCACGATCCGGTAGTCCGCGGCCAGTGCGAAACCGAAGCCGGCTCCGGCCGCGACCCCGTTCACCGCGGCGACCACTGGCTTCGGCGCCCCGGCCAGCGCTCGCACGATCGGGTTGTAGTGCTCCTTGACCGTGCTCATGGTCTGCCCCGACCCGGTCTCCCGGTCGGCGGCCAGCAGCCCGATGTGCTCCTTGAGGTCCTGCCCCACGCAGAACGCCCGGTCACCGGCCGCGGTCAGCAGCACGGCCCGCACCGCGCCGTCGGCGGCCGCCGCCTCGACCGCGTCGCGGAGGGCGACCTTGGTCGAGATGTTCAGCGCGTTCATCGCCTCGGGGCGGTTCAGGGTGATCGTCGCGAGTCCGTCGCTCACCTCGTAGAGCACGGTGTCGGCCATGGCGGAACGCCTCCGGTGTCGTAGCGGGGGACGTACCGGTCGGTACGTCCGGTGTCCGAAGGACAGCATGGCGGAGATCACCGCCCACGGACCTGACCCTACGTGTGACCTGCGTCAAAGAATTCCGGCGGGTTTCTGGTCCGTGGACGTCCGTGCGGCGGCGCAGTATCGCAGTCACATCGCCGAATTGAGTGGTTTTGCTCGCGCGCGTTGCCCAAGCGATGCCGACTGATGTTGGTCATCGGGTCCTGAGATGCGGGATAATGGCCTGGAAGCAATGTGTTCGATGCCGGTGGCGCGGGTCCCACGCTAGGGATCGTGCGTGCCCTCCCAGGGGCCGTCGGCTTTGACGATGAGCTGGTTTCAGGAAGGGGAACGAGCATGGCGGCCATGAAGCCGCGAACGGGTGATGGCCCGCTCGAGGTGACCAAGGAGGGGCGGGGCATCGTCATGCGCGTTCCGCTCGAAGGCGGCGGTCGACTCGTCGTCGAGCTGACCCCTGACGAGGCTGACGCACTGGGCGACGCCCTCAAGAAGGTCGTCGGCTGAGCGCGCAAGCGACCATACCCTTTTCAGTCGCCCCGGCATCCTACGTGGTGCCGGGGTGACTGTTTTGCGGGGGGTACGGCGTTTTCGCGCCGCCCGCTGGAGGCCGTGCGTCAGCGCTTGACCGCGCACAGCAGGCCATCGCCCACCGGCAGCAGCGACGGCACCAGTTCCTGGCTCTCGCGGACCCCACGCAGCAGCTCCCGGATCCGTATGACCTCGGTCGGCTGCGGGCCGGAGTCGACCGTGCGGCCGTTGGCGAAGACGCCCTCGAAGACCACCAGGCCCCCGGGGCGTAGCAGGCGCAACGATTCGGCGAGATAGTCGAGGAACTCCAGCCGGTCGCCGTCGCAGAAGACGAGGTCGTAGCCGGCGTCCGCCAGCCGGGGCAGGACGTCCAGCGCGCGGCCGGGGATGAAGCGGGCCCGGTTGCTGGCGAAGCCCGAGGCGCGGAAGGCCTGCCGGGCGAACTGCTGGTGCTCCGGCTCCGGGTCGACGGTGGTCAGGACGCCGTCCGGGCGCATGCCGTGCAGCAGGTGGATGCCCGACACACCGGTCCCGGTACCGATCTCCGCGACCGCCTTGGCGTCGACCGAGGCCGCCAGCAGTCGCAGCGCGGCGCCCGTGCCGGGCGACACCGAGCGCAGCCCCGCGTCGCGGGCACGGTCGCGGGCCCAGCGCAGCGCTTCGTCCTCGGCGACATAGGCGTCGGCGAACGCCCAGCTCGTCTGCCGGTTGCCGGTAATGGCCCTCTCCTGTCCCGTGGTTGCCTGGGCGTGACTGTATCCGTTGCCGCCGGGAACCCGCAGATGGGACCGGGCGTTTATAGGGGTGGCAGAGACAGCGGGGGGACACAGTTGGATCACGACGACGGACGAGACGACGAGCAACTGCTGACGCAGCCGCATGAGCCGTATCAGCACAGATCAAATTCTCGTAAAACCGCTTATCCGGAGCTAACGGGCGAGGTGGCTATGGTAGGGGCTCCACTGGACACCACCAGAGCCGATAGGGGAGGTGCGGCTGCGCCTGTGGACCGGGGCGGAGTGCTGAGGCGCTTCCTCGGGTCGGCGGGCAGGCCGAAATCCGTGAACGACACCGCTGCTGACCCCAGCCACGCCGCTGACCAGGCCCAGACCGCGACTTTCTCCACCGACGCGGACGGGCAGGCGTGGACTCCGCCCACGTGGGAGGAGATCGTCAGCATGCACAGCGGCCGGGTGTACCGGCTGGCCTATCGCCTCACCGGCAACCAGCACGACGCGGAGGACCTCACCCAGGAGGTCTTCGTCCGCGTCTTCCGCTCCCTGTCGACGTACTCGCCGGGCACGTTCGAGGGCTGGCTGCACCGCATCACCACGAACCTCTTCCTGGACATGGTCCGCCGCAAGCAGCGCATCCGTTTCGACGCCCTCGGTGAGGACGCGGCGGAGCGGCTGCCCAGCCGCGAGCCGTCCCCGCAGCAGGTCTTCAACGACGCGCACTTCGACGCGGACGTCCAGCAGGCCCTCGACACCCTCGCGCCCGAGTTCCGCGCCGCGGTCGTCCTGTGCGACATCGAAGGACTGTCGTACGAGGAGATCGCCGCGACTCTGGGCGTCAAGCTCGGCACGGTCCGCTCCCGGATCCACCGGGGCCGTTCCCAGCTGCGCAAGGCTCTCGCGCACCGCTCGCCGGAGGCGCGCGCCGAGCGCCGCTCCTTCGCGGCCCGTGTGCCCGCTCTGGGGGGAGGGGGCGCGACCGCGTGAGTGGATCACGACCCGATCCGGCCGAAGGGCTCCTGGCCGAGCAGCATCTGGGAGACCGTCTCTCCGCCCTGGTGGACGGAGAGCTCGGTCATGACGCGCGCGAGCGCGTGCTGGCGCACGTGGCGACCTGTCCGAGGTGCAAAACGGAGGTCGACGCCCAGCGTCGGCTGAAGAACGTCTTCGCGGAAGTGGCTCCTCCACCCCCCTCCGAGAGTTTCCTGGCCCGACTCCAGGGGCTTCCCGGGGGAGGTGACCCGGACGGCGGTGGCTCGCCGTTCGGCGGGGGCGGATTCGGCGGATTCTCCGGACGCGCCTCCGGGGGCTTCGGCGGGAGACCCGGGGTCTTCGGCGTGAAGCGGGACGACCCTTTCGACTTCGACTACGTGCCCTCCGGCGAGCACGGTTCCGTGCTGCCGCCCGCCTCCCCGGACCAGGGCTTCCGCATTCATCCGGTCGGTCGGAGCGACGCCGAGCGGCCCGCCTCGCGCGGGCTGCGGTTCGCGTTCGTCGCCGCCGGGGCGGTGTCGCTGGCCGCGGTCGCACTCGGCGGGGTGACCGCCGGAACGCCGGGCGACACGGCCGCTGACGCCCGCGGTGGCTCCGGCAGCGGCAGCAATGTGACGCCGGCGCGTACGCCGGGCACGGGAGCCGCGGCCCCATCCGAGAGCCAGCGGCGCCGCGGGCTCGGTCCGCTCATCGCGCAGGGTCGTCAGGGGTCGCTCGGCGAGAGCCTGGTCGCCCCGACCGAGGCGAGCGCGCCGCTGCTGCCGGGGGTGCCGTCGCCCGGGACGGCCCAGGACATCGTGCACACGCTCACCACACCGGTGATGGCCGGTGCCGCAGCCATGTCCCCCTTGGTGCGCCCGCTCACCGCCATCTCACCGATCGCCCTGACCGCCTGGTCCTCGGCCCCGGAGGTCACCGCTCCCGGCCTGCTCGCCGCACCGGCCCCCGACCCGACTTCGGCCCCTTCCTCCTCTCCGTCGTCCCGCTGACCAGCCGTCCCGCCGACACCGGCCGCTGCGCGGCGGCCCGCGAACCTGGTTGAATCCAGGGTGGGCCGCGCCCACGGCACGCAGCCGGGCGCGGGGGTGGGATTCGATGAGCCGTGGCCGCCGCCGACGTGCCGTGCCGCGGCGGCTGTGGGGAGAACATGAGCGAGGGGAAGCCCACGAAGGCGAAGTGGTGGAGCCGGCCTCGACCGCACGACGGCTCCGCGGAGCGGGCGGCTGCGCCGGAAACCGACGAAGGCGACTTCGAGCTGGAACGGCCCGCCGTGATCGCGGACGGTGACACGCACGAGGGGGACTTCGTGCTGGAACAGCCGGCACCGGCTACGGCATCGGTCGCGGCACCGGCCGCGGCGGACCTCGGGCAGCCGATGGCTGCTGTCCCGGAGGGCGGCCGGGCCGCAGCCGATCCGGACGAGCCGGATGAGTCGCATGAGCCGGATGAGCCAGTGGCGATCGTTTCTGCCCCCGTCCCCGCCCCGCTTCCCGCACCTCCCTCCGCCGACCGCCCCAAGCCCCTGCACGACCCCGACCCCTACAGCACCCCGCCGTACGGCGAACCGGGCCCCTGGGCGCCCGCCCCGCCGGTCCAGCACCCCTCCGCGACGCCCACGCACGGCACGACGGTTCCGGCGCCCGGGCCGGCCGCGAGCACCCAGGGCGCGTCCGCCCCGCACGCTCCGGCCGCCGAGGGAGCCCCTGTTCCGCCCGGCCCGGCTGCTCAGGACGCCGAGCCCGTTCCGTCCGCGCCGCACGGCCCGTACGCCGCACACGGGTTGCCCCCGCACGGTGCCCCCGCCGCAGTTGCTGCCCCTGCCCAGCCCCCTGCCCTCCCGCAGGCCCCCTTCCCGGACACCCCACCCCCCACCGACCCCTGGCAGCGCTACGACCCCTGGGCCCCCGCCCCGCTCGCCACCGCCGCCCCTCTCCAGCTGAACGGGGCCGCTGTGCCCAGCGAGCGGCAGCGCCGCAGCCGGGTGAGGCGGGCGCTCGTCGGCGGTGCGGTGCTGCTCGCCCTCGTGGCCGGGGGCGTCGGTGGCGTCGTAGGGGCGTATCTGGAGCGCAACGGCGGGCTGGGGACCGTAGAGCTGCCGCAGGCCGGTGAGGAGGACACCGGGCGGGCTCCGGACAGCGTGGCGGGGATCGCCGCGCGGGCTCTGCCCGGCGTCGTGACCCTGCACGTCACCGGGGCCGAGGAGCAGGGCACCGGCACCGGCTTCGTGCTCGACACGCGGGGCCACATCCTCACCAACAACCACGTCGTGGAGCCCGCCGGGGCGGACGGCGACATAACCGTGGTCTTCAACGGCGGCGAGACCGCCAAGGCCGAGGTCGTCGGACACGACAGCGGCTACGACCTCGCCGTCGTGAAGGTGACCGGCGTGAGCGGGCTCAGGCCCGTCCCGCTCGGCAACTCCGACAACGTGCGGGTCGGCGACCCCGTCGTCGCCATCGGCGCCCCCTTCGACCTGGAGGGCACGGTCACCTCCGGCATCATCAGCGCCAAGGAGCGGCCCATCACGGCGGGCGGCGAGACGGACGGCAGCGACGTCTCCTACGTGGACGCCCTGCAGACCGACGCGCCCATCAACCCCGGTAACTCCGGCGGCCCCCTCCTCGACTCCCAGGCCCGGGTCATCGGCATCAACTCCGCCATCCGCTCCGCCGACAGCGGCTCGGACTCCGAGACCGGCCAGGCCGGTTCCATCGGCCTCGGCTTCGCCATCCCCGTCAACCAGGGCAAGCGCGTCGCCGAGGAGCTGATCAACACCGGCAGGGCGACCCACCCGGTCATCGGCGTCACGCTCGACATGGACTACACGGGGGACGGCGCCCGCGTCGGCACCAAGAGCGGCGACGGCGGCTCCCCGGTCACCGTCGGCGGCCCCGGCGACCGGGCCGGGCTCAAGGCGGGCGACGTCATCACCGAGGTCGATGGTCGGCCCGTCCACTCCGGCGAGGAACTCATCGTCAAGACCCGCGCCCACCGCCCCGGCGACAGCCTGGAGCTGACCGTCGAACACGACGGCCGGCAGCGGAACGTCACGCTCGTGCTCGGATCCGCGGACGGCGACTGACAGCGAGGAACGGAGTATCGGCCATGACATCGCCCGGGGAGCGGACTCCGGCCGCGATTGACAGAATCCTCATAGGGCAGGACGCGATTCCGGGCCTGACAAGGCAAACAGCGCGAAAAACCGGTCGCCTACACGCACTCGGACGCCTCAGGACGGTACCGGTCGGACAGGTGGGCCGGGTACCGTGGACCCGGCCCGGACCACGGAAGACCGCACAGACCACCGAGGGCCGAGGACCGAGGACATCGCAAGGAGCTTCAGGTGTTCAATGACATAGGACCGCTCGAGCTGATCACGCTCGTTGTCCTCGCCGTGCTCGTCTTCGGTCCGGACAAGCTTCCGAAGGTCATCCAGGACGTGATGCGCACGGTCCGGAAGATCCGTGAGTTCTCGGAGAGCGCCAAGCAGGACATCCGCCAGGAACTGGGCCCCGAGTTCAAGGACTTCGAGTTCGAGGACCTCAACCCCAAGACGTTCATCCGCAAGCACCTGGACAACGACGAGCTGGGGCTCAAGGAGATCCGCAACGGCTTCGACCTGAAGAAGGAGATGGCCGAGGTCACGGACGCGGTGCACGGCCGCGACACCGAGTCGTCGTCCCCCTCCACCTCTTCGGGCGGTCGCATCGACATGACGAAGAAGCCCGACGGCCGCGACGAGCGCCCGCCGTTCGACGCGGACGCCACCTGAGCGCCCGTACCCCTGCCGTCGAGCCCCTGACGCGTCACACACGCCCCGGCGTGTGTGACGCGTTTCATATTCCGCCGCCGCTCCGCAAGGCCTGAACCGGGTGCCGGAACGACCCACGCGCCGGGCGGTTTCCCGGCTGCCCGGAGCGGGGTGGATATGCTGCCGAGTTGTTGCGCGGACCGGACGAGTACGCCCGAAGGGGGGCGGGCTGACCGGATCCGACGAGAGCGAGGAGGCGTCCGGGCACATGGAGACGACACGTGGGGCAGTCGCGCAGGCGCCGGCCGCGGAGGGCGGACAGCAGCCCACCTCGGCCCGGCGCACGGTCGACGGCTACCTGCTGGCGCCCTTCCCCTGGTACGGCCTCGACGAGGCCTTCACGGGGTCGCGTTGGCTGATGCAGGTCGGTACGGCGGCCGACGGCGCCGTCGAACACGGGTCGATCGGGCACGGTGAGGAGCCCTCCGTACGCAACGAGGCGACCGAGGACAAGGAGCGCTTCGCGGTCGTGGTCACCGTCGCCGCCAACCCGGTGCGGCGCAGTGCGGACGGCACCGGCCTGCTGGAGGCCACCTCGGTGTCCTCGGCGGCCTGGCTCGCAGGAGTGGGCCTGCTGTCCTTCACCTGGCCCGGCCACATGGACCACAGCCTGCGCGACTCCTGGCTGGAGCAGCAGACGGAGACGGCGTGGGTGCTGGCTGACGACCTCGGCGGTCCCGACTGGTCCACGCTCTCCCTGCCCGTGGACGGCGCGCCCGTGCCCTTCCACTACCGGGAGTCCGAGTACGGCTGGGTGCTCGCGGGTTCCACGCAGGAAGGGGTGCACGTGGGGGCGTACGGGAGGGGCATGAGTGCGTATGGCCTTGGCTTCGCCATGATCAAGGACATTTCCGCCTACGCCTGAACACGGCGTCCGGGGGGCCGCCGCGGTAATGCGGCGGTCCGGTCCCTCTAGTGTTTGACGAATGCGCGCCAAATTCCTACGGCGGCCACAACCTGGGCGAGAAGCCAGGTGATCTGCCCGGAGAAGCCGCCCAGTTGGTAGATCGACTGCAGCAAGGCGAAACGGCTGGGCCAGTACTGCCGCTCCTGCCTGAACGTCGCCGTATCCATCCAGATACTGGTGAGTGTCAGGATGGTGAGCATGAGCATCGAATAGAAGAGCAGCAGACCTAAATCCGCGTCTGTGAACTCGATGATCAAAGCAGTCAGGCAGGCGGGCACGGCGTAGGCGAAGGTCAGGCTCCACGCGCGCAGGGGGCCGCGGCGGCCGGGCAGCAGGCGCCACAGCGCGCCCAGGACGAAGCCCGCACCGGTCCACGCCACCTGATAGGAAAAGAAGATCGCGACGACACTGGGAATCCGAGTGGGCTCATTGGTGAGCCGCATGACATTCCAGTCGCCCATCATTTCCAGAAACAGCAGGACGCCGCTGGCGGGAATTCCGAAGCAGAATGCCAGACGTGCGGCGTGCAGTGCATTGGACCACCAATGGTCCTCCGGTCCCCAAGCCAGGGCGATGTCCAGTACGGAAATCTGCGAGGGTGGATTTTTCGTGTCGCATCCGGCGACCAGCCACCGACGCTGTCTGTGCAGCTGATCCTCCAATTGCTCGCGTGTCATTCCGCCGGCGCGCCCTTGGTCCAACAGGCGTAGTTGGTGGTTCAGATTGCGGTACTCGTGGGCTTTTGTCATCAGCTCGCGTCGGCGCTTACTGGTTCCCAGCCTCCGCACGTAGAAGCAAAGTCCCATCTGGCTGAATACCGACCATCGCCGCCCCGAGGCGAGAACCATGAACAGTGAGCCGATGTTCAGCCAGAGCCAGACGCTGTACTGCGCGTTGGTGCCCGTGATCGTGGCGCCCCTCAACCCCACGGTGAAGGTGAATACGGCGACGATCAACAGAAGGTCGGGCCTTTCCGGCCCCAAGGAGAATACCACTTTAGGGCCGGCCTGAACCCGTTGTGCCTTGGTGCGAAAGTTCAGCAGGGCGAAGAGCGCGATACCCGTCAAAACCCAGCTGTAGGAGAAAACCCAGGTGAGGATGGTATACGAAAAATTCGCCAGATAATTGCTGACGTATACCCCATGCGCGGCGGGACCTTTTTGGTCGGTGAGCCAGGTGACCCGTTCCCATTGGTTTTCGCTCACCCACCAGAGACACGCGAGCAGGCCCCCGGCGATCACCCCCAGCAGGACCGAGACGCCCACGACGCAGCGCAGCGGCGCGCGGCCCCACCTGACGGTCCAGCGAGTGCGGACCAGTCCTCCCTCGCCTGCGAAGCGCCACGCCCATGCGGCCATCGCCGCCAGCCACAACCACACCGTCGCCAGGCCCATGAGCACATATCCGACCTTGCCGAAGACGGTCGGCGGGCCGGTCGACTCCAGGGTCGGCGACGGCGACAGGCCGAAGAGTTCAGGGGCCAGCACCACCAGCATGCCGACTGCCGCCACCGTCGAGGCACATCCGATGACGGCTCGAGCCTGTCGGCGCCGACGGCCTTCCGGGACGTCGGACTCGTCGGCCAGGGCGCTCGGGGCCGCGGTTGACAGGCTGCGGCTCCAAGGGCGGGCGGCGAAAATCAGGGCCAGGCCGGCGGCAATACAGATGAGCGTGCGCCATCGGGTTTTGACGGGCGGCTGCGAGGTGATCAGGATCAGTATCAGGGCGACTGCACCGCTGAGCAGGGCCCAGAGCAGAACTGGCTGCGCGGGGCTTTCGCCGCGCCTGCCGGAGATCTTGCCGACCCGCCATCTGGGTGCCAACGTCCCGAACGCGGGCGATGCATAGGACCGTTGGGTACGGAGCGCGGCCAGTACGATCACGATCGAGCCGCACACCCACCACGCGGCAATACCCACCGAACCCCAGAACGACTGGTCGTAGCTCAGGATCCAGGACCGTTGCCACGGTAGCTCGACTTCGACCATGATGCGTCCGGGAAGCTGGTTGTTCCATTTCAGGCCGTTCTCGTCGGAAGAGGATGCCTTCCCGTAGCGATCATTGAAATTCAGACCGCCCAGCTTGGCCTCGACGTGCCTCCAGGGGATTGTTTGCAATGTCGGCGACTGGAGGGAAACCTTCCATCTTTCTCCCTCGGTCCTGGCGATCCTCCAAGGACCGAGTTGAAAGGTGCTGTAATCCTTGATCCAGGCGAAGGAATCGTACCGCACTGTAACCGTGCCATTTTCGGAGGTTACCACCGGGTTGTGGGTGCGCCATTCGTTGGGGCGACGGGAATTGTCCTGTCCCCGTAGCAGGCAGCGCATCGCCGTCCGATATTCCGCGGATTCCTCACTGAATGTCAGATGCTTTGCCAGCGGCCATTCCTTCACGGGTACCGTGACAGTCATGCTCGAATAGACCTTGATATAATTTTTGCCGTGTGGATCGAACCGGATCGTGGCGTCAACATCTCTGGTATTAAGTTGATCCGTCAAGCAGACGTCACGATTATCCTGCCGCGCCTCCGCAGGGGAGCATCCCCACCACATCACCGCGATGACCGCCAGCGGCAGAAGTCGCCACCACCGCATCCTCGTCATAGCCCCCGACACCTCCTGCCCGGATAATTTAGACGTGCGTTCTATGGGCCACACCGAGACACACGGCAGGAGGTCCGCAGCCCACCCCTTCGGCCGTGGACTGCGGAATTGCAGGAAATCGGTCAGCGGCTGATAATGGAATCCGATGACCGCCGACTATTTGACGGAGGGGTCATGACCGACACAAACGTGTCCGCTGCGAGGAATCGGCTTCCCCGCTTCGAGGAGGCCGAAGGTCTGGGCCCCCGGGACGCGGCGTTCGTCCGGGATCTGGTGGCGGTGCTGGCCAAGCACGGCAACCTGAACCGTTTCGGCCTGTGCCTTCTGCACGATCACTTCCCGCTCGCCGCGGACGAGGTGCTGGTGGAGACGAACGACTCCAGAACCCGCACGCTCCATGCCCACGTGGAGAAGGTGGACAGCACACGGCACATCAAGGCGTCGCAGTGGCGGTTCGTGCCGCATGCCGACCGCGAGGAGGGAGCGGGGTCAGAGGGGGGTTCCTATCAGGAGATCCTGCTGTGCAGCCCGCTCGACCTGTGCCCGGGGCGCGAGCACTGACGGCGCCCACAAGAAGGGCATGCGACAGAAGGGCATACGACAAAGGGGCACCGTCCGCGAAGGACGGCGCCCCTTTCTCGTAGCACCCCTGGCCAGGACTCCTCGTGGAACCCCTGGCCAGGACTCTCGTGGAACCCCTAGAACTTGTTCTTCGGGGTGATCCCCAGCGACAGGCCCGAAAGACCCCGCTGCCGCCCCCCGAGCTTTCCGGCGATCGACCGCAGTGCGGACCCCGCCGGGGAGTCCGGGTCGGTGAGGACCACCGGCTTGCCCTCGTCGCCGCCCTCGCGCAGGCGGACGTCGATGGGGATGCTGCCGAGGACCGGGACGGTCGCGCCGGTCGTGCGGGTGAGGCCGTCGGCGACCGTCTGGCCACCGCCCGTGCCGAACACGTCGACCATCTCGCCGCAGTGCGGGCAGGGCAGGCCGGACATGTTCTCGACCACGCCGACGATCTTCTGGTGGGTCTGGACGGCGATGGAGCCGGCACGTTCGGCCACCTCGGCCGCCGCCTGCTGCGGGGTGGTGACGACGAGGATCTCCGCGTTCGGGACCAGCTGCGCCACCGAGATGGCGATGTCGCCCGTGCCCGGGGGCAGGTCGAGCAGGAGTACGTCCAGGTCACCCCAGTACACGTCCGCCAGGAACTGCTGGAGGGCGCGGTGGAGCATCGGGCCGCGCCAGACGACCGGGGCGTTGCCCGGGGTGAACATGCCGATGGAGATGACCTTCACGCCGTTCGCCGACGGCGGCATGATCATGTTCTCGACCTGGGTGGGGCGGCCGTCGGCACCCAGCATCCGCGGCACGGAGTGGCCGTAGATGTCGGCGTCGACCACGCCCACCTTGAGACCGTCGGCCGCCATCGCCGCCGCCAGGTTCACCGTCACCGACGACTTGCCGACGCCGCCCTTGCCGGACGCCACCGCGTACACCCGGGTCAGGCTGCCGGGCTTGGCGAAGGGGACCTCGCGCTCGGTCTGGCCGCCGCGCAGCGCGGTCGCCAGCTCCTTGCGCTGCTCGTCGCTCATCACGTCGAGCGTGACGTCGACGCGGGTGACGCCCTCGACGCGGGAGACCGCCTCCGTCACGCGCTGGGTGATCGTGTCGCGCATCGGGCAGCCGGAGACCGTCAGGTACACGGTGACCGCGACCGCTCCGTCCGCGCCGATCTCCACCGACTTGACCATCCCCAGTTCGGTGATGGGGCGGTTGATCTCGGGGTCGTTCACCGTCGCCAGTGCTTCGCGCACCGCGTCTTCCGTAGCCATAAGGAAGATGGTACGGCGCCGGGCGGGGGCCCCGGGAAGTCCGTCAGCGGTCGTCTACGTCACGTGCCGACGGCCGTTCCGACCGTTCTGCCGGGAATGCGACATGTCCGTTCGGGTGCTGATCCCCCAACTCCTTCACCACGTCCTGCAACTCGGAGCGGATCCAGTCGCGGGTGGCCACCTCGCCCAGGCCCAGGCGCAGTGCGGCGATCTCGCGGGTGAGGTACTCGGTGTCGGCGATCGACCGCTCGTTCGACTTGCGGTCCTGCTCCAGGTTGACCCGGTCGCGGTCGTCCTGCCGGTTCTGCGCGAGCAGGATCAGCGGGGCCGCGTAGGAGGCCTGGAGGGACAGCATCAGGGTCAGGAAGATGAACGGGTAGTTGTCGAAGCGCAGGCGCTCCGGCGCGGAGACGTTCCACACCACCCACAGGATGATGACGACCGTCATCCAGACGATGAACCGGCCCGTGCCCAGGAAGCGTGCGATCCGCTCCGACAGCCGTCCGAAGGCCTCCGGGTCCCATTCGGGCAGGATCCGGCGCCGGGGCGGCCGCGGCTGGTCCAGCCGGGCGCGTGGCCGGGTGGTGGCGGTGGCGCCCGCGGGCGTCCGCTCGCGGGTGGTCTCGCGCTCAGGAGCCATGACCGGCTGCTTCCTCGTCGAGGTCGAACTCCGTCTCCCGCCAGTCCTCCGGCAGCATGTGGTCCAGTACGTCGTCCACGGTCACCGCGCCCAGCAGCGAGCCGGCCTCGTCGACGACGGGCGCCGCGACCATGTCGTACGTCGCGAAGAACCCGGCGACGAGCGGCAGCGCCGCGTCCGGGTCGAGGGGTTGCAGGTCGTCGTCGATGATCGCGCTGACCAGGGTGTACGGCGGGTCGCGCAGCAGCCGCTGGAAGTGGACCGTGCCGAGGTACTTGCCGGTCGGCGTCTCGTCGGGCGGGCGGCAGACGTAGATCTGGGCGGCGAGGGCGGGGGAGAGGTCGGGATTGCGGACCCGCGCGAGGGCGTCGGCCACGGTGGCGTCCGGCCGCAGCACGATCGGCTCGGTCGTCATCAGACCGCCCGCGGTGTGCTCCTCGTACGACATCAGGCGCCGCATGTCAGCCGCGTCGGCGGGCTCCATCAGGCTCAGCAGGCGCTCCTTGTCCTGCTCGGGGAGCTCGGAGAGCAGGTCGGCCGCGTCGTCCGGGTCCATCGCCTCCAGGACGTCGGCGGCGCGCTCCTCCTTCAGCTTGCCGAGGATCTCGATCTGGTCGTCCTCCGGCAGCTCCTCCAGGACGTCCGCGAGACGGTCGTCGTCGAGGGCCGCGGCGACCTCCGCGCGCCGCTTGGCGGAGAGGTGGTGCAGGACGTTGGCGAGGTCGGCGGGGCGCAGCTGCTCGAAGGTGGCGAGCAGGTTCTCGGCACCCTGCCCGTGCTCCTCCAGGGAGAATCCGGTGACGGCGGACCACTCGACGGTCAGCGTCTCGCCCTTGTCACGCCGGAAGGCGCTGCTCTTTCTGCCCTTCCGTACGAAGACGCGGTCGATCTCCCAGTCGCGGCGGGCGGGCAGTTGCCGCACCGACAGGTCCAGCACGGTGACCTGCTCGTCGGTTTCCACCAGCGTGACGCGGCGGTCGAGGAGTTCGCCGAAGACGAGGCGTTCGGTGGGCCGCTGCTCGAAGCGGCGCACATTGAGCACGCCGGTGGTGATGACCTGGCCGGACTCGACGCCGGTCACCCGGGTCATGGGCAGGAAGATACGGCGGCGGGTGGACAGTTCCACGACCAGCCCGAGCAGACGCGGCGGGCGCCGCCCGACGCGCAACATGACCACCAGATCGCGGACGCGCCCCACCTGGTCGCCGTTCGGGTCGAAGACCGGGACGCCGGCGAGGTGCGAGACGAAGATCCGGGGGGCGCCGGCTGCCATGGCTGCGCTTCCTTTTCGTGCGAGGCGTATCGTCCTGTGCTGCTTTCCGCAGCTTTCTGCTGCTTTCCCCTTCTCTTTCGGATTGCCCGCTCGGGTGGGGTTCAGGCTAGCCCGTCCCGATCGGCCGCGCCCTGGCGAGCGGTCCGGACGGACTGGCTCCGCTCGTCCTCGGCAACCCCGGTACGCTGCCGTACTGCGTTGAGGACCCGCGAGAAAGGCAGCCCCATCTGTGACTGCGATTCCCCAGGGCCGTGGCCGCCGGGCCGTGTTGGTGAGCGCGCTGTGCGCCCTGGTCGTGACCGGAACGGGACTGACGGGGTGCAGCTCGGACCCGGACTCGGGCACGAACGGGGTGGGCAAGCTGCCCGCCGAGCAGATCCAGACCAGAACCAGAACGGCGGCCTCGTCCGTGGACGCGGTGCGGCTGTCGGGAACCGTGGTCGCCAGCGGGAGCACCTACAAGCTCGACATGCGCCTGAAGTCCGACGGCGGGACCGGGTCGGTCACCTCGGAGGGGGTGACCTTTCAGCTGCTGCGGATCGACGACCAGCTGTATCTCAAGGCCGGCGCGGGGTTCTGGAGCCACGAGGACGGCAAGTCCGACGACGGTGGGACGGACACGGCGGCCGCCGACAAGCTCGACGGCAAGTACGTGAAGGTGCCGCAGGACGACCCCGCGTACAAGAGGTTCAGCGGCTTCACGGACAAGGGCGTCCTCCTCGACGGTCTGCTGACCCTGCACGGCACGCTCGGGACGGACGGCCACCACGAGCAGTCGGGCGTCCGCACGATCCGCATCACCGGCGACGAGGGTTCCGGCGGCACGCTGGACGTCTCCCTGGAGGGCAAGCCGTATCCGCTGCGCCTGGTGCGGGCGGGCGGCGCGGGGACGCTCACCTTCTCCGACTGGGGCAAGGACTTCACCGTCAAGGAACCGGCGAAGGACGACACCGTGGATTACGGGAAGCAACTGCCGACGTCGTAGCCAATGCCGACGCGGCTGCCGACGTCGTAGCGGCTAGCGGCGCTTGCGGTTCTTCAGCAGGAGCCGGTGAAGCCCCGCGGGGATCGGCTGCCGGGTCGTGGCAGGCGTCGGCACCGGCGCCTCGGCCAGGGAGCCGTCGGGAAGCGGCGCGATCGCCCCCGTCGGCTCCAGACGCAGCACCCGGCACTCACGGGACCAGCGGTCCGTCATCGCCTCGCCGTCGGGCGCGTTGAGGCGCTTGCCCTTGAGCTCGGCGACCGCCGCCGCCCACTCCTCGGACCCCGGCGCGAGCTCGACGACCTTCGCGGTCCAGGAGGCCAGCCGGCCCCCCTTGTCCTTGCTGCGGACGGTGACCTCGGCTTCGGTCCCGTCGGCCAGCCCCGGCAGCGGCTGCTCCCCGGGCCCGTCGCCGATCAGGCACGCCGCGCCCTCGTGCCACACGTGCCACAGAGCACGCGCGGCCGGGACACCGGCGCCCCTGACCCAGATGAGGCCGGACTTCTTCGTGGCCTCCTCGACGAGGGCCTGGTCGAGCAGCTCGCTTGTCATGGGCCCAGCCTAACCAGGCACCGTCACAGCCAGCCGTTGCGCTTCAGCGTGCGGTGGATGCCCAGGCAGATGGCCACCATCGCCGACATGACCACGGGGTAGCCGAACTTCGAGTGCAGTTCCGGCATGTAGTCGAAGTTCATGCCGTACACCCCGCACACCATCGTCGGTACGGCGATGATCGCGGCCCAGGACGTGATCTTCCGCATGTCCTCGTTCTGCGCGACGGACGCCTGCGCGAGGTTCGCCTGGAGGATCGAGTTGAGCAGCTCGTCGAAGCCGATGACCTGCTCCTGGACCCGGGCGAGGTGGTCGGCGACATCCCGGAAGTACTTCTGGATGTCCGGGTCGACCAGCCGCATCGGCCGCTCGCTGAGCAGCTGCATGGGGCGCACGAGTGGCGACACCGCGCGCTTGAACTCCAGCACCTCGCGCTTGAGTTGGTAGATCCGGCCGGCGTCCGTGCCGCGCGGGCTGCCCTTGCGCCCCGGCGAGAACACCTCCGTCTCCACCTCGTCGATGTCGTCCTGCACGGCGTCGGCGACCGCGATGTAGCCGTCGACGACGTGGTCGGCGATGGCGTGCAGCACGGCCGACGGGCCCTTCGCGAGCAGCTCGGGGTCGTCCTGCAGGCGGTGGCGCAGCGCGCGCAGCGAGCCCTGGCCGCCGTGCCGGACGGTGATGAAGAAGTCCCTGCCGGTGAAGCACATGACCTCGCCGGTCTCGACGACCTCGCTGTTGGCGGTGAGCCGGTCGTGCTCGACGTAGTGGATGGTCTTGAACACCGTGAACAGGGAGTCGTCGTAGCGCTCCAGCTTCGGCCGCTGGTGCGCCTGCACGGCGTCCTCCACGGCCAGCGGGTGCAGCCCGAACTCGCCGGCGATACCGGCGAATTCGGCCTCGGTCGGCTCGTGCAGGCCGATCCACACGAAGCCACCGTCGCGGCGCACCTGGCGCATCGCCTCGTGCGGGGTCAGCGGCTTCGCGGTGGCGAGGCGGGCACCGTCGCGGTAGACGGCGCAGTCCACGACGGCGGACGGCGTCGAGGGGTCGCGGGTGGTGTCGTACACGCCGCTGTCCATGCGCAGGCCGTCCTTGCGCGTCGAGACGCGGGACGGACGGACCACGGCACGCAGGTCGCGGATCATCGACATGGGCTGGCTCCTTCGCAACGAGCAACGAAAGGCCGCCGGTGAACGGGTGGAACTACCCGGAATGGGGACGTCCTGACTGCGGATGTTTGGCACGTCCACAAAGCGGGGAGCACCGCACCGTTGCGGTGGCGAGCTTCGCTACTGATACAGGTACTGATTCAGGTCACACGGATCAGACAGATCAGGCAAAACGAAACGAAGTGCTCTTCCGTAGCGATACGGGCGCGAGAGGTGGCAACCAGCCAGAATCGGAGCAGCAGCTACATCAGCGGCCGGAAGAGCGGGTGGTACTGCCAGGTCGACTTCGGTCCATTGCAGCCCCACCTCCTCCGGCCGGTCCCTCGTAAGGGAGTCCCATCGGCGTCGGGGCTTGATCGCGACGCTTCTGCGTGCTGCCCCGAACCACCGAGCAAGAGTATCAGCCGACTGAAGTGTCAAGGTGCTGCTTTGCCCGGTGCTGACGAGTTCTATGCTCGCCGCATGGCTGATGTTCTTCCTCTGGTCGAGGCCCGGTTGCGCACCGCGCTGGGCGAACCGGACGCGCGCGCCGCGGTCACCTTCCTCGGTACGGACCGCATCGAGGTGCTGCGATTCCACGACGACTCCAGGGAAGGCGCTGTCGTCCGTTACGCCACGCTCGGCATGTCCGCGCAGCCCATGGCGGACCCCACCGCGGTGCTCGCCGACCCGGTCAAGGGTCCCCGCGCCGAGCTGGTCCTCTCCGTCCGCGCGGGCGTCGCCGACACCGACAAGGTGCTGCGTCCGCTCGCCGTGCTTGCCGCGTCCCCGCAGGTCGAGGGTCTGGTCGTGGCCCCCGGCGCCTCCCTCGACGTGGGCGGGCCGCTGTGGCCCGGCGCTCCCTTCACCTCGGTCCTGGTCGCCGAGCCGGGCGGTCTGGTCGAGGACCTGGAACTGGACGAGCCGCTCGACCCCGTACGGTTCCTGCCCCTGCTTCCCATGACCCCCAACGAGGCGGCCTGGAAGCGCGTCCACGGCGCGCAGGCCCTCCAGGAGCGCTGGCTGACGAACGGGACGGACCTGCGGGATCCGTCCCGCAAGTCCGTCCCGCTGGAGTGAGCAAGCTCACCAACTCCTGACCGGAAACGGTCAGTTGGCGAACACGGTGACGCCGTCCTCCGTCGCGTGCCGCGTCTGGAGTTCCTCCGCGTCGTGAGTGAGCGCCTTCCGTCGTACGAAGACCACCACGGCGCCGATGACGGCCGCGATCGCCGCGACCACGAACGGGATGTGGATGTTGCTCCACTCCTCGATCTTCGGCGCGAAGTAGGGCGCCGCGGCGGCCGCGAACCACCGTACGAAGTTGTAGCCCGCGCTCGCCACCGGGCGCGGTGCGTCCGACACGCCGAGCGCCAGCTCGGTGTAGACGGTGTTGTTCACGCCGATGAAGGCACCGGACAGGATCGTGCACACGATGGCCGTGGTGTGGTCGCCGTAGCCGAGGACGAGTACGTCGACGGCGAGCAGCACGAGCGAGCCGCCGAGCACCTTCACCGAGCCGAACCGCTCCTGCACCCGCGGGGCCACGAACACCGAGAACACGGCGAGCAGGACACCCCAGGCGAAGAAGACCGCACCCGACTTGTACGGCGTCATGTTCAGCACGAACGGCGTGAAGGCCAGCACGGTGAAGAACGTGTAGTTGTAGAAGAAGGACGAGACCGCCGCCGAGGCCAGTCCGCCGTGGCCGAGCGCCTTGATCGGGTCGAGCAGGGACGTCTTGCGCGCCGGCTTCGGCTGCTCCTTCAGGAACAACGTGATGCACAGGAAGCCGACCGCCATCAGGAACGCGGTGCCGAAGAACGGGTAGCGCCAGCTGGCGTTGCCGAGCAGCGCGCCCAGCAGCGGGCCGCACGCCATGCCGAGGCCGAGGGCGGACTCGTACAGCAGGATCGCGGCGGCGCTTCCGCCGGCGGCCGCGCCGACGATGACCGCGAGGGCCGTCGAGACGAAGAGGGCGTTGCCGAGACCCCAGCCGGCCCGGAAGCCGACGAGCTCGCCGACCGAGTTCGATGTGCCCGCGAGGCCCGCGAAGACGACGACGAAGGCGAGGCCGAGCAGCAGGGTCCTGCGGCCGCCGATGCGGCTGGAGACGAAGCCCGTCACCAGCATCGCGACGGCGGTGATCAGGAAGTACGAGGTGAAGAGCAGGGAGACCTGGCTTGCCGTGGCGTTCAGGCCCTGGGCGATGGACGGCAGGATCGGGTCGACGAGGCCGATGCCCATGAACGCGACGACCGACGCGCCGGCCGTCGCCCAGACCGCCTTGGGCTGTCGCAGGAGGCCGCCGGCTCCGGCGTCGAGGGGGTCCATTGGGTTCTCCAATCCGAGGAGGAGATAGTTGGTATATGCACATAGTAAGTTAGGGCGGCTAATTAATGCAAGGTACACGTAGTTTTTTGGAGTGGAGGTGACCCTGCGGCGGGTTGGCGGCGGGTTCCGTCCGGACGGGTGATCGTCCTTGACGTGGGCGTGCCGGGGTAGGACCGTGGGGCCCTATGAGGGGCGAACCCAGTTGCCCGAAGTGTGGTGGCCGGGTCAGGGCTCCCGGACTCTTCGCCGATTCCTGGCAGTGTGATGTGCACGGCACCGTGTATCCGCTGCAGCCCGTGATCCCGCCCAGCGTCGAGGCCCTCAGTGTCGTGGTGCACCGCACCCAGGTGCCGGTGTGGATGCCGTGGCCGCTGCCGGTCGGCTGGCTGTTCACGGGGGTGACCTACGCGGGCGACGAACGCAGCGGCGGCCGCGCCACCGTCGTGGCCTGCTCCGGACCCGGCCCGCTCGGCGGTATGGGTGAACTGATCCTGGTCGCCGAGGAACTCGGTGTCGGCCTCGGCGCGCGGTACGCCGGCATCGACGGCCCGGACCCGGGGCCGTACATGAACGTCGAGAAGCCGCCCCAGGCCAAGGTCCTGGCCGCCGGCCGCCCGACCCCGCTCTGGCACGTCTCCGGCTCCCCCGATGACCGCGCCGTCTTCGCGGGCGAGGCGCTCGGGCTGTGGCTGTGGGCGGTGGTGTGGCCCGAGCAGTCGGGGCTGCTGATGTACGACGAGCTGGTGCTGACCGACCTGCGGGACGCCGGGGCCGAGCTGGAGCTGGTGCCGTGCGGGGCACTGTCGCCGCGGCTGCTGGAGCCCTAGGCGCGAACCGTCGGCACCCACGGTGCGGTTGTCGGTGCCTTGGGCGCGAACCGTCGGCACCCACGGTGCGCTTGTCGGCGCCCTGGGCGCGAACCGCTGGGACCGACAGTGGGGTTGCCGGGGCCCTGGGCGCGGCTGCTGGGACTCCGGGTGCGGTTGCTGAAGCCCTGGGTGCGGTTGCTGGACGCTTGTGGCTCTGTAGGGGGCGTACCAGGGTTGCGGGGGTGACAGGAGTGTTCCGGTTTCCGGCTATGCTGGAGCGTCCCCTTCCGCCCCGTCACCGCCTGGAGCTCGCGTCGTGCGCATCGATCTGCACTGCCACTCCACGGCTTCCGACGGTACGGACACCCCGGCCGAGCTGGTACGCAACGCCGCCGCGGCCGGACTGGACGTCGTCGCGCTGACCGACCACGACACCACCCGTGGGTACGCCGAGGCGACCGCCGCGCTGCCGGAGGGACTCACGCTGGTCACCGGCGCCGAGCTGTCCTGTCGTATCGACGGCGTCAGCATGCACATGCTGGCCTACCTCTTCGACCCCGAGGAGCCCGCCCTGCTCGCCGAGCGCGAGCTGGTACGGGACGACCGGGTGCCGCGCGCCAGGGGCATGATCGCCAAGCTGAACGAACTGGGTGTGCCCGTCACCTGGGAGCAGGTCGCGCGGATCGCCGGCGACGGCTCGGTCGGGCGGCCGCATGTCGCCTCCGCGCTCGTCGAGCTCGGCGTCGTGCCGACCGTGAGTGACGCGTTCACCCAGGACTGGCTGGCCGACGGGGGCCGGGCCTTCGTGGAGAAGCACGAGACCGACCCGTTCGAGGCGATCCGGCTGGTCAAGGGCGCCGGGGGAGTCACGGTGTTCGCGCACCCGGCCGCCGCCAAGCGGGGCCGTACGGTGCCGGAGTCGGCGATCGCCGAGATGGCCGCCGCCGGACTGGACGGCATCGAGGTCGACCACATGGACCACGACCCGGACGCACGGGTGCGGCTGCGCGCCCTGGCCGCCGACCTGGGGCTGCTGGTCACGGGATCCTCGGACTATCACGGCAGCCGGAAGACGGTCTCGCTCGGCGAGTACACGACGGACCCCGAGGTGTACGGGGAGATCACCCGGCGGGCGACCGGAGCGTTCCCGGTCCCGGGGACCGGCGGAGTCTGAGACTCACCTCCGCGCGCCCCCCTTCACTCATCTCTCCCGCAAGGCCTGCTCACCCGTGTTTGACGTCGCCGTCTTCGGCTCCCTCTTTCTGACCCTTTTTGTCATCATGGATCCCCCTGGGATCACCCCGATCTTCCTCGCGCTGACCGCCGGACGCCCCGCCAAGGTGCAGAAGCGGATGGCCTTCCAAGCGGTGTGTGTGGCCGGAGGCGTGATCGCCGTCTTCGGGCTGCTCGGGCACCAGATCCTGAACTACCTGCACGTGTCGGTGCCGGCGCTGATGATCGCGGGCGGTCTGCTGCTCCTGCTCATCGCGCTCGACCTGCTGACCGGCAAGACCGACGAGCCGAAGCAGACCAAGGACGTCAACGTGGCCCTCGTACCGCTGGGCATGCCGCTGCTGGCGGGCCCCGGTGCGATCGTGTCCGTCATCCTGGCCGTGCAGAAGGCCGACAGTGTGGCCTCGCAGGTGTCGGTGTGGTCGGCGATCCTCGCGATCCATGTCGTGCTGTGGCTGGTCATGCGGTACTCGCTGCTGATCATCCGCGTCATCAAGGACGGCGGCGTGGTCCTGGTGACCCGGCTCGCGGGCATGATGCTCTCCGCGATCGCCGTACAGCAGATCATCAACGGGGTCACTCAGGTGATCCGGGCCGGCTGAGGCCGTCTCCGCCGCCTGCCGGCCGGAACGCACAGAGCCCCGTGGGGCGCCGGTCGTTCCGGCTGCCTCACGGGGCTCTGAAGTCTGTGGATGGTGATCCGTACGTTATGAGGCCGAGGTGTCGGCCGGACGGATCCACAGCCGCTGCCCGATGGCGGCGGCCTGCTGAACGATCCGGTTGACGGAGGCGGCGTCCACGACGGTGGTGTCCACGGGCGTACCGTCGACGTCGTCGAGTCGCAGGATTTCGAAGCGCATTGGCTTCCCCCTTCGTCTGGTCATCCTCCTGAGGAGAACTACTTGGCGTAAGGCCCATGAGGCGTCAGTGCCCCCTGTTCCATAGCTAGCCAACGCGCTGCGTGTTACAGACATTCCCTACGCTAATAAAATTTTTCGAACGTCTAACTACTGACCGGTAAACAGGTTTGCGGAGACTGAACGGGACCGGTTGTGTTCGCAGCGTGACCGCCGGGACAATGGTCGCGATGAACGACGACCTCGTGGCCCTGGCGGCCCGCATCGACCGCACCAATGAACTGCTCCAGCGCATGCTCGCCGAGGTGGCGAAGACGCCCTCGACCCATGCGATCTTCGTCGACGCGGGGTACCTCTACGCGGCCGCCGGCCGGCTGGTCACCGGGACCGAGGACCGCCGCGCCTTCGAACTGGACGCCGAGGGCCTGATCGAGGCGCTCATCGATCGCGCCCGCACGATCTTCGCGGACAGCAGGCTGCTGCGGGTCTACTGGTACGACGGCGCCCGGCGCCGCATCCACACCGCCGAGCAGCAATCCATCGCGGAGCTACCGGACGTGAAGGTGCGCCTGGGCAACCTCAACGCCAACAACCAGCAGAAGGGCGTCGACTCCCTGATCCGGTCGGACCTGGAGTCACTGGCCCGACACCGCGCCATCAGCGACGCCGCGCTCCTCGGCGGCGACGAGGACCTGGTGTCGGCCGTCGAGGCGGCGCAGGGATACGGCGCCCGGGTCCACCTGTGGGGCATCGAGGCCCCAGAAGGCCGCAACCAGGCCGAGCCCCTCCTCTGGGAGGTCGACAGCCAGCGCACCCTCGACCTCGACTTCTTCAAGCCGTACGTGTTCCGGCGCACCGCTCCGGCCTACGAGTCGTCGTCGGCGATCGCCCGGCCCACGCGTGAGGACGTCCGCTTCGTGGGCGCCCAGGTCGCCGCGAAATGGCTTGCGGCGCGTGGCCGCGACGCACTGGTGGACCTCCTGCCCGGCCATCCGTACCTGCCCGGGTCGGTCGACCAGGACCTGCTGGTGGAGGCCGAGGGGCTCCTCTCGTACTCGCTCCGCGGCCAGGCGGACCTGCGGCGCGCGCTGCGGGACGGCTTCTGGGAGCACTTGCGGACGCAGTACTAGAGCTTTTCCGGGGCCGGCTCTTCCCGGGAGGCGGCGATGTCCGCGACCGGCTCTTCCGGAGCCGCCGACGACGAATGGGCCTACCCGGTGTGCTTGTCCCAGAAGCCCGCGAGGGCGCGGGCGGTCGGGAGGGGCTGGTCCAGGTTCGGTGAGTGCTCGGCGCCCGGTACGACCGTCCGGTGCGCGCCCAGCCGTACCGCCATCTCGTCCAGGACGGTCACCGGCCAGGTGTCGTCGCGGGTGCCCGACAGGACGTGGAACGGCAGCGGGAGGGCGGCGAGTTCGTCGACTCGGTCCGGCTCGCTGCACAACTGGCCGCCGGTAGCGCGCAGTTGGGCGGGCTTGGTGCCCAGCCAGCGGCGGCGCAGCTGCTCCTGGGTGCCGAGCCCACGGGCGGGGCCGCCGACCTCCTCGGGCGGCCCCATGGCCCGGATCGCCTCCCACATCTCAGCCATCGTCAGCACCGAGAGCGCGTCCCGCAGCAGCTTCACACGCTGCTCCTGGGAGACGGAGATCTGGGCGGGACCCGAGGCGACGAGGGTCAGCGAGGCGAAGGGGGAGTGGTCCAGGAGGGCGGCGGAGCGGGCGATCTGGCCGCCGAGGGAGTGCCCGACGAGATGCACGGGAGCGCCGAGCGCCTCGGCCTGCGCGAGCACGTCCCGCGCCAACTCGGCCCGCGCGTACGCCGATTCGTCCTCGGCCGGTCCGTCGGACTCGTACTGCCCCCGCCCGTCCACGGCGACGGTCCGGTACCCGCGCACCGCGAGCGGCTCGTGCACCAGATTGAAGTCCTCCTTGCTCCCCGTGAACCCGGGCAGTATCAACGCCACGCCCTTCACCTCGGTGCCGGCGACCGCGGGCATGTCGACGACGGCGAACTCACCGCGCGCGGTGCGCAGGGGGTAGGCGCGAGCGCCGGGGGGTGTGTCGAAGTCGGTGGGGTTGGTCACGGGGGGAGGTTATCGGGAACGGCGTAACGGCGCGGTGGGCGCGGAAACGCCGAGGGCCCGGCCCACGTGTGTGTGGACCGGGCCCTCGGGGCTGTGCTCAGTGCTCCGCTCAGCTCTCCGCGGAGTCGGCCGCGGCTGCCGCCTTGCGGGTGCGGCGTGCCTTGGGCTTCGCCTCGGCGGTGTCTGCCTCCGGTGCCGGTGCCGTTGCCGCGGTCTTGCGGGTGCGGCGGGGCTTGGGCTCCGGTTCCTGCGCGGTCTGGGCGGGGATGTCGGCGGTGGCCGTCGTCTCCGGCTCGGTGGCCTTGCGGGTGCGGGTGCGGCGGGGCTTGGCCTCGGTGGCTTCGGCGGTGTCGACTGCCGTCTCGGCCGGCGTTGCCGCGGTCTTGCGGGTGCGGCGGGGCTTGGTCTCGGTGGCTTCGGCCGTGTCGACCGCCGCCTCCGCGGCAACCGTCGCCTTGCGCGCACGCCGGGGCTTGGCTTCCGCGGTCTCCGTCGGCGCCGTGTCGGTCGTCTCCGGGGCGGCGGCCGCGGTCTTGCGGGTGCGACGCGGCTTGGCCTCGGTGGCTTCGGCGGTGTCGACCGCCGTCTCGGCCGCGGCTGCGGTCTTGCGGGTGCGGCGTGCCTTGGGCTTCGCCTCGGCTTCGGCGGCCTCCGCTTCAGGTGCCGGTGCCGGTGCCGGTGCCGGTGCCGTTGCCGCGGCCTTGCGGGTGCGGCGGGGCTTGGGCTCCGGTTCCTGCGCGGTCTGGGCGGGGATGTCGGCGGTGGCCGTCGTCTCCGGCTCGGTGGCCTTGCGGGTGCGGGTGCGACGCGGCTTGGCCTCGGTGGCTTCGGCGGTGTCGACTGCCGTCTCGGCCGCCGTTGCCGCGGTCTTGCGGGTGCGGCGGGGCTTGGTCTCGGTGGCTTCGGCCGTGTCGACCGCCGCCTCCGCGGCAACCGTCGCCTTGCGCGTACGGCGGCGCGGGGTGGTGGCCGGGGCCTCGGCGGGCTCCGCCGGCGCCTGCTCCGGGACCCGCGTGGTCTCGGCCGGGGTCACCGTCGTCTCCGTCGCCACCGCGGACTTGCGGGTACGGCGGCGGCGCGGCTGCTCCGGGGCGTCGAGGACCGTGCCCTCCGCCGTTGCCACGGCGGTCTCCGCAGCCGGGGACTCGGCGGCCGGGGACTGGGTGGCCGGGGACTGGGCGGCCGGGGACTGGGCGGTCGTGCCCGTGGCCGGCGTCGACTCCAGGCCCGAGCCGCCGCGGGTACGGCGACGGCGGCGCGGGGTACGGGACGCGGTGCCGTCCTCCGCCGCGGGCGTCTGCTCGGGTGCGGTGGTCGCCTCGGTCGCGATCGGCTGCGTCGCCTCCAGCGCCGTACCACCGCGCGTACGGCGGCGACGACGCGGCGTACGCGCCGGGCGCTCACGGTCGGCGGACCGGGACTCCGTCCGGTCGCCCCGGTCGGGACGGTCTCCGCGGCCACCGCGAGCGCGTGCCCCGCGGCCGCCCGGCTCGCCCAGGTCCTCCAGCTCCTCCGCCGCGAGGCCGGCACGCGTGCGCTCCGCACGCGGCAGGACACCCTTCGTGCCTGCGGGGATGTTCAGTTCCTCGAAGAGGTGCGGGGACGTGGAGTACGTCTCCGGCGGGTCGTTGAAGTCCAGCTCCAGCGCCTTGTTGATCAGCTGCCAGCGCGGGATGTCGTCCCAGTCGACGAGGGTGATCGCGATGCCCTTTGCGCCCGCGCGGCCCGTACGGCCGATGCGGTGCAGGTACGTCTTCTCTTCCTCGGGCGACTGGTAGTTGATGACGTGGGTGACACCCTCGACGTCGATGCCGCGCGCGGCGACGTCGGTGCAGACGAGGACGTCCACCTTGCCGTTGCGGAAGGCGCGCAGCGCCTGTTCGCGGGCGCCCTGGCCGAGGTCGCCGTGGACCGCGCCGGAGGCGAAGCCCCGGCGCTGGAGCTGCTCGGCGATGTCGGCGGCCGTGCGCTTGGTGCGGCAGAAGATCATCGCCAGACCGCGGCCCTCGGACTGCAGGATGCGGGCGACCAGCTCCGGCTTGTCCATGGAGTGCGCGCGGTAGACGTGCTGCGCGATGTTCGCGACGGTCGCGCCCTGGTCGTCCGGCGCGGTGGCGCGGATGTGCGTGGGCTGCGACATGTAGCGGCGGGCCAGGCCGATGACCGCGCCCGGCATGGTCGCCGAGAACAGCATGGTCTGGCGCTTCGGCGGAAGCATGTTGATGATCTTCTCGACGTCGGGCAGGAAGCCCAGGTCGAGCATCTCGTCGGCCTCGTCGAGGACGAGCGACTTGATGTGCTTGAGGTCGAGCTTCTTCTGGCCCGCGAGGTCCAGCAGCCGGCCCGGGGTGCCGACGACGACATCGACGCCCTTCTTGAGGGCCTCGACCTGGGGCTCGTACGCCCGGCCGCCGTAGATCGCGAGGACGCGCACGTTGCGCACCTTGCCCGCGGTCAGCAGGTCGTTGGTGACCTGCGTGCACAGCTCGCGCGTGGGGACGACGACGAGCGCCTGCGGAGCGTCGGTGAGGTCCTCGGGCTGGGCGCGCCCGGCCTCCACGTCGGCGGGGACGGTCACGCGCTCGAGGAGCGGGAGGCCGAAGCCCAGCGTCTTGCCGGTGCCGGTCTTGGCCTGGCCGATGACGTCGGTGCCGGTCAGGGCAACGGGGAGCGTCATTTCCTGGATGGGGAAGGGATTGATGATGCCGACGGCCTCAAGGGCTTCGGCGGTCTCGGGAAGGATCCCGAGCTCTCGGAACGTCGTAGTCAGGGTGCTGCCTCTTCTGTGTGGGCGGTGCGAGGCGAGCGCGGGGGTCGTGTCGGGACCGTGCCGGGGGGACGTCGGCTGCCTTACGGGTAGGCCGTAGGGCACGGGACCACTGCCGACGCTCTAGCGCTCGAACCGCTGAGGGTTCCCTCCGATCGTCGTACGCACAGTGCCGTACGGTCAGGGAGGGCTGTCGGGTCGGAGCCGATCGGGCCACCGACCGGGCATCCTCATACGTGCGGCCTGTCGAGGTACGACTCAGTACCAGCAGGCGCATTACCACCATACCCCGGAATCGCGCACACGTGATGGCCGATTCGGTCATGTAGTCGTCGTCACACCGATTCGCGTAGTCGTGGTCACACTGATTGACCAGGGACTTCCGTCACACGGCAGGCGAGCTATTGTGCGCTTCATGACGAGCTCTGACAAGCCCGAGAACGCCTCCGAGAACGCCTCCGAAACTGCCGCACCCGCCAAGGCTGCCGGGTCCGTCCAGCACACCGGAGTCGCCGCCCAGGACTGGGCGCAGGCCTCCACCGAGCCGCAGTACCGCGCGGCGGTCGTGGACCTGCTCGGTGCGCTGGCGTACGGCGAGTTGGCGGCGTTCGAGCGGCTCGCGGAGGACGCCAAACTCGCGCCGACGCTGGCGGACAAGGCCGAGCTGGCGAAGATGGCGTCGGCCGAGTTCCACCACTTCGAGCGGCTGCGCGACCGGCTCACGGAGATCGGTGAGGAGCCGACCCACGCGATGGAGCCCTTCGTCGCCGCGCTCGACGGATTCCACAAGCAGACGGCACCCTCGGACTGGCTGGAGGGGCTGGTCAAGGCGTACGTCGGCGACTCGATCGCCAGCGACTTCTACCGTGAGGTCGCGGCCCGCCTCGACTCGGACACACGCGAGCTCGTCCTGGCCGTCCTCGACGACACCGGGCACGCCGGCTTCGCCGTGGAGAAGGTGCGCGCGGCCATCGACGCGGACCCGCGCGTGGGCGGACGGCTCGCGCTGTGGGCGCGGCGGCTGATGGGCGAGGCCCTGTCGCAGTCCCAGCGGGTGGTCGCCGACCGGGACGCGCTGTCGACGATGCTCGTCGGCGGTGTCGCGGACGGCTTCGACCTCGCCGAGGTCGGCAGGATGTTCTCCAGGATCACCGAGGCGCACACCAAGCGGATGGCGGCACTGGGGCTGGCCGCCTAGTCCTCCCCGTCCTCCCCGTCCTCCCCCTCGCGGTGCTCTTGACGGCGACGAGAGTCTTCGGCGGTTACGCCGGTGCCGATCGTCGCCGGAGTCTTCCCGCGGGGCGGAGCAGCAGCGAGAGCGAGGCGGTGGAGATGACCGCCGCGCCGAGGAGGCTCGGCAGGACGCTGCCGGGGCCCAGCGCGCTGTGGGTGACGAAGTCACCGAAGAGGGCTCCGGCGACGCCTGTCGCGAACACCAGCGCGCGGGCCGGCAGGCGGTGGGAGAAGCGGTGGTTCGCCGCCCATGCGAGCAGGGCACCGAGCACAGCGGAACCGAGCGCTTCCAAGATCATGTCAGGTCCCTCCCAAGCGGCCGGACTGTGCACCAAGGTCGTAGGCCGTCCTACCCGTGACCTGCGGAATGCAATCCTCCCCTGTGGATGAGTTGTGCTCCGTTCGTGGAGAAAACGATCAGCGGGGCCCCGCGACGGATGTCGCGGGGCCCCGCTGATCGTTTTCTGCTACCGCTGTGCGGACTGCTGGCGCGGACTACAGCGCGCCGAAGCCCACCTTGCGCGGGGCCGGCTCGCCGAGCTCGACGTAGGCGAGGCGGTCCGCCGGGACCAGGACCTTGCGCCCGTGCTCGTCCACGAGGCTCAGCAGCTGCGACTTCCCGGCCAGTGCCTCGGCCACGGCCCGCTCGACCTCCTCGGCACTCTGACCGCTCTCCAGAACGATCTCGCGGGGCGCGTGCTGCACGCCGATCTTGACCTCCACGGCTATGTCCCTCCGACGGTCAGTGAAGTGCGCGACCATTCCGCGCCGTACGCAGCACACATTAGCCCGGCGAGGGGACGTGCACGCTCCGGCCGAGAACGCCAGGAGCGAACAGTGACCGGGAACAAACCCGCACCGGGCTACGCCACGGGTACTCCGCCGGGGCAGGTCAGTGGTGATCGGTGCCGTGCAGAGGGAAGCCCGCGATGCCCCGCCAGGCCAGCGAGGCCAGCAGCTGGACCGCCTGGTCGCGCGGGACGCTGCGGTCGCTGTGCAGCCAGGAGCGGGCCACCACCTGGGCGAGGCCGCCCAGACCGGAGGCCAGCAGCATCGACTCGGCGCGCGAGAGACCGGTGTCCTCGGCGATGACCTCGCAGATCGCCTCGGCGCACTCGGTGGTGACCTTGTCGACGCGCTCGCGCACGGCGGGCTCGTTGGTCAGGTCCGACTCGAAGACCAGGCGGAAGGCGCCGCCGTCGTCCTCGACGTACGCGAAGTAGGCGTCCATCGTCGCCCGGACACGCTGCTTGTTGTCGGTCGTTGACGCCAGTGCGGTCCGTACCGACTGGATCAGCGACTCGCAGTGCTGGTCCAGCAGGGCGAGGTAGAGGTCGAGCTTGCCCGGGAAGTGCTGGTAGAGCACGGGCTTGCTGACGCCGGCGCGCTCGGCGATGTCGTCCATCGCCGCCGCGTGATAGCCCTGCGCGACGAAGACCTCCTGGGCGGCGCCCAGCAGTTGGTTCCGTCGGGCTCGGCGCGGCAGGCGAGTGCCACGCGGGCGCGCCGCCTCAGTTTGCTCGATGGCTGTCACGCCGCCTCCCAAAGTCGTCCACTTGCGGTGTGCGCCGCGTCGCCATCGTACTTTTCGGTAACCCTGGTGTGCGCGGTGCGAGCGGAGAATTTCACGGACCGGACGCCGATTAAAACGGAGCAGATCGGTGTGTACGGGTAGATGCCGGGCAGGCCGGGGTTCCGTTCCTGCTCAGGGCGCTGCCCGATGGCCGCCTTCCTTGCCAGGCGGTAGTCGTCGCTCAGCGGTGGTCGTCGCTCAGCGGTAGTCGTCCTCGTCCAGGGACACGACGCGTGCCTGCTCGATGAGGTCGGCCTCGTTCGCGCGGGCCGGGTCCACGTCCTCGATGGGGTCGTCGCGTTCCGGCGCGATGTCCGCGAACTGTTCCGCCGCGACGTTCTCCGGGGCCTCGACGTCGATCTCCGGTGGATCCTCCGCCTGGAAAATCTCTGGATCCTCCGCCTGGAACTCCTCGAACACCTCGGGGTCGGTGGGGTCAACGGCCATGACGGGCTCCCTTCCTCGAACGTCCCTGCAACAAGCAGGGGCTACATGCGGGTGCCCTTTCTATGAGCCTAGGAGACACCCGATCCGGACGCTATGCGATCCGCCCGTGATCTGTGACGGCGAACACATGAGCCACTATGTGATCGTCTCGTAACATTGCCGCATGTCGTCGACCGAGCTGCCGTCCGTACCACCCACCGATCTGCTTCCGGAAGCGGCCGCCGTCAGGGTCGCGGAGGGCGAGCGGCTCAGGTCGGTCGGGCTGCCCGGGGTCACGCTGTCGGTGCGGTCGAGGCCACCCGCGCGTGAGGGGCTGCCGCCCGCGCTGTATGTCCACGGCCTCGGCGGTTCCTCCCAGAACTGGTCGTCGCTGATGGCGCTGCTCGACGGGGTCGTCGAGAGCGAGGCGCTGGACCTGCCCGGCTTCGGCGACTCCCCGCCGCCGGACGACGGTGACTACTCGATCACGGGGCACGCGCGCGCGGTCATCCGTTACCTCGACTCGGCCGGACGCGGGCCCGTACACCTCTTCGGCAACTCGCTCGGCGGCGCGGTCGCCACGCGCGTGGCCGCGGTGCGGCCCGACCTCGTCCGGACGCTCACGCTTGTTTCGCCCGCGCTGCCGGAGCTGCGGGTGCAGCGGACCGCGGTGCCGACGGGGCTGCTCGGGTTTCCCGGCGTGGCGGCGCTGTTCACCCGGTTCACCAAGGAGTGGACGGCGGAACAGCGGGTGCGCGGCGTCATGGCGCTCTGCTACGGGGACCCCGGGAGGGTGACTCCGGAGGCGTTCGGCCACGCGGTGGCGGAACTGGAGCGGCGGCTGCGGCTCCCGTACTTCTGGGACGCGATGACGCGGTCCGCGCGCGGGCTGGTCAACGCGTACACGCTGGGCGGCCAGCACGGGCTGTGGCGCCAGGCCGAACGGGTCCTCGCGCCGACCCTCCTCGTCTACGGCGGCCGGGACCAACTCGTCGGCTTCCGCATGGCGCAGAGGGCGGCCCGCACCTTCCGCGACTCCCGCCTGCTGACCCTGCCGAACGCCGGGCATGTGGCAATGATGGAGTACCCCGATACGGTGGCTACGGCGTTCGGCGAGCTTCTCGCGTATGCGGAGGGCTCCGGGGGCGGGCGCGCCGGTGTCTCCGACGGTGACGCCGATTCCGTCCGACGTACGAGTACCGGGAGCTGAAGCGCGAGGTGGGACGCCACAGCCGCCGCGGTCCCGCGCCGAAGAGCGCGGGCGAGACGGATATCGGGGAGAGAGTGCCGCCGGCGCGATTCGCGCCACCGGCTCCGCCGCCGACGGACGGTACGCCTGCGCATGGTGTGCCGCGTTTCCCGGACGGTACGCCTGCGCATGGTGTGCCGCGTTTCGCTGACGGCACCCCCGCCCACGGCACGCCCCGTCTCCCCGACGGCACCCCCGCCCATGGGTTCCCCCGAGTTCGTGGTGGGCACCCCGAACAGCGTGAAACCGGGGGCGGCTGGGGCGAGTTGGGGGGACAGACGGTCGGCGGGGTCGGCTACGGGCGGCCGGGTGGGCCCGGGCCCGTGGTACCGAGGCAGCGGCAGGCACCTCCGACGAGCCCGCGGCAGGACTACCTCGACGCCTTCACCCAGGACGACGACGTCTTCGCACCCCGCGCCTCCGCCTCTGCACTCACCACGGATCCGTACGCCCCCGTCACCGACCGGGCCACGGACGCACCCCGGACCAACACGGGCACCGGCATCGGCACCGGCCCCGGCGTCGATGACGACGACGCGCCGCCGACCGGCGAGCCCGTGCGCGAGAAGGGCGCCAAGGGCCGGACCTTCACCGGCATAGCGGCCGCCGCCGTCACCACCGTGCTGGCCGTCGTCGTCGCCGGGCAGGTCACCGACGGTCGGGACGAGAGCGCCGTACGGTCGCAGTCCGCCCCCGACCAGGTCGGCGGCTCCCGTCCCTCGGCGGCGTCGAGCGCATCCGCGTCGCCCGAGGTGGTGACGCTGACGTATGCGCAGAAGATGGACGAGAAGTACGCGCTGAGTGCCACGCTCAAGGGCTCGGGAAAGTTCGACGCGGTTCCTGGTGTCGACAAGGCGCCCGGGAAGGGGCAGAAGTACACGTACCGCGTGGACGTGGAGCAGGGGCTCGGGCTCGACGGTGAACTCTTCGCGCAGGCCGTGCAGAAGACGCTCAACGACGACCGGAGCTGGGCCCACAACGGCGCCCGCACCTTCGAGCGGATCCACTCCGGCAAGCCCGACTTCGTGATCACCCTGGCCAGCCCCGGCACCACCGCCGCCTGGTGCGCCAAGTCCGGCCTGGACACCACCGAGGACAACGTGTCCTGCGACTCCGCCTCCACCGAGCGCGTCATGATCAACGCCTATCGCTGGGCGCAGGGCTCGAAGACGTACGGTGACGACATTCACGCCTACCGGCAGATGCTGATCAATCACGAGGTCGGCCACCGCCTCGGCCACAGCCACGTGACGTGCGACAAGGACGGCGAACTCGCCCCGGTCATGCAGCAGCAGACCAAGTTCCTCGACCACGGCGGAATCCACTGTCTGCCCAACCCCTGGGCGTACCCCAGCAGTTGACATCGGGCTCGTCGGCCCCTTCGGTATGAGCAAGTTCCTGGCCGCCGTACCCGCCCTCGACCCGGCGGTGGCGGCCCTGCGCCGGGCCGCGCGATGTGAGCTGGGGAATACGTGACGTTGCGCGTCCAAGCGATCTCCTAGCGCGACGAAACGCGAGCCGCACGGGAAAGTTACGACCGTTCACCCCTTTTGGTGGCGCGATGGACAACCGTCCATCGCGCTACCGCCTTGTCCGCATACGTTCTTCCCGCTGTGAGCCGCCGAACCAACGGCGGCTCCCCCTACGGGAGATCGGGGTGCACTCGTGCGCATCGGACTGCTTACGGAGGGTGGCTATCCGTATGTGAGCGGTGACGCCAGGCTCTGGTGCGACCGGCTCGTGCGCGGGCTCGGGCAGCACGAGTTCGACATCTACGCGCTCAGTCGCAGCGAGCGCCAGGAGGACGAGGGCTGGATCGAGCTTCCGTCGCACGTCGGCCGCGTGCGTACGGCACCGCTCTGGACGGCCGGTGACGACGGGGTGGTCCACGGGCGCCGCGCGCGCCGGCGGTTCACCGAGTGCTACGGGGAGCTTGTGACTGCGTTGTGCGCGGGGGGCGCAGGGGGCGCGCAGCAGTCGTCGCCGGACTCCTCCGGTGAATCCGGGGAGGTCTGCGCCTCCGAGGCGGACCGTTTCAGCAGTGCGCTGTACGGGCTCGCCGAACTCGCCCGCGACGAGGGCGGACTGGTGGGCGCGCTCCGCTCCGAGCGCGCCGTACGCGCACTGGAGTGCGCCTGTCGTGCGCCCGGCGCGATGCGCGCGGCACGTGAGGCGCGCGTCCCCGATCTGCTCGCCGTCGCCGCGCACCTCGAACACGCCCTGCGCCCCCTCTCGCTCGACTGGTACGAGGACGACGGGCTCGGCTCGGCCGATCTGTGCCACGCGGCGTCCGGCGGCGCGGCGGCCCTGCCCGGACTCCTCGCCCGCCACTTCTTCGGCGTTCCCCTGCTGGTCACCGAGTACGGGGTCCGGCTGCGCACGCACTATCTGGCCTCCGGCGCCGGCCCGACCGCCGAGGCCGCCCCCTCCGTACGAGCCCTGCTCGCCGCCTTCCACGGCAGGCTCGCCGCAGAGGTCTACCGGCGGGCCGCCCGCGTCACGCCCGGCAACGCGCACGCCCGCCGCTGGCAGGAGCGCTGCGGCGCCGGCCGGGACAAGCTCCGCACCGTCTACCCCGGCATGGACGCCTCGCCCTTCGCGGAGGTGGGAGAGGCGCCCGAGTGCGCGGACCCGGACACGCTGGTGTGGGTCGGCCGGATCGAACCGGCCAAGGACCTGGTGTCCCTGCTGCACGCCTTCGCCGAGGTCCGCAAGGAGGAGCCGAAGACAAGCCTGCGCATCGTCGGCGCGGCCGTCGGTGCCGAGGGCGAGGCGTATCTGGGGCACTGCAAGGCGCTGGCCGCGCAGCTCTTCCCCGACGAGGCGGAGGGCCCGCACACCGTGGGCGACAACCCGGTGTCCTTCGAGGAGATCGGCGGCCCGGAGGCCCCTACGGTCGCGGAGGCGTACGCGTCGGGCGCGGTGACCGTCCTGTCGAGCGTCGTCGAGGGCTTCCCCATCAGCCTTGTCGAGGCCATGTTCTGCGGCCGCGCCACGGTCTCCACCGACGTCGGCGCGGTGGTGGAGGTCATCGGTGGCACCGGACTCGTCGTGCCTCCGCGCAACCCGCGGGCGCTCGCCGAGGCGTGCGTGACGCTGCTGCGTGACCCCGAGCGCCGTGCGCGGCTGGGTGCCGCGGCACGCGCCCGTGCGCTCGAACTGTTCACCGTCGAGCAGAACATCGCGGCATTTCACGGCATTTACCTGGAGATCGTCTCGCACTCCCCGGTCAACCGGGTCGCCCTCGACCGCACGGGCGAGCCATTGCCCTTCGCCGTCCCCGCCGAGGCCCACCTGCCCGGCCGCTGGACAGGACCGGTCGCCCGTGTCGCCGCCCGCGGCGGCCCCGGCTGGGCCGCAGGACCGCCGGTGCGGGAGACGGCTCCGGTGCGAGCCGCCTCTTCGGTGGTGGCGAGGGTCACGGCGGAGGGGGCGCGATGAGCGGGCTGGGAGAGCTGGACCGGCCCGGGACACCGGGCCGCCCCGGCCCGTGGGATGCGCAGTCGCACGACTGGCTCGTGGAGGAGAGTGAGTCGGACGGCTCGGAGGCTGCGGGGGGCGCCCGGGACGTGGACGTACCGGACGCGCAGGGTGTACCGGACGCACGGGGTGCGCAGGGGGTACCGCACGCACGGGATGCACAGGACGTGCCGGACGCATGGGATGCACAGGGCGCGCAGGAACGGGGCGAGTCCGGCGCGCGCGCCGGAGCAGCGAGTGTCGGAGCGCCCCCCGACGAACCCGTCAGCGGCGTGCGTTCCGGTGCGACGACCGGCGGCCGCAGGACCACTGCCCCCCGCCGCGGCGCGGCCGATCCCGTCAAGGCGCTGATGCACCGTCACCGGGAACTGTGCGAGCGAGCCGTGGATCCCCTGGAGATCGCGGCAGGTCTCGAGGCGCACGGAGTCACCGACCGGACCGCAGCGCGCTTCCGCCACCGGGACGTCTTCTCCCTCGCGGAGGAGATGTACGCGCGCGTCCCCCGCACCGGCGAGGAGTCCCCGCGCCCAGCAGCCCCCGTGACCACCCGGCCACGCGCGGACTGGGCCCTGCTCGCCCTTCTGCCGGGAGTGCTGTGCGCGGCCACGACGGTCGGCCTGCGGCTCACCACGGGACAACCACGCCTGATCACGGCCGCCGCGGGCGCCGTCGCCGTGGCCGTCGGCCTGCGGGCAGCGCTCGGCCGCGGCCCGCTGAGCGCCGCGCGCCGCACCCGTTCCGGCTCGCACACGACCGGCACCAGCACCTGGACATGGTGGCTCCTCGCCTACGCCGCCCTCGGGGACGGTCTGCTCCGCGGCGCCGTCGAAGGAGGCCCCGACGTCCTGCCGACCGGCACCCCGGACGGCCCCTGGCCCCTTGCCACGGCCCCCGTCCTGGCCCTCGCCCTGGCCTGCGCCCCAGCCGCCTGGACCGCCCACCTCCTCGCCGTACGCGCCCGCCGCAAACTGACGGCCAGCCGCGGCCTGGCGGAGTTCGCCGCCTCCGTACGACCGCTGCTGCTCGGCACCTTCGCCCTGTACCTGTGCGCGCTGACGGCCCTGCTGGCCCTGTGCGCCGCGGCCCTGGGCGAGTCCGCCGCCTATGCCCAGGCCCTCACCCTCGGCGCCCTGCTCCTGCTCGCCCGCCTCCTCACCGTCCACGGCTTCACCCACGCCCCCGTGCTCGTCCTCGGCGCCACGGCCATGGCCGAAGCGGCCGCCCTGAGCAGCGTGTTCGCGGGCCGTCTCCCGGGCTGCGCCTTCCTGGCCGCGCCCGTCGAGACCCTGGTGGAGGCCTGGGGCCCGGGCGGTGTCCCCGCTCTCGTCTGCGGCACGGCGGCGCTGACCCTGCTGGTGCACGCGACCCGCACCCTGACCCGCGCCTCGGCCCACGCCCGACCGGAGGACTCGCCGTGACCGCGCGGCCCCCGCTCGGGCGCGCCCCGACCCCGTGACGACGGCACGCGACGCACACCCCCCTGCCGGACGCGCGCCGAACACCCCAATCCGCCATCCGCCCTGGGAGAACCGGCCCCCCGCGCCGGAGGCAACCGCCCCACCCCCTCGAAGGAGAACACGAGATGACCACCTCCCGATCCGGAGCGTCCGGAGCCACCGGAACATCCGGAACGCGCACCCCGGGAGCCGCGCGATGAGGGTCCTGCTGATCGGAGCCAACGGCTACCTCGGCCGCTTCGTCGCCGACCGACTGCTCGCCGACCCGGCCGTCCAGCTCACCGCGCTCGGCCGCGGCGACGACGCCGACGTCCGCTTCGACCTCGCGTCCGGCAGCCCCGGCGCGCTCACCCGTTTCCTCGACGCGGTCCACCCCCAGGTCGTCATCAACTGTGCGGGCGCCACCCGCGGCGGCGCCCGCGAGCTCACCCGGCACAACACCGTCGCCGTCGCCACCGTCTGCGAGGCCCTGCGCCGCAGCGGCTGCGGCGCCCGCCTGGTGCAGATCGGCTGCGGTGCCGAGTACGGCCCCAGCCAGTCCGGCTCCTCCACGGCCGAGGACGCCGTCCCGCGCCCCGGCGGCCCCTACGGCGTCAGCAAGCTCGCCGCCACCGAACTCGTCCTCGGCTCCGGCCTGGACGCCGTCGTGCTGCGGGTCTTCTCTCCCGCCGGCCCCGGCACTCCCGCGGGCTCCCCGCTCGGCCGCCTCGCCGAGGCCATGCGCCGCGCCATGCAGTCCGGCGACGGCGAACTCAAGCTCGGCGGTCTCGGCGTCCAGCGCGACTTCATCGACGTGCGCGACGTGGCCCGCGCCGTCCACGCCGCCTCGCTCTCCGCCGCACAGGGCGTCATCAACATCGGCTCGGGCCGCGCCGTGCGCCTGCGGGACGCCGCCGCGATCCTCGCCCGCGTGGCCGGCTACGGCGGCGCCCTGCACGAACTCGACGGGCCTCCCGGCGGCCACCACCTGAGGGCCACCATCGGCCACCCCCGCACCGAATCCGACCACGCGGCCCCGGTCGCGTACCCGTACCCCGACGGCTGCGGCAGCTGGCAGCAGGCCGACGTGCGCACCGCACGCGACCGGCTCGGCTGGCGGCCCCGTATCAACCTCGAAGAGTCTCTCGCCGACATCTGGATGGAGGCGGCATGCCGCATCTGACCAGCTCGACGGCGGGTTCCGCGAGCACCGACGTCCGCACCGGTTTCGGCATCCCCGGCTACGCACACCCCCTGCTCGCCCCGACCGAGTGGGGCGAACTCACCCGCCCCGGGACACCACTGCACTGGGTCGTGCTCAACGTCGCCGACGGCCCCGGCACCCGCCCCGATCCGCACTGCCTGGAGGCCGCGGGCCGGGTGCGCAACGCGGGCGTCCGCGTCCTCGGCCACCTCGACACCGCCTACGGAGCCCGCCCTTTCGCCGACCTGATCTCCGACGCACACCGGTACCTCGACTGGTACCGGGTCGACGGCTTCCTGCTGAACCGCTGCCCGACCGAACGCACCGGACTCCCCGAGACGCGCCGCACGGTGACCACGCTCCGTGCCCTGCGCGACGACACCCACATCGTCCTCGGCCATGGCACCCACCCGTATCCCGGCTACGCGGAGAACGCCGACCAGCTCGTCACGTTCTCCGGCTCCTGGGGCGACTACCGCTGGTCGCAGGTGGCCGAGTGGACCGCCGACTACCCGCCCGAGCGCTTCTGTCACCTCGTCCACGGCGTTCCGCGCGGCCACCTCGACGAGGCGCTGCGCATCGCCCGCTGGCAGGGGGCCTCGACGATCTACTTCACCGACCGCACGGACCGTGACGGCTGCGCGGACCCCTGGGAGGGCATGCCCGGCTACTGGGACGAAATCGTCTCGCGGATCGGAACGGGTGTCTCGGAATGAAGAAGGCCGTGGCAGTGTTACAGGGAGAACAACTGTAGTGATTGACCGACCAACGGAGTCCCCGTGTCGTTGCCACCCCTGGTCGAGCCAGCCTCTGAGCTCACCGTAGACGAGGTCCGCAGGTACTCCCGCCACCTGATCATCCCCGACGTCGGGATGGACGGGCAGAAGCGGCTGAAGAACGCCAAGGTGCTCTGTGTCGGCGCCGGCGGCCTGGGCTCGCCCGCGCTGATGTACCTGGCCGCGGCGGGCGTGGGCACGCTCGGCATCGTGGAGTTCGACGAGGTCGACGAGTCGAACCTGCAGCGCCAGATCATCCACAGCCAGGCCGACATCGGCCGCTCCAAGGCCGAGTCGGCGCGCGACTCGGTCCTCGGCATCAACCCGTACGTGAACGTGATCCTTCACGAAGAGCGGCTCGAAGCCGAGAACGTGATGGACATCTTCAGCCAGTACGACCTGATCGTCGACGGCACGGACAACTTCGCGACCCGCTACCTGGTCAACGACGCCGCCGTGCTGCTGAACAAGCCGTACGTGTGGGGCTCGATCTACCGCTTCGACGGCCAGGCCTCCGTCTTCTGGTCCGAGCACGGCCCCTGCTACCGCTGCCTCTACCCGGAGCCCCCGCCGCCCGGCATGGTTCCCTCCTGCGCCGAGGGCGGCGTCCTGGGCGTGCTGTGCGCGTCCATCGGCTCCATCCAGGTCACCGAGGCGATCAAGGTCCTCACCGGCACCGGTGAGCCCCTGGTCGGCCGCCTGATGATCTACGACGCCCTGGAGATGCAGTACCGCCAGGTCAAGGTCCGCAAGGACCCCAACTGCGCGGTCTGCGGCGAAAACCCCACCGTCACCGAGCTCATCGACTACGAGGCCTTCTGCGGCGTCGTGTCCGAGGAGGCCCAGGAGGCGGCCGCCGGCTCGACGATCACTCCCAAGCAGCTCAAGGAGTGGATCGACGACGGTGAGAACATCGAGATCATCGACGTCCGCGAGATCAACGAGTACGAGATCGTCTCGATCCCCGGCGCCAAGCTGATCCCGAAGAACGAGTTCCTCATGGGCACCGCCCTGGAGACCCTCCCCCAGGACAAGAAGATCGTCCTGCACTGCAAGACGGGTGTCCGTAGCGCGGAAGTCCTCGCGGTCCTGAAGTCCGCGGGCTTCTCCGACGCCGTGCACGTCGGCGGCGGTGTGATCGGCTGGGTCAACCAGATCGAGCCGCACAAGCCGGTCTACTAATCAGCCCTTCCGCCGAACCGGCGGAACAGAAGAAGCCCACGGCTCTGACCAGTTCAGATGCTGTGGGCTTCTGTCGTTGTTGGTTGGCTTCGACTGACCTCGGACCGGCCCAGGGACGGCCCAGCGTCCCGCCAGCAGGGCTGAACGACGGTCTCAGGCAGCAGCCGTGACAGGCCGCTGAACAGCTGTCATGAGCAGACCTTGCCGTCCTTCGGCGCCGTGCCCTTCAACAGGTACGCGTTCACCGTGGAGTCGACACAGTCGCTCCCGCTCCCGTACGCCCCGTGGCCCTCGCCCTTCCAGGTGAGCACCACACCTACGTCCTTGCCCAGTTCGTCCGCCATCCTGCGGGCGCCCTCGTACGGTGTGGCCGGGTCGCCCGTGTTGCCGACCACCAGGATCGGCGCCGCACCCGGCGCGCTCACCTCCGGAGAGTCGTACTGCCCGGCCACCGGCCAGTCGTGGCACCAGCCGGCCGTGTCCCAGCCGAGGAAGTCCCCGAACACGGGCGAGATCTTCTCGAATTCCGGCAGCAGCTTCTTCGTCTCCTCCAGCGTGGGCCGCTGCTTGTCGTCCAGGCACGATATGACCCGTTGCGAGTGGGTCGTCGTGCCGTAGTGCCCCGACCCGTCCCGCTCGTTGTAGCCGTCGGCGAGCGTCAGCAGTTCCGAGCCGTCCCCCTGCTCCGCATCCTTCAGGGCGCTGGTCAGGCTCGGCCAGCCGGCCTCGCTGTAGAGCGGCAGGACGATGCCGGTGACCGCCAGCGTCTGTGTCAGCTTCCGCCCCGACGACGTCGGCAGCGGCTCGGCGTCGATCCGCTTCAGCAGGTCCGCGATCTTCTGCGTGCCCTTCTGCGGGTCCTGGCCGGTGGACTCGAGGTAGTCGTTCAGCGCGCGCTGGAAACCCCTGGCCTGGTTCTCGGCGTGGCCCACCGTGTCGGCGCTCGGGTCGACGACCGCGTCGAGGATCAGCCGCCCGACGTTCCTCGGGAACAAGTGGGCGTAGACTCCGCCGAGTTCGGTGCCGTAGGAGATGCCGAAGTAGTGCATCTTCGTGTCGCCGAGGACCTGGCGCATCAGGTCCATGTCCCGGGCGGTGTCGGTGGTCGAGACGTGCGCCATCAGGCCCCCGGCGGCCTTCTCGCAGCCTTTGCCGAAGTCGGCGGCGTCCTGGAAGTACGCCTGCTCCTCAGCCGGGGTGTCCGGTGTCGCGTCGATCGCCTCGGCGGCCTGGATCTCCTTGTCGTCACGGCAGCGCACGCCCCCACTGGCGGCGACTCCGCGCGGATCCCAGCTCACCAGGTCGTACCGCTGGCGCAGCTGGGACACCGTGGAGGCGTACGACGGCATCATCGACACGCCCGAGCCGCCGGGGCCGCCGAAGTTGAACAGGAGCGAGCCGATGCGATCCTGGCCGCGGGCCTTGGCCCGGATCATTGCCAGACCGATCGTCCTGCCCTCCGGCTTCGCCCAGTCCAGCGGCACCTTGAGCGTCGCACACTGCCAGTCGCCGCCCGGTGCGGGGGAGTCGGCGGTGGCCTTGCAGCGTCCCCAGTCGGGCTTCTGGGACGTCAGCGAGGAGGGCAGCGCGGACGCCGTGCCGGAGTGGCCGCGCGAGGACGCCGTGGCCGACGCCTTCGCCCTGCTCGTCCCCTTGCTGTTCTTGCCGTTGCCGGACGACGAGCCACTGCTGCAGCCCGCCACCAGCAGTGCGGCGGCGGCGCCCAGCGCCGTCCACCGTGCCAGTCGCGCCATCGGTGTGTCCCCCCTCGCAGGCCGCCCGCACCGAGCAGCGGACGGCGGTCAGGCCATAGTAGGCGGAGCTCACCAAGCCCGCCGGGGCCTGTGGATAACGGTCTGACCTGCTGGTTTGCCTGATCCAGGAGGGATTCAGGAGCACACGGTCCCGGCCGGCGGCACCTTCCCGTCCAGCAGGTAGGTATTCACCGCGCTCTGCACGCACTTGTTCTTGCTGTCGTACGCCCCGTGCCCCTGCCCCTTGTACGTCAGCTCCACACCGACTCCCTTGCCCAGCGCGTCCACCATCCTCCGCGCACCCGCGTACGGTGTGGCCGGGTCGCCGGTGTTGCCGACGACGAGGATCGGCGCGGCTCCGGGCGCGGCGACGTCGGGGTGGTCGGCGGCGCCGGCCACCGGCCAGTCGGTGCAGTTGACCATGCCCCAGGCCAGGAAGTCGCCGAACAGGGCAGAGACGGCCCGGAACTCGGGCAGCTTCCCCTCCACGTAGGCGGGGGTGTACCGCGGCTTGTCGTCGGCGCAGTTGATGGCGACGTTGGCCGCGGAGATGTTGCTGTACTCGCCGTTCGAGCTGCGCCCGTTCATCGAGTCGGACAGCAACATCAGGATCTTGCCGTCACCGGCGTACGCCTCTTGCAGGCCCTCGGTGAGGTACTCCCAGAAGTCCTTCGAGTACAGGGCCTGCGCGATGCCGTTGGTCGCTGCCGTCTGGGTCAGCTCGCGCGGCAGGATGCCGGGGATCGGCTTGCTTTCGAGGTCCTTGAGCAGGGTGGCGATACGGGCCTTGACGTCCTGGGCGGTGTCGCCGATCGGGCAGTCCTCGACCTTCGAGGTGCAGTCGTCGGCGAAGTTGTCGAGCGCGAGCTGGAAGCCCTTGGCCTGCCCGAGCGAGCCCTGCTCGGGCGTCTGCGTCGGGTCGACGACCGCGTCGAACACGGCACGGCCCACGTTCCTGGGGAACAAGTGGGCGTAAACTCCGCCGAGTTCGGTTCCGTAGGAGATGCCGAAGTAGTGCAGCTTGTCGTCGCCGAGGACCCGGCGCATCAGGTCCATGTCGCGCGCCGCGTCCGTGGTGCGCACATGCGGCAGCATCTTCTTGGAGTTCTTCTCGCAGGCTGCGTTGAACTGCTTGGTGTTGTCCAGGAGCTTGGCGCGCTCGGCGGCGTCGTCCGGGGTGGCGTCCTGCTGGAAGTACTGGTCGAGCTGCTGGTCGTTCTCGCACTTCACGCCGGCGCTGCGGCCCACCCCGCGCGGGTCGAAGCTCACCAGGTCGTAGCGGGTGCGCAGGGCCGCGTAGTCCGCGCCGAAGGCGGGCAGCGCGGTGACGCCCGAGCCGCCGGGGCCGCCGAAGTTGAACACGAGCGAGCCGATGCGCTTGCTCTCCGCGCCGCTCGCCTTCGCCCGGATCAGAGCGATCTTGATGGTGTCGCCCTTGGGGTCGTTCCAGTCGAGGGGCGCCTTCATCGTGGCGCACTGCCACTCGTCGCCGTTCGGCAGAGGCGACGGGGCGTCACCGCCGCCCTCCGCCTGGGACGGGGCCGGGCAGTCCTTCCAGCTGAGTTTCTGGGCCGTCAGGTCCCCGTCCTTGGAGTCGTCGCCGCAGCCCGCCAGCGCTGAGAACAGCAGCATGGCGGTGACGGTCAGGGCGGCGGCACGCAGCCGGGAGGGGTTGGGCATGGTTCCATCGTGGTCCCGCGCCCGCCCGCGCGCGCGGGACACGGTCCGTACGAGGTACGCCGGTCCCCACCGGTCAGAGCGCTCCCTTCCGCGACAGATGGTTGAAGGCCAGCCACCCAGGCAGCACCGGCAGCCACAGCGTCAGCAGCCGGAACAGCAGCACCGCAGGCGCGGCGACCTCCTTGGGGAGCCCGACGGCGATCAGACCGACCGTAAGGGTCGCCTCGACCGCGCCCACACCGCCGGGCGTCGGCGCCGCGGACCCGAGCGCGTTTCCGGCGAGGAAGACGACGGCGACGCTGGCGATGCTGAGCGAGGTCGACTCGTCGCCGAAGGCGCGGATCGACGCGTCCAGGCACATCACGAAGCAGGCGGTGAGCAGCAGCATGCCGCCGATACCGGTGACCAGCTTCTGGGGCCGCTGCAGCACGTCGAGCATGCGTGGCACGACGCCCGCGAACAGCGACCTCACGCGCGTGACGGCGAACTTGCGCAGGAACGGCACCGACGTCACCACGAGCACGAGCACCGCCACCGTCAGCAGACCCGCGATGACCGTCCGGGACGGTGAGAGTGACGGGGTCTTCTCGGTTCCGGTCAGATAGCCGAAGGACAGCAGCATCAGGATGTGGCAGCCGAGCCCGAAGAGCTGCGAAGCCCCCACGCTGGCCACCGCGAGTCCGGGCCGTACGCCCGCGCGCTGCAGGAAGCGCGTGTTGAGGGCGACCCCGCCCACCGCGGCCGGCGCGACGATCTTCACGAACGAGCCGGCGACCTGCGCCCCCACGGTCCGTACGAACGGCACCCGCTCCGGCACGAAGCCGAGCAGGCTCATCGCGGCGGCGACGTAGCTGAGCGCCGAGAACAACACCGCCGCGATGACCCAGCCCCACTCGGCGTTGGAGAAGAGCGTCCCGAACTCGATGTGCGTGAGCTGCGTCAGCAGGAAGTAAGCGCCGATGGCGCCCGCGATGAAGCTGATCAACGTGCGCGGACGCACCCGCTCCAGGCGGGCCGGCTCGACCGGCGCCTGCGGCCTGATCCGCAGCACCTCGTGCCGGATCTGGGTGAGCAGATCCTCCTCGCGCGCCTCCTCCACGGCCTCGTCGATGGCCCGCTTCTCGGCCCGCTGCTCCGCGCGTACGGCCTTCTTGTCGGGCCTGTCGGGTACGACGGACGTGGCCTCGTCCTCGGCCGCCTCCAGGCGGGCCTGCTTGGCCTGCCGGGACGCCTCCAGGACCGCCTCGCGTTCGCGCTGCGCGCGTTCCCGGGCCCGTTTCCGCAGCGTCGCGCGCGTGGCGCGGGTCAGGGCGATGGGCTGGAGCATCGGCAGGCAGTCGGCGACGGCGTCGGGACCGAGGACGCCCACGGCGGAGGCCACCGCGCGCTCCGCTCCCGCCAGCAGGCCGAGCGTCGTCACGAGCTGCGCGACATCCATCCGCAGCAGCAGTTCGCCGGCCGCGATCTCACCGCCGCGCAGGTCGGTGAGGATCACCGCGCCGGAACGATCCACCAGAATGGCGTCGCCCGACAGCCTGCGGTGCGCGATACGCCGCGACTGCAGCGCATGCACCTGGTGCCAGGTGCGGTGCAGCAGCTCGTCGGTGATCTCGTCGTCGGCCAGCGAGTCGAGGGTGCGGCCGTCGGTGTGTTCGTAGACGAGCATCACGGCGTCGGGGCCGAGTTCGGAGGTCGCGATCAGCTTGGGGGCGTTGGCGCCGGCCGCGATGGCCGCGTACGCGAGCAGCGCCTCCTGCTCCAGGGCCTGGCGAAGGGACTGCAGGCTGCTGCGGGTGGCGAACCCGCGCAGGGTCAGGTTGCGCCAGGCGCGGTAGAAGAAGCCCTGGGCCTGCTGCTCCCGGTCGACCACCGTGACGTCCAGCGGCGGACCGTCCTCCAGGGTGACGAAGTAGCGCCGCCCGCGGTCGCCGTTCTCGGACGTCTCGGAGGTGTCCTCGCGGGCCGCGCTCACCGGACGGAAGCCGACGGTCCGCAGGCCCGCCATCAGTGTCCGGCCCGTGGGACGGATGTTCGGCGAGCCGACCGCGTACAGCGTTCCGTAGGCCACGGTCCAGCCGATCAGCACCGTCAGGATGATCGAGAATGGTGTCGTGTAGCCGGTGACCAGCATGGAGAACGCGTCGAGGAGCAGCACGATCCACAGCACGGAGCGCCAGCGCGGTCTTCGGGACATGCCGACGGCCGTCATGTACGCGATGACGGGGGCGAGATAGCCGTGCACCGGGTCGGTCAGGGCATGGATGTCGCCGGGGGAGGGCTGGGTGAGCGCCTCCTGGATCGAGCCGGGGGCGGCCTTGGCGACCCACAGGTCGGTGGCGAGGGTCACGCCGTGCGCGAGGACCGCCGCGAGCACGCCGTCGGCGATACGCAGCCCGTCCCGCTTGATCAACCGTTCGATCGCGAAGGCGACCGGTACCAGCAGGATCGCGATGCTGGACGCCAACCCCGCGATCTTGATCAGGAGATCGGGTGCCTGACCGGTGCCCTTGTTGATGTCCTGTTCGAGCCCCGAGGTCGTTCCGTGTGCGAAGGCGGAGATCGCGAACAGCACGACGATGGCGAGCACGCCCACCAGCAGCCGCATCAGGTCGGAAGGACGGTGCACGCGCGCGGGGAGCAGCGGTTCGTCGCCCTCGACCTCGTCGATGCGCACCTCCTCGGCAAGATCCGCGTCCGACGAAGGCCGCTTCCCGGCGGTCTTCCTGCCGTCGTCGGCATCCCTCTTGTGTTCGTCGGCGGTGTCCGGGCGCGACGCAGCGTCAGAGGTCCCCTCCGCGTCCTCGGGGTGCGCACCCTGCTGCTTCATCGTCTCTTCTTGGTCTCGTATCACCGGTCACCGCCCGCACGATGGTGGCATGCCCCACCGACACACGGGGGCATCAGGGTGCAAATGCGAGGGCGCACAGTCTGCCCCAAGCGTCGCACCAGGGCGAGGGTCACGCAGAGTCGCGAGGTCGTCGCACTGTCGGTGGGGTGGGGCAGGATGGGGCGAATGAGCGAGCAGAGCCTTCCGGACAACGCACGCCCGGAGCACGCGGACGCGCTGCCGGAGTATGCCGAGCGGGTCCTCGAGGTCGCCGAGCTGATCCCGCCGGGGCGCGTCATGACGTACGGGGACGTCGCCGAGTGGCTGGAGGAGGGTGGCCCGCGCCAGGTCGGCCGCGTGATGGCCCTTTACGGAGGAGTCGCCCCGTGGTGGCGAGTCGTGCGCGCCGACGGAGTTCTGCTGCCCGGCCACGAGCTGCGGGCGCTCGGTCACTACCGCGCGGAGAGCACACCGCTGAAGGAAGCGAGCAGGGCTGCCGAGGGGCACCTGCCGCGCCTCGACATGAAGCGGGCTCGGTGGGACGGCGGCGAACGTGCGGAGGGTCACACCTGACAGCTTCCGCCACCGTAAGGGCTCAGGGGAAACCTGTGGCCCGTACGAGGGAAACGGGGCACACCTGTGGCATGCCGTACGTTCGTGAGGCGAGGGACATGCGTGGCGCATGGGCCGTGAGCGCTGTGCGGGAAGAAGGGGAAGCCCTGCTTCCACAGCATGGGTCGGCGTAGCGTCGGCTGCACGCGTCCCCCTCAGCCCGCGGTCGCCGCCCTCCACATGCGGCGGCCCGCCTGCCCGTGACCCGACGACCACTTCCCCTTTCTCGACGACCACTTCCTCGACGACGGCGCTCCGCGCCGGCAGTGACAGCCCCCAGCACACCCACCAGGACCGGCGAACCACGTGAGCTCCTCTTCCTCCACCAGGCGCCTGCCGCACCCCCAGGTGCGGGAGGGGAGTCGTGGCGCTTACCGACTGGTACGTACCCCGCCGGCCCGACTGGATCCCCCTCGTCTGGACGCCGCACAGCGCGCCGTGGTTGACCACAGGAGCGGCCCGCTGCTCGTCCTCGCGGGGCCGGGCACCGGCAAGACCACCACCCTCGTCGAGTCCGTGGCGGACCGCGTCGCCCGGGGCGGCGACCCCGCACGGATCCTGGTACTGACGTTCAGCCGCAAGGCCGCCGTCGACCTGCGCGACCGCATGGCGCTGCGCACCGGCGCCGCGAACGCGCCGCAGGCGACCACCTTCCACTCGTTCTGCTACGCCCTGATCCGCGCCCACCAGGACAGCGACCTCTTCGTGGAGCCGCTGCGACTGCTGTCCGGCCCCGAGCAGGACGTCGCCGTCCGCGAACTGCTCGCCGGCCAGCTCGACCTGGAACGCCTCGGCCTCGCCCATGTGCGCTGGCCGGACGAACTGCGTGCCTGTCTGACCACCCGTGGCTTCGCCGACGAGGTCCGCGCGGTCCTCGCCCGCAGCCGTGAACTGGGCCTGGGCCCCGAAGCCCTGGAGGCCTTCGCTCGCCGTATCGGCCGCCCCGACTGGCGGGCCGCGGCCGCCTTCCTCGCCGAGTACCTCGACGTCCTCGACCTCCAGGGCGTGCTCGACTACGCGGAACTGGTCCACCGCGCGGTGCTGCTCGCCCGCCGTCCCGAGGTCGCCGGCCGGCTCGCCGCCCAGTACGACGCCGTCTTCGTGGACGAGTACCAGGACACCGACCCCGCCCAGCTGCGGCTGCTGCACGCCCTCGCCGGCGGCGGCCGCACCCTTGTCGCCTTCGGCGACCCCGACCAGTCGATCTACGCCTTCCGGGGCGCGGACCTGAACGGCATCCTCGACTTCCCGCAGGCCTTCCCACGCTCCGACGGCCGCCCCGCCCCCGTCGAGGTCCTGCGCACCTCCCGCCGCTCCGGTGCCGCACTGCTGGCCGCCACCCGGCTGCTGACCCGGCGCATGCCGCTGACCCGCCTTCCGGCGGAGAAGGTACGTTCCCACCGCGAGCTCACGCCGGTCCACGAGGGCGGGCGCGTCGAGGTCTACACGTATCCGACGCCTGGCACGGAGCTGGACAACATCGCCGACATCCTCCGCAGAGCGCACCTGGAGGACGGTGTTCCGTGGGGCGAGATGGCTGTCCTGGTGCGTGCCGGGTCCCGCGTCATCCCGTCCGTCCGCCGCACCCTCACGGCCGCCGGCGTGCCGCTCGACATCGACGGCTTTGACCTGCCGCTGCGACACGAACCGGCGGTGGCGCCGTTGCTGACGGCGCTACGGGCGGTGGCGACGGCGGAAGCCACGGGGCATGGCGAGGGCGGCCGCATGGACGACTCTCAAGAGCCGGAGCCGGAGCGGGCACCGGAGCCGGAATCAGGGTGGGAGCCGGAGCGGCGGTCGGAGCCGGACACCTGTTGGCTCGACACCGAAGCCGCCCTGACCCTGCTCACTTCCCCCCTCGCCGGGATGGACGCCGCCGACCTGCGCCGCCTCGGACGGGCCCTGCGCGAGGAGGAACGGGCCGCGGGCAACCCTGTGCCGCCGCCCTCCGACGAACTGCTGGCGCGGGCGCTCGCCGAGCCCGAGCGACTGGTCGCGCACGACCCGGCGTACGCGCGCGGCGCCCAGCGCCTCGGCGCGCTGCTCAGGAAAGCCCGAGAACGCCTCGCGGGCGGTGGCAGCGCCGAGGAGGCGCTGTGGGACCTGTGGGAGGGCACGCCATGGCCCACGCGCCTGGAGCGGTCCGCACGGCGCGGCGGCGCGGCCGGCCGCAACGCCGACCGGGACCTGGACGCCGTGTGCGCGCTGTTCGCGACCGCCATGCGCGCCGAGCAGCGCACCGGGGGCCTGGGCGCCCTGAACTTCCTGGAAGAGATCGAAGCCGAGGACATCGCCGCCGACACGCTCACGCGCCGCGCCGTGCGCCCCGACGCCGTCCGCCTGATGACCGCGCACCGCTCCAAGGGCCTGCAGTGGCGGCTGGTCGTCGTGGCCGGAGTCCAGGAGGGGCTGTGGCCCGACCTGCGCCGCCGCGGCTCCCTGCTGGAGGCCGACCGCATCGGCCGCGACGGACTCGCCGAACCGCTCACCCCGGGCGCACTGCTGGCCGAGGAGCGCCGGCTGTTCTACGTGGCCGCCACACGCGCGCGTGAACGCCTTGTCGTCACCGCCGTGAAGGCCCCCGCCGACGACGGCGACCAGCCCTCCCGCTTCCTCACCGAACTCGGCGTGGAGCCCAAGGACGTCACGGGCCGCCCCCGCCGCCCGCTGTCCGTCGCCGCACTCGTCGCCGAACTGCGTGCCACCACGGTCGACCCGCGCGTCTCGCAGGCACTCAGGGAGGCCGCTGCCCGCCGTCTGGCCCGGCTCGCCGCCCTCGCCGACGAGGACGGCCGCCCGCTGGTGCCGTCCGCGCACCCCTACCGCTGGTGGGGCATGTTCGAGCCGACCGAGAGCAAGGTGCCGCTGCGCAACCGCGACCAGCCCGTCGTGCTGTCCGGCAGCGCCCTCGACCAGCTCGCCAACACCTGCGCCCTCCAGTGGTTCCTGGGCCGCGAGGTGAAGGCCGACACGCCCGCGACCGCCGCCCAGGGCTTCGGCAACGTCGTGCACGTCCTCGCCGACGAGGTCGCCTCCGGGCACACGCCGGCCGACCTCGCCGTCCTCATGGAGCGCCTCGACTCCGTGTGGAACGCGCTCGCCTTCGACGCACCCTGGAAATCGGCGCAGGAGAAGGACAACGCACGCGTGGCGCTCGAACGCTTCCTGAAATGGCACGTCATGGACCGCGCCGGACGTACGCCCGTGACGAGCGAGCACGACTTCGACGTCACCCTCGGAGCGGGCGACTACGAGGTGCGCATTCGTGGCCAGATGGACCGCGTCGAGACGGACGCCGAGGGCCGCGCCTACGTCGTCGACTTCAAGACCGGCAAACAGGCGCCCAGCGCGGCGGAGGTGGCCCGCCATCCCCAGCTCGCCGTCTACCAGCTCGCCGTCAGCGAGGGTGCCGTCGACGACGCCTTCGACGGAGCACGCCCCGAGCCGGGCGGCGCCGAACTCGTCCAGCTGCGCCAAGGCGCCGCGAAGCGCGACGGCGGCGAGACCCTGCCCAAGGTGCAGGCGCAGGAGCCCCTGGAGGGACCGGAGGGCGAGTGGGTCGGCGACCTGCTGGCCACGGCCGCCGGCAAGGTCCTCGACGAACGCTTCACCCCCACCGCCGGCCAGCACTGCACGCACTGTTCCTTCCAAGCCTCGTGCAGCGCGCGCCCCGAGGGACGACACGTGGTCGAGTGACCCGCGTGATCGCTCACGGCCGTTGTGATACACCGCACCACACGTGCTGACCTGCGCTTCTCCCATCCCCGAGCGGAGATCGGGCACCGACTGTCAGTGACCGCGGCTAGCCTCTCCGACATGCCCGCCCGCATCACCGACCCCGAGCAGCTCAAGGAGCTCCTCGGCATCCCGTTCACCCCGGAGCAGACGGCCTGCATCGTTGCGCCGCCCGCCCCGCAGGTCATCGTGGCCGGAGCCGGATCGGGCAAGACGACGGTGATGGCCGCACGCGTCGTGTGGCTGGTCGGCACCGGCCAGGTCGCCCCCGAGCAGGTCCTCGGCCTGACCTTCACCAACAAGGCCGCCGGCGAACTCGCCGAACGCGTCCGCAAGGCACTCATCAAGGCAGGCGTCACCGACCCCGACGTCATCGACCCGGACAACCCCCCGGGCGAGCCCGTGATCTCCACGTACCACTCCTTCGCCGGCCGCCTCCTGACCGACCACGGTCTGCGCATCGGGCTCGAACCGACCGCCCGCCTCCTCGCCGACGCCACCCGCTACCAGCTCGCCGCGCGCGTCCTGCGCGAGGCCCCCGGCCCCTACCCGGCACTCACCCGGTCCTTCCCCGACCTGGTCAGCGACCTCCTCGCCCTCGACGGCGAGCTCGCCGAGCACCTCGTACGGCCCGAGGACCTGCGCGCGTGGGACGCCGAACTGCTACGCGCCCTGGAGAGCGCCAAACTCACCAACGCCGAGCTGCGCAAGCTCCCCGACACGGCGGCCGCCCGCCGCGAACTCGCCGGCCTCGTCCTGCGCTACCGCGCCGCCAAGCGCGAGCGCGACCTGCTCGACTTCGGCGACCAGATCGCCCTCGCGGCACAGCTCGCCCAGCTCCCTGAGGTGGGCCGCATCCTGCGCGACGAATTCCGCGTGGTGCTCCTCGACGAGTACCAGGACACATCCGTCGCCCAGCGCATCCTGCTCGCGGGTCTGTTCGGCGGCGGCACGGGCCACCCGGTGACCGCCGTCGGCGACCCCTGTCAGGCGATCTACGGCTGGCGCGGCGCCTCCGTCGCCAACCTCGACGACTTCCCCGAACACTTCGCCCACACCGACGGCCGCCCCGCCACCCGCCGGGCACTCAGTGAGAACCGCCGCAGTGGCGGCCGCCTCCTCGACCTCGCCAACGGACTCGCCGAGCCCCTGCGCGCCATGCACGCGGGCGTGGAGGCCCTCCGCCCGGCACCCGGCGCCGAACGCGACGGCATGGTCCGCTGCGCCCTGCTGCGCACCCACACCGAGGAGATCGACTGGATCGCCGACTCCGTCGCCCACCTCGTCCGGACGGGAACAACACCCGGTGAGATCGCCGTCCTGTGCCGTACGGCCACCGACTTCGCGGAGATCCAGGGCGCCCTGGTCGCCCGGGACGTCCCCGTGGAGGTGGTCGGCCTGTCCGGGCTGCTGCACCTGCCCGAGGTCGCCGACCTCGTCGCCGTCTGCGAGGTCCTCCAGGACCCCGGCGCCAACGCCTCCCTGGTCCGCCTGCTGACCGGCCCGCGCTGGCGCATCGGCCCGCGCGACCTGGCACTCCTGGGACGACGCGCCCGGCTCCTCGTCGCCCACACGCGCGTGGGCGACGAGGACGATCCCGACCGCCGGCTCGCCGAGGCCGTCGAGGGGGTAGACCCGTCCGAGGTGATATCGCTCGCGGACGCCCTCGACACGTTCCTGGAGACGCCGCTGAACGGCGCGGGGGACGACGACGGGCTGCCCTTCTCGCCCGACGCGCGCGTACGGTTCGCCCGCCTGGCCGCCGAACTGCGCGACCTGCGCCGCTCCCTGTCCGACCCGCTCATGGACGTCCTGCACCGCGTCCTCGCCGTCACCGGCCTGGAGGTGGAGCTGTCGGCGTCCCCGCACGCCCTGGCCGCCCGCCGTCGAGAGACCCTGTCGAACTTCCTCGACGTCGCCGCCTCCTTCGCCGCGGGCGACGGCGGGGCCACGCTGCTGGCCTTCCTCGGCTTCCTGCGCACCGCCGCCCAGTACGAGAAGGGCCTCGACAACGCCCTCCCCGGAGGTGAGAACACCGTCAAGGTGCTCACCGCGCACAGGTCCAAGGGCCTGGAGTGGGACGTTGTCGCCGTCCCCGGCCTGGTCACAGGCACCTTCCCCAGCACCCAGGGCCGCGAGAAGTGGACCGCTCAGGGCAAGGTGCTGCCGCACGGGCTGCGCGGCGACGCCGACACCCTGCCCGACATCGAGTCCTGGGACTCCCGGAGCATGAAGGCCTTCCACGAGGCCATGAAGGAGCACCAGCACACCGAGGAACTCCGCCTCGGCTACGTCACCTTCACCCGCCCCCGCTCCCTGCTCCTCGGCTCCGGCCACTGGTGGGGCCCCACCCAGAAGAAGCCCCGCGGCCCCTCCGACTTCCTCCAGGCCCTTTACGACCACTGCGCGGCCGGACACGGCGAGATCGAGGCATGGGCGGACGAGCCCGAGGAGGGCGAGGAGAACCCGGCCCTGCACCTGGCGACCGCCGACCAGGTCTGGCCCCTGCCCCTGGACGACGCAGCCCTCGCCCGCCGCCGCGCGGCCGCCGAGACGGTTCTGGCCCACCTGGAGGCCCTGGCCTCCCACGAGGACGGTCACCCCGCGGCCGCTCACGATCCCGACACCTTCGACGACCCGGACTGGCCCGCGCCGCCGGAGGACGACGAACCGCCCTTCGAGGAGAGCGACCCCTTCGACGAGGACGCCCCGGACTGGGAGTCGTTGGCCACGGACCGTCCGACGGTCCCGCACCAGGCGACCGCCCCGGAGAGCGCGGCGCGCGCGGTGCCGCACATGGGCGCCCGCCCGCACCCCGCACCGGCCGAGCACGGCCGGACCCCCGAGCACCACCCCCTCACCCCCGAGGAAGCCCGTACCGTCGCCTCCTGGGACCGCGACCTCGGAGCGCTCACCGATGAGCTCCTGCGCGCCCGCCAGAGCGTCAGGGACGTTCCACTGCCCATGACACTGACCGCGTCCCAGCTGCTGCACCTGGCCGCCGACCCGGACGGATTCGCCCAGGAACTCGCGCGCCCCATGCCACGCCCCCCACAACCGGCCGCGCGCCGGGGCACCCGTTTCCACGCCTGGGTGGAGGCACGCTTCGAGGAGCTGACGCTGCCCATGCTGGAACCGGAGGACCTGCCCGGCAGCGACGCCGAGATCGCCGACGAACGAGACCTCCAGGAACTCAAGGACGCCTTCGAGCGCACCGCGTACGCGCACCGCACGCCCTACCGCGTCGAGACCCCCTTCCAGCTCGCGATCGGCGGACGCGTGGTCCGGGGCCGTATCGACGCCGTCTACGAGCAGAGCGACGGCGACGCGACGACGTACGAGATCGTCGACTGGAAGACCAGCCGCACCCGCACCGCCGACCCGCTCCAGCTGGCCCTCTACCGGCTGGCCTGGGCCGAGCAGCAGGGCGTGCCCCTGGAGTCGGTCACGGCCGCCTTCCTGTACGTGCGCGACGGCGAGATCGTACGCCCGGACGACCTGCCCGACCGGGCCGCACTGGAGCGCCTGCTGCTGGAGGAGCCGTCATGTGACGAACGGCCCAGCGAGGATGTCACTGAGTGCCGATAGGCTCGTGACCATGAGCCTGACCCCGGACAGCGCCGTCCACACGTACATCCAGCACCACCGCGCCGCCTTCCTCGAAGCCCTCGCCGAGTGGCTGCGCATCCCGTCCGTGTCGGCCCAGCCCGACCACGCGCCCGATGTACGGCGCAGCGCCGACTGGCTCGCCGCGAAGCTCCAGGAGACCGGCTTCCCCACCACCGAGGTCTGGGAGACCGCGGGCGCCCCGGCCGTCTACGCCGAGTGGCCCTCCGAGGACCCCGAGGCGCCCACGGTCCTCGTCTACGGCCACCACGACGTGCAACCCGCCGCCCGCGAGGACGGCTGGGACAGCGAGCCCTTCGAACCCGTCGTCCGCGAAAACCGCCTCTACGCGCGCGGGGCGGCCGACGACAAGGGCCAGGTGTTCTTCCACACACTCGGCGTCCGTGCCCACCTCGCCGCCACCGGCCGGACCGCCCCGGCCGTCAACCTCAAGCTGCTGATCGAGGGCGAGGAGGAGTCCGGCTCCCCGCACTTCCGCGCCCTCGTCGAGGAACACGCGGGCCGGCTCTCCACCGACGCCGTGATCGTCTCCGACACGGGCATGTGGGCCGAGGACACCCCCACGGTGTGCACCGGCATGCGCGGCCTCGCCGAATGCGAGATCCGGCTGTACGGACCCGACCAGGACATCCACTCCGGCTCCTTCGGCGGCGCCGTGCCCAACCCGGCCACCGCCGCGGCCCGTCTGGTCGCCGCCCTGCACGACGAGCACGCACGCGTGGCGGTCCCCGGTTTCTACGACGGCATCGTCGAACTCACCGACCGTGAGCGTGAGCTCTTCGCCGAGCTCCCCTTCGACGAGCAGCGGTGGCTGCGCACCGCCAAGTCGTACGCCCTCCACGGCGAGGCCGGGCACACCACCCTGGAGCGCATCTGGGCCCGCCCCACCGCCGAGGTCAACGGCATCGGCGGCGGCTACCAGGGCCCTGGCAGCAAGACGATCATCCCGTCCACAGCGCTGGTGAAGCTTTCGTTCCGGCTGGTCGCGGGCCAGGACCCGGACCACATCGAGAAGGCAGTCCGCGCCTGGGCCGCCGAGCAGGTGCCCGCCGGGATCCGGTACGAGATCACGTTCGGTGCGGCCACGCGCCCGTGCCTCACACCGCTGGACCACCCCGCCCTGCAGTCCGTGGCGCGCGCCATGGGCCGTGCCTTCGACAAGCCCGTCCGCTTCACCCGTGAGGGTGGCTCGGGACCGGCCGCCGACCTCCAGGAAGTCCTCGGCGCCCCCGTGCTCTTCCTCGGCATCTCCGTCCCGTCCGACGGATGGCACGCCCCGAACGAGAAGGTCGAGCTCGATCTGCTCCTCAAGGGCGTCGAAACCAGCGCGTACCTGTGGGGCGACCTCGCGGACAACTGGCGCCATGCGCCCTGACCGCCCCACGCCGCCCGGAACGGGCCTGCGTGCGGGGCACACTGAAGGAACCGCCCCGCACCGAAAAGTCCCGCCGGACCCGGTCACCCCTTGCCCTACGTCCCGCTGAACCGCCCGCCGAAACGAACCGTTCCACCGGGGGAGATGGAAGCACCTGTGACCACCTGGACCGACCACACCGCCCACCGACCCATCTCGCTCACCGCGCCCAGCGGCATCGACCGGGCCGCCCACCACCGGCTCGACGAGGCCTGGCTCGCGGCGGCATGGAGCCACCCCACGACCCGCTGTTTCGTGGTCTCCGGCGGCCAGGTCCTCATCGACGAGACACCCGACGGCCGGACCGAGATCGTCATGACGCCCTCCTTCGAGGCCCCCCTCACCGAGGCGCACCGTTACTTCCTGGGCACCGACGAGGACGGCGTCAGCTACTTCGCCCTCCAGAAGGACGCCCTGCCCGGCCGCATCGACCAGTCCGCGCGCCCCGCGGGCCTGCGCGAAGCCGGCCTGCTGCTGTCACCCCGGGACGCGGGCCTGATGGTGCACGCGGTCGCCCTGGAGAACTGGCAGCGCCTGCACCGCTTCTGCTCCCGCTGCGGGGAGCGCACGGTGATCGCCGCGGCCGGGCACATCCGCCGCTGTCCGGCCTGTGGCGCCGAGCACTACCCGCGCACCGACCCCGCCGTGATCATGGCGGTCACCGACGGGGACGACCGCATCCTTCTCGGCCGTCAGGTCCACTGGCCCGAAGGCCGCTTCTCGACGCTGGCCGGCTTCGTCGAGCCCGGCGAGTCCATCGAACAGTCCGTGCGCCGCGAGGTCCACGAGGAGGTCGGCATCGCCGTCGGCCAGGTCGAGTACGTCGCCAGCCAGCCCTGGCCGTTCCCGTCCAGCCTCATGCTGGGCTTCATGGCCCGCGCCACGTCGACCGCGATCGACGTCGACGGCGACGAGATCCACGAGGCCCGCTGGTTCTCCCGTGACGAACTGGCCGCCGCCTTCGAGTCCGGCGAGGTACTGCCCCCGTACGGCATCTCGATCGCCGCCCGCCTGATCGAGCTCTGGTACGGCAAGCCGCTGCCGACGCGAAGCTTCGTGTGAGACAGGACACAAGAAGGGCGGTCCCTGAGACACCTCAGGGACCGCCCTTCTGACCACAGCGGAGCGGTTACGCGCCGATCTTCTGCTTCACCTGCGCCAGCGACGGGTTCGTGAGCGTCGAACCGTCCGGGAACAGCACGGTCGGGACGGTCTGTAGACTTCCCTCCTGACGGCCAGGGGAGGCCGCCCATGTAACGGGGAGGGGCAAGGGTGAGCGAGAAGCCCAGGGCGCTTGGCGTGGTCCGTCTGTCTGTAGGCAACGAGAACCAGACCGGCGAGGAAACGCAGCGGACCCGCATCACCAAGCGGGCCGACGCGGAGGAAATGGAGCTGGTCGACTTTGCGGTCGACATCGACGTGTCGGCGTCCATCTCGCCGTGGGTGCGTCCGTCCCTGGGGGACTGGCTCAACAACAAGAAGGATCAGTTCGACCACATCATCATCCTGAAGATCGACCGCATCGCGCGGTCGGTCCGCCATCTCTCGGACATCATTGAGTGGTGCGAGGCGAACGGTAAGGGCCTCATCTCCTGCGAGGAGGGATTCGACCTCTCGAAGCCGTGGGGCAAGACCATCGCCAAGATCCTGGCCGTGGTGGCAGAGGCCGAGCTGGACGCCATCAAGGCCCGCAACAAGGCTTCCCGGGAGACCATGCGGAAGACCGGCCGCTGGCCCGGCGGCCTTGTCCCGTTCGGACGCAGAGCGGTGAAGGGCGACGCGGGCTTCACCCTGGAACTCGACCCTGAGTACGGCCCGACGCTGATCGAGATGATCCGGCGCTTCATCGACAAGCCAAGCTTCTCGGCCGTTGCCGACTGGTTGAACGAGCAAGGCGTGCCCACGGCTCAGGACATCGCTCGCATCCGCGCGGCGGCAGGCGAGAGCACGACTCGGCTGGCGGACCCGAAGCCTCGGGGGGCCAGGTGGACGCCGACCACAGTGCAAGCCGTACTCGTCAGCCGTTCCCTGCTCGGGGAGTACGTACGCGCCAACGGATCTGTGGTCCGCAACGACGACGGAACCCCTGTCATGCGGTCTGAGCCGGTGCTGAACGAGGAGGAGTGGGCGAAGCTGTCGGACGCCGTCGCCTCGGTCAAGTACAAGAAACAGAAGGGCTCTACGTCGCCGACCGTGGGCGTGACGTTCTGCATGCTGTGCGGCAGCTCCCTGTACTTCGTGAAGGGCGACCCGGCCAAGGGCAAGCGCGAGCGGTACCGCTGTCACGGCAACAAGACCAAGGGCATCCCGGCTTGCCCGAAGCAGAGGTTCTGGGCAGAGGACTTGTACCCCTGGCTGGAGTCGGCCCTGTTGGGCGAGGTCGGTCACCTGGAGCGGATGGAGTCGAAGACGACCATCGACGACAGCCGTGCGGCGAAGCTCGCCGTGATCGACGGCAGGATGAACCAGCTCCTGAAGGAACTTCAGCAGGGCGAGATCAGTGCCGTCGCGTACGGCTCGCAAGTTGCCAGCCTTGCCCAGGACCGGGAGAAGGTCACCAGTGAGGAGGGGCCGAAGCCGGTGACCGTGTGGACGGGTACGGGCGAGGGCTACGCGGAGTGGTGGGAGCGGTCGAGTGTCGATGAACGGCGTGAATGGCTGAAGAAGCACAAGGTCAAGGCGCACTTTGGGCATGACGTCCTGGCCATTGATCCCGGTGACCTGATCGAGAACCTCAAGCAGCAGGGCATCGCGTACTGGGACGTGCCCTCCAAGTCTTCTCAGGTGCTCTCACCGATCACGCCGATCTCGTTGCCGGGCAAGCCGTACGAGAAGCCGAAGTCGCTTACGGGGGCGGAGTGGGAGATCGTCAGCCGTTGGGAGGACTTCGAAGCGGAACGGGCGGCGCAGCAAGCAAAGGGAGCAGAGGTAGCCGAGAAAGTCTCGGCTACCGCCTGACGCAGGTTGGGCAAGCGAGGAAGGCCCCCGATCAAGGGGGCCTTTCCCGTTTCGCCATGTTGTACGATGCCGGGCCAGGTCGCCGCCGTCGCTCCCGACTGCACGAGACCGAGTCCAGGCCCCGAAGCCTTGGGCGCCCACCTGTGAAGCGCTGTGCCCTCCGCACGGCCACCCCCGCGAAGAAGGGAGACACATGTCCCGCCATCCGGCGGGGGTCGCTGGCGCACCCGTGTGCGCCTCACAGGAAGGAGCCGCAACCAGTGGCCATCAGCTTCGGTCATGACCGCCCGTGGGGTGGAGTCTCCCAGCGCGAGTACCGGCGTATGTCGCAAGAACCCTGGCACCCGCTCGCCTACCGAGTGCACTTCGCTGCGCTGGGCTGGGCCGACCGCCAGGGTCATGCAGCCTTCGACCCTGGGAAGCTGGCCTCTCTGCTGGGCAAGGAGGGCAACCCCCTGTCCGACCAGAGCACGACCAACGCGGTCAACCGAGCCAAGAGGTTTGGCCTTGTCTCGCCCTGGTCGGGGGCCGCTTGCCTTGTCCTTCCCCCTCACCTCTTCCAGAAGGGGAAGGGTGCGCCGGTACCGTGCCGCGCTCATCAGGACCGGTGACCACACACCGCAGGTGTAGCCAGCACACGCCGTACGTGTAGCGGCATGGTCACTGACCTGCGGAAACGTTCGCCTCCTCTCTCTTCTTTTTGTCCTTACAGTTGCGGCCTCGAAGGGGTCGACAGAGGGAAGCACCTTCGACCTACGGCAAGCGAAGTAGGGGCGCGGCAGCGCCCCAAGAGGCAGGCACCGGCGAAGCGGTAGGCAGCATGGGCGGCCGGACGGCCGCCACAGTCCGAAGCCTCTACGGCAGAGCGGCCCCGCAGGGGCCGACAGGAGCAAGCCCAGGGGGGCGCTGCCGCGCCCCACAGGCAAGGACGCAAGGCTTCGTTCTGTGCACTCCTTCGCCGTCGCCAACGAGGCAGCACAAGCCTTTGACCAGGCGCTACGCCGCAGCCGGCTGGAGTATAGGCCACCCTGAAGGGCCCTGAAACCGTGGCAGGATTTGAGCCGGTAAGACACGGCGGTCCCTCTTACCAGGCTCAAGCGGTCATACCCCACCCCCTTGAGTCTGCGTTTCCGGCACTGGCTGCTGAGGGGAGCCGTCGGCGCTTCGTTGTTCTCGACTCTGGACGCGAGAGGGCGCCCGGTTGATGGTCAGTCGGAGGGTTTCTCCCAGACCGAGACATGTTGACGGCTCTCGCTTGTGAAGGCTTCCCGTGTCCATCCGTCCCACCGCTCGCGCAGCCGCAGTCCGGCGAGCTGGGCCATCAGATCGAGTTCCGACGGCCACACATACCGGAAGGGAATGGATCTGTACTCGCCGCGGCCGTCGACGACCTCGATGTAGTTCGAACTCGTTGCCTGGGTGGCGACGTCGTAGATGTCGAAGGCCCACCGCGTCGGGCTCACGTGGTAGGGCACGACGTTCTGCCCGGCTGGGAGCCTTCGCAGCTCGGGGATCAGGACCTCGATGACGAAACAGCCTCCGGGTTCCAGGTGAGCGGCGGCGTTGCGGAAACAGGCGACCTGCTCCGCCTGCGTCGTCAGATTCATGATCGTGTTGAAGAGCAGGTATGCGACGGAGAACGTCCCGTCTACTCTCGTCGTCGCGAAGTCGCCGATCGTGACGCCGATCGCGTCACCGCCTGGCTTGGCACGCATCCGGGCAACCATCGCTCGGGACAGGTCGATGCCGTGGACCTGGACTCCGTGTTGTGCCAGCGGCAACGCGATGCGTCCTGTCCCGATGCCCAGTTCAAGGGCCCGGCCACCATCGGCCAGGCCCGCCAGAAAGCCGACCGTCTCGTCGATGACGCCCGGCTTGAACATGTCCCCTGACGACTCGTCGTAGGCCGCCGCAACACGCTCTCCGAAGTAACCGTCCTGATCGTCCATCGCCAGACCGTACTGGGGCAGCTCGTCGCGGCGCGCGTGAATTTCGCCGGTCATGACAGATGCCCCGTCGCAGTCGCAGCTTCGACGGTGGCGCAGCGTCACCAGTAACAGGCGTCTCGAAAACCAAGGTTTGTGAGACGAGACAGCAAGCGCCCCAGAAGGGGGCGCAGCACTGTTCAAAACCCGTCTCGAAACTTCCGTCTCGGACTTGACGTATTGAGACGAGTTCTGAGACGGTCCCGGTCATGACGACGAACACGATCACCGGTCAGCTCATCGGATACGCCCGCGTCTCCACCGATGACCAGGAAGCGCAGTTGCAGCGCGACGCACTGACGGCCGCAGGCTGCGCCCGGATCTTCGAGGACAAGGCATCCGGCAAGAACACCAACCGGCCAGAGCTCACGGCCGCACTGGACTACGCCAGACCCGGCGACACCCTGTGTGTCTGGAAGCTCGACCGCTTCGCCCGGTCGCTCATCGACCTTGTGACCATGGTCGACACCCTTCGAGAGCGGGGCATCGGGTTCAAGGTGCTCACGGGTGCACTGGCCAACATCGACCCCGCTACGGCCGACGGCCGTCTCATGCTTCAGGTGGTCGGGGCCATGGCGGAGTTTGAGCGCAGCCTCATCAAGGAGCGCACCCGTGCCGGACTGGACGCAGCCAAGGCGCAGGGGCGTACCGGCGGACGCCCGACTGTGGTCGATGAGGACGTGCTCACCGTGGCCCGTGCCAGGAAGGCCAAGGGCGAGAGCGTGAGCGCCATCGCCAAGGCACTCGGGATCTCCCGAGCCACCCTCTACCGCCACCTCGGAGAGAGCGCCTGAGACAGGCGCACAGCGCCTTCCGACAGGCCCTCGACTTACGCCGTGGGCCGCTGTCATACGTGGGTGTCTGACGCCGTCCGACAGGCGTAACGATGCCTGCCCCTGCCGACCACGGGGGGGAGTCGACAGAGGCAGGCACAGGGGGTGCAGAGCGCTCGAACCGCTCCCCCCCTTCCGGCGCACCTCGGTCGTGGTGCTCGCCTTCCCTCAGAGCGCCGGGGGCCAGTCGGTCACTCGTCCCGCACCACCATCGCGAACGACGTACAGACACGCCGGAACCCCTTGTGTCCGCTCCGGCCTGTGTGGCTCATGCACTCCACGTCGACCGCCGCGCCGTCCGTCGCGGGCGTGGCCGTCCACTTGCAGTGAAGGCACTCCGCTTCGAAGGTCACGTCAGTGTCTGGGTGCTGCGTGATCCGATGCTTCACGTACCGCATGACGGAGCGCACCATCACTCGGCCCCGTGTTCTTCCCGAAGGTGCGTACGGAGAACGACGTTTGCGTCGGACACCTTCGAGTAGCCCCCGACCGATCGGGCGCTGGTCCGAGTCACAGCGATGCCGAGGCATACGCCGCAACCTGCCACAGGGTCCGGCTCCGGGACTGGCGCTCTCAGGTGCACCGGCCCCGTCATCGTCGTCTTCGGTGTACTCATCCCGTACGGCCTCCCCGCATGGATCTCGCTGCGATCCATCCTTGGGGCTCTGGCCCGGCGTCCCTACCCTCTTTCCTGTTGAGGCAAGAACTCGTCTCGGATGCTCTCGACGAGGGCGCGCATGTCGTCGCCGTAGAGAGCCACGTCGGCGAACCGCTCGAAGGTGTCGACGTACGTCTGAATGTCCCTGGGGTCCCGTGTCGTGATCTCCGAGTGGAACGTCTCGACGATGACAAGCCGGTCGTCGTGGATGCTGAAGCACGTCATGGGGAAGTCCGGCATCCGACCGGCCAGGGGCACCACCCCAACGGTCACGCTGGGAAGCCGGGACAGGGACACAAGCCGGTCGAGCTGGATGGCCGTGACGGCTGGCTCGCAGATCAGCCACCGTAGGACGTGCTCACAGATCACGAAGTAGAACGACCGGCCGTCTTCGTAGAGCGTCGCCTGCCGCTCCATCCTCGCTGCCACCGTCCGAGCCCTGGTCTCGGCCGGCAAAGCTGGAGGCAGGGAGAACACCGCCGTGGCGTACTCCGGTGTCTGGAGGAGTCCGGGGATGAGTTGCCCCTGAAACAGCCTGAGAGCGGCTGTGTTGGCCTCGATGGCCTTGATGGTGTTCTGGTGCTTCCACGGGCCCATACGGCGCAGCAGGCGCCACGCTGTGGCCTCGGTGACCTCAGCTCGGGCAGTTGCAAGGAACTGCTCCTTCACTGCGTCCGAGACGCCGAGCGCGGACAGGATCAGGTCGACGTCCTGAACCGTGGGCAGGGTCCGGCCGTTCTCGATCTTCGAGAGCTTCCCTGCGGACATGGAAGCCCTGCGGGCTACCGCGTCACCGGTCAGTCCCGATGCTTCCCGCAGTGCCCGCAGGGCTTTCCCGATCGACTCCGTGGTCAGTGATGCCGCTCCCAGTAGACCGCGAACGGCACGGCGCGAGTGAGCGCCAAGTCGCGGTAACCCTGGTACTCCGCGAGCCGTTCGGCAGGCAGGAGTTCACCGCCGATGAACTTGCCCTCGGGGGTGTAGTGCATGCGGTACACGTTGCGGTCGTCGAAGAGCCAGAAGTCGTGATCGGGCAGGCCGGTCACTCCCTCCTCGGCAAGGTCGATGATCCCGATGGACTCCCCGGCCTTGATGTTGCCGGGGTAAGACGACAGCTCGTAACGCAGGTAATCGGTCAGAGGGGAGCGCAGGGCATGAACGCGGGACACGCTCTTGCCCTTGTCGGTCATCGAGCGCACCCATGGGTTGTCATCCCACTCCGGGCCCATGTCCTCGCCCGCGAGAAACCGCGCGATTTCGTCCTGCTCCTCTTCCACGTCGTACACGTCGAGCGTCTCCAGCCGGAACGCCGTCCGCTCGAAGGTCTCGAAGAGACGGCCGAACTCCTCACCTGCGAGCACTGAAGTACTCCTCAAGCACTGCGGCCGGGACCATGACGGCCGTCTCGCCCTCGGGGAGGTTGAGTTGCGCCAGCCGCTCAGGGGCGGTGACCACGTAGCCCTGCACTACGAAGTCCTTGCCATCGTCCGTACCCCAAAGCGTCGGACACGTGCCGTTCTTGCACTCTGGATCTCCAGACAGCTTCCGCAGTGGTGCACCCATGGCTTCGCCCTCACATCGACGGTCCTTGCCGCGTTCGATGCTTCTGCCCTGCGGGCAGCATGGTCAAGATGCCGGGCTTTCCAGAACGGGAAAGCCATCTGATTTGTGCCTTCGATGTGGGGGCCCGGAGGCTGTTGCCTCCGACCGTAGCTGACGATGTCTCTGGGCCATTGGGGCTCGCAGCGGCACGCCTCCCCATACCATTCGCGACCATGGCCACTCACTTGCTCGATTACTCCCAGACCGGTCCGCTCACCCATCTGGAACCCGCACAGGTGAGACTCGCAGAGGAGCTACCGAACGATCCCGTTCGTATCTGTGCAGCTGTGCAGCGCCTGGTCATCCAGCCGGGTGACGCCTCGACGCTGGGAGTCCCGGAACATCGGTTCGCGGAGAAGAATCTACGGCCGGTCAACAAGCTGATCGCGGCACTGACCGCGCTCAGTCCGGCCCCGCTCCACCAACCCCGAGAGCCTGAAGAGAGGATCGTGGGTACCTGCCGACACTTCGTCACCCTGGCCTGTGCGCTGCTACGCCTGCGCGGGATCGCGGCCAGAGCCCGATGCGGGTTCGGCATGTGCTTCCTGGAGGGGCGTGGCGCCGACCACTGGATCACCGAGTACTGGCAGGCCGACGAGCGGCGATGGGTGCGCGTCGATACCGAGCACCTCGACCACGGGTACGTACCGCGTCCCGAGGACCTTGCCGAGGACGAGTTCCTGACAGGCGGTGAGGCTTGAGCGCAGTACCGCAAGGGCTTGATCGACCCCCAGAAGTTCGGGGTACCCGGGACCGACCACGCTTGGGGACCGGCCGAGATCAGTGGCAACGCCATCCGTGATCTGGCCGCGCTCTGCAAGTACGAAATGTTGCCGTGGGACGAGTGGGGTCACATGACCGCTGCGTACGAGGGCACGACAGGATCCGACTACGACCGTCGCATCGACGAAGTGGCCGCCGTCTGCTCTGCGGGCGATCCGTCGGCGCTGACCAGTCTGTACGCCCATGAGGACCTGACGGTACCCGCCAGTCTGCTCAGCTGACGCCGTCGCTCGCCGTCGGCCTGCGAGGCTTCCCTGGCCGACGCGGTGCCTGGCCACGCAGCGACCCCCGATCAGTCACCGGAGCGGTCGGGGGTCGCGCGTCGCGAGAGTCAGGCGCCGAGCGCCTGCTTCACCTGCGCAAGGCTCGGGTTCGTCATGACAACCTCAGCGCCACCACTGGAGGGAACTACCTGAACAGTGGGAACCGTCTGGTTTCCGCCATTCGCCTTCTCCACGAACGCCGCGGAGTCCGGGTCGTGCTCGATGTTGATCTCGTTGTACGTGATGCCCTCGCGGTCCAGCTGGCTCTTCAGCCGTGTGCAGTAGCCGCACCACGTGGTGCTGTACATCGTCACAGTGCCCGGCATGTCTCTCGTGCTCCTTCGACGGTTCGGGGGACGGGTGCTCGCAGGGGGAGAACGTACTTGAAAGCGCCACCATTCCCGCCCGGCGATCGAGCGGGACGTGACGCCTGCCGCATTAGTACGACTGCGGGGGCCTGCCTGTGGACAACAGGCTCACCCGTCCCGGGCGACCTGGCAGCATGGCTGTGTGACAGCAGCAACGCACTCCACGCTCTTCCCGCGGGTACCGGACTCGGCCGACGCGGTACTCGAAGGGCTCGACCCCGAGCAGCGCGAGGTGGCCACCGCCCTGCACGGTCCGGTGTGCGTGCTGGCCGGCGCAGGCACGGGCAAGACCCGGGCCATCACCCACCGCATCGCCTACGGCGTACGCGCCGGCGTCCTCCAGCCCTCCAGCGTGCTCGCCGTCACCTTCACCAACCGCGCCGCCGGAGAGATGCGCGGCCGGCTGCGCCAGCTCGGTGCCGTCGGCGTCCAGGCCCGCACCTTCCACTCCGCCGCCCTGCGCCAGCTCCAGTTTTTCTGGCCGAAAGCGATCGGTGGCTCCATGCCCCGGCTCGTCGACCGCAAGGTCCAGCTGGTCGCCGATGCGGCCGCCGCCTGTCGCATCCGCCTCGACCGGGGCGAGCTGCGGGACACCACCGCCGAGATCGAGTGGTCCAAGGTCACCCAGACCGTCCCCGCCGACTACGCCGTCGCCGCCGCCAAGGCCGGCCGTGAGACGCCCCGCGACCCGGCCGAGATCGCCCAGCTCTACGCCGCCTACGAGAACCTCAAGCGCGACCGGGCCGTCATCGACTTCGAGGACGTCCTGCTGCTGACCGTCGCCGTCCTCCAGGACCGGCACGACATCGCCGACCAGGTCCGCGCCCAGTACCAGCACTTCGTCGTCGACGAATATCAGGACGTCAGCCCCCTCCAGCAGCGCCTGTTGGAGCTGTGGCTCGGCGATCGGAACAATCTCTGTGTGGTCGGCGACGCCAGCCAGACGATCTACTCCTTCACCGGAGCGACCCCCGACCACCTCCTGGACTTCCGCACCCACCACCCCGGCGCCACCGTCGTCAAACTGGTGCGCGACTACCGCTCCACACCCCAGGTCGTCCACCTCGCCAACGGCCTGCTCGCCCAGGCCCGAGGCCGCGCCGCCGACCACCGCCTCGAACTGATCTCCCAACGCCCCCCGGGCCCCGAACCCCTGTACACCGAGTACACCGACGAGCCCGCCGAGGCCGAGGGCGCCGCCCGCCGCATCCGCGACCTCATCGGCGCCGGTGTCCCGGCCAGCGAGATCGCCGTCCTGTTCCGCACCAACTCCCAGTCGGAGACATACGAACAGGCCCTCGCCGATGCCGGCGTGCCCTACCAGCTGCGCGGTGCCGAGCGGTTCTTCGATCGCCCCGAGGTGCGAAAGGCGGGTATCGCCCTGCGCGGCGCGGCCCGTTTCGGCGGCAACGACGTCCTCCTCGACGACGCCGTCGACCTGCCCTCCCAGGTGCGTGCCGTGCTGTCGGGCGAGGGCTGGACCGCGCAGCCTCCGGCCGGCTCCGGCGCCGTCAGGGAGCGCTGGGAGTCGCTCGCCGCCCTGGTGAACCTCGCCCATGACTTCGCCTCGGCGAAGCCGGGCGCCACTCTGAGCGACCTTGTCGCCGAACTCGACGAGCGCGCGAGCGCCCAGCACGCCCCCACCGTGCAGGGCGTCACTCTTGCCTCCCTGCATTCGGCCAAGGGCCTCGAGTGGGATGTCGTCTTCCTGGTCGGTGTCGCCGAGGGCATGATGCCGATCACCTACGCCAAGACCGACGAGCAGGTCGAGGAAGAGCGCCGCCTGCTCTATGTCGGCGTCACCCGCGCCCGCGCGCATCTGCACGTCTCCTGGGCGCTCTCCCGCTCGCCGGGCGGCCGCCCCAACCGCCGCCCCAGCCGCTTCCTCGACGGGCTGCGCCCCGGCTCGACCACCACCGCCGGCCGTACCGGTCCGGGCGCCGCCGGCGGTATCGAACGTGGCTTCACCGTCGGGGGACAGGCCACCGTCCCGCGCCGCCGGCACCGCACCCCTGCCCGCTGCCGGGTCTGTGGACGCACACTGACCGACGCCGGTGAGATGAAGCTGATGCGCTGCGAGGACTGCCCCTCGGACATGGACGAGGGTCTCTACGAGCGGCTGCGCGAGTGGCGTGGGGTGCAGGCGAGCAGCAGTGGACAGCCCGCGTTCTGCGTCTTCACGGACAAGACCCTGATGGCGATCGCCGAGGCCGCCCCCGACGAACCGGGCGACCTGGCGCGGATCCCGGGCGTCGGGGCCCGCAAGCTCAGCCGCTACGGGGCCGACGTCCTGGCCATCTGCGCAGGTCGGGAGCCAGGGGGAGATGACGACGGGGACTGATACGAACTCGTCGAAAAAATAGTTTGCGCATGCCCCAGCAATCCCCATAGGTTCTTAGGCACGGGAACGGAGGCCTTCTCGGAGGCCCCGATTCCGTGCTGTACTTGCATATCCGTCGGACTGGGCTCACCCCCGGTCCCCCGAGACGCCGAGAGGAGGCGATTCCAGTGATCAGCATCAAGAGCAGCTCCACCAGCACCGTGAAAATGACCGATCGCTCGGTCGTCTCCGCGTGCATGCTCGGCGTTTCGTACCTGGGCACCGGTCTGTCCGGCATTTCTGCCGCCCGTCCGGCGTCCTCCCTGTCTCTCGCGGGTCTTCCCATCCGTGAGCGCAATGAGCGACCGACCAAGGCACTGGAAGCAGCAGTAGCGGCGCAGGCCAAGGCCTATGCCTTTACGGCGACCGGTGCCGGATTCCGGGAGCAGACGACGCAGCATCACCTGATGTGGGCCTTCCGTGGGCCAGAACCCTGGAGTGATCCAGCCTGATCGTCGATCAGGCCGGCGCCTTCAGGGCCGCGGAACCCCATCCGGGATCCGCGGCCCTTCTGTTTGTCCTCGAACGGGGATGACGGAGCGAAGGGGCCTCGGGACAAGAAAAGAACCCGGTACCAAGCCGACACCCGGTCCAACACGACCGGACCGACCAGACGAGGAAGACCAGCCGTGCAACTCGAAGCGCACGCCCCGTCCGTACCGCCTTCCGAAGCGATCCCCAAGCCCGGCCTCACGGAGGACCCCACCTTGACCCCGCTCACCGCGCTCACCGCGCTCGACGACGCCATCGAGAACCTCGGCGTACCCGTCCCTTGCCGGTCCTACGACCCGGAGGTCTTCTTCGCCGAGTCGCCGGCGGACGTCGAGTACGCCAAGTCCCTCTGCCGCACCTGCCCGCTGATCGAGGCCTGCCTCGCCGGCGCTACGGAGCGGCGTGAGCCCTGGGGCGTCTGGGGTGGCGAGCTGTTCGTCCAGGGTGTCGTCGTCGCCCGGAAGCGGCCGCGTGGCCGCCCGCGCAAGAACCCGGTCACGGCATGAACCCCGCAGGAACGATCGACCGTCCCCTCACGAACGACCCCAAGAAGCAGGCCCCGATGAAGCCGTCCACCAGCGAGCCCACAGGCTTCGCGACCCCAGACTTCACCACCACCGGCGCGACCGACTCGCGTCAGAACAGGACCCGAGAGATGCAACTCATCCCAGAAGCCCTGGCTCGTGCGCATATGCACGACCGGCTGCAGGAGGCGGAGCGGGAACGCCGGGCCATGCGCCTGGCGACCGCCCGCCGGATGCAGCGCCGGGCCGAGCGCGCCTCGCTGCGTGCCCGCCGGGCGCTCGCCATGGCGGTCATGCAGTAACCGACCACACTGAAGCGTTGGTTCCCCGTGGGGGTCGGTCCGTGCGAACGGACCGGCCCCCACGGTGCGTTGTAATCGCCGATCCGCCGGGCGCGGCGATATCGTCACCGGGTGACGAGTCTTTCCGGAGGCAGTGACAACGGTGGCTTCGCAACGGAGCCACGCCCCGTCGTGTGTGCCCGCTGCGGCAAACCGGCCGAAGGCCCGCAGCCCACTTGGACCTGTTCCGTGGAGAACGGGACCCGCAACTACTTCTGCGACACCTGCGCCCGCGACAATCTCAGAGCGATCGAGGGGCGGCTGGACTCGGCCTGGTGGTGAGACCGGTCTCCGGGGCCCTATCAGCAGCACCACCTGATCGGTCTCCACGTCGCACCCGAGCGCCGGATGACTGCCGTCCGTCACCGTCTCCGTCTCACCTGCGGAGTACGAAGAGGTGCATGACGTCGTGCCACTGCGGACTCACGCTTCCGCAGCCGGATCCTCCGTCTCCTCCACCTCCGGCAGGAAGCCTGGGAGCCACTCCTCCAGTTCCTCGCGTAGACGCACCGTCGAGCCGAGTTGGCACAGGACGCCGATCGTGCTGAGGGTCACACGGTGTATCAGGAGGTATGCCGGGGGGAGGTTGAGGCGCTTGCCGAGTTGGTAGGCGGGGGAGCGGGGGTCGGCGACGCGGCCGGCCTGGCTGCGCATCCAGCCTCGGGTGAAGGTGAACGCCTCGACCCGGGCCGGCTCGATGATCGGCAGGAGGTAGTCGAGGACCGCGTCGGGGTCCAGCTCGATGGAGTCCTTGACGAAGCCCTCCGCGCACAGGAGCTCGTAGACGGCCTCGGCCTGGCCGTCGAGGGTCATCCGGAGCGAGTCGCCGATGGGCGTCGGAAGGCCGCCCGGGAGGCGGTCGACCGTGCCGAAGTCGAGGACGCCCAGGCGCCAGTCGTCCTCGCCGTCCGGGCCGCCCGGCAGCAGCCGGAAGTTTCCCGGGTGCGGGTCGGCGTGCAGCAGGCCGGTGCGGGCCGGGCCGGAGAAGAGGAAACGGGCCAGCAGCTGGCCGGCGCGGTCGCGCTGGCCCTGTGTGCCGTCGGCGATCACCTCGGACAGTGGGACGCCGTCGATCCACTCGGTGATCAGGACCTGGTCGCACTGGTGGACCACCGCCGGCACCAGCACGTCCGGGTCGTCCGCGAACTCCTCCGCGTGGGCCTGCTGGGCCTGCGCCTCCAGCCCGTAGTCGAGCTCCTCGGAGACGCGGTCCCGGAGTTCGGCGATCAAGGGCTTGATGTCCATGCCGGGAATGAGAGGGCCCAACAGGCGTGCGAAGCGGCTCAGTTGGTTGAGGTCGGACAGCAGGGCCTCGCCCGCTCCGGGATACTGCACCTTGACCGCGACCTCGCGGCCGTCGTGCCACACCGCCCGGTGCACCTGGCCGATCGAGGCCGCCGCGGCCGGCTTGTCCTCGAATTCCTCGAACAGGTCGTGCCAGTCGTCGCCGAGCCGCTCCGCCAGAACGGTGTGCACGGTCCGCGTGGGCATGGGGGGCGCCGCTTCCTGGAGCTTGGTCAGTGCGGCCCGGTAGGGGCCGGCGACTTCCTCGGGCAGCGCCGACTCGAAGACGGACATGGCCTGTCCGAACTTCATTGCCCCGCCCTTGAGCTCACCGAGCACCTTGAACAACTGCTCCGCCGTGCGCTGCTGCAGCTCGCGGCCGACGATGTCGGCGGACTCGCCCACGATCCGTTTGCCGAGTCCCCAGGTTGCCCGGCCGGCGAAGCCGAGCGGGAGCGCGGCGAGCTTGGCGGTCCGGGTGACCGCCTTGCGCGGAAGATCAGACATGCGCCCTCCAAGTCCCAGCCGGCCGCGCCGCACCTGCCGTAAGGCACTCCGTTGACGACCGTTGCTCAGCCATTGTCTCGTGCGACTCCCCGTCCTGAGCGGTGTGTTCTCCCTTACCTTTCTCCGCGGCCCCGCATGAGCATGCAGAGTGTGCCCAGACCGGCCGCGCATGCCACTGAAGACCGGGCAGCGAGACCTCCCAGCGAGCCCCCGCGGTGGAGGGGATCCGGCCGTCCAGGAAGGCGAGCGCGTGGGCGGCCGCCAGCCCGGCGACGGTCGTGGCCAGCGTCAGGTCGCAGGCGCGGACCTGGCCGGACTTCCCGGAGTGCCACTGGGCGACCATACGGGGCCAGGTCGGGTCCCGTTCGCTGCGCCCCTCGTGCAGGCAGCCGGCACAACCCGTCTCGCCGGGAAGGACGAGGGGGCCGACGACGCCGGTCGCCTCCACGACCCCGGCGTACAGGTGGGGCGTACCGGAGGCGATGAGGGGTTCGGCGGCGGACGGGGCGGGTGCGTGCACGGCGACATCGTCCCGTGGGGCGAGGATCACCAGGGAGAAGCCCCGCTCGTCTGTGCCTCCGGGCGAGCCGGCGGCACGGCGCGGTGGGCGGTCCGGTGCCGCCCTGCGTGCGGCGCGACGGGCCGCATCGTCCCTGCGCTCCCCGACCGCCTCGGCGGGCAGCCCACCCGGAGCCACGTCCCAGGGCTCGACGCGGCCGCCGTCACGCACGTCGACCTCACCGACTCCCGCGCCCGACAGCAGACCGGCCAGGACCGCGCCGACCCGGCCGGCGCCCCTCACCTGGACCCGCAGAGAGCGGCGAGCGGCCAGGATCCCGATCGCGTCGCCCGGTTCGGAGGTCGTCAGCGAAAGCGACGCCAGATCGGGGCGCAGTCGGTCGAGGACCTCCTTCTTGCTCCGCAGGGCGTCGGCGGGCGGTCCGCCCCCTCTTGCGTCGTCGAGGAGCCCGGCATGTGCGAGGCGTGCCACCAGCGTGTCGACATGTCCGTCGGGCAGGTCCATCCGGCGGCCTTCTTCGCGCAGGAGTGCGAGGCCGCGCGTGCCGTTGATCAGATCGAGGAAGCTGCCGGTCGCCGTGTCCATCGGACCGAGCGTCATCGCGTGCGCGGGGGTCATCCCGAACTGCACGGTGTTGAGATCACGCCAGCCACGCCGCAGCGCGGGCTTCACCATCGGATGCATCGCAGGCCCCCGTAGCCGAAAGGAAGTCGAAGGAGTCGAGGGAGGTCGGAAGAGAGTCGAGGGAGGTCGGAGGAGGTCGGAGGAACGCGAGGGAAGTCACAGAACGTACGGAACGTCCCCCTTCGCCGATGGAGGTCGGTCCACGCTCCGCCGGCGAGTGCCAGCATGCCCGGCCCGGCCGCGCGGCGCCGAAAGTTGTCCACAGGCAGGGGGTATTCGTCGTACAAATTAAACGCAGAGTGGGGGATCGGAACCGAACCGTCCCGGAGTCGGGACTTCCCCCGTGTGCAGCGGGTAACGTCGGGGCGTGTCCGCCGACCCACTGCACCGTGCCGGAACTCCACAGCGCAGCACGACGAGCCAGCCGCCGAGCGGCTCAGGGGCGAGCGCGATCGAGGTGCGCAGGAGTGCCCGTCGACGCAGGACGGTCTCCGCGTACCGCGAGGGCGATCGCACCGTCGTGCTCATCCCTGCCCGGATGTCCGAGGCGGAGGAGCAGCGCTGGGTGACTGTCATGCTCGACAAGCTGGCGGCCCAGGACGCCAGGCGAGTGCTCGGCGACGGCGAGCTGGCCGAGCGCGCCGAACGGCTGTCGGCCCAGTACTTCGACGGCCGCGCCCGGCCCGCGTCCGTGCGCTGGGTCACCAACCAGAACACGCGCTGGGGCTCGTGCACGCCGGCCGAGGGCAGCATCCGTCTGTCGCACCGGCTGCAGGGCATGCCCGAGTACGTCGTCGACTACGTGCTCCTCCACGAGCTGGCCCATCTGCTCGTGCCCGGACACGGGCCGCGTTTCTGGCGGCTACTGGACGCGTACCCGCGTACCGAGCGGGCCCGGGGTTATCTCGAAGGGGTGGTGGCCGCCGACCGGCTGCCCCATTTGCCCGGTGCGCGCAGCGAGTGATCTCGCCCCGCGGCGGAGCTTCCGGCAGTGCTGAACACGCCTTGTGTACCGGGACTGTACCGACTTCGTCCGGTGTCCGGGTTTGCCGTTAGCCTGGCGCGACGCACTCGTATTCGGGATGGGGGACGGTCGTTACGCATGGCCAGGGAATTCCAACGCGGCCACAAGGCCAAGATCAGTGACCTCACCGCGGGCACCGATCTGTACGTAGGCGTGCAGATCAGCGGCCCCGGACTGGGCTTCGACATCAGCTGCTTCGGTCTCGACGCAGACGAACGACTGTCGGACGACCGATACTTCATCTTCTTCAATCAGCCGAAGTCCCCCGAGGAGGCCGTTCAGCTCCTGGGCCCCCAGGCGGGCGACACGGAGTCCTTCCGGGTGACGCTCGACCGGATCCCGCCGCAGATCCAGAAGCTGTCCTTCACGGCGACGATCGACGGCGCAGGGCAGATGTCGCAGGTCGGGCCCGGATACATCCGGATCGTCGCGGGCGGCGAGGAGGTGGCGCGGTACTCCTTCAACGGCTCCGAGTTCTCCACCGAACGGGCCGTGATGCTGGGCGACTTCTATCTGAAGGACGTGTGGCGGTTCGCGGCCGTGGGACAGGGCTTCGACGGCGGGCTCGACGCGCTGCTGAAGAACTTCGGCGGTGAGGTCCTCGAGGAGGAGGCGCCCGCCGCCCCGCAGCAGCCGCAGAGCGGTGCCGCTCCCGGCTTCGCCCCGCCCGCCCAGACCGCTGCGCCGCCGGCCTTCGGCGCTCCCTCGGCCCCGGCTCCCGCACCTGCCCCGGCGCCGCCGCAGCCCCAGCCCGCCGCCCAGGGCTTCGCGCCCCCTCCGGGCGCCACCCCGCCGCCCCCGGCTCCCGCCCCCTCGGTACATGCCGCGCCGACCATCGTCGCGCCCCTGACCCCGCCCGGCGGCGGCACCGTACCGCCGCCCCCAGCGCCCGCTCCCGCCCCCTACGGGCAGCCGCAGCAGCCCTACGGTCAGCAGGCCCCGGCCGCCCCGAGTGCACCCATGCCCCCCGGGTATGCCCAGGCACCCCAGGCACCGACGCCGCCTCCCGGCTACGGGCAGCCGACCCCGCCTCCGGGCTACGGCCAGCAGCCGCCGTTCGGGCAGGTCCCGGGCCAGCAGGCCGCCCCCTACGGAGTGCCGCAGGGTGCTCCCCAGGGCGGTGCCGGGGTGACCGCCGCGTTCCAGCAGTTCAAGGAGACGCCCACCGGGCAGCGCTGGACGCAGCAGAACAAGAAGCTCATCCGCGTCGACCTCGGGATCGGGGGCCAGCCCGTGCTGGCGCGGCAGGGCAGCATGGTGCTCTACCAGGGCAAGGTCGACTTCAGCTACAAGGGCGCCGGGTTCGCCGGCCGGATCGTGGGCAACGCGACCGGCCAGGAGATGCAGCTGATGCGCTGTACCGGTCAGGGCCAGGTGTTCCTCGCCGAGAACTCCACTCATCTGCACCCGATCGAACTCCAGGGCGACGCGATCTGCGTCTCCGCCGAGAACGTTCTCGCCTTCGACGAGAGCCTCCAGTACGAGGTCCGCCGGGTCGAGGGACACGGCATCCCCGGGGGCGCCCTGTTCACGATGCAGTTCCAGGGCACCGGCACCATCGTCGTGAAGACGCACGGCACGCCCGTCGTGCTGCCCGTCACCCCGACCACTTTCGCCGACTGCAACGCGGTGGTCGCCTGGTCGGCAGCCTCCCAGGTGATCGTCTCCAGCCAGGTCCGGATGCGGCGCAATGCCTACCCGGGCGACACCGGCGAGAGCGTCAACCTGCAGTTCCGGGGCGCCCCCGGCAACTTCATCGTCGTCCAGCCGTACGAGGTCTGAGGGAGCCCGTCATGAACCAGCCGCTCGCGGGCTACGCCCCGGCACCCGTCACCGCCCGCATGGAGAACCACGGCAACCACATGCTGAAGGTCGCCATGCAGACCGGAAACGACCTCCTCGCGCGCGTGGGGTCGATGGTCGCCTACGAAGGCTTCGTCCAGTACGAGCCCAACCCGCCGGCCGTGCGTCAGATCGCCCGAGACTGGGTCACCGGCGAGGGCGCGCCCCTGATGAAGGCCTCCGGCGACGGATTGCTCTACCTCGCCGACTACGGCGCGAACGTCGTCGTGATCAACCTCAACGGCGACGGCATCTCCGTCAACGCCACCAACCTGCTCGCCTTCGACGCCCACCTGACGTGGGGCGTCGAACGGGTCAAGGGGCTGGCGAAGTTCGCCGGGCAGGGCCTGTGGAACACGAAGATCTCCGGGCAGGGCTGGGTCGCGCTGACCTCCCGGGGCAAGCCGATCGTCGTCGACTGCGGCGGCGGCGAGGACGAGACGTACGTCGACCCCGACGCGCTCGTCGCCTGGTCCCCGAACCTCAAGGTGAAGGGCAAGCGCAGCTTCAAGGCGCAGTCACTGATCGGCCGGGGCAGCGGCGAGGCCTACCAGATGGCCTTCTCCGGCCAGGGCATCGTCGTCGTCCAGCCCAGCGAGGACAGCACCGACCGCCTCCGGGTCCGGGGCTGAGGGGGAGCCAGAGTCACCATGCAGAGCCCGCTTTTCGCCCACAACGACCAGCAGACCCAGCAACGCTGGAGCCTGCAGAACAAGCAGATGCTGCGCGTCGCCCTGGAGGGGCACGACGACATCCTGGCCCGCAAGGGCACCATGGTCGCCTACCAGGGCCTCGTCGAGTTCGACGCCGAGTACCAGAACAGCAACCGGTCACGCGCGCGTGCGTACACCGGGGAGGGCCTGGACCTGATGCGCTGCCACGGGCAGGGCACGGTGTTCTTCGCCAACCTCGCCCAGCACGTCCACCTCGTGGACGTGGAGCAGGACGGGCTGACCGTCGACAGCAGCTACGTGCTCGCGATGGACTCGTCCCTGCACCACGAGGTCATCGCGGTGGACAGCCTGTACGGCATCTCCGGCTCGGGGAAGTACCAGCTCAACATCACCGGCCGCGGCAAGGTCGCCCTGATGACCTCGGGCGCGCCGCTGATGATGCAGGTCACGCCCGACAAGTACGTCAACTGCGACGCCGACGCGATCGTCGCCTGGTCCACCGGCCTGCGTGTCCAGATGCAGGCCCAGACGCACTCCTCCGGGGTGTGGCGGCGCCGTGGAAGTACCGGCGAGGGCTGGGAGCTCAGCTTCATGGGCAGCGGCTTCGCGCTCGTCCAGCCCAGCGAGCTGCTGCCGCCCCAGAACGCCCAGATCGGTCAGGGCCTCGCCGCGCAGTTCGGCATGGGCCAGCAGGGGGCGCGGGGCCAGAACCAGGGGAACGTCTGGAGCTGACCGAACATACGTCCGAGGGGTGACCGCGGAGGCGGTCGCCCCTCGGACGTTCAGGGCGATCAGAGCCGGGCGCGGGTCGCGTCCAGCAGTCGTACGACGGAGTCGTCCGCCACGTTCGCCACGTCGTCGTACGCGAACCACCGCACGTCGAGGGACTCGTCGCTGATCGCGTGCTGCGCGTCCGGAGGCGCCACGACCGCGTACTGGACGTCGAAGTGGCAGTGGCACGGCGGCGGGATCGGGTGCCGGTCCAGCCGCACCGGGCCGCCCGGAAGCAGCGTCAGGCCCGCGATGCCCGACTCCTCCGTCGCCTCGCGAAGTGCCGCCGTCGCCAGGGCATCGTCGCCGGGCTCGCAGTGGCCGCCCATCTGCAGCCACATGCGCAGCTTCTTGTGCAGGGTCAGCAGGACCCGGCCGTGCGCGGGGTCGACCACCAGGGCGCTCGCGGTCACGTGGCCGGCGTGGCAGGACTTCCACATGCCGTCCGGGTGCGCCGCGAGGTGGTCCAGGTAGGCCTGGCGCAGCTCTTCCTGACCGTCGTACTCCTTCAGTACGAGGACCGTGTCGTCGTACAGGCTCACTCGGTGTCGTCGTCCTTCGTGTCCTCGTGCTTCTTCAGGTCCGGGGTCTCGCCCGAGCCACTGCTCGCCGCCTCGCCCAGCATCTTGTCCCACTCGGAGAAGTCCATCTGCTCGCGGTGCACGAAACCGTCCGGGTCGTCCAGGTCGGTGGCCGTCGGCAGCATGTCCGGGTGGGCCCACAGGGCGTCACGGCCGTCGACGCCACGCGCGTCCGTGAGAGACGCCCACAGCCGGGACGCGTCGCGCAGACGGCGCGGGCGCAGCTCGAGGCCGATCAGCGTGGCGAACGTCTGCTCGGCCGGGCCGCCCGTGGCGCGACGGCGGCGCAGCATCTCACGCAGCGCGTCCGCGGACGACAGGCGGGGCTTCGCGGCCGCGTGGACCACCGCGTCCACCCATCCCTCGACGAGCGCCAGGGCCGTCTCCAGACGGGCCAGGGCGGCCTTCTGCTCCGGCGTGTCCTCCGGCTGGAACATGCCCTGCTGAAGGGCGTCCTGAAGCTGCTCCGGGTTCTGCGGGTCGAACTGGCCGACCACGTCCTCCAGCTTGGCCGTGTCGACCTTGATCCCGCGCGCGTACCCGTCGACCGCGCCGAACAGGTGCGAGCGCAGCCACGGCACGTGCGCGAACAGACGCTGGTGGGCGGCCTCCCGCAGGGCGAGATACAGCCGCACCTCCTCCTTCGGCACGCCCAGGTCCTTGCCGAACGTCTCGATGTTCACCGGCAGCAGCGCGGCCTTGCCGGCCGGGCCGAGCGGCAGGCCGATGTCGGTCGAGCCGACGACCTCGCCCGCGAGCACGCCGACGGCCTGCCCGATCTGCGTGCCGAACATGGCACCGCCCATGGAGCGCATCATGCCGATCAGCGGGCCGGCCATGGCCTGCATCTCCTCCGGCAGGACGTCGCCCATCGCAGCTCCGACGCGCTCGGCGACCGGGTCGACGAGCTCCTTCCACGCGGGCAGGGTCGCCTCGACCCACTCCGCGCGGGACCACGCCACCGCGGAGCCGGCACCGGACGGCAGGGACGTCGCGTCGTCCAGCCACAGGTCGGCCAGGCGTACGGCCTCCTCGACCGCGGTCCGCTCGGCGGGACCGACGCTCGCGTCCTTGACCCCGTCAGAGGTGCCCTGGGCGACCGTCTGGCGGGCGATCTGCTTGGCCATGTCCCAGTTCACCGGGCCGCCCTCGTACGAGAGCATCTGGCCCAGCTGCTGGAACGCGGCGCCCAGGTCGTTGGGGTTCAGCGAACCGAACATGGCAGCGAGCGGATTGTCCGCGCCGGGGCCACCAGGGCCTCCGGGCCCGAAACCGAACGGGTTGGCCGGTCCCTGACCACCACCGCTCTCCTGGTCCTTCTTCTTGCCCTCGTCGCCGTTCTCCGGCTCCTCCGGCGGAAGGCCGAATCCGAATGGGGTGTCACTCACGGGATTCCTCGGCTGGTAAGGCCACCGGTTCTTTCCGGCGGCACGACTGCCCGACAACAGCACCCAGCCTAGACACCGCGGGCGGATCAGGCCTCGGTGCTTCGCCCACAGAGAGCCTGCGGCAGGATGGATGCCACCTGGTACGTACGCGTCCCTCGCGCTCGTATGAAGACAACCGCTGGAGACACCCGGTGAGTTCCCCAGATCCGCAGGTTCGCGCAGCGCGAAACCACTCAACCCCTGCCGCCGCCCGCGGCCCCGTCGTCGCGGTCACCGGCGCCGCGTCCGGCGTAGGTGCGCTGCTCACCGAGCGGCTCGCCGCATCGGAGGAGGTCAAGCAGGTCATCGCCATCGACGAGCGTCGGGGCGAGTGCGCGCAGGCACAGTGGCACATTCTCGACGTGCGGGATCCGGCCATCGCGGACAAGCTGCGGGGCGCGGACGTGGTGGTGCACCTGGCGCTCGACCTGGACCTGGGCAGCGATACAGCCGCTCGTACGGCTTACAACGTCCGGGGGACGCAGACCGTCCTGACGGCGGCCGCGGCCGCCGGAGTGCACCGGGTGGTGCTGTGCACCTCCGCGATGGTCTACGGGGCGCTGCCGGACAACGAGCTGCCGCTGTCGGAGGACGCCGAGCTGCGCGCGACCGCCGAGGCCACGGGGGTCGGCGACCTGTTGGAGATCGAGCGGCTGGCGCGGCGCGCTCCGCGGGCGCATCCGGGGCTCAATGTCACCGTGGTGCGCCCGGCGGTACTCGTCGGTGAGACGGACACCGCGCTGACCAGGTATTTCGAGTCGCCTCGGCTGCTCGTCGTGGCCGGATCGCGGCCCGCGTGGCAGTTCTGTCATGTCGAAGACCTGTGCAGTGCTCTGGAGTACGCAGTCCTGGAGAAGGTCGAGGGGGAGCTCGCCGTCGGCTGCGACGGGTGGCTGGAGCAGGAGGAGGTCGAGGAGCTGAGCGGGATCCGGCGGATGGAGCTTCCGTCGGCGGTCGCTCTGGGGGCGGCGGCCCGGCTGCACCGGATCGGGCTCACGCCGTCCCCGGCGGGGGACCTGGCGTACACGATGCACCCCTGGGTGGTGAGCGGGAGCCGGCTCCATGACGCGGGGTGGCGGCCGCAGTGGACCAACGAGGAGGTGCTCGCGGAGCTTCTGGACGAGGTCTCCGGGAGGCGTACGGTCGTCGGGCGGCGGCTGGGACGCAAGGATGCGACGGCCGCGGGTGCGGCGGGAGCGACGGTGGCTCTGCTGGGCGCGGCGGCGGTCGTGCGGCGGGCGCGGAAGGCTCGGCGGCGGATCTGAGGCCCGGGCGCGGTGGGTGTCGGGTTTTCTCGGCTCCGCCGCCCCACGAGGCTGAAGATCATCGAACGGCGCACCCCCTGTAGGAGACTCCGAACGCCACGCGCGCGTGCCGGGTGAAGACGCTATTCCCCGTGGTCCCGGGCGTGCGGCACGATGGGGGTATGGCATCAACGAACGATCATCCCGGTGAGCAGGCGGCGCAGGACTCCATCAAGCTGATCGCCGTTCGCGACACCGCGCTCTCCGTGGACGAGGTCTTCCGGGCCGTAGGGGACGACGCCGCCGGGGGGACCGCACTGTTCGTGGGGACCGTGCGCAATCACGACGGGGGCTCCGACGTCGACCGGCTCGGCTACTCGTGCCATCCCAGTGCCGAGGCGGAGATGCGGCGGATCGCGGAGAAGGTCGTCGCCGAGTTCCCGGTGCGCGCGCTGGCCGCGGTGCACCGTGTCGGGGACCTCAGGATCGGAGATCTCGCCGTCGTCGTCGCCGTTTCCTGCCCGCACCGGGGCGAGGCCTTCGAGGCCTGCCGGAAGCTGATCGACGACCTCAAGCACGAAGTGCCCATCTGGAAGCACCAGAAGTTCTCCGACGGCACCGAAGAATGGGTCGGCGCGTAGCGCTGTCGTTGGGGGGTGGTGGTCGGGTGACGGGTGGGCGGGTCGGCGCGTAGCGCTGTCGTTGGGGGGTGGTGGTCGGGTGACGGGTGGGCGGGTCGGCGCGTAGCGCTGTCGTTGGGGGGTGGTCGTCGGGTGACGGGTGGGGGCTGCTGAATTCCTTGTCCTCCGTCCGGTTGCGTAACCGGACCCCTGCCGTGAGCGTTGTCAGTACGGATGGTTAACTGCTGATCAGTCAGTTGCGGTCGCTCAATGGGGTTGGGAGGTCGGCATGGGCGCTCTCGCCTGGTTGCTGATTCCGCTTGTGGCTGCGATCGGCGCCGGTCTGTGGGGCAGTTGGGCCAACCGGACGAGGAGGGCGCGCGGCGACGGGCCCGAGCTGGACGGGTATGCCCGTTTCCGTGCCGCGATGGAGAAGTCGCACACCGGTACGTGACGGGGTGGCCCTGACGGTGCGCTGACAGGAGCGTCCCGTACTGTCGAGGCATGCCACGCCGCACTGCGACGATGCTCGCCTCCACCCTGATGCTGATCGCGCTCCTGTGCGCGGGAGTGTTCATCCCCGTGCCGTACTCGGAGATGTCCCCGGGGCCGACGGTGAACACCCTCGGTGAGCACGGTGGTGAGCCGGTGCTGCAGATCTCCGGGCGCAAGACGTATCCGACCAGCGGCAACCTGAACATGACCACGGTGCGGGTCACCAGTGCCGACTACCGGATGAACCTCGTCGAGGCCGTGTACGGCTGGCTGGCGCACGACAACAAGATCGTGCCGCACGACACGCTCTACCCGGACGGCAAGACCGAGGAGCAGTCCACCCAGGAGAACGCCGAGGAGTTCAGCCAGTCCCAGGAGAGCGCCAAGGTCGCCGCCCTGAAGGAACTCGACATTCCGGTGCAGTCGTGGGTGATCGTCTCGACGGTCGTCAAGGGTTCCCCGGCCGAGGGCAGGCTGCACGCCGGCGATGTGATCAAGGCCGTCGACGGTACGACGGTGAAGGAGCCCGCCGACGTCGCGAAGCTGGTGACCAAGCACGAGCCCGGCGACGACGTGGTCTTCACGATCGTGCCGGCCAAGGAACAGGCCGCTGCCGAGAAGGAGAACCGGAAGGCGACCACGACCGAGAAGGTCACGATCACCACCACGACGTCCGACGACAGCGGTGAGAAGCGGGCCATCGTCGGGATCTCCGCCGGGACCGATCACACGTTCCCGTTCACCATCGACATCAAGCTCGCCGACGTCGGCGGACCGAGCGCCGGTCTGATGTTCGCGCTCGGCATCTACGACAAGCTCACCCCGGGCAGCCTGACCGGCGGCAAGTTCGTCGCCGGCACCGGGACCATCGACGACGAGGGCAAGGTCGGGCCCATCGGCGGCATCGAGATGAAGACCGTCGGCGCCCGCGACAAGGGTGCCCAGTACTTCCTGACGCCCGCCGACAACTGCGCGGCCGCAGCCAAGGACACCCCCTCGGGGCTGCGCCTGGTCAAGGTGAACACCATCGACGACGCTCTCGACGCCCTGAAGGACATCCGCTCCGGCGACACCGCCGACCTGCCGAAGTGCACCACCAAGGGCTGACGCGGAGCAGCACGTACGTGGCTGGGGGCGCCCTCGAAGCGAAGGGCGCCCCCAGTGCCGTGCGCGACTACGCCGGACGTGACTACGCCGGACGTTACGAGGACCTCAGTCCTCGAACGTCGCCGTCAGCGCATCCGCCAGCCCCGGGACCAGGTCGGCGCCCGTGAGGACCTCCGTCGGGGAGTCCTTCTCGCGCAGGCGCACGGCCGACTCGCGTGCGCCGTCGCGCAGGACCGCGACCGTCATACGGACCTCCTGGCGCTCCGGGTGCTCGGCCACCCACTTCGCCAGCTTCGCGTCGCTCAGGCCCTGCGGGACCTGCGCCTCGGCGGACGGTGGCAGCATCAGGCGCTCCACGGTGAGCGCGCAGCCGACCACCGCGTCGGGCCAGGCGATCGTGGCGAGGAACTCGTCGAGCTGCTTGTCCGTTGGAATCTCGTCCTGCTCGATCGGGGTGAGACCGGTGGTCTCCTGTTCTTCACCCAGGCCGAGCTGGGCCGCGAGCGAAGGTTCCTGGGCCCGCAGCCGTGCGGTGTCGACGAGGGCGAAGAGGCGGGCGGGCTGGTCCCAGCCGAGGCCGGAGGCGTACTCGTCGATCTCGAGTACGGCCCGGGTGAGCGGACTCGCCGCCATGGGAGTGTTGGACATGGTCACAATCCTGCCTCGTTCCCGGCCGGAATCGGGAACCGAGTAAAGCGTGAGTAAGTTGCATAGGTGTGGGCCTGCGATCACGAGGCCCCGGGGAGGGCCCGCAAAAATGCGGACCTGACGTATCGACAGCGAACTTCGAGGTGCGCACCTTGGCTTTCCAGATGCCGGACCGCGGCGGAGGCCCGACAGGGCCGCGGATAAGAGTGGGCCGCCCGTCCCGGCGTGTCCGGACCCTGCTCATGACGCTGGGCGTCCTTGCCGTTCTCGGTATGGCGTTCACCATGTTCGCGGGCTTCTGGACGGACTGGCTCTGGTACCGGTCGGTGAAGTACTCGTCCGTGTTCACGACGACGTTGTGGACCAAGATCGGGCTGTTCTTCGTCTTCGGCCTGCTGATGGCCCTCGCGGTCGGCGTCAACATCTGGCTGGCCCACCGGCTGCGCCCGCCGCTGAGCGCCATGTCGATGGAGCAGCAGAGCCTCGACCGCTACCGGATGGGCATCGCGCCCTACAAGAAGTGGCTGCTGTTCGGTATCACCGCCCTGGTCGGCCTCATCGCGGGTGCGTCCGCGTCGAGCCAGTGGCGGACCTGGCTGATGTGGGTCAATGGCGTGCCCTTCCACCAGAAGGACCCGCAGTTCCACCTCGACGTCTCCTTCTACGCCTTCGACCTGCCCTGGTACCGCTTCCTCCTGGGCTTCGGCTTCGCCGCCGCGATCCTGTCCCTGATCGCCGCCGCGCTCACCCACTACCTGTACGGCGGACTGCGCATCACCAGCCCGGGCGCGCGCGCGACGGCCGCGGCCACCGGGCACCTGTCGGTGCTCCTGGGCATCTTCGTCGCCCTCAAGGCGGTCGCGTACTGGCTCGACCGGTACGGCCTCGCGGTGAAGTCCAGCGACTTCAAGGCGACCGACAACTGGACGGGCCTCAGGTACGTCGACGCGAACGCCTACCTGCCGGCCAAGACGATCCTGTTCTGCATCGCCGTCATTTGCGCCCTGCTGTTCTTCGCCACGCTGTGGCGGCGCACCTGGCAGCTGCCCGTGATCGGCTTCGGCCTGATGGTGCTCTCCGCGATCCTCATCGGCGGCCTGTACCCGGCGATCGTCCAGAAGTTCCAGGTCCAGCCCAACGAGCAGGCCAAGGAAGCGCCGTACGTCGAGAAGAACCTCAAGGCGACGCGCGAGGCGTACGGCATCGACGGCACCCAGGTCACCGAGTACTCGGGCAAGAGCAGCACCACGGACAAGACCAAGCTGCGGGACGACGTCGACGCCACGGCGAGCATCCGCATCATGGACCCGAATGTCGTCTCGCCCACGTTCCAGCAGCTCCAGCAGATCCGGAACTATTACGCGTTCCCGACAAACCTGGATGTCGACCGCTACACCAAGGACGGCAAGGACCAGGACACCGTCATCGGTCTGCGCGAGCTGAACCTCAACGGCATTCCGAAGAACAACTGGATCAACGACCACTTCCGCTACACCCATGGTTACGGCGTGGTCGCAGCCAAGGGCACGGAGGCCGACGCCGAGGGCCGCCCGGTCTTCACCGAGTCCGACCTGCCGTCCACCGGTTTCCTCGGGACGTATCAGCAGCGGGTCTACTACGGCGAGAAGACCACCACGTACTCGATCGTCGGCGGTCCCCAGAAGGAGATCGACTACTCCGACGACAACGGCGAGAAGACCACCAGCTACGCGGGCAAGAGCGGGGTCAACCTCTCCAACCCGGTCAACCGGGCCGCGTACGCGGTGGCGTTCGGGGAGCCGCAGATCCTGTACTCCGGTGCGATCGGCGAGGGTTCGCGGATCCTGTACAACCGCACGCCCAAGGAGCGCGTCGAGGCGGTCGCCCCGTGGCTGACCATCGACGGCGACGCCTACCCGGCGGTCGTGGACGGCAAGATCCAGTGGATCGTCGACGCGTACACGACCACCAACGGATACCCGTACGCGTCCCGTACGACCCTCGGCGACACGACGGCGGACTCGCTGACCGCGACGAACAACTCGCGCGCGGTGGTGGCCCAGCAGAACCAGGTCAACTACATCCGCAACTCGGTGAAGGCGACCGTCGACGCGTACACCGGTGACGTCAAGCTCTACCAGTGGGACACCGAGGACCCGGTCCTGAAGACCTGGATGAAGGCGTTCCCGGGCACGGTGAAGCCCAGGACGGCCATCCCGGACGCCCTGATGGATCATCTGCGGTACCCGCAGGACCTGTTCAAGGTCCAGCGCGAGCTGCTCACCCGCTACCACGTGAAGGACGCGCAGACGTTCCTCAGCGGCAGCGAGGTGTGGCAGGTGCCGGACGAGCCGACCAACAAGTCGGGCGACGCCGTTCCGCCGTACTACCTGAGCATGAAGATGCCTGACCAGACGGCGCAGGCGTTCTCGCTGACGACGACGTTCACGCCCAACGGCCGGGACAACCTCAGCGCGTTCATGGCGGTCGACTCCGAGCCGGGCACCCCCGACTACGGCAAGATCAGAATCCTGAAACTGCCGACCAACACAACGGTCAACGGGCCCAAACAGGTCCAGAGCCAGTTCAACTCCGAACAGGACATCGCGGAGTCGATCAAGTTGTTGAAGGGCGGCGACTCCGATGTCGAGTACGGCAATCTGCTGACGGTGCCGCTCGACGGAGGACTGCTCTACGTGGAGCCGGTCTACGTACGCGGTGGTGGACTGAAGTACCCGCTGTTGCGCAAGGTGTTGGTGACCTACGGAGGCAACACCGCGTTCGAGGACACGCTCGACGAGGCCCTCAACAAGGTCTTCGGAGCGGAGGGTTCCACCACTACGCCGCCGGACGAGAGCACGACCAAACCGCCGACGTCCTCCAACCCGACGGTCCAAGAGGCTCTGAAGGACGCCCAGAAGGCCTTCGACACCGGCCAGGAGGCCCTGAAGAAGGGCGACTGGCAGGCGTACGGCGAGGCACAGAAGGACCTCGAGGACGCGCTGAAGCGGGCCGAGGACGCGCAGGCGAAAGCGGACAAGACCAGCGGGGGCAGCGGGAGCGGCAGCAGTCCGAGCCCGAGCAGCACCGCCAGCAGCAGTCCGAGCAGCAGTCCCAGCAGCAACCCCAGCAGCAACCCCAGTAGCAGTCCCAGTGGCAGTCCGAACAGCGGCTGAGCAGGGGCTGAGCAGCGGCTGAGTGAAGAGCTCCCCCCGCGCCGTGGTACGGTTGGAACACAACGGCGCGGGGTGGAGCAGCTCGGTAGCTCGCTGGGCTCATAACCCAGAGGTCGCAGGTTCAAATCCTGTCCCCGCTACTGATCGCGAAGGCCCGGATCCTCCAAGGATCCGGGCCTTTGTGGTGTGCGAACGCATGTGCCGATTGCCGGGACGGCCGCGCCGACGGGGGGAGTTGGGGAAATCCGTGTTTGACTTGTCTCTCTGTGGGCATGTCGACAAAACGCTGAAGTGACCTCACTGACTGCGGTATACCAGGTGTACCCAGGTTGCAGGTGGTGCGACGATGGACGTTATGGGGGACAAGGCAACTCTGTTGGAGACAGGGCGGTTTGTGCAGTCTGCTGACTTTGTCCAGCCGGCTGACCTTGTGCAGTCTTCCGGCCGGGACGAGACCGGCGAGGCTGCCGAGGAAGCGCGCCTGCGACTCGCCGTGGAAGCCGGCGAGGTCGAGGCGATGAGCGTCCTCGGGGCCATGCTGTTGCGCCGAGGCGATCTCGACGCGGCCGAGCCTCATCTGCGTGGCGCCACCACCGCCGGTGACCGTGCCGCCGCCAACAATCTGGGGGTCCTTCTGCATCAGCGTGGCTACGCCGAGGATGCCGCGGGATGGTGGCGGATCGCCGCCGTCGCCGGTTCCGCAGCGGCCGCGCACGCCCTCGGCCGGCACCACCGCGAGCGCGGCGACGAGCCCGCCGCAGAGTACTGGCTGCGCCAGTCCGCCGAGCAGGGGCACGCCCTGGGCGCGTACGCCCTCGCCGACCTGCTGGAGCACCGCGGGGACGGTGGGGTCGAGCAGTGGATGCGGGCGGCCGCCGAGCGGGGTCACCGGGAGGCCGCGTACCGGCTGGCGCGGGCGCTGGACCGGCGGACCGTGGAGGAGGCCGACGGTGACAACGGTGTCGGGGTCGGTGTCGCGGTCGGTGTCGGAGGATCGGCGGAGGGCGAGGCCGAGCAGTGGTACCGACAGGCCGCCGCGCGCGGACACCGCAGGGCCGCGCTGCACCTCGGGGCGATCCTCGAGAAGCGGGGCGAGCTCAAGGAGGCGGGGCGCTGGTATCTGACGTCCGCCAAGGACGGGGAGGCGCGGGCCGCCTGCGCCCTCGGCTTCCTGTTGCGGGACGCCGGGGACACCGAGAGCGCCGCCGTGTGGTGGCTGCGGGCCGCCCAGGACGGGGACGGCAACGCGGCCAACGCGCTGGGCGCACTGCACGCCGAGCGTGGTGAGACACAGACCGCCGAGCGTTGGTACCGGGCCGCGCTGGACGCCGGCGACGACAACGGCGCCTACAACCTCGGGCTGCTCTGCGCCGAGCAGGGGCGGACCGCGCAGGCCGAGCAGTGGTACCGGCGTGCCGCCTACGCCGGGCACCGTGAGGCCGCCAACGCGCTGGCGATCCTGCTGCTCCAGGGCGGGGACGCGACCGGGGCCGAACCGTGGTTCTCCAAGGCGGCGGAGGCCGGGAGCGTGGACGCCGCGTTCAATCTGGGGATCCTGTACGCCGGGCGGGGCACGGAGCAGGAGGCCGCGGCCGCGCTGCGGTGGTACGAGCGGGCGGCGGCGGCCGGGCACACGGAAGCGGCGCTGCAGGTCGGGATGGCCCGGCTGCGGGACGGTGACGAGCGGGAGGCGGAGCGGCATCTGCGGTGCGCGGCGGGCGGCGGCAGCGCGGAGGCCGCGTACCGGCTGGCCGCGGTGCTGGACGCACGGCGTCCCGCGACGCCCGCGCATGAGCTCGGTGAGCATGTGAACGAGAAGACCGAGTGCGAGGAGTGGTACGAGCGGGCGGCCTCCCAGGGGCATCGGCGGGCACAGGTGCGGGTCGGGATGCTCGCGGCCGACCGGGGCGATGTGGTGGAGGCCGCCCGGTGGTACCGGGCGGCGGCCGAGGCCGGATCCCGCAACGGCGCGTTCAACCTGGGGCTGCTGCTGGCCCGGGAGGGCAGCGAGCCGGAGGCGGCCGTGTGGTGGACGCGGGCCGCTGACGCGGGCCATGGGCGGGCGGCTCTTCGACTGGCCCTGGTCTACGCGCGTCGTGGGGAGCTTGCGGAGGGGCAGCGGTGGGCCGACCGGGCGGTGTCCTTGGGGCCGGCCGAGGTGTCCGAGCGGGCGGCTCGGTTGCGGGATGCGTTGCGGCAGGAGCTGTCGGCCTGAGGCGGTGCCGCACGCGGGCGGGGGTGGACGGGTGAAGTCGCTCGCCCGTGCCGCCCAAGCGGCACGACTGCCCGCAGTCACGCAGATGCACGTCTGCCCGGAGCCGCGCACGTGCAGGTCTGCCCGCGGCCGCCCAGTTCCACGTCTGCCCCCAGTCACGCAGATGCACAACTGCCCGCAGTCACGCGGACCACGACTGCCCGCAGCCACGTCGGCCACAACCCACGCGATAAGCGATTTGCTTCCGTCTGCATCCTTGACGTAACGTTGCATTCATCGACGCGGGGTGGAGCAGCTCGGTAGCTCGCTGGGCTCATAACCCAGAGGTCGCAGGTTCAAATCCTGTCCCCGCTACTGAAGGCCGAGGGCCGGAATCCGAAAGGGTTCCGGCCCTCGGTTTTTGTCTGCGTCCGCCCCGCTTCAGGCGTCACCGCGCTGAAAGCCCCGGCACCCATCGGTGCCGGGGCTTCGGGAAGCGGTCGCTACGCCGACGCGCAGTTCGGGCAGATGCCGCGGTACGTCACCTCGACGTCCGAGACCGTGAAGCCGAAGCGCTCCGAGTCGGGGAGGTCGGACAGCGGGTTGCCGCCGGGGTGGACGTCACGGATCGCGCCGCACCGGGCGCAGACCAGATGGTGGTGCGGGCGGTGGGCGTTCGGGTCGTACCTCTTGGCGCGCTTGTCGGTCGCGACCTCGAGGACCTCGCCGAGGGAGACCAGCTCGCCCAGCGTGTTGTAGACGGTCGCCCGGGAGATCTCGGGCAGCTTGGTGACGGCCCTGGCGTGCACCTCGTCGGCCGTCAGGTGGACGTGATCGCCGTCGAGTACCTCGGCCACGACGCGCCGCTGTGCGGTCATACGCCATCCGCGTCCGCGCAGCCGTTCCAGAAGGTCACTCATACGAATCAGCCTAACAGCAGGAGGGACCAGGTCCCGAACGGGTGTGACTTTGGAGCTCTACTTGACTTGGATAATGTCCATTGTAGGATCTGGTTCGGCATTGGCCAAGGGACAGGACTTGTCAGAAATGACGCAGGAGGCACACGTGACGCAGGGACCGCTCACCACGGAGGCCGGTGCTCCGGTGGCCGACAACCAGAACAGCGAGACCGCGGGTGTCGGCGGCCCGGTTCTCGTCCAGGACCAGCTGCTTCTGGAGAAGCTGGCCCACTTCAACCGTGAGCGCATCCCGGAGCGCGTCGTGCACGCGCGCGGTGCGGGCGCCTACGGCACCTTCACGGTCACCGCCGATGTCACGCGGTACACGCGCGCCACGTTCCTCTCCGAGGTCGGCAAGCAGACCGAGACGTTCCTGCGCTTCTCGACGGTGGCCGGCAACCTCGGTGCGGCCGACGCCGTGCGCGACCCCCGCGGCTGGGCGCTGAAGTTCTACACCGAAGAGGGCAACTACGACCTCGTCGGCAACAACACCCCGGTGTTCTTCATCAAGGACGCGATCAAGTTCCCGGACTTCATCCACACCCAGAAGCGCGACCCGTACACGGGCTCGCAGGAGGCGGACAACGTCTGGGACTTCTGGGGCCTGTCTCCCGAGTCCACCCACCAGGTGACCTGGCTGTTCGGCGACCGCGGGATCCCGGCCTCGTACCGCCACATGAACGGCTACGGCTCGCACACCTACCAGTGGAACAACGAGGCCGGTGAGGTCTTCTGGGTCAAGTACCACTTCAAGACCGACCAGGGCATCAAGAACCTCACCCAGGCCGAGGCCAACAAGCTCGCCGGTGAGGATCCGGACAGCCACCAGCGCGACCTGCGCGAGTCCATCGAGCGCGGTGACTTCCCGACCTGGACCGTGCAGGTCCAGATCATGCCGGCGGCCGACGCGGCGACCTACCGCTTCAACCCGTTCGACCTCACCAAGGTGTGGCCGCACGAGGACTACCCGCCGGTCGAGATCGGCAAGCTGGAGCTCAACCGCAACCCGGAGAACGTCTTCGCCGAGGTCGAGCAGTCGATCTTCAGCCCCGCGCACTTCGTGCCCGGGATCGGCCCGTCGCCCGACAAGATGCTCCAGGGTCGCCTCTTCGCGTACGGCGACGCCCATCGCTACCGCGTCGGCATCAACGCCGACCACCTGCCGGTGAACCGCCCGCACGCCACCGAGGCGCGCACCAACTCCCGTGACGGCTTCCTCTACGACGGCCGCCACAAGGGCGCGAAGAACTACGAGCCGAACAGCTTCGGCGGCCCGTTCCAGACGGACCGTCCGCTGTGGCAGGCCACCCCGGTCACCGGCGCCACGGGCAACCACGAGGCCCCGGTCCACGCCGAGGACGACGACTTCGTACAGGCGGGCAACCTCTACCGTCTGATGTCGGAGGACGAGAAGACCCGTCTGATCGAGAACCTCTCCGGCTTCATCGCCAAGGTCTCGCGCGACGACATCGCCGAGCGGGCCATCGCCAACTTCCGCCAGGCGGACGGCGACTTCGGCAAGCGGCTGGAGGCCGCGGTCCAGGCCCTGCGCGGCTGACACTCCAGCACTGGACCGCTTGTCGTCGCGACGGGCCGGGATCCCCGCTCGGGGGATTCCGGCCCGTTTCGCCTGGTCAAGCAGGGATGTGCTGCCGGGCCGGTGCCCAGCAGCGGATGATGTCGCGGACCGAGACGATGCCGGCCGGCTCGCCGCGGTCGAGGACGACCAGGTGTCGGAAGCCGCCGTGGGCCATGGCCCGGGCCGCCTCCTCCAGGGTCCACGTCGGGGCGGCGAAGACGACGTTGTTCGTGGTGTGGGCGTGGGTGCGTTCCGTGTCCGGGTTCTGGCCCAGGCCGACGGAGTTCAGGATGTCGCGCTCGGTGAGGATGCCGATGCCACCGGCGTCCGGGTCGAGGACCAGGGCGGCGCCGATGCGGCGCGCGGACATCAGGGCGGCCGCCTGGCGGAGGGTGTGGGCGGGGCCGATGGTGAGGACCACCGTGCTCATGGCGTCGCGGACGAGCATGGGATGGAGCCACCTCCTACGGGAATCCACGGGACTCGCGGACCTCGGGTCCGTTCGTTCATGGATTCACAAATTCACAAGTGGGGGTGCTCACAGCGTGACAGGTAAAGCGGAGGTCAACAAGAGGGCGTGCGAGGCCAGTTGAGGGCGCACGCGCTCATCTGTGCCGTTCAGTAGCGCTGGTTGACGTACCCCAGCAACTCGTCGTGCAGCAGACCGTTGGACGCGGCCGCGTTGCCGCTGTGCGGGCCCGGGCGGCCGTCGAGGCCGGTGAAGGTGCCGCCGGCCTCCGTCACGACGATCGCGGTGGCCGCCATGTCCCAGAGGGAGAGTTCGGGTTCCGCGCACATGTCGACGGAGCCTTCCGCGACCATCATGTACGGCCAGAAGTCGCCGTACGCGCGCGTGCGCCACACCTCGCGGGTGAGGTCCAGGAAACCGTTCAGCCGGCCCTGTTCCTCCCAGCCGCTCAGCGAGGAGTACGCGAAGGAGGCGTCGCTCAGCTTCGAGACGCGCGAGACGTGCAGGCGGGACGCCGAGGACAGGCTGCGGCCGGTGAAGGCGCCGTGGCCCTTCGCGGCCCACCAGCGGCGGCCGAGGGCGGGCGCGGAGACGACGCCGACGACGGGCTGGTAGCCGCCCTCCGCCGCCTCCATCAGGGAGATGAGGGTGGCCCAGACGGGGACGCCGCGTACGTAGTTCTTGGTGCCGTCGATCGGGTCGATCACCCAGCGGCGGGGACCGGTGCCCTCGATGCCGTACTCCTCGCCGAGGACCGCGTCGCGGGGGCGGGCGCGCTGGAGCTGGCCGCGGATGAGTTCCTCGGCCGCCTTGTCCGCCTCACTCACCGGTGTCATGTCCGGCTTCGTCTCGACCTTGAGGTCGAGGGCCTTGAAGCGGTCCATCGTCGCGGCGTCGGCCGCGTCGGCGAGGACGTGGGCGAGGCGGAGGTCGTCCAGGTAGTCCGGCATACAACGAACCGTATCTGCCGGGGTGGGGGCGGGGCCACACGGGGCCGCGTGGGGACGAGTCCGGGGCGTGCCCGCGCGAGGTGGCCGACGAGCGCCCCTCGACGCCCCCGCGAACCCTTGACAGTGCCTCCGGGCGCGTCAAATCTGGGCGCAGAGCCGCTTGCCCCCGGGAGGCGATGATGCCTGCAGCGCGGGAATCCCTACTGGACGCCGCCTACACGGCGCTCGCACGCCGGCCGTGGTCCGCGGTGCGGATGGTGGATGTCGCCGCGGCGGCCGGGGTGTCCCGGCAGACGCTGTACAACGAGTTCGGGAGCAAGGAGGGACTGGCCCGGGCGCTCGTCAGGAGAGAGGCGGACGGGTTCCTCGCCGGGATCGAGCGCGCGCTCGCCGCGCACGCCGACGCCCACGAACGGCTCACCGCGACCGCCGAGTGGACCGCGTCGACCGCCCGTCAGAACGCGCTCGTACGGGCCATGCTCACCGGCTGCTGGAACGAACGGCTGCCGTCACCCACGCTGAAGGCGGTGCCCTCCTCCTCGGCCGTGCCGGCGCAGCGGCGGGCGGACGGCCCGCTGCCGTCACCCGGCGACTTCGTGGCGATCGTCCGCGATCGTGCCGTGGCCGCCCTCTCCGGTCCCGGCGCCGCCAGGCCGGACACCGCGGAGCTGGCCCGCTCCTGCGAACTCGCCGTCCGTATCGCCCTGTCCTGCGTGGCCGCACCGCCGGCGGACGGTGGGGTCGCGGATCTTGTGCGAGGCGCTTTCCGCCGCCAGTCGGCCGTGTGACGCGACGCGTCAGTGGGCCGAGCCGGACAACTGGAGGCCGATCACGCCGATGATCACCAGGCTGATCGAGACGATCTTCAGTGTCGAGACCAGGTCGCCGAGGAAGACCATGCCGTAGATCGCGGTGCCCGCCGCGCCGATGCCGGTCCACACGGCGTAGGCGGGGCCCACGTCGAGCTTCTTCAGGGACAGCGTGAGCAGGCCGAAGCTGCCGAGCGCGAAGGTGCAGAAGGCGACGGTCGGCCAGAGCCTGGTGAAGCCGTGCGACAGCTTCAGACACACGGCGAAGCCGGTCTCGAGCAACCCCGCGACGACCACCAGCAGCCACGCCATGTGCTGTCCTCCCGTGTGTCAGCGCTTGTCAGCGTCTGTGACCGCTAGGTCTGGCATCGTCTGGAATCGTCCGGCTTGGTCTGCTTCGGTCTTCCTTGGTCCGTCTTGGCCGGGCTTGGATCCGGCTCGGTGCGATTATGCACTTACCGAACTCGGGCCCGGACAAACAACGAGGAGGTCAGTCGCCCTCCGTCCGCTCCCGGGTCGCGAGAAGCCGGCGCAGCGAGTAGAGGCGTGCCGGGTCCGCGTGCCCCTCGGCCACCCACGCGTCCAACGCGCAGTCCGGCTCGTCGTGACTGCACGCGCGCGGGCAGCCCTCCGTGCCCGGCTCCAGGTCGGGGAAGGCGTGGATGACGCGGGACGGATCCACGTGGTTCAGGCCGAACGACCGTACGCCCGGGGTGTCGATGACCCAGCCCTCGTCGCTGTCCGCCAACGGCAGGGCGAGGGCGGAGGTGGTGGTGTGCCGGCCGCGGCCCGTCACGGCGTTCACACGCCCGGTCGAACGGCGTCGCTCCTCCGGCACCAGCGCGTTGACCAGCGTCGTCTTGCCGACGCCCGAGTGCCCGACGAACGCGGTGATCTTCCCGTCGAGCTGCTCGCGCACCCGGGCGACGGCGGTCCCGTTCTCCAGCTCCTCGCGGCTGGTGACCACGTACGGGATGTCGAGGTCGCCGTACAGCTCCAGGAGCTTGTCCGGTGGGGCCAGATCCGACTTCGTCAGCACGAGGAGGGGCGTCAGACCGCCGTCGAACGCCGCCACCAGACAGCGGTCGATCAGCCGCGGGCGGGGCTCGGGGTCGGCCAGGGCCGTGACGATGGCCAGCTGGTCGGCGTTGGCGACGACCACGCGCTCGTACGGGTCGTCGTCGTCCGCGGTGCGGCGCAGGACCGAGGTCCGCTCCTCGATGCGGACGATGCGCGCGAGGGTGTCCTTCGTACCGGACAGGTCGCCGACGAGGGCCACCCGGTCGCCGACGATCGCCGCCTTACGGCCCAGTTCGCGGGCCTTCATCGCCATCACGATCCGGTCCTCGACGAGGACGGTCAGCCGGCCCCGGTCGACGGTGAGGATCATGCCCTCGGCGGCGTCCTCGTGCTTGGGGCGGATGTGCGTACGGGGTCGGTTGCCCTTGCGGTTCGGGCGGGAGCGGATGTCGTCCTCGTCGGTGTGCTTGCCGTAGCGGCGCATGACCTGATCCCTGAGTCTCTATGCCCCGAGCATCCCGGTCCACAGTTCGGGGAAGTCCGGGAGGGTCTTCGCCGTGGTCGCCACGTTCTCGATCTGCACGCCCTCGACCGCCAGGCCGAGGATCGCGCCGGCGGTCGCCATGCGGTGGTCCTCGTACGTGTGGAAAATCCCGCCGTGCAGGGGGCGGGGCCGGATGTGCAGGCCGTCGGCCGTCTCGGTGACGTCGCCGCCGAGCTCGTTGATCTCCTTGGTGAGCGCGGCCAGGCGGTCCGTCTCGTGCAGGCGCAGATGGGCCACGCCCCGCAGGGTCGAGGGGGAGTCCGCGAGGGCGGCGACGGCCGCGATGCCCGGGGTCAGCTCGCCCACCTCGCCCAGGTCCACGTCGATGCCGTGGATGGCACCCGATCCGGTGAACACGAGGCCGTACTCGGTCAGTTCGCAGGCACCGCCCATTTCGGTGAAGATCTCGCGCAGCCGGTCACCGGGCTGGGTGGTGCGGGCAGGCCAGTCCGGGACGACGACCCGGCCGCCGGTCACCAGCGCCGCCGCCAGGAACGGCTGCGCGTTGGACAGGTCCGGCTCGACGGTCAGGTCGCGGCCGAGCAGGGCGCCCGGGGTGACCCGCCAGACGTTCGGCTCGCCGCCCGACTCCGGGGTGTCCACCTGGGCGCCGACCGCGCGCAGCATGTCCACCGTCATCCGGATGTGGGGCATCGACGGCAGCGTGGTTCCGGTGTGGCGGACCTCCACGCCCTGGTTGAAGCGCGGTCCCGACAGCAGCAGGGCGCTGACGAACTGCGACGAGGACGAGGCGTCGATCGCGACCGGCCCGCCGTCCAGCGCACCGCCGCCGTGCACCGTCAGCGGCAGCGCGCCCCGGCCGTCGTCGTCGATGCGGGCGCCGAGGGCGCGCAGGGCGTCGATCACGCCGTTCAGGGGACGCTCGTACGACCTCGGGTCGCCGTCGAAGCGGATGGGGCCGTCGGCGAGCGCGGCGACCGGCGGCAGGAAGCGCATCACCGTGCCCGCGTTGCCGACGTCGATCGTGGCCGGGCCGTGCAGACCCGCGGGGATCACCCGCCAGGCCTCGCCGGTCCCGCCGGTGACGGTGGAACTGGAGGACACCGTCTCCTCGATGCCGACGCCCATCGCGCGCAGGGCCCCGGCCATCAGCAGGGTGTCGCGGGAGCGCAGCGGGCGGCGCAGCCAGCCCGGCTCGGAGGCGAGGGCGGCGAGCACCAGGGCTCGGTTGGTGACCGACTTGGACCCGGGCACGTGGACCGTCGCGTCGACGGCTCCGCTCGCGTGCGGGGCGGGCCAGAGGGCGGTGTGTGCGGGGTTCACGGTCATGCGCCCACTTTAGTGGCTGGCGATGACCGGAGATCTTGATCAAATGCGGAGAAAGCGGAGCGAACCCACAGTATGGGAAATGCCGTGCATATATGCGTGGGCGCCGGCCGCATTCGGCCGTCCGTCACACCTCCAGCAGCCACCTGCCCCCGCCGATCAGCGAGCACAGGGACACCGCGTGGAACAGGAACAACCACAGCCCCGCCGGTACGTGCGTCAGCCGCGACAGCTGGTCCGCGTCCGAGTCCCCGGCACCCCCGCGTGACCGTTTGGCCTGGAGCTCGAAGGCCGGACGCACCCCGCCGACCAGCAGGAACCACACCACCGCGTACGCGAACGCCGCCTGCACCTGAGGGCCGGCCAGCCACGACACCAGCAGGAACGCACCGCCGGTCAGCACCACGGTCAGGGCCCCGTAGGCGTTGCGGATCATCACCAGCATCGCCACCAGCAGGGCGGTGGCCAGCCACAGCAGCAGCGTGATGTGACCGGCGGCGAGCAGTGCGGCGCCGCCCAGGCCGAGGAGTGGGGGAGCGGTGTAGCCGGAGGCCGCGGTGAGGATCATGCCCAGGCCGTAGGGCTTGCCCCGGCTGACGGTGAGGCCGCTGGTGTCGGAGTGCAGTCGTATGCCGGTGAGGGTGCGGCCGGTGACCAGCGCCACCAGGCCGTGGCCGCCCTCGTGCGCGATGGTGATCGCGTTGCGCGAGATGCGCCACACCGTGTGCGGGACGACTATGGCGAGCGCCGCGACCATGGTGGCGAGCACCACCCACAGATGGGGGTCGGGCTGGGTGCCGAAGACGCGGTCCCAGAGGTCGGGCAGCGCGGTGGCGGCGGTGCTGTCCATGTTCTTCGGTGGCTCCCTCTGGGCGCAGTCGACAGGGGCTTGCGCGTGGCGCAATCGTCGAGGGGTGGTGGTCGGGTGACGGGTGGGCCTGGCAGTGTGGCACGCATGTGCGGACGGTATGCATCGAGTCGTAGGCCCGAGGATCTCGCAGGAGTCTTTGAGGTCGAGAAGTGGGAGCCCGAGGAGACCTTGGCGCCCGACTACAACGTGGCTCCGACGAAAGAGGTCTACGCGGTCCTCGACCGTCCCCTGAAGGACGCCGAAGAGAAGCGGCCGGTTCGCCAGCTGCGCAAGCTCAAGTGGGGCCTCGTACCGTCCTGGGCGAAGACGCCCGAGGGCGGTGCACGGATGATCAACGCGCGCGCGGAGACCGTGCACGAGAAGCCGTCGTACCGCCGTGCCTTCGCCGCCCGGCGCTGCATCCTGCCCGCCGACGGCTACTACGAGTGGGTCACCGGCACGCAGGAGCGGGACCTGGAGGTCGAGGGGAAGAAGAAGCGGCCGCGCAAGCAGCCGTACTTCGTGCTCCCGGCCGACGGGTCGGTCTTCGCGATGGCCGGGCTGTACGAGTTCTGGCGGGACCGGACCCTGCCCGACGACCATCCGCAGGCCTGGTGGGTGACCTGCTCCGTCATCACCACGGAGGCGGAGACGACCCCGCTCGCGGTGGCACCGGCCGAGGGGCCGTACACACTCGCCGAGATCCACCCCCGGATGCCGCTGATGCTCACCCCGGACCGCTGGGACGCCTGGCTCGACCCGTCCCGCACGGACCTCGACGGCCTGCGTGAACTGCTCGCCCCGCCGCCCGCCGGACTGATGCGCGCCTACCCCGTGTCCACCGCGGTCAGCAACGTCCGCAACAACGGACCGGAGCTGCTGAAGGAACTGGAAGGCCCCGAAGAGGGCACACTTTTCTGATGTGACAGATCTGGCAGAAGTGACACAGGAAATCGAGACCGATGCCGGTCGGGCGCGCATCGTCTGGCACCACACCGAGAAGCCGCGGTTCGTCCTCGCCGTCAGCCACGGCGCCGGCGGCGGCATCCAGGCGCGGGACCTGCAGGCGCTTGCCCGGGTCCTGCCGGGACACGGGGTGACGGTCGCCCTCGTCGAGCAGCCCTGGCGGGTGGCCGGCAAGAAGCTGGCGCCCGCGCCTAAGACCCTCGACGTCGGCTGGCGGGGCATCTGGCCCGCGCTGGCCGAACCCGGCCTGCCGGTGATCTCGGGCGGCCGGAGCGCGGGCGCCCGTGTGGCCTGCCGTACGGCCGTGGAACTGGGCGCTGCCGCCGTCCTCGCACTCGGCTTCCCCCTGCATCCGCCGGGTAAGCCCGAGAAGTCCCGCGCCGACGAACTGCTCGGGGCCGGGGTGCCCACCCTCGTCGTACAGGGTGGCAACGACCCGTTCGGGAAGCCGGAGGAGTTTCCCGAAGGGGCGTACGAACTGGTCGAGGTGCCCTACGGCGATCACGGCTTCGCCGTCCCCAAGCGCGCGGAGATCACCCAGGAACGCGCCCTGGAGATCATCACCGACGCGGTCGGGGCGTGGGCCGGCTCACTCGGGTGACGAACGGGAATGTTGTGTGGGCGGCCACTGTTGAGGCGGACATAAGTGCTGGGGCACCAGCGCCGACGTCTTAGGAGAGGAAGTCCGCCGCATGGGTTCGACCATCTGCCCGAGCCGCAGCAGCAGTACTGACCTGGACTGGACGGTGCTGCATGCGGCCAAGATCGCTCCTATTCGAGCGGCGGCAGGCACGGGTCGTCGTCTATCCTCCGATTCGAGTGGGACCGGTTTCGGTCCTGCCCAGGAACTTGAGGAGGTGGGTCCGGTCACTGGGACCGACGCAGGGACCGACAACGGCCAGGCGGAGCAGCCCGAGGGCCCGGGTATGAGCGCGGAGTCGTCCGCGGAGCGTAGCTCGCGCTTCGAGCGGGACGCGCTCGAATTCCTCGACCAGATGTATTCGGCAGCCCTGCGCATGACGCGCAACCCGGCCGACGCCGAGGACCTGGTGCAGGAGACGTACGCGAAGGCGTACGCGTCCTTCCACCAGTTCCGCGAGGGCACCAACCTCAAGGCATGGCTGTACCGCATCCTCACCAACACCTTCATCAACTCGTACCGCAAGAAGCAGCGCGAACCCCAGCGCAGTGCGGCCGAGGAGATCGAGGACTGGCAGCTCGCGCGTGCCGAGTCGCACATGTCGACGGGTCTGCGCTCCGCCGAGTCGCAGGCGCTCGACCACCTGCCCGACTCGGACGTGAAGCAGGCGCTTCAGGCGATCCCCGAGGAGTTCCGCATCGCCGTCTATCTCGCGGACGTAGAGGGCTTTGCGTACAAGGAGATCGCGGACATCATGGGGACACCCATCGGTACGGTGATGTCCCGGCTGCACCGGGGCCGCCGTCAACTGCGCGGCATGCTCGAGGACTACGCCCGTGAGCGTGGGCTGGTCCCGGCCGGCGCCGGAGAGTCGAACGAAGCGAAAGGCTCGGGCTCATGAGCTGCGGAGAGCCGCACGAGACGGACTGCAGTGAGGTCCTCGACCACCTGTACGAGTTCCTCGACAGTGAGATGCCGCCCCTCGACCGCGACAAGTTCCAGCACCACTTCGAGGAATGCTCGCCGTGCCTCGAGAAGTACGGTCTGGAGCAGGCCGTGAAGAAGCTGGTCAAGCGGTGCTGTGGGCATGACGACGTGCCGACGGATCTGCGGGCGAAGGTCATGGGCCGCATCGACCTGATCCGCTCCGGACAGGCCGTCCCCGACCACGACGACGTGACGGCTACGGCTACGGCTACGGCTACGCCTCAGGAGTCCTGAACTCCCGCCCACCGTCCCACCGTCCACTGGACGGGCTGACGTCACCCGAACGTGCTAACCGGCGGCTCATACGCCCGTGGACCCACCCCCGGCCGCTCTACGCTCCGGAGCCTGTACAGGCACGGTCGTGGCCGGGGGAGGGGCGGACGTCATGGAGGCGGCGGTAGCGGCGCGGGCACGTGCGTACGTCGTCGCCTGTGCCGTCCTCGGTGCGGTGCTCTGTCTGCGCCCGCTGCCGTCCGCCCGCACCCCCTGGTGGGCCGTCGTCCTGCTGGCGGCCCTGTACGCCGGTGGTGAGCGGGTCGCGGCGCGCCGCTTCGCCGGAACGTTCCGCCCCGTGCTGCTGGCCGGGGCCTTCTTGCTGCCCCCGCCGGTCGCGGCGCTCGTCGCGCTGCCGGGGGCGCTGTTCTCCCGGGCCGATCGGCCTGTCCTGCTGCGCCGGGTGTGGCGTGCCGCCGAGCTGATGCTCGGGGTGTGGGCCGCGGCCCGGGTGCACGGAGCGCTCGGCGGGCCGGAGGCGGTGGCGGCGTCCCGCTTTCCCTGCGTACTGCTGCCGGCCGGGGCGGCCGTGCTGACGTTCTGGCTCGTGCCGGCCGTGCTGGACGGCGGGATCCTCGCGCTGGCCGAACGCGTGCCGGTGCGGCGGGCCTGGCGCGGACTGTTCCTCCGGTCACTGGTGCCCGCCGCCGTGCACGGGCTCGCCGGGCTGATGATGGCCGTGCTGTGGCGCAGTCCGTACGGGCCTGTCGCCGCGCTGCTCGTGCTGCTGCCGATGTGCGTGTCCTGGTGGGTGTTCGCGCAGTACCACCGGGAACGGGCCGCCCACCAGGCGACCATTCGCGCGCTGGTGCAGGCCGTCGACATCAAGGACGGGTACACCCGCGGGCACAGTGAGCGGGTCGGGCAGGCGTCCGTGATGATCGCGCGTGAGCTCGGCATGGACGACGAGCGGGTCGAGGTGCTCCGGTTCGCCGGGATCCTGCACGACGTGGGCAAGCTGGGCGTCCCCACGCGGCTCCTGCGCAAGGACGGGCCGCTGACTCCCGAGGAGCGGCGGGTGATCGAGCTGCATCCCGAGTACGGGCACGAAATCGTGCGGGGCATCGGCTTTCTCGGGGAGGCCCGGTCGGCGATCCTGCATCACCATGAGCGGTTGGACGGCAGCGGGTATCCGTACGGACTGGTCGGCAGCCAGATCCCGGAGTTCGCTCGGGTCGTCGCGGTCGCCGACGCGTTCGATGCGATGACGTCCACGCGGTCCTACCGGAGGGCACGCCCGGTTCGGGTGGCGTTGGAGGAGCTCGAGCGGTGTGCGGGGGCTCAGTTCGACCCGTTGATGGTCACGGCGTTGGTGCGGGCGCTCGGGCGGTACGGGTGGCATCCGGCGGTCACGGCAGACGAGGACCGGTCCCCTCGCGTCCACCCACCCGCTCCGCCTCCACCGGTGTCCAGTCGGCCAGGAGCGCACCGATGACCTTGCGCCACCGCTCGGTGGCGCTCCCCCTCATCCGCACCTCCGCCCTCACCCTCGGCGCCCTCTGTCTCGCCGGCACCCTCTGGACCGGCATCGACGACCGGGGAGCCGCCCTTGCCTTCGGGGTCCTGGTCGCCGTCGGAGAGCTGACCCGGTGGAGCGGCCCGGAAGGCAGGGAGGCCGCGCCCCTCGCCGCCGCCGGAGCGCTCTCGTACGCCCTGCTCGGAGAGAACGGGGGCCACCCGACGCTCCCCCGGGTTCTCGACTCCGCCCGAGCAGGGGGGACCCTCATGGGCGTCGCGCAGATCGTCGCCGTGGTGGTCGCCGCCTCCCTGCTCGGCAGCGTTCCGCACATCGCGCGCGGGCAGGGGCCGGCGCTCGACCAGCTGGCGCGGCGGGTGCTCACCACCGGGTTCGCCGCCGTGTGCTTCCAACCCCTCTACGGCAAGGGGGTGTTCGACGGCTGGCCCGGGCATGCCTACGCGCTGCTGCTGGTCGCGCTGCTCGCGCTCACCGCGCTGTGCGACGCCGTGCTCGCGGCCGCCCTGGCCCGCTCCCGGACGGGGTGGCCGTTCGGGCCGTTGCTGCGGGACGAGTTGCGGTCCCTGCTCGGGATCGGGTCGGCCGTGTGCGCGACGGGGGTGGTGATGGCGCTCGCGGTCGCCGTGGTGGGGTTGTGGGCGCTGCCCGTTTTCTGTCTGCCCCTGCTGCTCACCCAGGTGTCCCTGCGCCGGTACGCGGCCGTGCGTGCCACCTACCGGCAGACCATCGCCTCGCTCGCCCGGGCCACCGAGACAGCCGGCTGCACCCCCGCCGGACACGCGCGCCGCGTCGCCGCGCTCAGTCGGGCCGTCGGGCGGGACATGGGACTGTCGGAGCCCGAACTGAACGTACTGGAGTACGCGGCGCTCATGCACGACATCGGGCAGCTGAGCCTCGTGGACCCCGTGCCGGCGGGGGCCACCGCCGTGCTGCCCGCCGCCCAGCAGCGGCGGATCGCACTGCTCGGTGGGGCCGTCGTACGGCAGACGGGGGTCGACGGGGCCGTCGCCGTGGTGGTGGAGCGGCAGGCCGACCCCTACCGGGAGCAGCCGGTGGCGGCGCGGATCGTGCGGGCCGTGAACGCGTACGAGGAGAAGGCGCGCGACGCCGGGCCGGGCGGGCCCCTGACGGCCCTGGAGGAACTGCGGCTGGGGACGGCCGGAGAGTACGCGCCCGAGGTCGTGGAGGCGCTGGCCCGGGTCCTGTCACGGGGCTGTCTGACCTTGCCCCCGGTGGGGTAACCCATGGGTAATGAGCGCCTCTCCAGCCCTACGTGGTTGGATGCGAGGGAGAGGGTGTCCGGGGGCACAAGCCAGCCCACTCCACGGAACTGGAACTGGCAGGCGGGAATCGTGAGGATCTTCGGAAAGGGACGGCACCGGCCCTCCGCCTCCTGGCGGCAGGCCACCGATCGGGCGTTCACACTGATCGGCGACGGCCGGTACGAGGACGCGGGCGCGCTGCTGACGCGGGCCGCCGACCTGGAGCCCTGGCTGTCCGAGTCCTGGTTCAACCTCGCCCTGCTGCACAAGTTCCGGCACGACTGGGAGCAGGCCCGCACGGCCGGGCTCAGGGCCGTCGCCCTGCTCGACCGGGAGACCGGAGCCCCCGACTGGTGGAACGTCGGCATCGCCGCCACGGCCCTGCAGGACTGGCCGCTGGCCCGCCGGGCCTGGCAGGCCTACGGGCTGCATGTGCCCGGGGGCGCCACGGCGTCCGGGGAGCCCGTAGGCATGGACCTCGGCAGCGCGGCCGTCCGGCTGTCGCCCGAGGGCGAGGCCGAGGTCGTGTGGGGGCGCAGGCTCGACCCCGCCCGGATCGAGGTGCTGTCCATTCCGCTGCCGTCGTCCGGGCGGCGCTGGGGCGAGGTCGTGCTGCACGACGGGGTGCCCCACGGGGAGCGCACCACGTCGGCCGGGCACTCCTATCCGGTGTTCGACGAGATCGAGCTGTGGGCGCCGTCGCCCGTGCCCACCTGGGTGGTCCTGCTGGAGGCCGCCACCGAGGCCGACCGGGACGCGCTGGAGCGGCTCGCCGCCGACGCGGGCTTCGCCGCCGAGGACTGGTCGTCCTCCGTACGGCTGCTGTGCCGGATGTGCTCGGAGTCGCGGATGCCGTCCGACGAGGGCGAAGGCGTGCACCTCGACCCGCACGACCACAGTGAACCCGGGCACCCCGGGCCGCTCGGCCACCGCACCGACGGGCAGCTGTGGGTGCCCGAGCGGGAGTGCGGGGTGGCCGCGCCGGCCTCACTGGTGAGGGGGCTGCTGGACGGCTGGGTGGCGGACAGCCCGGACTCACGGGACTGGCGGGACCTCGAAGAGGTCTGCTGAGCCGTCCTTCGCCGGGCGTCCCCTTTAGGCTGTACTCGCAGAATTCTCAGGCTTGCAGGAAGGCGTACGTCGGTCATGGCGCAGCAGGACACCGATCAGCAGCACGCGGGCGTGCTCCCCGTGGACGACGAGGGCTTCGTCATCGACACCGGGGAGGCGGAGGAGCGCGAGGCGGCCTGGCGCGAGCGCGGCACCTCCCGGCCGATCACGGTCGTCGGCAACCCGGTGCTGCACAAGGAGTGCAAGGACGTCACCGACTTCGGCGAGGAGCTCCAGCAGCTGGTCGCGGACATGTTCGCCAGCCAGCGCACCGCCGAGGGCGTGGGCCTGGCCGCGAACCAGATCGGCGTCGACCTGAAGGTCTTCGTCTACGACTGCCCCGACGACGAGGGCGTCCGGCACGTCGGGGTCGTCTGCAACCCGAAGGTCGTCGAGCTGCCCGCGGACAAGCGCCGCCTGGACGACAGCAACGAGGGCTGCCTGTCGGTGCCGACCGCGTACATGCCGCTCGCCCGCCCCGACTACGCCGAGGTGACCGGGCAGGACGAGAAGGGCAACCCCGTCAAGGTGCGCGGCACCGGCTACTTCGCCCGGTGTTTGCAGCACGAGACCGACCACCTGTACGGCTACCTCTACATCGACCGCCTCTCCAAGCGTGACCGCAAGGACGCGCTGCGGCAGATGGCCGAGAACGAGCCGCGCTACCCGGTGGTCGCCAACGACTGAGCCGGACAACGACTCCGCGGACGCCTGGTCAGGTTCTTTCCTGACCAGGCGTCGTTCGTCTCTACGCGTCGGTCGTCTCTCCGTGTCGGTCGTCTGTCCGTCGCACGTTCGATCTCATACATGCGTGCGGTGATCCATAACCAGTCACGCGAGGGGGATTCTCGGCACGTTGGGGTAGCGAATTAAGCAAATCCATTCCCAGAACGGTCAGTCGTGGTGCTGAATGGGAAGTGCGGGGATACGCAACGGCGCACGCCCGGCACGACGGGAGGGGTGTTGCGCTGACCGGCGGCTGAGAGGGGTAGTTCGTGCCTGCTTTCCCATACAGCACCACGTACGGCACCACATCGACAGTGATCGCAGTTCCACCCTCGCTCTCTCTCCGGGCGATCGAGGCCGCGTTTCCCCGGAAACTCCACCAGTATTGGCCAAAGCTTCAGGAGAAGACACGCACCTGGCTGCTGGAAAAACGGCTCATGCCGGCGGACAAGGTGGCGGAATATGCCGATGGCCTGTGCTACACCGACCTCATGGCGGGGTACTACATCGGCGCCCCCGACGAGGTCCTGCAGGCCATAGCCGACTACAGCGCGTGGTTCTTCGTCTGGGACGACCGGCACGACCGTGACATCGTCCACGGCCGGTCGGCCGACTGGCGGCGGCTGAGGTTCCGGTTGCATGCGGCCCTGGACTCCCCCGAGGACCATCTGCACCACGGGGATCCCCTGGTTGCGGGGCTCGCGGACAGTGTGCGACGGCTGTACTCGTTCCTGCCCGGCACCTGGAACGCGCGGTTCGCCCGGCACTTCCACGAGGTGATCGAGGCGTACGACCGGGAATTCCGCAACCGCACCCAGGGGATCGTCCCCACGGTCGAGGAGTATCTCGCGCTGCGTCGCCTCACCTTCGCGCACTGGATATGGACGGACCTGCTGGAGCCGAGTGCGGGATGCGAACTCCCGGACGCCGTGCGCAAACACCCGGCATATCGACGGGCGGCGCTGCTGAGTCAGGAATTCGCCGCCTGGTACAACGACCTCTGCTCGCTTCCGAAGGAAATCGCGGGCGACGAGGTACACAATCTCGGAATCAGTCTCGTCACTCATGAGGGACTGACTCTCGAAGAGGCAGTGGAGGAAATCCGGCGGCGCGTCGAAGAATGCATATCAGAATTCCTGACCGCCGAACGGGACGCCTTACGGTTCGCCGACGAACTCGCCGACGACACGGTGCGGGGAAAAGAACTGAGTGTCGCGGTACGGGCCTGCCTCGGAAACATGCGGAACTGGTTCAGTTCCGTCTACTGGTTCCACCACGAGTCCGGCCGTTACATGGTCGACAGCTGGGACGACCGGTCCACGCCCCCGTACGTCAACAACGAAGCGGCAGGTGAGAAATGACCGTCGATTCTGTGAAGCCCGCGGGACTCCAGGTGCCGGAGCTGCGTGAGCCGCCACTTGCGGGAGGCGGTGTCCCGCTCCTGGGCCACGGCTGGAAGCTGGTCCGCGACCCGCTGGCGTTCATGTCGCGACTGCGCGACCACGGCGACGTCGTACGCCTGAAACTGGGCCCGAAGACGGTCTACGCCGTCACCGCCCCCGCCCTCACCGGCGCGCTGGCCCTCAGCCCCGACTACAAGATCGACGGCCCGCTGTGGGAGTCGCTGGAAGGCCTGCTCGGCAAGGAGGGCGTCGCCACCGCCAACGGCCCGACGCACCGGCGTCAGCGGCGTACGATCCAGCCCGCCTTCCGGCTCGACGCGATCCCCGCGTACGGGCCGATCATGGAGGAGGAGGCGCATGCGCTGACCGAGCGCTGGCAGCCCGGCGAGACCGTCGACTGCACCTCCGAGTCCTTCCGGGTCGCCGTGCGGATCGCCGCCCGCTGTCTGCTGCGCGGCGACTTCATGGACGAGCGGGCCGAGCGCTTGTGCGTCGCGCTCGCCACCGTCTTCCGTGGTATGTACCGCAGGATGGTGGTCCCGCTCGGGCCGCTGTACCGGCTGCCGTTTCCGGCCAACCGCGAATTCAACCGCGCACTGGCCGATTTGCATCTCCTGGTCGACGAGATCGTCGCCGAGCGCCGGGCATCCTGTCAAAGGCCTGACGATTTGCTGTCGGCATTGCTGGAAGCGAAGGACGAGAATGGCGACCCCATCGGGGAGCAGGAGATCCACGATCAGGTCGTCGCGATACTCACCCCCGGCAGTGAAACCGTCGCCTCCACGATCATGTGGTTGCTTCAGGCACTCACCGAACACCCCGAACACGCCGACAAGGTACGGGCGGAGGTCGAATCCGTGACCGGGGGCCGGCCCGTCGGATTCGAGGACGTCCGCAAGCTCACGCACACCAACAATGTCGTCGTCGAGGCTATGCGTTTGCGCCCCGCCGTATGGATATTGACGCGGCGGGCGGTGACCGACACCGAACTCGGTGGCTATCGCATTCCGGCCGGTGCGGACATCGTGTACAGCCCCTACGCGATCCAGCGCGACGCGCGTTCCTACGCACACAACCTGGAGTTCGACCCCGACCGCTGGCTGCCCGAACGGGTCAAGGACGTGCCGAAACATGCCATGAGCCCGTTCAGCGTGGGCAACCGCAAGTGCCCGAGCGACCACTTCTCGATGGCCCAACTGAGCCTGATCACGGCGGCGGTGGCGACGAAGTACCGCTTCGAGCAGGTGACCGGTTCTGACGACACGACCCGGGTGGGCATCACACTGCGCCCGCACAAACTGCTGTTGAGGCCGCTGGAGAGGTGACGGGTGGTGACGTTCAGGCGGCCTCCTGGCCCCTGAACGTCCGCCGGCAGGCGTTGGGCGTGGTCCCCAGCGACCGGCTGTGCGGAAGGGGCGCTGTTCTCGGGATCCTGGTCCTCCTGGTCCTCCCCTCACTGATCGGCATCGTGCGCGACCGGCGCATCGACCGACAGATCAGGGGGGAGGCCCAGGAGCCCGGGGAGACCGGACGGGATCAGAAGTCCTCGTCCAGGTCGACGGTGCCCTCCACCGCCACCTGGTACGCCGACGGACGCCGCTCGAAGAAGTTGGTCAGTTCCTGAACCCCCTGGAGCTCCATGAAGGAGAACGGGTTCTCCGAGCCGTACACCGGAGCGAAGCCGAGACGGCTCAGGCGCTGGTCGGCGACGCACTCGAGGTACTGGCGCATCGAGTCGGTGTTCATGCCCGGCAGGCCGTCACCGCACAGGTCGCGCGCGAACTGCAGCTCGGCCTCGACGGCCTCCCGGAGCATGTCGGTGACCTGCTGCTCCAACTGGTCGTCGAAGAGCTCCGGCTCCTCCTTGCGGACGGTGTCGACGACCTCGAAGGCGAAGCTCATGTGCATCGTCTCGTCGCGGAACACCCAGTTGGTGCCGGTGGCCAGGCCGTGCAGCAGACCCCGGCTGCGGAACCAGTAGACGTACGCGAAGGCACCGTAGAAGAACAGGCCCTCGATGCAGGCCGCGAAGCAGATCAGGTTGAGGAGGAAGCGGCGGCGGTCGGCCTGGGTCTCCAGACGGTCCAGCTTCTCGACCTCGTCGATCCACTTGAAGCAGAACTCGGCCTTCTCGCGGATGGAGGGAATGTTCTCCACGGCGTCGAAGGCGGCGGCGCGGTCGTCCGGGTCGGGGAGGTAGGTGTCCAGGAGCGTCAGGTAGAACTGGACGTGGACGGCCTCCTCGAACAGCTGGCGGCTCAGGTACAGCCGCGCCTCGGGGGAGTTGATGTGCTTGTACAGCGTCAGCACGAGGTTGTTCGCGACGATCGAGTCGCCCGTCGCGAAGAACGCGACCAGCCGGCCGATCATGTGCTGCTCGCCCTGTGACAGTTTCGCGAGATCTGCCACGTCCGAGTGGAGGTCCACCTCCTCCACGGTCCAGGTGTTCTTGATGGCGTCCCGGTAGCGCTCGTAGAAGTCGGGGTAGCGCATGGGGCGCAGGGTCAGCTCGAAGCCCGGGTCGAGGAGATTCTGGTTACGGGTGGAACTCATTACTGGCAGGCCTCGCAGGACTCGGGGTTCTCGAGCGAGCAGGCGACGGCGTCGGGGTCGGCCGCCTGCTGGACGGGGATGGTGGCTTGCGCCTGTGCCGCGCGGGCGATGCGGGTCGCCGGGCGGGAGCGCAGGTAGTACGTCGTCTTCAGGCCCGACTTCCAGGCGTACGCGTACATCGAGGAGAGCTTGCCGATGGTCGGCGTCTCCAGGAACAGGTTCAGGGACTGGGCCTGGTCCAGGAACGGGGTCCGGGCGGCTGCCATGTCGATCAGACCGCGCTGCGGGATCTCCCACGCCGTGCGGTACAGCGCCCGTACGTCGGCCGGGATCCACGCGAAGTCCTGCACCGAGCCGCTGGAGTCGCGCAGCGCCTCACGGGTGCGCGCGTCCCAGACGCCGAGCTCCTTCAGGTCCTTCACCAGGTACGAGTTGACCTGGAGGAACTCACCGGACAGCGTCTCGCGCTTGAACAGGTTGGACACCTGCGGCTCGATGCACTCGTACACGCCCGCGATGGACGCGATGGTGGCGGTGGGTGCGATCGCGAGGAGCAGCGAGTTGCGCATCCCCGTGGTGGCGATACGTTCCCGCAGGGCTGCCCAGCGCTCCGGCCAGGTGAGCTCGACGTCGTAGTGGTCGGGGTGCAGGACGCCCCTGGCCGTACGGGTCTTCTCCCAGGCCGGCAGCGGGCCGTTGCGCTCGGCCAGGTCGGCGGAGGCCTCGTACGCGGCGAGCATGATGCGCTCGGCGACACGGGTGGAGAGCCGCTTGGCCTCCGGGGAGTCGAAGGGCAGGCGCAGCTTGAAGAAGACGTCCTGCAGACCCATCGCACCGAGCCCGACCGGACGCCACTTGGCGTTGGACCGGCCCGCCTGCTCGGTCGGGTAGAAGTTGATGTCGACCACGCGGTCGAGGAAGGTGACGGCGGTGCGGACGGTCTCGTCCAGCCGCTCCCAGTCGATGTCGCCGTCGACGACGAAGGCGCCGAGGTTGACCGACCCCAGGTTGCAGACCGCCGTCTCCCCGTCGTCGGTGACCTCCAGGATCTCCGTGCAGAGGTTGGAGGAGTGGACGACGTGGCCCGGTTCGGCCGTCTGGTTGGCGGTGCGGTTGGCGGCGTCCTTGAAGGTCATCCAGCCGTTGCCGGTCTGGGCGAGGGTGCGCATCATGCGGCCGTACAGGTCCCGGGCGGCGATCGTCTTCTTCGCCAGCCCCGCCGCCTCCGCCCTGCGGTAGGCCGCGTCGAACTCGTCGCCCCACAGGTCGACCAGCTCGGGCACATCGGCGGGGGAGAAGAGAGACCACTGCGCGTCGGCGTTCACGCGGCGCATGAACTCGTCCGGGATCCAGTGCGCGAGGTTGAGGTTGTGCGTACGACGCGCGTCCTCACCCGTGTTGTCGCGCAGCTCCAGGAACTCCTCGATGTCGGAGTGCCAGGTCTCCAGGTAGACCGCGGCCGCGCCCTTGCGCCGGCCGCCCTGGTTCACCGCGGCGACCGAGGCGTCGAGGGTCTTCAGGAACGGGACGATGCCGTTGGAGTGCCCGTTCGTGCCGCGGATCAGCGAACCGCGGGAACGGATCCGGGAGTACGAAAGGCCGATGCCGCCGGCGTGCTTCGAGAGGCGGGCGACCTGGTGGTAGCGGTCGTAGATGGAGTCCAGCTCGTCCAGCGGGGAGTCGAGGAGGTAGCAGGACGACATCTGGGGGTGCCGCGTACCGGAGTTGAAGAGCGTGGGGGAGGAGGGGAGGTAGTCGAGGCGGCTCATGAGCCCGTAGAGCGCGGCGACTTCGTCCAGCGCGCGTGCGCCTGTTTCCGAACTGAGCGCAGTGTTCTCGGCCAGGCCGCTCGCGACACGCAGCATGAAGTACTGGGGCGTCTCGATCACGCGACGGGTGATCGGGTGCCGGAGCAGATAGCGGCTGTGCAGGGTGCGCAGGCCGAAATAGCCGAAGCGGTCGTCGGCGGCGACGTCGACGAGTGCGTCGAGACGGTCGGCGTGGATGCGCACGAACTCCGCCGTACGGTCGGCGATGAGCCCTTCCCGATGCCCGACGGCGACGGACTCGGTGAACGTCGTCACGCCCTGCGAGGCGGCCTCGGCGGCGATGCTGATGGTCAGCAGCCGGGCGGCCAGCCTCGAGTAGGCCGGGTCCTCGGAGATGAGCCCCGCGGCCGCCTCCGTGGCCAGCTCGCGCAGCTCCGTCTCGTCCGCCCGCGCGGACCGGCCGCGCAGTGCGGCGGCGGCGACCCGGCCGGGGTCGGCGTCGGGGAGGTCGGCGGTCAGCTCGGTCAGGGTCCGCAGCAGCGCGGTACCGGGACCGTCGGGCTCCATCGCCGGGGTGGCTGAAGCCGGATCGGCTGGCGCGATGGTCACGTGGGGCTCTCCCTCGCTCGGCACGGGGCCTTGCGGAGGGCAGCGGGCAGCACACGAACGCACGGGGGCGTCGCGTCCACCGGCCCATTCCACGAGGCCCGGACGTCAGGGCACCCGGACCGGATGGCCGGGCGCGCTGTCCACAGGTCCTCGGACTGACTCCTGTGCACAGATGTGCACAAGTACACCGTTGCGGGACAGTTCCGGATTCGCACCGGATTCCCCTGCGACGACAGCGAGCATGAGCATACATCTTGTGCCGGGCTGCGGTGTCACCCCCAGATGTTGTGTCTGGTCGGCTTCGGAGCGTGGCAGAGCGTCAAATCGTGGGTGAGGAGAGTGATGTCGGAGAGGTGCGGGACGGGGGTCCGGTCGCTTGTCCCGCCCCCGCCGCCGCTACCCGTAGGTTGACCCTCCGTGCCCGTGCATCAAACGCCGGACGGGCTGGACTTTCGCCGACCGGGCTTTTCAGTGCCGGTCCGCGTCATCCAGCCCGTCCGGCGTTTGAGGACGAGGCCGTTCAGGCCGAAGCGGGGGTCTGGGGGGCGGCAGCCCCCGGAGAGACCCGCGACGACACCCGAGGGGCGGCTAGTGCGCCGACCCCGCCGTGGCCGGCGGCAGTTCCACCTGTACCCCGGGGTCGCCCGCGTCGGCCGTGTAGTCCGCCGGGGACGTCTCGTCGACGCCCTCCGGGGCCTTCAGGGCCTTCAGGACGAAGGTGAGGACCACCGTGACGACCACGTTGAGCACGAAGGCGGTGAGGCCGATGTAGCCGATCTCGCCGATGCCCGGGATCTCCTTCGACGAGCCGCCGAAGTGCTTCTGCGTGGGCGAGGCGACACCGTACGCGGCGAGGGTGCCGTAGACCATGCCGACCGCCCAGCCCGCGAGCAGCGCCCAGCGGTGGAACCAGCGGGTGAACAGGCCGCCGACCAGCGCCGGGAAGGTCTGCAGGATCCAGATGCCGCCCAGCAGCTGGAAGTTGATCGCGACGGTCTTGTCCATGGTCAGGACGAAGACCAGAGCACCCACCTTCACCAGGAGCGAGACCAGCTTGGAGACCTTCGTCTCCTGCTGCGGCGTCGCGTCGGGCTTGATGAAGTCCTTGTAGATGTTGCGGGTGAAGAGGTTCGCCGCCGCGATCGACATGATGGCCGCCGGGACGAGCGCTCCGATGCCGATCGCCGCGAAGGCCACGCCCGCGAACCAGTCCGGGAACATGTCCTCGAACAGCTGCGGGATGGCCAGCTGGCCGTTCTGCACCTTCACACCCGCCGCGATCGCCATGAAGCCGAGCAGGGCCAGCAGGCCCAGCATCAACGAGTACAGCGGCAGGATCGTGGTGTTGCGGCGGATCACGTCACGGCTCTTCGAGGACAGCGTCGCGGTGATCGAGTGCGGGTACATGAACAGGGCCAGCGCGGAGCCCAGCGCCAGCGTGGCGTAGGTCCACTGGTTCGCCTCGCCGGGAACCACCGCGCCGCGCGGTTTGCCCGTCGCGGGGTTGGTCTGGCTGAACGCGTCGCCCGCCTTGGCGAAGATGTCGTCGAAGCCACCCAGCTTGATCGGGATGTAGATGATCGCCACCGCGATGACGATGTAGATCAGCGCGTCCTTCACGAACGCGATCAGGGCGGGGGCGCGCAGACCCGACGAGTACGTGTACGCCGCCAGCACGCCGAAGGCGATCAGAAGGGGGAGGTCCTTGACGAACCAGTTCGTGTCCTCGCCACCGCCCACGCCCATCACGTCCAGCACCGCCTGGATACCGACGAGCTGGAGCGCGATGTACGGCATCGTCGCGAGGATGCCGGTCACGGCGACGGCCAGCGACAGACCCTTCGAGCCGAAGCGGCCGCGCACGAAGTCCGAGGTCGTCACGTACCCGTGCTTGTGCGAGACCGACCACAGGCGCGGCAGGAACGTGAAGATCAGCGGGTAGACCAGGATCGTGTAGGGCACGGCGAAGAAGCCCGACGCGCCCGCCGCGTAGATCGCCGCCGGGACCGCGACGAAGGTGTACGCCGTGTACAGGTCGCCGCCGAGCAGGAACCAGGTGATCCAGGTGCCGAACGAGCGGCCGCCCAGGCCCCATTCGTCGAGACTGTGCTCGTTCTCGGCCCTGCGCCAGCGCGCGGCCAGGAAGCCCAGGACCGTGACCGCCAGGAAGAAGAAGATGAAGACGCCGAGCGCGACGCCGTTGACCCCGTCCTTCACTTCGACGCACCCCCCTGCTGGGAGGCGCGGGCGCGCTGGTCACGCTGCCACAGCTGGTACGCGGTCATCGTCAGCGCCGTGGAGATGAGCACCCACAGCATCTGGTACCAGTAGAAGAACGGGATGCCGATGAGTGTCGGATCCGTCTTCGAGAACGATCCGACCCACAGCATCGCCACGAAGGGCGCGACGAGGCAGAGGGCGATGACGACGCGCACAGGCGTCACCAATGGCCCTCTGTCCACTTCTGGTGTATTCGACATCTGGCGGTTCCGTCCCCTCACTGATCACCGTTAACGCGCAGGCAATCTAGGTCACGGTGTCGCAGAAGCGGAACCCCCGTCCGTATATCGGGCACACGGCGGGCGTCGGAGGCGGTCGTCGGCAGCAGCGGAACCCCTGTCGGGGGTCCCGGTCCTGTCGGTCTGTCGCTGCCCCCGCGTGCCCCAAGTCGCTCAGTCCTGCGGGCGCTTCAGCCGGGCCACGAACTTGTAGCGGTCCCCCCGGTACACCGACCGCACCCACTCCACCGGCTGGCCGTCCTTGTCCAGCGAGTGCCGGGACAGCATCAGCATGGGCAGGCCCACGTCGGTGCCGAGCAGGCCCGCCTCGCGCGGGGTGGCCAGTGAGGTCTCGATGGTCTCCTCGGCCTCCGCGAGGTGGACGTCGTAGACCTCGGCGAGGGCGGTGTACAGGGACGTGTACTTCACCAGGGACCTGCGCAGCGCCGGGAAGCGCTTCGCCGACAGGTGGGTGATCTCGATCGCCATCGGCTCGTTGTTGGCCATGCGCAGGCGCTCGATGCGCAGGACGCGGCCACCGGCGGTGATGTCGAGGAGGCCGGCGAGGGTGTCGTCGGCGGTGATGTAGCCGATGTCCAGGAGCTGCGAAGTGGGCTCGAGGCCCTGGGCGCGCATGTCCTCGGTGTACGAGGTGAGTTGGAGCGTCTGCGAGACCTTCGGCTTGGCGACGAAGGTGCCCTTGCCCTGGATGCGTTCGAGACGGCCCTCGACGACGAGCTCCTGGAGCGCCTGGCGGACGGTGGTGCGCGAGGTGTCGAACTCGGCCGCCAGGGTCCGCTCGGGCGGGACCGGCGTGCCGGGCGCCTGCGTCTCCGTCATGTCCAGCAGGTGCTTCTTCAGGCGGTAGTACTTGGGCACGCGCGCGGTACGGACGGTGGCCCCACCCTCGTTCTCCGCACTGCTGACGTCGGTGCTCATGCTCTGCCTTCCCGGCTCCGGGTGCCGAAGCGACCGACATACCCGTCGACCGCGGCTCACATCGTGGCACGGCTTCGTGTGCGGGGTGTCCCCTGTGGATGACTCGCACTCCGTGATCCCCTCTGTATACCGTCGGGGCCCATGTTGGTCTAGTCCAGCACGCCGGGCCGGCGTTCGCGGTACGCGCGAACAGGGCAGTCCGTTCTGGTCGCTTGCGAAATGAAAAGTCCCTGCATATCGCGGTCCCGTAACGGACGACTCGGGCGCCCTCGAACACCCTTGACAGCCCTATTGGTCTGGGCCAAGCTCCCCCCTACTGGTCTACACCATTGGTCCAGTCCCGGCCCCGCTGGGCGGTACCCACCACAACGGTCACCGCAGGGAGCGTGGGGGGTTTGAGGGCATCCCTGAGGAGGGTGGCGTGAAGCGCAAGCTGACAGCCGCGATCGGTATCGCGGGCATGATGGTCTCCATCGCGGCGTGCGGGGGCAGCGACGACGGCGGTGACAGCAAGGCCGGGGCGGACGGTTACAAGGGCCAGACGCTCACCGTGTGGGTCATGGACGGCTCCTCGCCGGACCAGTGGCAGAAGGACGTCACCGCCGCCTTCGAGAAGAAGACCCAGGCGAAGGTCAAGTTCGAGATCCAGCAGTGGAACGGCATCCAGCAGAAGCTGACGACCGCACTGTCGGAGGAGAACCCGCCGGACGTCTTCGAGATCGGCAACACCCAGACCCCGGCCTACGCCAAGACCGGCGGCCTGGCCGACCTCGCGGACCTGAAGAGCGCCATCGGCGCCGACTGGACGCAGTCCCTCAACAACTCCTCCGTCTTCGACGGCAAGCAGTACGCGGCGCCCTGGTACTTCGCCAACCGCGTCGTCATCTACAACAAGAAGGTCTGGGCCGACGCCGGCATCAAGGACCTCCCGAAGACGCGTGACGAGTTCTACGCCGACCTGAAGCAGATCGGCGACAAGACCAAGGCCGAGCCGATCTACCTGCCCGGCCAGAACTGGTACCACTTCGTCGGCCTGACGGTCGGCGAGGGCGCCGAGCTGGTCAAGAAGGACGGCGACAAGTACGTCTCCAACCTCGCCGACCCGAAGGTCACCGCGGCCATGGAGACGTACAAGAAGTTCCAGGCGCTGTCCGAGGCGCCCAAGGACAAGGACGAGGCCACTCCGCAGCAGGGCGAGGTCTTCGCCAAGGGCAACGTCGGCGCGTTCATCGGCATGGGCTGGGAAGCCGGCACCGCGATCAAGGCCAACCCGGCGATCGAGAAGGAGATCGGCTACTTCACCATCCCCGGCGCCACGGCCGCCAAGCCCGAGGGTGTCTTCCTCGGCGGCTCCAACCTCGCCGTCGCCGCGGGCAGCAAGAAGCAGGCGCTCGCCAAGGAGTTCCTGAAGATCGCCCTGTCCGACCAGTACGAGGGTGAGCTGGCCAAGCTCAACGGCGTCATCCCGAACAAGGAGTCGCTGCAGACCAACCTGGCGGGCAACGCAGCCGCCGAGGCCGCCGCGCCGGCCGCCGCGGGCGGTGGCACCACGCCGCTGATCCCGGAGTGGGCCGCCGTCGAGAACGCGCCCAACCCGATCAAGACCTACATGACGGCCGTCCTGAACGGTAAGTCCCCGGCCGAAGCCGCCAAGCAGGTCGAGGGCGAGTTCAACAAGCGCCTGTCGCAGCAGCAGTAGCGCTCTGAAGGAGGTGGGGGCCGCCCTCCCGGTGGCCCCCGCTCCCGGCGTCGACCAGGTCGAGAGAAGAGATGGCGAGCATGACCGTGCAGACCGAACGGCCGCCCTCCGGTCCGGCGGACGTCCGCAAGTCGGACGACGCAGTCCCCGGCAGGCCACAACCGCGAGCCGCGTCGCGCATCGGCGCGCTCGCCCCGTACCTCCTGCTGCTGCCGGCCTGCGCGGCCACCGTGCTGCTGCTCGGCTGGCCGCTGCTGAAGGACCTGCTGCTGTCGTTCCAGAACCTCAACATGGGACAGCTGATCCAGCATGTCACCGAGTGGAACGGCATCGGCAACTACAAAGAGGTCCTCACCGGGGAGGACTTCTGGCGCGTCACCCTGCGTTCGCTGCTGTTCACGGCGGTCAACGTCGTTCTGACCATGGTCCTGGGCACCCTGGTCGGCCTGCTGCTCGCCCGCCTCGGCAGGCGGATGCGGGTGACCCTGTTGATCGGCCTGGTGCTGGCCTGGGCGATGCCCGTGGTCGCCGCGACCACCGTCTACCAGTGGCTGTTCGCCCAGCGCTTCGGTGTCGTCAACTGGGTGCTGGACAAGCTCGGCTGGCACTCCATGGCCGACTACAGCTGGACCAGCAGCCAGATGTCGACCTTCTTCGTCGTGACCCTGCTGATCGTCTGGCAGTCGATCCCGTTCGTCGCGATCAACCTGTACGCGGCCACCACGACCATCCCCGGCGAGCTGTACGAGGCCGCGGCCCTGGACGGCGCCGGCGTGTGGAAGAGCTTCACCACGGTCACCCTGCCGTTCCTGCGGCCCTTCCTCTACGCGACCACGTTCCTGGAGATCATCTGGATCTTCAAGGCGTTCGTGCAGGTCTTCACCATCAACGGCGGCGGCCCCGACCGGCTCACCGAGACCCTGCCCGTCTACGCCTACATCGAGGGCGTCGGCAACCAGCACTACGGCATGGGCGCGGCGATCGCCGTGCTGACCATCCTGATCCTGCTCGGCGTCACCGCCTACTACCTGCGGATCGTGCTCAAGCAAGAGGAGGACGAGCTGTGAAGCGCTCGCTCTTCGGCCGCCTGTGGCCCAACGTCACGGCCGCCGTCCTGTTCGTCGCCTTCGTGTTCCCCGTGTACTGGATGTTCGCCACGGCCTTCAAGCCGGCCGGCGACATCATCGCGGACGACCCGGTCTGGTTCCCGACCGACATCACCTTCGAGCACTTCAAGACGGCGACCGGCGTCGACCACTTCTGGACGTACGTCGGCAACTCGCTGATCGTCACGGTCCTCGCGGTCGTCTTCGCGCTGGTCATCGCGCTCGCCGGTTCCTTCGCCCTGGCGCGGATGCGGTTCCGGGGGCGGCGCGGCTTCATCGTCGGCTTCATGCTGGCCCAGATGGCTCCCTGGGAAGTCATGGTCATCGCGATCTACATGATCGTGCGCGACTCGTCGATGCTGAACAGCCTGGTCCCGTTGACCGTCTTCTACATGATGATGATCCTGCCCTTCACCATCCTGACGCTGCGCGGCTTCGTCGCCGCCGTGCCCAGGGAGCTGGAGGAGGCGGCGATGGTCGACGGCTGCACGCGCGGACAGGCGTTCCGCCGGGTCATCCTGCCGCTGCTCGCCCCGGGCCTCATGTCCACCTCGCTGTTCGGCTTCATCACCGCCTGGAACGAGTTCCCGCTCGTCCTGGTCCTCAACAAGGAGGCCGGGGCCCAGACGCTCCCGCTGTGGCTGTCCAGCTTCCAGACCGCCTTCGGCGACGACTGGGGCGCGACCATGGCGGCGTCCTCGCTCTTCGCCGTCCCGATCCTGATCCTCTTCGTCTTCCTGCAGCGCAGGGCCGTCAGTGGCCTGACCGCCGGCGCCGTGAAGGGATAACGCCCCCCGATGACGACATTCGCCAGCGGCACCGACACGCTCACCCGAGACGCCCTGACGGTCCTCCAGCCCGGTTTCCCCGGCACCACCGCCCCCGACTGGCTGCTGCGGCGCCTCGGGGAAGGCCTGGCCTCCGTCGGCCTGTTCGGCCGCAACATCGCCTCGACGGAACAACTGGCCGCCCTGACCGCCCAGTTGCGCGCCGAGCGGGACGACGTGCTGGTCGCGATCGACGAGGAGGGCGGCGACGTCACGCGGCTGGAGGTGCGGACCGGCTCCAGCTTCCCCGGCAACCACGCGCTCGGCGCGGTGGACGACACCGAGCTGACCAGGGAGGTGGCCTTCGAGCTGGGACGACGGCTCGCGGCGTGCGGCGTCAACCTGAACTGGGCGCCCTCCGCGGACATCAACTCCAACCCCGCCAACCCGGTCATCGGTGTCCGCTCCTTCGGCGCGGACACCGCCCTGGCCGCCCGGCACACCGCCGCCTACGTCACCGGCCTCCAGTCCGCGGGCGTCGCCGCCTGCACCAAGCACTTCCCGGGCCACGGCGACACGGCCGTCGACTCCCACCACGCGCTGCCCCGCATCGACGCGGACGCCGCGGTGCTGGCGGAGCGCGAACTGGCCCCGTTCCGCGCGGCCATCGCCGCCGGCACCCGGGCGGTCATGAGCGCGCACATCCTGGTCCCCGCCCTGGACCCCGACCATCCGGCAACGTTGTCCCGCCGCATCCTCACCGACCTGCTGCGCGGCGAACTCGGCTACGACGGCCTGATCGTCACCGACGGCATGGAGATGCGGGCGATCGCCGCCACCTACGGCATCGAGCGCGGCAGCGTGCTCGCCGTCGCGGCCGGCGCCGACGCGATCTGCGTGGGCGGCGGCCTGGCCGACGACGAGACCGTACGACGCCTGCGCGACGCCCTCGTCACGGCCGTACGCTCGGGCGAACTCGCCGAGGAACGGCTGGCGGACGCGGCGGAACGGGTGCGCGCGCTGGCCCGCTGGACGACGACGGCGGCTCCTGCGGAGGAACGTGAGGTCCGCGCCGACGTGGGGCTCGTCGCCGCCCGGCGCGCGCTCACGGTCACGAACGCACAGCCGTACGAGCCGCCCGCCGAACCCCCGTACGTCGCCGCCTTCTCTCCGGTCGCGAACATCGCCGTCGGCGACGAGACCCCCTGGGGCGTGGCCTCCGAACTGGCCCGCCTGCTGCCGGGCACCGAGACGGGCAGCTTCGCGGGCGAGGACGCGGGGCGGGTGGCGCTGGCGGCGGCGGGGGAGCGGCGGATCGTCGCCGTCGTCCGCGACGAGCACCGCCACCCGTGGATGGCGACGGCCCTCGACGCCGTGCTGGCGGCCCGCCCCGACACGATCGTGGTCGAGATGGGCGTCCCCCAGGCCCCGCCCCGCGGCGCCCTCCACATCGCCACCCACGGCGCGGCCCGCGTGTGCGGCCGGGCGGCGGCGGAGGTCATCGCGGGGCATTGACGCCCTCGCCTGCGTGAACGCAGGCGATTCCGGTCAGCACCGCTACGCGGTGCCCCCTTGGGTTCCTGCTTCACTGGCCCCTGCCACCCGAGGGTGGTCTTACAAGGCCTCCACAGGCCTGACATCCCGCCCGTCCGGCGGTAGGTCCGCCAACTACGTTGTCGGACAAGGCGACATTAGCAGTGGCGCTGCGCCCCTACGGGGCACCAGGGCGAGGATGCCCTACACCTCCACCCTGAAGGGTGGAGCACTGGGTAAGTGTTCGGTAGCCCGCACGGCACGGGTACGTACGACGAAGGCGCCGGCCCCTTCCGGGAGCCCGGCGCCTTCACGCATTTCGGCACGTCCGAGGCGCCGGTCAGATCCCCTGCCACTGCGGCTTGTGGGCGTACGTGTGCCGGAAGTAGTCCGCGAGCTTCAGCTTGGACGCGGCGGCCTCGTCGGCCACGACCGTCGCGTGCGGGTGGAGCTGGAGTGCCGAGGCCGGGCACACCGCCGCGACCGGCCCCTCCACGGTCGCGGCGACCGCGTCCGCCTTGCCCTCACCGGTCGCGAGCAGCACCAGGTGCCGCGCCTCCAGGATCGTGCCGATGCCCTGGGTGATGACGTGGTGCGGCACCTGCTCGATGTCGCCGTCGAAGAAGCGCGCGTTGTCCACGCGGGTCTGCTCCGTCAGCGTCTTGATCCGGGTGCGCGAGGCGAGCGAGGAGCAGGGCTCGTTGAACCCGATGTGCCCGTCGGTCCCGATACCCAGCAGTTGAAGGTCCACACCGCCCGCCTCGGCCAGCGCCCGGTCGTACGCCTCGCAGGCCCCCTGCACGTCCTCGGCCGCGCCGTCGGGCCCCAGGAACGCGTCCATCCCGATGCCGAGCGGCTCCAGCACCTCGCGGCGCAGCACCGAACGGTAGGACTCCGGATGGTCGGAGGGCAGTCCCACGTACTCGTCGAGCTGGGCGATCCGCGTCCGCGAGGTGTCCACGGCGCCGGAGCGCACCTTGGCCGTCAGCGCCTGGTAGACGGGCAGCGGCGTCGAGCCGGTGGCCACACCGAGCAGCGCGTCGGGCTTGCGCCGCAGGAGCTGCGCCATGGCCTCGGCGATGAGCTCGCCGCCCGACTGGGCGTCCGGAACGATGACAACTTCCACGCTGGGCCTGCCGTTCTGGAGAGAGCCGAAGAGGGCTGGAAGGTCTGCGCGATTGCGCTATGTGGTTTAGACCAATCTAACAGAATCGCCTCGGCCGGTCTCGCTCGGACAGGCGCGGGGCGGGGCGAGCCGGGAGGAACCGGCGGCGCTCGCGGAAATTGCCATGACCATCTGGCCCCGCGGGTGACCCGGGCGGGCTAGGCTGCCATGCGTCAACCGTAAAACCCAACAACAAAACAGCCTCCGACGCATGGACACACCAAGTGGTCTAGTCCACAATGCGTAGAGAAGGTTGACAACACAACGAGCCTCCGCTCTCCCCGCACAGGAGAGCGGACCGAGGATCCGGTGCTCTCTGCCCTGACTGCCCCGGCTCCTCATCCTTCGGCCGACCGGGACCGCACACCCCACGGCCGATATTGCTCCGGGCTGCGGTGCCGGGAGGGTTGAGGGTCCCTCTCAGGCGCCGCGGCCCGCGGGTGTTTTTAGGGGTCGCACAAACCGCCGGGTACGCTCGCACACGTGCCCTCCATGAACGAACTCGTACGCCAGCACACAGCCCTCGACGACTCCGACCTCGAGTGGCTCCACCTGCTGGTCTCGGAGTGGCAGCTGCTCTCCGACCTCTCCTTCGCCGACCTGGTCCTGTGGGTCCCCACCCGCGACGGCACCCGGTACGTCTCCGTCGCCCAGATGCGGCCCAACACCGGACCCACCTCGTACCAGGACGACATGGTCGGCCACCTCGTCCCGCGCGGCCGCCGCCCCATGCTGGACGTCGCCCTCGACGAGGGCCGGATCGTGCGCGAGGGCGACCCGGAGTGGCGCGAGGAGGTCCCGGTCCGGGTCGAGTCGATCCCCGTACGGCGGGACGGGCGCGTCCTCGGCGTGATCGCCCGCAACACCAACCTGCTCACCGTGCGCACCCCGAGCCGTCTGGAGCTCACGTACCTGCAGAGCGCCTCGGATCTGGCGCAGATGATCGCGGCGGGCTCCTTCCCGTTCCCGAACCAGCAGGTCGACATGGACGCCTCACCGCGCGTCGGCGACGGCCTGATCCGCCTCGACGCGGACGGCATCGTGCAGTACGCGTCCCCGAACGCGCTGTCGGCCTTCCACCGCATGGGCCTGGCCGCGGACCTCGTCGGCCAGCACCTCGGCCAGACCACCGCCGAACTCGCCCCGACCCGGGGCCCGGTGGACGAGGCGCTGGCCAAGGTCGCGAGCGGCTGGGCGCCGCGCGAGTTCGAGATCGAGGCCCACGACGGTGTGATCCAGTTCCGCGCGATCCCCCTCAAGCCCAAGGGCACACGCATCGGTTCATTGGTCCTGCTGCGTGACGTCACCGAACTGCGTCGTCGCGAGCGCGAGTTGATCACCAAGGACGCGACCATCCGGGAGATCCACCACCGGGTGAAGAACAACCTCCAGACAGTGGCCGCTCTGCTCCGCCTCCAGGCCCGGCGCATCGAGTCCGAGCGCGGCCGGGAGGCGCTGGAGGAGGCCGTGCGCCGGGTCGGCTCGATCGCGATCGTGCACGAGACGCTCTCCCAGAACCTGGACGAGCGCGTGGAGTTCGACGAGATCGCCGACCGCGTGCTCGCGATGGTCGCGGAGATCTCCCCGGGCAAGGTCACCGGCCGGCGCACCGGCCGCTTCGGCATCCTGGACGCGGAGGTCGCCACCCCGCTGTCGATGGTCCTCACCGAGATCCTGCAGAACGCTCTCGAACACGGCTTCCGTGAGGGCGAAACCGGCACGGTCGAGGTCTCCGCGGTCCGCGGCGGCACGACGAAGGAGGCCCGGCTGCTCGTCACCGTCCAGGACGACGGCGTCGGCCTGCCCGAGGGCTTCGACCCGCACCGCTCCGGCAACCTCGGCCTGCAGATCGTACGGACGCTGGTGGAGGGCGAGTTGGGGGGAACCTTCGACATGGTTCCGGCTCCGGAGCGCGGCACGCAGGTGATCCTGGACATTCCGGTGCGGGCGCAGAAGTAGCCGAGGTGGGCGCGGCGCCGGAGTGGCCCCGAACAGCATTGAGCCCCGGATCACTGGGTGATCCGGGGCTGAAGCTCGTTGCTAAGCGCATCGGGGGTACTGCGCGCTGCGGCTCGGGGGCGGGAGATGCGTACTCGCTGTACGCGCCGCCAAGCTCAGGCTGTTAGCGGGGTGGGTGTTGTCAGGCGGAGGCCTGACGAGCCCGGTTGCGGGCGGCGCGGCGCTTCATCGCGCGACGCTCGTCCTCGCTGAGACCACCCCAGACGCCGGAGTCCTGGCCGGACTCGAGCGCCCACTGCAGACACTGCTCCATAACCGGGCAGCGACGGCAGACGGCCTTGGCTTCCTCGATCTGCAGCAGCGCAGGACCGGTGTTGCCGATGGGGAAGAAGAGCTCGGGGTCTTCCTCGCGGCAAACGGCGTTGTGACGCCAGTCCATGGCTGCTACCTCTCCTTGGTATTACGTGCAGGTTGCTTGTGAATGTGAACGCTTTCACGAATCCCTCAACAAGTGAAGGGCCACCCGCCAGCTTCGCTGGCGTGGTCCTGTGGTTCGAAGAGGGGTTCCGGTGATCTGTGGAGGCTGGTGTTGCGGGCCGTCCCGATCGCCACGTAGAGACTCGCAAACCTCGACGGCGGATACAACCCCTTCTGGAAAGTTTTTTTTGATTCCTCGGTGTCGACTAGGTCACAGCCGTACTTCCATGGGGTGGATCCTGGCCTAAACGTTCGAGTGAAAGGACTTTAGACCGTTCCGCTCACACAATCACACGCAGTGCACGGCGTACGCCTGTGAACGTCACGCTCGTACGCAGTCCCAGGTGGTCGCCGTCCATCTGAAGGGGCAGCGGCACCTTCGAATACAAGGTGAACCGGTCCGCGTCGTGCAGCGAGGTCGCGTGCCTGCCGTGAGGGCCTCGCTCCGGGGACGAAGTGAGCAACTGGGTGCCATACCGGGCAACCGCGGCCGTGGACAGACGGCTGAGACCGAGTACGTCGAGACCTTTGTCGAACGAGGCCTTAGGCGACGTGTACATCGGGCGATTGCCGAGAAACGTCCAGGGGGACGTGTTCGAGACTATGGCGACCACCAGATCGGTGACCGGGTCCTCGCCGGACCGCTCCAGCGTGATCGTGCCGTGCCGCCGGTTCTGCTCACCGAGGAACTGCCGGACCACCTGACGCACATACAACGCGTGCGTCGACTTCCGGCCGCGCTCGCGCTGCTGCTCGACCCGGCCGACCACGCCCGCGTCGAAGCCGAGCCCCGCGTTGAAGGTGAACCAGCGGGACGGGACGGACTCGTCCTCGGTGCCGGGCGTGCCGGAGGTCAGGCCCAGGCCGACCGTGCGCTCGCTGCCCTCGCGCAGGGCGTCCAGCAGGGCGCCGGTGGCCTCGACGGCGTCGTTGGGCAGGCCCAGGGCGCGGGCGAAGACGTTCGTGGAGCCGCCGGGGACCACGGCGAGGCCGGGCAGGCGGTCCGGGTCGGGGCCGGCGTGCAGCAGGCCGTTGACGACCTCGTTGACCGTGCCGTCGCCGCCGAGGGCCACGACCAGGTCTATGTCCTTGCTCTCCGCCGCCTGTCGGCCCAGGTCGCGCGCGTGGCCGCGGTACTCGGTGGTGACCGCTTCGAGCTTCATCTCGCTCGCGAGCGCGTGGATCAGCACATCGCGCGTACGTGCGCTTGTGGTGGTTGCCGCCGGATTGACCACGAGAAGTGCACGCATGGGTTGCAGCGTACCTACTGGGTGGTACTCGGCCCAGCCCGAGGTAGGGATCGGGTAAGAGAGCCGGGCGTGAGGCTCGACACGGGCGCGTGGAGCGCGAGGGCTACCCTTCTCGGGTGAGCAGTCAGACCCCCGCCAGTTCCGAGATCCCCGCCACTCCGGAGACCGCCGGCCCCCGCCCGCGGCGCCTGACGTACGCCGCCGCGCTCGCCGCCCTGGAAGGGCTCGCGCTGCTCGTCGGGGGCGGGTGGATGCTCGCTCTCGGTCTCGCGGGTGATCCGGACGACCGTCAGCAGGCCGTGACCGGCGGGGTGACGCTGATCGTGCTCGCGCTGCTGCCGCTGCTCGCCGCGCGCGGGCTGCTCGGCCGGCGCGGCTGGAGCCGGGGCCCGGCCGTCGTCACGCAGATCATGGCGCTGCCGGTGGCGTACAACCTGCTGCAGGCCGACAGCGCGGCGATTCCGGCCGGTATCGCGCTGGCGGTGGTGGCCGTCGCCGCGCTTGTCCTGCTCGTCAACGCCGAGACGACCCGGGCCCTCGGGATCCGGGGGCCCGGAAACGCGCAGAACCAGCAGAACCAGAAGTAGCTTCCGGGCCTACTCCTCCACGAGCAGCTTCTCCCGCAGCTGCGCCAGCGTGCGCGCCAGCAGCCGGGACACGTGCATCTGGGAGATGCCGACCTCCTGCGCGATCTGCGACTGGGTCATGTTGCCGAAGAAGCGCAGCAGCAGGATCCGCTTCTCGCGCGGCGGGAGGTCCTCAAGGAGCGGCTTCAGCGACTCCCGGTACTCCACGCCCTCCAGCGCCTCGTCCTCCGCGCCGAGGGTGTCGGCGACGGCCGGGGACTCGTCGTCGGTGTCGGGGACGTCCAGGGACAGCGTGGAGTACGCGTTGGCGGACTCCAGGCCTTCGAGGACCTCCTCCTCCGAGATGGCCAGCTTCTCGGCGAGCTCGTGGACCGTGGGGGAGCGGCCGTGCTGCTGCGAGAGCTCCGCGGTCGCCGTGGTGAGCGCGAGACGCAGCTCCTGGAGCCGGCGCGGCACGCGCACCGCCCAGCCCTTGTCGCGGAAGTGCCGCTTGATCTCACCGACGACCGTCGGGGTCGCGTACGTCGAGAACTCGACGCCGCGCTCCGGGTCGAAGCGGTCGACCGACTTGATCAGGCCGATGGTGGCGACCTGGGTGAGGTCGTCCAACGGCTCCCCGCGGTTGCGGAAACGCCGCGCGAGGTGCTCGACGAGCGGCAGGTGCATCCGAACCAGCTGATTGCGCAGCTGCGCGTACTCGGCGCTGCCCTCCTTGAGCTTGCGCAGCTCGACGAACAGGGCCCGCGCGCCGCTGCGGTCCTGTGGATCGTGCCGCGTGGCCTGTGGCGCGCTCTGCGCGTCCGGCTTCTCGTCCCGCTCGTGCTCGCTCATCGTCCCGCCCGTTGCCCTTCCCCGAGCCCTCGCCTCGGCCCGGACGGGGGGGACCCCGGTCCGCCGCTCCCGAGGCGCGCTCTGCACGGCACCTTCCCGATCACGCTGCCCGTCGTCGTCCAGGAATCCGGCCTCCGAGGAGTCGTCCTCCGGATGCGGCCGGGCCTGTTCGGGGATGCCGTCGATGCCGTCCGCCATGCGTCGGGAACCGTCCGAAGCAGTGCTCTCGGCCGGCAGCTCCCATGTGCCGCGCTCTTCGTCCCGCACCGGCCCGTCCCCGTTCCTCACGCCGGCCCGGGTCCCGCGCCGCGCTGTTTGTAGAGGCTGATCGACACGGTCTTGTCGTCGTCCACGGCGGAGGAGACCTTGCCCGCGAGGGCGGACAGCACGGTCCAGGCGAAGGTGTCCCGTGACGGAGCGTGACCGTCCGTGGTCGGCGCGGAGACGGTGACCTCGAGCGAGTCGTCGACGAGGCGGAAGACACAGCTGAGCACGGAGCCCGGCACGGCCTGCTGGAGCAGGATCGCGCACGCTTCGTCCACCGCGATGCGCAGGTCCTCGATCTCGTCCAGGGTGAAGTCCAAACGGGCCGCGAGGCCGGCCGTGGCCGTCCGCAGCACCGACAGGTAGGCACCCGCAGCCGGCAGCCGGACTTCCACGAAGTCCTGGGTCGCGGGCTCGCCTGCGATCTGGGACACCCTCACCTCCAAGGTGGTACAAGCTTTTCGGGGCCGAGGGTCGCCCCTCGGGTGACGCGAAGTGTGCTTCAGCGGTGACGCTATCGCGCTCTCGACTTCGCTGTCCCCAGGACCCCGACCCCTTACTGTCACTCATAGTAAACCTACGGATACGCTCCGTGGCTAGGGGTCTGCGGGCCCAAATGGGAAGAGCGCGCGCCGGGTTGACGTACCCAGACGTCAGAGGGTCGAACCGTACCCGTCGGACGGTTGGGCGCGTCTCCCTCCAGGGTCACACGAGGACGTGATCCACGAAGCACCAACGCCATTCCTCACCCGGCTCGAAGGTCCGCATCACGGGGTGGCCGGAGTCCTTGTGGTGCTCCGTCGCGTGCCGTCCCGGTGATGAGTCGCAGCAGCCGACGTGGCCGCAAGTCAGGCACAGGCGCAGCTGCACCGGGTGCGTACCGGCCGCCAGGCACTCGGGACACGTGACGCTGAGCGGCTCGGGTTCCGGGTGCGGCAGCGCGTCGGAGTGCGTGCACTGTTTCATGATTGCCAGATTACGACGGCCGTGCGGATGACCGCGCGGAAAACGAGGGCGGGCGAGGACCATGGACGTGATGCCACTGCTGTTGCTGGTGGCGGGAAGCGCGGCGATCGCGGCTGCCGCCAGGCGCACCCCGGTGCCGGCACCGCTGCTGCTGGTCGCGGTCGGCCTGGCGGTGTCGTACCTCCCCGGAGTCCCGGACTACACCCTCGACCCCGATGTCGTACTCCCCCTGCTCCTGCCCCCGCTGCTGTACACGTCGGCCACCGACAGCTCCTACCTCGACCTGCGGGCACAGCTGCGCCCGGTGGCGCTGCTGTCGGTCGGCTACGTGCTCTTCGCGACCTTCGTCGTCGGCTGGGCCGTGTACCGGATCGTGCCGGGGATGCCGCTGACCGCGGCGCTCGTGCTGGGCGCGGTGGTGGCGCCGCCGGACGCGGTCGCGGCCACGGCGGTGGCCCGCCGTGTCGGACTCCCCTCCCGGATCACCACGGTCCTCCAAGGAGAGTCCCTCCTGAACGACGCCACCGCCATCACCGCCTACAAGGTGGCCCTCGCGGCCGCGGTGGGAGAGGGCGCCACCTGGGCGGGCGGCGTCGGCGAGTTCCTGCTCGCGGCGGTCGGAGGTGTCGGGGTCGGCCTGGTCCTGATGGCGCCGATCCACTGGCTGCGCACCCACCTGAAGGAGCCGCTCCTGCAGAACACGCTGTCCCTGCTGATCCCGTTCGTCGCGTACGCGGTCGCCGAGCAGTTCCATGCCTCCGGCGTCCTCGCCGTGGTAGTCGTCGCGCTCTACCTGGGGCACCGCGCGTGGGAGGTCGACTTCGCCACCCGTCTCCAGGAGGAGGCGGTGTGGAAGATGGTCGCCTTCGTCCTGGAGTCGGCGGTGTTCGCGCTGATCGGACTGCAGTTGCCCGTCGTCCTGCGCGGGCTCGGGGAGTACGAGGGCGCCGACGCCGCCTGGTACGCGGTCGCCCTCTTCCTGGTGGTCGTCGCGACCCGGTTCGTGTGGGTGTATCCCGCGACCTTCCTGCCGCCGCTGCTGTCGGCGCGGATCCGCGAGCGGGAGGAGGACCCCACCTGGAAGGGGGCGATGGTCACCGCCTGGGCCGGCATGCGGGGCGTCGTCTCCTTGGCCATCGCCTTCTCGATCCCGTTGACCATGCACCACGGCGACGTTCCCTTCCCGCAGCGCAACCTGATCCTCTTCCTGACCTTCACCACGGTCATCGGCACGCTGGTGGTGCAGGGCCTGACCCTGCCCCCGCTGATCCGCCTGCTGAAGCTCCCCGAGCCCGACCCGCAGGCCGCCACACTCGCCGAGGCCAACGCCCAGGCGCAGGCGTCCCGGGCCGCCGAGCGGCTCCTGGAGGAACTCCTCTCCGACGAGCGCAACGCCCTCCCGCCCCCGCTCGCCGACCGCCTCCGCACGGTTCTGGAGCGCCGCCGCAACGCCGTCTGGGAGCGGCTGGGCCAGGTCAACCCGGTCACCGGCGAGACCGTCGACGACACCTACCGCCGCCTCTCCCGGGAAATGATCAGCGCCGAACGCGAGGTCTTCGTGAAGCTGCGCGACGGCCGCTACATCGACGACGAGATGCTGCGGACCCTGCTGCGCAGGCTGGACCTGGAGGAGGCGGCGGCCTATCGGGAGGCGGCGTGAACACGCCCGTCACGGCCGTCCGGTGATCACGGCTGCGAGGGTGCTTCCCGGCGCGAAGCTGCCCTCCTCGGCGAGGGCGACAAGTCCGTACAGCAACTTGGCGACATAGAGACGCTCGACGGGCAGGCCGTGACGCTGTTCGAAGTCCTCGGCGAAGGTGTCGAGTTCGGGGGTGGTGCGAGCGAAGCCGCCGAAGTGGAAGCGGTCGTCGAGGGACCAGGTGCCGCGGTGGCCGCCGAAGGCCTGCTCCTGGAGGGTCTGTATGCCGGCGGTCAGGAAGCGTCCCTTGAGGACCGGTATGCCCAGGGTGCGCTGGGTCGGGGCGAGGCCGGCGGTCAGGCCGGCGAGGGTGCCGCCGGTGCCGCAGGCGAGGGCGACCACGTCGGCGTGGCCGCGCAACTCGGTGCCGAGGGATATGCAGCCGCGGACGGCTTCGGCGTTGCTGCCGCCCTCGGGGACTGCGTACGCGTCCTCGGCGCCGGCCGCGCGCAGGATCGCTGCCAGGGTCTCCGGGTCGGTTTTGTGGCGGTATGTCGATCTGTCGACGAAGTGCAGCCGCATGCCGTCGGCCGCACAGCGGGCCAGGGAGGGGTTGAGGGGGCGGTCGGCCAGCTCCTGGCCGCGGACCACGCCGGTCGTGGGGAAGCCGAGGAGGCGGCCCGCGGCGGCGGTGGCGCGCAGGTGGTTGGAGTACGCGCCCCCGAAGGTGACGATTCCGCGCCCCGCCGCCGCGTCGAGGTTCGGCGCCAGCTTGCGCCACTTGTTGCCGATCAGCTCCGGGTGGATGAGGTCGTCGCGTTTGAGGAGGAGCCGGACGCCGTGCCGGGCGAACCGGGCGTCCCTGACCTCCTGCAGTGGCGAGGGCAGCCTGGGCTGCAGGGAGGCGAGGACGTCGGAGCCGGTCACCCGGCCATTGTCGGACACCTGATCTGGTCAGGTCACTTCAGCCGCTCCCGCACCCGCGCCCGCATCGACGTCATCGTGAACCCGCGCGGGTCCACCTTTCCCGGCTGCCACTCCAGATGGCCGATCACCGACCGCTCGGACCATCCGTGGTGCCGGCAGACCGCCGCCGCGGCCTTCTCGACGGCCTCCAGCTGGACGTCGGGCCAGGGGTCCTCGCCGTCGCCGAGGTTCTCGCACTCGAAGCCGTAGAAGTGGCGGTTGCCGTCGGTGTCGGCCTCGTTGTCGTGGGGGAGGGCCTTCTCCGCGATCACCGCGCGGAGCACGTCGTCGTCACCGAGACCCGCGTGGTTGGCGCGGCCGTAGCCGACCAGGTGGACGGTGCCGTCCTTGGTGATGACGCCGTGGCAGAGGGGGCCGGGCAGCGCCGTGTAGCCGTCACGGCAGATGTCGACCGTCCGCTCGCTGCCCCGGGTGACCGTGTGGTGGATCATCACGCCGTGGACCGGCCCCCACGGGCCCTTGTGGTTGCGGTTGTGGTGTCTCCAGTCGCCGACCTCGACGACCGTGAGGCCTTCCGCTCTCAGGCTGCCGAGGAACCGGTCCGCGGACATGGGAGAGGACATGACCGCCTCCTTACGTACTGTGTGCCTGTTGCTACGGTGTGCAGTCGTCCCGTCATGGTGCTTGTATCGAAAGCGGAGGGTGGGGGCCACACCGTTCGCACAGCGAGCGAGCCGTTTCGGACACCTTCCGGACTTCGCGGGCGTCCGGGGCGGCGGGATGCGACGTGGGCGGGAAGAGGGGCGGGCGGCTGGACGGGGGCCCCCTCTCTTCCCAGTGGACGGTGATCCATTCCCGCTCATTCGTGTAATAGCACCGACACGCTCCGTGATGGAAGGCTGGTCCGCGAATTCGGTGCTCGGTGCGATCGGCGCCGGTGCATGACCGGGAGGGCAATTCAGAATGTCGGTAGGCGAAGAGGTCCGCACGGATCAGGGCAAGCCGCAGCAGAGCCTCGGCACGGCGGCAGCGCGGAACCTGGCCACCACCACCAAGTCCGCTCCCCAGATGCAGGAGATCAGCTCCCGCTGGCTGCTGCGCACGCTGCCCTGGGTGGACGTGCAGGGCGGTACGTACCGGGTGAACCGGCGACTGACCTACGCGGTCGGTGACGGCCGGATCACGTTCGTGAAGACGGGCGACCGGGTCGAGGTCATCCCCGCCGAGCTGGGCGAACTGCCCGCCCTGCGGGACTACGACGACGAGGAGGTGCTCGCCGAGCTCGCCCAGCGGTGCCGGCAGCGGGAGTACGCCCCGGGCGAGCTGATCGCCTCGTTCGGCAGCCGGACCGACGAGGTGTACCTGCTGGCGCACGGCAGGGTGGAGAAGGTCGGCACGGGCCCCTACGGCGACGACGCCGTGCTCGGTGTGCTCGCCGACGGGGCGTACTTCGGCGACGCGGCGCTGCTCGACCCGGACGCCATCTGGGAGTACACCGCTCGCGCGGACACCGGCTGCACGGTGCTGATCCTGTCGCGCCAGGACGTCGACCAGGTCGCGGAGCGCGCCGACTCCCTGCGCGAGCACATCGGGCGGCTGCGCGCGATCCCCGAGCAGCGGACCAACAAGTACGGCGAGAAGGCCGTCGACCTCGCGGCCGGCCACTCCGGCGAGCCCGAGATCCCGCACACCTTCGTCGACTACGACGCCAGGCCGCGCGAGTACGAACTGAGCATCGCCCAGACCGTGCTGCGCATCCACACGCGCGTGGCCGACCTCTACAACCAGCCGATGAACCAGACCGAGCAGCAGTTGAGGCTCACGGTCGAGGCGTTGAAGGAACGCCAGGAGCACGAGCTCGTCAACAACCGGCAGTTCGGGCTGCTCCACAACTGCGAGTACGACCAGCGGATCCAGCCGCACGACGGCGTCCCCGGCCCGGACGACATGGACGAGCTGCTCAGCAGGCGGCGCGGTACGAAGCTGTTCCTCGCCCACCCGCGCGCGATCTCCGCGTTCGGACGCGAGCTCAACAAGCGCGGACTGGTCCCCGAGACGATCGACGTCGGCGGTAACCGCATTCCCACCTGGCGCGGTGTGCCGATCTACCCGTGCAACAAGATCCCGGTCACCGAAGCCCGGACCAGCTCCATCATCGCGATGCGTCTCGGTCAGGAGGAGCAGGGCGTCGTCGGCCTGCGACAGGCCGGCATCCCGGACGAGATCGAGCCGAGCCTCTCGGTGCGTTTCATGGGTATCAACGAGCAGTCGATCATCAACTACCTGGTGACGGCCTACTATTCGGCCGCGGTCCTGGTGCCGGACGCGCTCGGTGTCCTGGAGAACGTCGAGATCGGCCGCTGGCGGTGACCTTCGAGACGCTCGAAAGGCGGACGCCCACCGCGGCTCCGAGGGACAGCCGGCCGGCCTCGTCCGACGGGCACGAGGCGGCGGCGATCCTGGAGGGTGCGCGGGCCTCGGTCGACCCCGAGCTGCGTACGGCCCTCGACTCGCTGCCGGGCTCCATGCGCCGGATCGCGCTCTACCACTTCGGCTGGGAGCACGCGGACGGCAGACCGGCGGCGGCCCACGCGGGCAAGGCGATACGCCCCGCGCTCGTCCTCACCGCGGCTGCCGCGCTCGGCGGACCGGGCGCGCGGACGACGGCCGTACGGGCGGCCGCCGCGGTGGAGCTGATTCACAACTTCACGCTGCTGCACGACGACGTGATGGACCGCGACACCACCCGACGGCACCGGCCCACCGCCTGGACGGTGTTCGGCGACGCCGACGCCATCCTCGCCGGGGACGCCCTCCAGGCGCTGGCCCTCGGGCTGCTCGCCGAGGACCCGCACCCGGCGTCCGGGACGGCTGCCGCCAGGCTCGCGGCCTGTGTGGTCGAGCTCTGCGCCGGCCAGCACGCCGACACGGCCCTGGAGCGGCGCGGCCCCGCCGAGGTCACCCTCGACGAGGTGCTCGCCATGGCCGAGGCCAAGACGGGAGCGCTCCTGGGGTGCGCCTGCGCCCTCGGCGCGCTGTACGCGGGGGCGGCGGACGAGGACGTCGAGGCGCTGGACAGGTTCGGCCGTGAGGCCGGGCTCGCCTTCCAGCTCATCGACGACGTGATCGGCATCTGGGGCGATCCGCAGCGCACCGGCAAACCGGCCGGCGCGGACCTGGCGGCCCGCAAGAAGTCCCTGCCGGTGGTCGCGGCGCTGGCCTCCGGCACTCCGGCCGCCGCCGAACTGGCCGAGCTGTACGAGGTGCCGTACGAGAAGGAGGATCCCGCGGAGACAGCGCGCACCGCGCTCGCCGTGGAGCGGGCCGGCGGACGGGACTGGGCGCAGGACCAGGCGGCCGACCGGATGTCCCGGGCGATGGACGAACTGGCCCGCGCCATCCCGGAACCGGAGTCGGCGGGCGGCCTGCTCGCCTTGGCCGAGTACGTGACTCGGCGCAGCAACTGAGCACCGGTCCAGAACCCCGGGGCCACCGGGCCGTGCGGCTCCTGACCCCGCACCGCCACCGGGGGCTCCGGTCCAGCGGGTCCCGCACATCCCCACGGTGTGCGGGGCCCGCTGCCCCACCGTCGACGGCCGGGCCCGACACCGCCCCCTCACCAGGTGCGCACGTTCGGCCATGGTGCGCTGGTGCGGACGTACGGGAGGAAGCGCTGAGCCCGCGTCGGCAGGAAGCGCTGAGCCCGCGTCCGCCCTACCCTGAGGGCATGGACAGCGACGAACCCGTCTGTCCCGTCTGTGGACAGCCCGTCGAGACAGTCGTCCGGCGGCACAAGACGCTGGGCGCGTGGGTTCCGGTGTGGGGGCCCGGCCCGTGCCGGAATCCCGAGTGCGAGGCGCACGCCGGGGACGGTGGCGCCGTGCCGGTCAAGGGACCCGGCACCACCCCCGCCGAGGAAGAACCCGGCACCAGCCCCGCCGAAGAAGAATCCGGCACGGCCTCTGCCAAGGAATCCTGAACCTGGAATCTGTCGGCCGAGGAATCCCGAACCCGTGTAGAGAATCCCGGCCCGGCTCCGACGCCCCGGTGAGCCGCCCACCCGGGCGGCGCGAGCCGAAGGAGCGGAGTCATGAAGTACCTGGTGGTGATCAGGCCCATCCTCGACGGCGCCGGGGACATCTGCCCCGACGATTGACACCCCCGATGCGCCGGCCGACCGAGATCGAGGACCTGCTGCGCCTGCACGCGCCGCAGGTCCTCGGCGCGCTGGTCAGGCGGTACGGTCACTTCGACGCCGCCGAGGACGCCGTACAGGAGGCGCTGCTCGCGGCGGTGAGGCAGTGGCCGACGAGGGGAGTGCCCGACAATCCGCGCGACTGGCTGATCAAGGTTGCTTCGCGGCGACTGACCGACGCGTTGCGCAGCGAGGAGGCCCGGCGGGCGCGCGAGGAGAGGCCGGCCGCACTCACCCCGCCGGACGCGTACATCTCCACGGACCCGGCCCCGCACGAGGACGACACCCTCACCCTCCTCTTCCTGTGCTGCCATTCCGACCTGACCTCGCCGGCCCGGATCGCGCTCACCCTGCGCGCGGTCGGCGGTCTGACGACCGCGGAGATCGCCCGCGCGTATCTGGTCCCCGAGGCGACGATGGCGCAGCGCATCACCCGGGCCAAGCAGACGGTGCAGAGCGTGCGCTTCGGGCGCCCGGACAACTGGGTGGACCGCCTGCCCGCCGTCCTGCACACCCTCTACCTGATCTTCAACGAGGGCTATACGGCGACGTCGGGCGCGAGCCTGCAGCGGCGCGACCTGGCCGCCGAGGCCATCCGGCTGACCCGCGCCGTCCACCGGCTGCTCCCCGACGACGGCGAGGTGGCCGGCCTGCTCGCTCTGATGCTGCTCACCGACGCCCGCCGCGACGCGCGCACCGGCCCGCACGGCGAGCTGATCCCCCTCGACGAACAGGACCGGGACCGCTGGGACAGGGCCGCGATCGAGGAGGGCGTCGCCCTGGTCACCCACGCGCTCGCACAGAGTCGCGCGGGCCCCTACCGACTGCGCGCCGCCATCGCCGCCGTGCACGACGAGGCGCCCTCGCCGGAGAGGACCGACTGGCGGGAGATCCTCGGCCTCTACGACGTCCTCGTCCGCCTCGTTCCCGGCCCCGTCGAACGCCTCAACCGGGCCGTGGCCGTCGCCATGGTCCACGGCCCGGAGGCGGGACTCGCGGAACTGGACGGTCTGGAGGCCGAGTTGAGTGCCGGCCACCGCCTGGACGCGGTCCGCGGCCACCTTCTGGAACGCGCGGGCCGGCCCGAAGCCGCCCGCGTCGCCTATGAGGCCGCCGCGGCCCGCACCCTGAGTCTCCCGGAACGACGCTATTTGCGGACGCGTGCGGCCCGGATCAGGCGCTAGCGTGACCCCATGCCCGAACACCCGTACATCCTGCACATCACCGAACGCCCTTTGTGGGACGCGGCCCGCGAAACGGGCACGTACGAGATGTCGACCCGCGGCCGCACCCTCGCCGAGGAGGGCTTCATCCACTGCTCGACCCGCGCTCAGCTCCGGCCCGTGGCGAACTTCCTGTACGGCTCCGAGGACGCCCCCGACGATCTGGTGGTCCTGGTCGTGGACCCCGCCCGGCTCGGCGTCCCGGTGAAGTACGAGGCACCGGAGCCCGGCGGCGAGGAGTTCCCGCACGTGTACGGGCCCATCCCGGTGGACGCCGTGGTGGACGTGGAGGTGTGGGAGTAACGGGAGCGGGTGGCCGGCGCCGTCGGTTACGGCGCTGGGTCGTCGTGACGTGGGCGGTGACCGTGGCCGTCGGGGGCGGAGTCACCCTGTGGCTCCAGGACGCCGCCGCCCTGCGGCCGCTCGAAGAACCGCAGCAGATTCCCCGCCGGATCCCGGAACGCGCAGTCGCGCACCCCGTACGGCTGGTCCATCGGCTCCTGGAGCAACTCGACGCCGGCCTCCCGCACGCGCTCGCAGAGGGCGTCGCAGTCGGCGGTGGCGAAGATGACCCCACGCAGCAGGCCTTTGGCCAGCAGCCGGGCCAGCGCCTCCTTGTCGGCGGGGGAGGCGTCCGGGTTCGCGTCCGGCGGCTCCAGCACGATCTCCACGCCCGGCTGGAGCGGCGAGCCGACGGTCACCCACCGCATGCCCTCGAAGCCGACGTCGTTGTGGACTTCCAGGCCCAGGACGTCCCGGTAGAAGGCGAGCGCCTTGTCGTGGTCGTCGACGGCGATGAAGCACTGCGCGAGTTTCAGGTCCATGGTCTCGAACCTACTTTCGCCTGGGTCGGGTGAAGGTGCGCGCCACGCACGGCGGGATCGCCGCGCCGGCCTCGTGCGAGCGGGCCCGGTACGCGCTCGGTGTCTCGCCGACCAACTCCGTGAACCGGGAGCTGAAGGATCCCAGCGACGTACAGCCGACCGCGAGGCACACCTCGGTGACGGTGAGGTCGCCGCGGCGCAGCAGGGCCTTCGCGCGTTCGACGCGGCGGGTCATGAGGTAGCCGTACGGCGTCTCGCCGTACGCCTCCCGGAAGCTGCGCTGGAAGTGGCCCGCGGACATCAGCGCGGTGCGGGCGAGCGCGGAGATGTCGAGCGGCTCGGCGTACTCGCGGTCCATGCGGTCACGCGCCTGCCGCAGCCGTACCAGATCCTCAAGGGCCATCGCATCAGCATGGCACGGCGGGCCCGTGCCGCACCGGCGGACCCCGCCGGCGACGGTGGGTGTGGTCGCCGCGCCGACGGTGAGCTGTGCGAACACTTCCTGAAGCTCCCATGCAGGGATGAGTACTTGTACTCATCCCTGAGCGCGCCCCTCGGTTCACCGTGGAGACCACGAGCCCGGACCGACCCGAAGGAACCCCAGATGCCGAACGCCTCCCGCCCGCGCCGCCTCCCGCGCCTGCGCCGGCTCCTTGCGCTTGCCACGGACAACTGGCTCGCCCGGGGCTATCTGGCTGTCTTCGCCGCCTCCGTCCTGGTCATGCTCCTCCTCCCGGACAGCGGCCTCGCCGCGAGTCCTCTGATGCTCACGGCACCGCTCTCCTTCCTGAGTGTGGTCCTCCCCTTCGGTCCCGGCACCGAGGGGGGCGGGGCCGCCGAGGTGTCGGCCATCGGCTTCTGGGCCGTCTGGCTCCTGCTGTGCGCGCTCGTGAACGCCGCCGTGCTCGGCGCCCTCGCCGAGGGGTCACCGACCGCCGCATCGCCCGGCGCGCGTGAGCCCCTCCGGCATGTCTCGGACGCCTCCGAACGGAACGGAACGGAGACGGCACGTTCCGCGCGCCCCCGCCTGCGAAGGACTCGGGCCCTGTTGGCGCCCGCGGTGGACAACTGGCTCGCGCGTGGGTATCTCACCGTGGTCGCGGCGGCGGTGGGGTTCTTCCTGTACGCCGTGTACGTGTCGCCGGATCCGGGGTTCGCCGGGATCTGGCCGCTCATGGCCACGGCGCCGTTCAGCATCCTCGCGTTCCTGGTCGCGGCACCCACGGAATCCCCGCTCGCCTGGCTGAACCCGTTGATCTTCTCTGCCGGTGTGGCCCTGTCCGGGCTGTTCAACGCCGCGCTGCTCGGCCGGCTCGCCCGCAGGCTGCGGGTGCGGGAAGCGCGCCCGGCCGCTTGAAGGGGCGCCGGACCGGGCCACCGGGTCCCGATCGCCTCCACGAACAGCGCGCGGGACAAGGCCGAACTCAACGGTTGAACCGGCGAACAAAACCGCACCCGGTCCGCCTCGGACGCCGAGCATGGCGTCCTGGGCGGACCGGGTGCGGTCAGGGAGACGCTGCAATCAAGGAGGTTGCAGGTCAAAGGGTCTGATGCGCGATCAGGCCTTCTTGGTCTCCCAGAAGATCTTGTCGATCTCGGCGATGAGCTCGAGAGCCTTCTCGCCGGTCTTCGGGTCCGTCGAGGCCTTGGCGGCCGACAGGGCCTTCAGGGTGTCGTTGACCAGCTGGTGCAGCTGCGGGTACTTCTCGAAGTGCGGGGGCTTGAAGTAGTCGCTCCACAGCACGGACACGTGGTGCTTCGCGAGCTCGGCGCGCTGCTCCTTGATGACCGTGGCGCGAGCCTGGAAGTGCGGGTCGTCGTTGGCGGCCATCTTCTCCTGGACAGCCTTCACCGACTCCGCCTCAATGCGGGCCTGGGCCGGGTCGTACACGCCGCAGGGCAGGTCGCAGTGCGCGCTGACCTTGACCTTGGGGGCAAACAGGCGGGAAAGCATGGAGCATTCCTTCCTCGTGATCGTCTTCTCAGGTGGGACATTACTCCCTGAGGGACGGGTTTTCGCGAGTGCCCCCTTGGGCTTAGGACAAAAGTCGGGGGTCACACTGAGACTGGTGGAGGATGAACCGGGGAGGTGCCGGGTGATGCCGGAGCTGTCGCAGGAGACCGAGCGCGGGCGGGCGGGCCAGCCCTTCGGGGTGGCCGAGGTGACCGGGCCGTCGATGGTGCCGACGCTGTATCACGGGGACGTGCTGGTGGTGCAGCACCGGGGGCGGATCGGGCCCGGTGACATCGTCGTCCTGCGCCATCCGCTCCAGCAGGACCTGTTGATCGTCAAGCGTGCCACGGAGCGGCGCGAGGGCGGCTGGTGGGTGCTCGCGGACAACTCGTTCGCCGGCAACGACAGCAACGACTACGGCGTGGTGCCCGACGAGCTGATCCTGGGCAAGGTCCGGCTGCGGTTCCGGCCGCGCACGCCGGATCAGCGTTCGCCGCTCGCGCTGCTGCGCTGGGCGCTGTCGGCCGCCAGGCCCGTCTTCTCCGACCGGTCGGCCTCCAGGCGCTTGCGGGCGCGATAGGCGGCCACGTTGGCGCGGGTCGCGCAGCGGTCGGAGCAGTAGCGCCGGGAACGGTTGGTCGAGGTGTCCAGGTAGGCGTTGCGGCAGGGGGCCGCCTCGCACAGGCCGAGGCGGTCGACGCCGTACTCCGTGAGGTGGAACGCCAGGCCCATGGCCGCGATCGCGGCGTAGCCCGCCGTCGCGTTGGACGGGTGGTCCGCCAGGTGCATGTGCCACAGCGGGCGGCCGTCCTCGTCCCGGAAGTCGTGCCCGGAGATCTGCGGGCTCACCGGGAACTCCAGGAGCAGGGAGTTCAGCAGGTCCACGGCGAGGGTCTCGTCACCCGTGTCCGCCGCCTCGAAGACCGCGCGCAGCCGGCCCCGCACCGAACGGAAACGCGTGACGTCGGCGTCGGTGGCGCGGCGGCCCGCCGACTGGTTGACACCGAAGAGGCCGCGAACGGCCTCGACCGAGGTCAGCGAGTCCGTGCCCCGGGCCGGTTCCTCGCTGTTGACGAGACGGACGGCGTAGTCCGAGTAATAGGCCAGTTCCACTTGTAGTCCTTACGGGGGCACTCTATGGTCGTGAGTGCGGTCGGGTAACAGACGGACGTGCTTTCAGGGTATTACTTTGACGTGCGCGGTGGAGGGTGCGATGACGGACACGACCACGACCACGACGGGTGCTGACTGGCACGCCTGGCAGGAGAGCTGGGACCGGCAGCAGGAGTGGTACATGCCCGACCGCGAGGAACGCTTCCGGATCATGCTCGACATGGTCGAGGCGCTCGTCGGCACCACCCCGCGCGTGCTCGACCTCGCCTGCGGCACGGGCAGTATCAGCGGGCGGCTGCTCGCCCGCCTCCCCGGGGCCACCAGCACCGGCGTCGACCTCGATCCCGCGCTTCTCACCATCGCCGAGGGCACCTTCGCGGGCGACGAGCGGGTCTCCTTCCTCACGGCCGACCTCAAGGACCCGGACTGGCCGGCGCGGCTGCCGTACGACTCGTACGACGCCGTACTGACCGCCACCGCCCTCCACTGGCTGCACAGCGAACCCCTCGCGGCCCTCTACGGTCAGGTCGCGGAGCTCGTCCGCGACGGCGGTGTCTTCATGAACGCGGACCACATGATCGACGAGACGACGCCCAGGATCAACGCGGCCGAGCGGGCCCAGCGGCATGCCCACATGGATCAGGCCAAGACGAACGGCGCCCTCGACTGGACGCAATGGTGGCAGCTGGCCGCCCAGGACCCCGTCCTCGCCGCGCCCACCGCCCGCCGCTTCGAGATCTACGGCGAGCACGCCGACGGCGACATGCCGTCCGCCGCCTGGCACGCACGCGTGCTGCGCGAGCAGGGCTTCGGCGAGGCCCGCCCGGTGTGGTGCTCGCCCTCGGACACCCTGCTGCTCGCCCTCAAGTAGGACACCGGCGGCCGGCCACGGCCGCTTTCCGCCGGGGGACGCCGGAGCCACCCCACGTGGCTCACTCCCGAGCACCGGAGAGCTCGCCGCCGTTGCGGCGCATGAGCAAGGGGCGGTACGAGGATCCCGTACCGCCCCTTTGTGCGCTTCCGTCGTGCTACAGCACCTTGGACAGGAACGCCTGCGTCCGCTCGTGCTGCGGGTTCGACAGCACCTCGCGCGGGTTGCCGGACTCGACCACCACACCGCCGTCCATGAAGACCAGCGAGTCGCCCACCTCGCGGGCGAAGCCCATCTCGTGCGTGACGACGACCATCGTCATGCCGGACTCGGCGAGGTCGCGCATGACGTCGAGGACGTCGCCGACCAGCTCCGGGTCGAGGGCCGAGGTCGGCTCGTCGAAGAGCATCAGCTTCGGGTCCATGGCGAGGGCCCGGGCGATGGCGACGCGCTGCTGCTGGCCGCCGGAGAGCTGCGAGGGGTAGTTCTTCGCCTTGTCGGCCAGGCCCACGCGCTCCAGGAGCTGGCCCGCGCGTTCCCGCGCCTGGGCCTTGCTGACGCCCTTGACCTGGACCGGCGCCTCCATGACGTTCTCGAGCGCCGTCATGTGCGGGAACAGGTTGAAGCGCTGGAAGACCATGCCGATGTCGCGGCGCTTCATCGCGACCTCGCGGTCGCGCAGCTCGTACAGCTTGTCGCCGTGCTGCCGGTAGCCGACCAGCTCACCGTCGACGTACAGGCGACCGGCGTTGATCTTCTCCAGGTGGTTGATGCACCTGAGGAACGTGGACTTGCCGGAGCCGGAGGGGCCGATGAGGCAGAAGACCTCGCCGGACTTCACCTCCAGGTCGATGCCCTTGAGGACCTCGACGAGGCCGAAGGACTTGTGGACGCCCTCGGCCTTGACCATCGTCGTGCCGGAGTCGGTCTTCGCGAGCGGGGAGTTCACCTTCTCGGTCATGCCGTGACCTTCCTGCTCGAGAAGGACGTCAGGTTGGCTTTGACCTTCTGCCACGGCGTGGGCGGCAGCTGACGGCTGGAGCCGCGGGCGTAGTACCGCTCGACGTAGTACTGGCCCACGCTCAGGACCGAGGTCATGACCAGGTACCAGGCGGCAGCCAGGAACAGCATCTCCACCGGGGCACCGGAGGTCTGGCCGATGTCCTGGGCATAGCGCAGGAGTTCGTAGTACTGCACGGCCGACACGAGGGAGGTCGTCTTCAGCATGTTGATGACCTCGTTGCCCGTGGGCGGCACGATCACGCGCATCGCCTGCGGGATGACGATCCTGCGCAGCGTCTTGCCGTGGCTCATGCCCAGGGCGTGCGAGGCCTCGGTCTGGCCCTCGTCGACGGAGAGCAGACCGGCGCGGCAGATCTCCGCCATGTAGGCGGCCTCGTTCAGGCCCAGGCCCAGCAGCGCCGTCAGGAACGGCGTCATGAAGCTGGACCAGTAGTCCTTGTAGATCGGTCCGAGGTTGATGTACTCGAAGACCAGGCCCAGGTTGAACCAGACGTACAGCTGGACGAGGACCGGCGTGCCGCGGAAGAACCAGATGTAGAACCAGGCGATGGACGACGTCACGGGGTTCTTCGACAGGCGCATCACCGCGAGCAGGATGCCGCCGGCGATACCGATCACCATCGAGAGCACCGTCAGCAGCAGCGTCTGGCCGACGCCCTTGATGATGCGGTGGTCGAAGAAGTACTCCGGTACGGCGTTCCAGTTGATCTTGCCCTGGCCGAACGCGTAGATGATCGAGACCAGGATCCCGATGGCGATGACGGCCGAGAGATAGCGACCGTAGTGCCGTACGGGGATGGCCTTGATGGCCTCCGGCCCGGCCGGAGGGGTGTCCTCCGGCCCGGCCGTCTTGTCGATGTCAACAGTCACGGGTGTTGCCTTTCAGTGCCCGCTCGGGTCCGCGGTCACTTGCCGCCGTTGATCGTGGCCTGCTTGACGGAGCCGGCCTCGACGCCCCACTTCGAGATGACCTTGTCGTACTCACCGTTCTTGATGATGGCGTCCAGCGCGGCCTGGATGGCGTCGCGGAGCTGGGTGTTCGACTTGGCGATCGCGATGCCGTACGGCGCCGCCTCGACCTGCTCGCCGACGATCTCGAAGTCCTTGCCGCCGCCCGAGGTCTTCACCGCGTACGCGGCCACCGGGAAGTCCGAGGAACCGGCGTCGGCGCCGCCGGCGCGCAGCCGGGTCTGAGCCTGCTGGTCGTTGTCGTACGACTCGATGGCGATCTTCTTGCCACCCGTGCACTTCGCGGACTCTGACTTGGCCAGGTCCTCCGAGACCGTGCCGCGCTGCACCGCGATCTTCTTGCCGCAGAGGTCGGCCCAGCTCTTGATGTTCTGGGTCTTGCCCTTGGGGGTGTAGATCGAGACACCGGCGGTGAAGTAGTCCACGAAGTCGACGCCCTCGCCGACCTTCTTGCCGGTGTCGGAGTCGACGCCCTCCTGGCGGTCCTTGGTGTCGGTCATCGCGGACATGGCGATGTCGTACCGCTTGGAGCGCAGACCCGTGATCAGGGTGTCGAAGGTGCCGTTCTGGAACTCGAACTTCACACCGAGCTGCTTGCCCAGGGCGTCCGCGAGGTCGGGGTCGATACCGACCGTGTTGCCGGAGCTGTCCTTGAACTCGACGGGCGCGTACGCGATGTCCGAGCCGACCTTGATGACGCCCGCGTCACGGATCGACTGGGGGAGCTTGTCGGCCAGCGGGGCCGAGCTGGTGCTCGCGGACGAGCCGCTCGAGTTCTTGTCCTTGGTCTGGTCACCGCAACCGGTGAGGATCAGGGCGCCAGCGACCGCGATCGCACCGACCGCTGCTAGCCGGGAGTGCGCGGCGGTCGTACGACGGGTGGAGCTTGCGGTCATGGTGGGTTCCTCCGGCGGATGGATGGAGTTGCCGATGGGTCGACGAGAACACACACCTTCGGGTGTCGCGACCTCGTGTGATTAGGGCATCCTGCCATTTGGACTCAGTCATTCAGGTGACTCACTATGTCAAAATCGGATAACGGGCTACCCCCGAACCGCACCAGTCCGGTACATCACGACCGGACCTTCTGCGGGAATCTCACCTTCCGGCCGGAAGTTCTTCGGTGCGTCTCATGATGCGAGCGGTGCCGGGCTCGGGTGTTATGGGTACTTGATGCTCCGGCGGGCTCTTGTCCAGGACTTGTCCCCATATTCGGCCATGAGTCATCTCACTGGATCGTGGCCGCATGTGACCTTCGCGTTATGGACTCGTCCTCGACGACGTCCGTCCGGTAAGAAGGTTCTTTACACCCCTCATCCGGGGCTCAGGGCGCGTGTGCGGCGCGCCCGCCGCGTATGTGCCCGTACGCATCACCTGTCTGGGCCGTGCGCGATGCCCGCCCACCCCTCACCAGGAGTGGCCACCCTCAAACCATGAACACTTAAGGGGTAAGACAAAGTGGCAGCGGAGATCGTCAATCCTCGCAGCGAGAACAGTACGGACCAGGAGGGTGGTGCGGAGCCCCTCGATTCCTTCGACCCCGCGTTCGCCCTGCACCGCGGCGGCAAGATGGCCGTGCAGGCCACCGTGCCGGTCCGGGACAAGGACGACCTGTCCCTCGCGTACACCCCCGGCGTCGCGCGCGTGTGCACCGCGATCGCGGAACAGCCGGAACTGGTCCACGACTACACGTGGAAGTCGTCCGTGGTCGCCGTCGTGACGGACGGTACGGCCGTGCTCGGACTCGGGGACATCGGTCCCGAGGCCTCCCTCCCGGTGATGGAGGGCAAGGCGATCCTCTTCAAGCAGTTCGGCGGCGTCGACGCGGTTCCGATCGCCCTGGCCTGCACGGACGTGGACGAGATCATCGAGACCGTGGTGCGCCTCGCGCCGTCGTTCGGCGGAGTGAACCTCGAGGACATCTCGGCGCCCCGGTGCTTCGAGATCGAGCGCAGGCTCCAGGAGCGCCTCGACATCCCGGTCTTCCACGACGACCAGCACGGCACGGCCGTCGTGACGCTGGCGGCGCTGCGGAACGCGGCGCGGCTGAGCGGTCGGGCGGTCGGGGACCTGCGGGCGGTCATCTCGGGCGCGGGGGCGGCAGGTGTCGCCATCGCGAAGATGCTGGTCGAGGCGGGCATCGGAGACGTCGCGGTCACGGACCGCAAGGGCGTCGTCTCCCGGGACCGCGAGGACCTGACGTCGGTCAAGCGCGAGCTGGCCGAGTTCACCAACAAGGCCGGGATCTCCGGGTCGCTGGAGGCGGCTCTGGAGGGTGCCGACGTCTTCATCGGCGTCTCCGGCGGTACGGTCCCGGAGGAGGCCGTGGCCTCGATGGCGGAGGGCGCCTTCGTCTTCGCCATGGCCAACCCGAACCCCGAGGTGCACCCCGACGTGGCGCACAAGTACGCGGCGGTCGTCGCCACCGGGCGCTCGGACTTCCCGAACCAGATCAACAACGTGCTGGCGTTCCCGGGCATCTTCGCGGGTGCGCTCCAGGTGCGCGCCTCCCGGATCACCGAGGGCATGAAGATCGCGGCGGCCGAGGCGCTGGCGGCGGTCGTCGGGGACGACCTCGCTCCCGACTACGTCATCCCGTCGCCGTTCGACGAGCGGGTCGCCCCCGCGGTGACTGCCGCTGTCGCTGCGGCGGCGCGGGCGGAGGGCGTGGCGCGCCGCTAGGGCGTGGCTCGTCGCCAGGTCCTGGCTCGTCTCCAGGTCCTGGCTTCTCGCCCAGGTCGGCTGATATGGCCCCGCCCGTTCGGGCGGGGCCATGTCGTTACCCGTTCGGGTGGTTTTCGGACAGCTCCACGCAGCATGCGCGGATGCGCCGTGCGCAAGAGGGCGTGTGTCACAAGGCCCCGCGGTTCCCCCCGCCGCTCCCGGAACCTATCGTCGGCTTCATGTTCGCTGCCTACGCCGCCCGAATCGACCGTGACCAGCCGCTCTCCGGCCTGGAGTTGGGGGAGCGCCCGGCGCCCGAGGCCCGCTCCGGCTGGAGCGTCGTCAACGTCAGGGCCGCCTCCCTCAACCACCACGACCTCTGGTCCCTGCGAGGCGTCGGTCTGTCCGAGGACAAGCTGCCCATGATCCTCGGCTGCGACGCCGCCGGCGTCGACGAGGACGGCAACGAGGTCGTCCTGCACTCCGTGATCGGACAGACCGGCCACGGTGTCGGCCCCAAGGAGCCTCGGTCCATCCTCACCGAGCGCTACCAGGGCACCTTCGCCGAGCAGGTCGCCGTACCCACCTGGAACGTCCTGCCCAAGCCCAAGGAGCTCTCCTTCGAGGAGGCCGCCTGTCTGCCCACGGCCTGGCTGACGGCGTACCGCATGCTCTTCACGAACGCGGGCGTGCGCCCCGGTGACTCGGTGCTCGTCCAGGGCGCGGGCGGCGGTGTCGCCACCGCGGCCATCGTGCTGGGGAAGGCGGCCGGGCTGCGCGTCTTCGCGACCAGCCGGGACGAGGCCAAGCGGAAGCGGGCCCTGGAGCTCGGCGCCGTGGAGGCGCTGGAGTCGGGGGCGCGGCTGCCGCAGCGGGTGGACGCCGTGATCGAGACCGTGGGTGCCGCCACCTGGTCGCACTCGGTGAAGTCCCTGCGGCCCGGCGGGACGCTCGTCATCTCCGGTGCGACGAGCGGCGACCGGCCCTCTCATGCGGAGCTGACCCGGATCTTCTTCCTCGAGCTGAAGGTCGTCGGCTCCACGATGGGCACCAAGGACGAACTCGAGGATCTGCTCTCCTTCTGCGCCGCCACGGGTGTGCGCCCTGTCATCGACGAGGTGCTCCCGCTCGACCGGGCCCGGGAGGGCTTCGAACGGCTGGAGTCGGGTGACCAGTTCGGCAAGATCGTGCTGACCAACTCCTGATCTCCTGACAGCTCGCTGTTCCACGGCCGGCCCGGCTTCCGGGCCGGCCGTTTGTGTGCCAACCACGCCAACCAAGCCCACCGTGTCAACCCTGGTTGACAACCCCTTGATGTCAACGTAAGTTGACATCATGACCGAAGCAACGGATCTCGCCCAGCGTGCCGGCGATCGCGATCCGCGGATCGGACTGCGCGCCGTCGCAGCGCTGCGCAGGCTGCTGGAGCAGCTGGAGGCGGTGCAGGTGCGCAGTGCGCGCAATCAGGGCTGGTCGTGGCAGGAGATCGCCGCGGAACTCGGAGTCAGCAGGCAGGCCGTGCACAAGAAGTACGGGAGGCAGTGATGTTCGAACGCTTCACCAAGGACGCCCGCGAGGTGGTGCTGGGGGCGGTGGCGCATGCGGATCGGGCGGGTGCGGAGCGGGTCGAGGAGACCCACGTACTGCTCGCCCTTCTCGATCGCGAGGGCAGTCGCGGGTCGTTCGCGCTGGCGTCGCTCGGGTTGCCGCCGGGGGGCCGGGAGGGCGTCGTACGGGAGTTGGCCGAGGCCCGCCGCCGTGGCGGGCTGTCCCGCGCCGACGCGGACGCTCTGTCCGGGCTGGGGATCGACCTTACGGAGATCGTCTCGCGGATCGAAGAGGCGCACGGGGAGGGGGTGCTGGCGGACGGGGGGCAGGGTGGGTCTCCGGGGCGGCGGTCCGGGCGGCGGCCGTTCGCTCGTGGGGCACGGGAACTGCTCGCCGAGTCGCTGCGCGTCACCCTGGGCCACCGCGACCGCCGCATCGGCGACGAGCATCTGCTGCTCGCCCTCACGGCCCGCCCCGGCGTGCCCGCGGAGGTCCTCGCCGGCCACGGAGTGACGTACGAGTCCCTCAAGCGGGTGCTGTACGGCACCGACACGGGCACCGACAGGGGCGTCGACCCGGGAACCGGCTCCGGCGAGCCGAAAGCCGGCTGAGGTGAGGCGGGCTGTGGCGGAGGTCGGTTGAGCTGGAGGCGGGCTGTGGCGGAGGTCGGTTGAGGTGGAGGTCGGCTGAGGCGGACGCCGGTTGAGGCCGAGCGCCGGGTCGGCGCTGGCCTCCTCTCACGCCTTCGGTGTGCGCAGTATCGCTCCGATGTGCGCCGCCGCTGTCGACAGGTGGCTGCGGGTGTCGCGGAGTTGGTCGGGGCTGACACCGTGGTCGCGGGCCGCGTCGCGGATGTCGTCCCGGAAGCGGTCGAGCAGGCGGTCCAGATCGCGGGCCGGGTCGCCGGTGAGGTCCTCGTGGGCCCAGGCGGGCTCGAAGTCGGCAGGGAAGTCCTCCGGGGTTCGCGTGTACTCCGGCTGGGGAGCCGCCGCCTTCTCGGAACCTGCGCGACCGAAGCCGAAGTCCTTGCCGAACTCCTTCCCGAAGTCCTTCCCGAACTCGCCGAACTCCTTGGCGAGTTCGGTCAGGCCCTCCCGTACACCCGTAGGCCAGTCGCCCCGTGCGAAGTGGTCCTGCACCTGCTCCTGGACCCGTCGGGAGATGCGCTGCAACTCCTCCTGCGCCTGGGTCCGGGCCCGGTCCTGCGCCTCCTTGGCCTGGCGCCGGGCTCGCTGGGCCTCCTCGCGGGCCCGGCGGCTCTCGTCCTTGGCGCGCCGGGCCTGTTCCTTCCACTCCTGCTTGACGCGCCGCATCTCCTCCTTGGCGGCGCGCCACGCCTCCTTGTCCCCGAAGTCCCCGTAGTCTCCGTGCTCTTCGTATTCACCGGGCTTCGTCGGGGTGCCCTGCCGGGCCTCGGAGGCTGCCGCCCGCATCTCGCGCCGCAGGTCGCCCGCCGCGCCGCGGACATCGGCCCGGATCTCGGCGGCGAGCTCCGCGACCGACTCCCGGATCTCCAGCTCCAGGTCCGCCAGTTCACCGCTGCGGTCGGCCAGTTCGGCGCGGCCCGCGTCCGTGATGGCGTACACCTTGCGGCCGCCCTCGGTGGTGTGCGTGACCAGGCCCTCGGCCTCCAGCTTGGCCAGCCGGGGGTAGACCGTGCCTGCCGACGGGGCGTACAGCCCCTGGAAGCGTTCCTCGAGGAGGCGGATCACCTCGTAGCCGTGGCGCGGGGCCTCGTCCAGCAGCTTCAGCAGGTAGAGACGCAGGCGGCCATGGGCGAAGACGGGAGGCATGTCAGAGCACCTTCTTGTCGGTCGTGTCGTCGGCCGGGTCGCTGGTGGGGCCGGAAACGGAATTGTCTCCCGAGGCGGTCGCCGGGCCGTCGGCCGAAGGCGCCGTCGGCCCCGTCTCCGTCCCCGCCTCCCACGGCTCGTCCTCCGCCGGTGGCCGCCGCAGCAGGGCGATGGAACCGGAGACCGTCGTCGCCTTCAGCCTGCCGTTGCCCGCGCCGAGTCGGCCGGTGATTCGCTTGGCGCCCCACTGGCCGCTGACCCGGAGGTCCTCGAAGGCGTTGGAGACCCTGCCGCTCGCGGTGTTCGCCTCCACCTCAGCGTCCGCCGGATGGGGCAGCCGGATGGCGATCTCACCCGAGACGCTGGTCAGGCTGATCTCGGTGGGGCTGCTGGTCGGATCGACATCGACGATCATCGAACCGCTCACCGAGTCGGCCTTGACGGAGGACCCCGCGGCCTCGACCACGGTCAGATCGCCCGAGACGGAGTTGAAGCGCAGGTCCCCGGTGAGAGCCTGGGCCTCCACGTTCCCCGACACGGTGTCCGCGCGGACCGGGCCCGCGAGGCCCACGAGCGTCGTGTCACCGGTGACCCCCTTCACCTCGGCATGCCCGTCGATTCCGGACACCACGGCCGCGGCACCGACGACACCCACCTCGACGCGCGTCTGAGCCGGCACCGCCAGGGAGACGACGGCGCTGCGCCGCCAGCCCTTGCGGTCGAGCCACTTCAGGAAGCCCTTCCAGGGCAGGTCGTCGTACGCCACCGTCAGCGTGCCGCCCTGTTGGGTCACCACCAGAGGCGGCCCCTCGACCTCGGACACCTCCAGACGGGCGGAACCTTCGTCCGTCCCCACGACGTTCACCGTTCCGTTGACGATGCGCACGTGCAGCTCGCTGACAGGCTCGTCGAAGGTGAGCTTCCTCGGCTCTGCGACGGACCACTCGGACATGATGCGGACCTCCAGGACGGGACACGAACGACACGACACAGTCGGGTGGCACAGCAATCGTGAGAAGACACGCCATATCGCGTCTTCCATGAAACACGATATATCGCGGAGGTCGAAAGTCAAGGCACCCGTTCCGGCGATCACCAATGACTCAAAGTCGACGGATTGTCCTAGCGTGTGATCATGTCGATGGAAGAGTTCCGGGCGGGCCCCCGGCCTGGCCGCGCCGCCCCTGGCGCCCTGCTGCTCTGCCGGGCGGACCCCGCTTCCGTCGCCCCCGCCGCCCACCTGCTGCGCGACCGCATGCTGCTCGCCGGGGCCGGCGGGGAGTGGAGCGTCCTCGTCCCGCAGGGCAAGCCGTGGCAGCACGGCGGTGAACCGGTCGACGGCGTCGTCACCGGCTGGGCCACCGCCCTCGCCCTCGGCGCCCCCTGGCCTGTACTGGCGCTGTGGTGGGACGCCGACCGGGCCGGCTGCACCCTCGCGTCCGGCTTCCGCCGCCCCGTCGGTTACATCTGGCTCGTGGGCGGCACCCCGGTCGGCGAGGAGGAGGCCATGCGCGCCCTCGCCGCCCGCCTGGGCCTCGACCCGGTCCTCGACATGCAGTACGTGGACGCCCTGACGCGACCCGACTCCGCGGCCGACGCCCGGGCCCGGCTGCGCGCGCTGCTGGCGGTCCTCGCGCGCGTGGGAGTCGCTCTGCCGGCCGGTCTCACACCCGGCGAACCCGCCGACCGTCTCCGCGAGGTCGCCCGGGGCCTCCCCGACGCCCGGCAGATCGCGTGGCCGGACTGGCGCGAGACGCTCCGCGCGGAACTCGGCACGGTGGGAAACAGGGTCATGAGCAGCCCCCTGGGTCCCTGGCTCCCCGGGTCCGCCAGCCCCAAGGCGCGCGTCCTCGCCGTCGCCCAGATAACGGCAGGCCTCCCGCTCACGGCCTGGGGCCTGCGGCGCCGCAGCGGCGGCTGGGTGGTGGCGGGGTTGCTGCTCCTGGGCCACGGGGCGCTGGGGCTGCTGTACGACGTGGGCAGACCACGCGACTGACGGCCATCACGAACCGACAGCCATCACCAACCGACAGCCATGAAAAAGAGGGCGCTGAAAAGGCGCCCTCATGGAAACAGCCACGAACGACCTACTGGAACGACCTACTCGTCGTCCTCGTCGTCCAGCCGAGCCAGCCACGTCGCCAGCCGCTCCACCGGAACCTCGAAGTCCGGGTTGAGGTCGACGAACGTACGCAGCTGCTCGGCGAGCCACTCGAAGGTGACTTCCTCCTCGCCGCGCCGCTTTTCAAGCTCCTCGATGCCGCGGTCGGTGAAGTACACGAATGCTCCGCAAAGAAGTGGGTGTCAACGAACCCTTCCAGGCTATCCCGCCTGGTGAGGGAACGAACGGGGCCCTGTCCCGAGCCGTGGGGCTCGGGACAGGGCCCCGAAGAAGCGAGCGGAGCTCAGAGGCTTACGCCTCGAACACCTCGCGCACCAGCTGCTCCTGCTCGGCCTGGTGACGCTTGGCGGAACCCACCGCCGGGGACGAGCTGTGCGGGCGCGAGATGCGGCGCAGACGCTCGCCGTGCGGGACGTCCGCGCCGACGGCCAGGTCCAGGTGGTCGATCAGGTTCAGGGCGATGAACGGCCATGCACCCTGGTTGGCCGGCTCCTCCTGGGCCCAGAGGTACTTCTCCGCGTTCGGGTACTTGGCGATCTCGGCCTGGAGCTCGGCACCCGGCAGCGGGTACAGACGCTCGAGGCGGATGATCGCCGTCTCGGCGGCCGCGGCGTCCGACGCGCCGCGCTTCTGACGCTCGGCCTCCAGGTCGTAGTAGACCTTGCCGGCGCAGAAGACGACCTTCTTCACGGCGGCCGGGTCGGCCTTCGCGTCGCCGATGACCGGGCGGAACTGGCCGCTCGTGAACTCCTCCGCCTTCGACGCCGCGGCCTTCAGACGCAGCATCGACTTCGGGGTGAAGACGACCAGCGGCTTGTGGTGCGGGTTGTGCACCTGCCACCGCAGGAGGTGGAAGTAGTTCGACGGGAGCGTGGGCATCGCGACCGTCATGTTGTTCTGGGCGCACAGCTGGAGGAAGCGCTCGACGCGGGCCGAGGAGTGGTCCGGGCCCTGGCCCTCGTAGCCGTGGGGGAGGAGCAGCGTGACCCCGCTGGTCTGGCCCCACTTCTGCTCCGACGACGAGATGTACTCGTCGACGATCGTCTGGGCACCGTTGACGAAGTCGCCGAACTGGGCCTCCCACATCACGAGCGCGTCGGGGCGGGCCAGCGAGTAGCCGTACTCGAAGCCCATCGCCGCGTACTCGGAGAGGAGGGAGTTGTAGACGTTCAGGCGGGCCTGGTCCTCGGAGAGGTACAGCAGCGGCGTGAAGTCCTCGCCCGTCGCGCGGTCGATGATCACTGCGTGGCGCTGGCCGAACGTACCGCGCTGCGAGTCCTGGCCGGCCAGGCGGACCGGGACGCCCTCGAGGAGGAGGGAGCCGACGGCGAGGGTCTCGCCCATGCCCCAGTCGATCGTGCCGTCCTCGACCATGGCCGCCCGGCGCTGCAGCTGCGGCAGCAGGCGCGGGTGGACGGTGACGTGATCGGGGATGTTGACCTGGGACTCGGCGATCCGCTTGACGACCTCCGTGGACACCGCGGTGTTCACGGCGACCGGGAACTCGGCCTGCGGGTCGGACGGCGCGGCGGCGGTCGGCTGGGAGGTGGCCTCGCGGACCTCCGTGAAGACCTTCTCCAGCTGGCCCTGGTAGTCCTGGAGCGCCTGCTCGGCCTCTTCCAGGGTGATGTCGCCGCGACCGATGAGGGACTCGGTGTAGAGCTTGCGCACCGAGCGCTTCTTGTCGATCAGGTCGTACATCAGCGGCTGGGTGAAGGCCGGGTTGTCCGACTCGTTGTGACCGCGGCGGCGGTAGCACAGGAGGTCGATCACGACGTCCTTGTTGAACGCCTGGCGGAACTCGAAGGCCAGCCGCGCGACGCGGACCACGGCCTCCGGGTCGTCGCCGTTCACGTGGAAGATCGGGGCCTCGATCATGCGGGCCACGTCCGTCGCGTACATGGAGGAACGCGAGGACTCGGGGGCCGCGGTGAAGCCGACCTGGTTGTTGATGACGATGTGGACCGTGCCGCCGGTGCGGTAGCCGCGCAGCTGCGACATGTTCAGGGTCTCGGCCACCACGCCCTGGCCCGCGAAGGCCGCGTCGCCGTGGATCGCCACCGGCAGGACGGTGAAGTCCGTGCCGCCCTTGTTGATGATGTCCTGCTTGGCGCGGGCGATGCCCTCGATGACCGGGTCGACCGTCTCCAGGTGGGACGGGTTGGCGGCCAGCGAGACCTTGATCTGCTCGCCGTCCAGGCCGGTGAAGGTGCCTTCGGCGCCCAGGTGGTACTTCACGTCGCCGGAGCCGTGCATCGACTTCGGGTCGAGGTTGCCCTCGAACTCGCGGAAGATCTGCGCGTACGACTTGCCGACGATGTTCGCCAGGACGTTCAGCCGACCGCGGTGGGCCATGCCGATGACGACCTCGTCGAGGCGGGACTCCGCCGCGCTGTCGAGGACCGCGTCCAGCAGCGGGATGACGGACTCGCCGCCCTCCAGGGAGAAGCGCTTCTGGCCGACGTACTTCGTCTGCAGGAAGGTCTCGAAGGCCTCCGCCGCGTTCAGGCGGCGCAGGATGCGCAGCTGCTCCTCGCGCTCCGGCTTGGAGTGCGGGCGCTCCACGCGGTCCTGGATCCACTTGCGCTGCTTCGGGTCCTGGATGTGCATGAACTCGATGCCGGTGGTGCGGCAGTACGAGTCGCGCAGCACGCCGAGGATGTCGCGCAGCTTCATCAGGGACTTGCCCGAGAAGCCGCCGACCGCGAACTCGCGCTCCAGGTCCCACAGGGTGAGCCCGTGCTCGGTGATGTCCAGGTCGGGGTGCTTGCGCTGGCGGTACTCCAGCGGGTCGGTGTCGGCCATGACGTGGCCGCGGACCCGGTAGGAGTGGATCAGCTCGAAGACGCGGGCGGCCTTGGTGACGTCGTCGTCGTGGCTGGCGTCGATGTCCTTGAACCAGCGGACCGGCTCGTAGGGGATGCGCAGCGCCTCGAAGATGTCGTCGTAGAAGCCGTTCTCGCCGAGGAGGAAGTTCGCGACGACGCGGAGGAACTCGCCCGAGGCCGCGCCCTGGATCACCCGGTGGTCGTAGGTCGACGTGAGCGTCATGACCTTCGAGATGCCGAGCTTGTTCAGGGTGTCCTGGGAGGTGCCCTGGAACTCCGCCGGGTAGTCCATGGAGCCGACGCCCATGATGACCGACTGGCCGGGCATCAGACGCGGGACCGAGTGGACGGTGCCGAGGCCGCCGGGGTTGGTCAGGGAGACCGTCACGCCGGTGAAGTCGTCCATCGTCAGCTTGCCGTCGCGGGCGCGGCGGACGATGTCCTCGTAGGCCTGCCAGAACTCGAAGAAGTTCAGCGTCTCGGCCTTCTTGATGCCGGCGACGACGAGCTGGCGGTCGCCGTTGGGCTTCACCAGGTCGATGGCCAGGCCGAAGTTGACGTGCGGCGGCTTGACGAGGGTGGGCTTCCCGTCCTTCTCCGCGAAGTGCCAGTTCATCGACGGCATGGCCTTGATGGCCTGCACCATCGCGAAGCCGATCAGGTGCGTGAAGGAGATCTTCCCGCCCCGGGCGCGCTTCAGGTGGTTGTTGATGACGATGCGGTTGTCGAACAGCAGCTTCACCGGGACCGCGCGCACGGACGTGGCCGTGGGCAGCTCCAGGGAGGCGTTCATGTTCTTGGCGACCGCGGCGGCGGGGCCGCGCAGCGTCACGAACTCGGGACCCTCCGGAGCCTGGGCGGCCGGCTCGGCCTTCGCCTGGGCGGCCGGAGCCGCGGCGGCGGGCTTCGCGGCAGCCGGAGCCGGAACCGCGGCCGGAGCGGCGGCAGGCGCCGGAGCGGCGGCCGCGGGCTTCGCGGGAGCAGCCGGGGCCGGCGCGGGAGCGGCCGGAGCGGGAGCGGCAGCGGGCTTCGCGACAGCGGCCGGGGCCGGGGCGGTGGCCCCTGCGGCCCCCGCGGCCGCAGTGGCCGCCGGAGCCGGGGAGGTAGCCGCCCCCGGCTTGTAGTCGGCGAAGAAGTCCCACCAGGCGCGGTCTACCGAATTCGGGTCCTGGAGGTACTGCTGATAGATCTCGTCGACGAGCCACTCATTGGGGCCGAACGCCGCAGCGGGGTTCTTGCCCGCTTGGTCTGCGTCGGTCGAGATGCTCGATGCGTTACTGGGGGACTGTGGCGACACGGCGGCAACCGCCCTCTTCCGCTTCACAAGGTGATGGACAGCGGAAATAAAGGCTACGCCCCCATGACCGTGAAGGTCAGGTCGGGCCGGTTGATCGTCGCGCAAGTCACACTGGAAAGCGTGTTTCGGGGGCGGAAATGGCGGGAAACAAGCGTGGTTCCGCTACGAAACGGGTGCGCAGATGGAGGCCCTGCACGTCGATGACGTGGGCCTGTGCCTGATCACACGTGTCCGTCAGCGCGGACGCTCGTGGATCTTGTGGCTCCGGTTCGAACTTTACGTCAACTTGGCATGGACGACGGCCCCGGAAGAGTGACGATGATCCTGCATCCACGGTCGGATTCGGCCACACCGATCCGGCCGCCGTGCAGATCCACCGCCCACCGGGCGATCGCCAGGCCCAGCCCCGTACCGCCGTCGCTGCCCGGCCCGTGCGGCCGGTTGACGGCTCCCCGGTTGAACCGCTCGAAGACGCGGTGCCACTCCGACCTGGGAATGCCGGGCCCCTCGTCCAGGACCTCCAGCTCCAGCGACTCCGGCAGCGTCCCGCGCCGCGCCCTGACCGTCACGCGGCCGTGCGGCGGGCTGTGCTTGACCGCGTTGTCGATGAGGTTGGCGACGACCTGGTGGATGCGCTCGGGGTCCGCGTTCGCGGTCAGTTCCGGCGGGGACACGTCCAGGTGCAGATGGACGTCCGTACGGGTGTGGCTGCCGGAGCCCGAGGCGATGCCCGCGCGCGCGGAGGCGACCATGTTGGCCTCCTTCAGCACCCCGGACAGGTACGGCCACACCTCGAAACGTCTCAGGCGCAGCGGTACGACACCGTTGTCGAGCCGGGACAGGTCCAGCAGCGTCTCCACCAGCCGCCCGAGCCGCTCCGTCTGCTTCAGAGCGGTCCGCATCGTCTCGGTGTCCGCCACCGCGATCCCGTCCACGACGTTCTCCAGCACCGCGCGCAGGCCCGCGATGGGCGTGCGCAGCTCGTGCGAGACGTTGGCCACCAGCTCCTTGCGCTGGCGATCCTGCGCCTCCAGCTCGTCGGCCATCACATTGATCGTCTGCGCCAGGTCGCCGAGCTCGTCCCAGCGGTTCTCGCGCACCCGTCGGGTGTAGTCGCCCTGCGAGATGGACCGGGCGACCGTGTTCATCTCGTCCAGCGGCGCGGTGAGCGAGTGCGCCACGAACTGCGTGATGAGCAGTGTGGCGATCATCGAGAAGACCGTGATGAAGCGGAGCTCCGTCTTGGTGTGCACCGCGATCATCGACAGCCCGGTGGTGATCAGCACCGAGATGACGACCAGCGCACCCAGCTTCGTCTTGATCGAGAACGGGCGTACGCCGCCCCAGGGCTCCCCGGGGCTCCTCCGTGCGGCCGACCGCCCGTCGCTCATGGCGTCGGGGTCTCCAGCGCGTAGCCCACACCGTGCACGGTGCGGATCCGCTCGGCGCCGATCTTCCGCCGCAGCGCCTTGATGTGGCTGTCGACGGTACGGGTGCCGGAGGCGTCCGCCCAGTCCCACACCTCCGCCAGCAGCTGCTCCCGGGAGAGCACCGCGCGCGGGGTGTTCGCCAGGCACACCAGCAGGTCGAACTCGGTGGGCGTCAGGTGGACGTCCTCGCTGCGGACCCGCACCCGGCGCTGCGCGTGGTCGATCTCCAGCTCGCCGAGGCGCAGGATGCCGCTGCGCGGCGTCGAGGCGGCCACGACGGCACGCTCGACCCGGCGCAGCAGCACGTGCACGCGCGCTGCCAGTTCGCGCATCGAGAACGGCTTGGTCATGTAGTCGTCGGCGCCGACGCCGAGCCCGACCAGCATGTCGGTCTCGTCGTCACGCGCGGTCAGCATCAGCACCGGCACCGGCCGCTGGGCCTGCACGCGCCGGCAGACCTCCAGACCGTCGAAGCCGGGCAGCATGATGTCGAGGATCAGCAGATCGGGCTGCCATGCCTCGGCGGTGTCGACGGCCGCCGGACCGTCGCCCGCGGTTTGCACGAGGAATCCCTCGGCGCGCAGTCGGGCCGCGATGGCGTCGACGATCGTCGGGTCGTCCTCGACCACCAGGACCCGCCGCTGAGCGCCCGGAGTCGCTGTCGCCGTGCCGTTGTGGGAGGTGTGTGTCTGCTCCATCGCCCGCCCCTGAGTGTGCTTTCCGGAACCAGTGGGGTGATTCCTTGGTCTGCGCATGCTTGCGATTGACGCTTGAATGATCTGCGTCAGGGAAGCAGCGTACGGGGAGTCACCACGGCTTTGCTATCCAGGTCGGACGGCGAGGTGGACGACGTCCGGAACGCCCCGGGCAACGGGGATCTCTTCGGTACGCACCCGCTTGAACCCGGCATTCCACAAGGTTCCCTCGAATTCCGGAGACGGCTGCGCCGACCACACCGCGAGCACCCCGCCCGGCCTCAACACCCTTGCGCAGCTTGCCAGTCCGGCCGGCGAGTACAGCCCATCGTTGCCCTCGGTGACCGTCCAGTCCGGCCCGTTGTCGATGTCGAGGCACAGCGCGTCGAAAGTGGCGGATGTCTCATTGACGTACTCGACCAGGTCCGCTTCGACGATCTTGGTGCGCGGGTCGGCGAGTGCCTCGCGGGACAACGCGGACAGGGGGCCTTCCCGGTGCCAGTCGATGACGGCGCGCTCGCGCTCCACGACCGTGATCGGTCCCCAGCGGTCGTTCGCCGCGGTGTGTGCGAGCGAGAAGCCGACGCCCAGGCCGCCGATCAGCACGGCCGGCTCGGAGCGGTCGTCGAGGGCGCCGAGCGCCGCGTCGACGAGCAGCCGCTCCGAGCGGCCGTCCGAGGTGTCCATCAGGAAGCAGCCGTTGGCGATGATCTGCAACAACTCGCCGTGGCGGCGCAGCACGACCTCGCCGTGCGGGCCCTCACGACGGTCCAGGACTTCGGGGATGTCGTATGACGTGGGCATCCATCCATCCTGGCACTTCGCTGACGGATCGTTGACGGAATTACCCCTGATTACTCCTGCTCCGCCGACCCGGCTCGGTGCAGGTCGACGCCGCGGCCGTACGGGAAGAGCGGATCCTCCGTGTCGTTGGGCACGTCGGGGCGGGACGCCGCCACCGAGGCCGTCGACCGCGGCAGTTCGAACGGCAGCCGTCCCTCGGCCCGGGCCCGGCCGAAGGCGACGTCGAGCAGGGCCGCGTCCGAGGCGCCGTGGTCGGCCACCAGGACCGCCGTTCGCTCGGTGATCTCGGGGAGTACGGCGGGCCGTTCGAGGTTGACGCACACCAGTGCGGGAACGGTCCGGAGCAGCCGAAGGATCTCCTTGAGCTCGTCCCCGAGGAAGGCGAGCGAACCGGCGTGGAAGAACGACTCGAAGGTGCCGGGCCGCTGCTCGTACGGGGTGTTCAGCGTCCTCGCCGCCGAGGCCGGAGACCGGGGACGCCCGGCCCCCGCGTACTGCGCCCGGCGCTACCGCGCGCTCGTGGAACACATGTCCGGGTCGCCGCGACACGCCGTGACAGCGGGGAGTCGAAGGCCGGCACGGGCGTGGCCGGGGTGGCCGAGGAGAGGGACGGCCTCCGGATCCAGTGGGTCCTCGATCCCGGCGGCTTCGACATCGCCGACCGCTTCCGCGTGTGCGCCGACCGTCTGCTGCGCTCGATCACCACGCAAGGGACCGGACTGCTCGCGGACGCGTGAGAAGTGCCGGATGCGAAAACAGCCTCAGAGGTTGCTGTGAATCGGCTCTCGCGCGGCGCCGGTCATGGACAGTGACCCCGTGTCACACGAAGGGTGGGGCAAAACGGAAGGAGCGCCTCGCCGTGGAACGGACTGCGACCGCCGGCTCGACGGCAGCCCCGGACGCCCCCCTTCCGGATGCCACCGGCCTGCTGGACGGGATGCCCCGACAGCGCACACCGGTCCGGGCGGCCGCAGGGTTCCCTGGGGCGGCGCGCGCCCACCCCTGTCCTCGGATCCGCCCCTGGCGCCTGTTCCCCACCCCCGCGGGAACGCCGTTCACCTTCGTCTTCACGGCCGTTCTGGCCGTCACCGCACTCATCACGACCTACGCCGACCCCACCCTGGTGCACGCCCTGCACCAGGGCTCCAGCACCGACGTGGCACACCTCCTGCGCACCCCTGCGCTGGTCCTGTCGGCGAGCGCCCTGTGGATCGCGGGCGGGATCACCTCGCCGTACGCGATCTGCTTCCTGTTCGTCCTCACCGCCCTGGAACGGCGGATGGGCGGCCTGCGCACGGCCGGTGTCTTCCTGCTCGGGCACGTACTGGCCACCCTCGCCACCGAGGTCCCGGTGGGGCTGGCCGTACTGGCCGGCCACCTCCCCGACAGTTCCCTGCACCGCCTCGACTACGGCATCAGCTTCGGCGTCGCCACCAGCGTCGGCGCCCTGGCCGGCCTGCTCACCCCATGGCTGCGCTGGCCGCTGCTCGCGGTGTTCGGCGGGATGCTGGTGGAGGACCTGATCGAGTTCACGGACCCGATGACGAACTGGGGGCATCTGATGTCCCTGGCGATCGGCATCGCCACGTGGCCGGTGACGCGTCGCTGGTACCGGAGCCGCGCCGCCGGCCTCACACCGGCCTGAGCCCTCCGTCGGCGTGCGTCGCGCGGACGGCCACGGGAACGGGGGGATGTGGAGACGGGCGCGCCAGGGATCTGGTGGACGAGGAGTCGCCGCTGTCGCCGATGCCGGGCATGGCCGGCATCGGCGCGTTCCGCGTCCACGGCGTGTTCGGCCCGGCGGTGCCGCCCCCGGGCACGGCAGCGCACGGCCTGCTGCTCGCCTACCTCGGCCGGTCGCTGTCCTGGCTCTGCTGGCCGGTGTCCTGGCGGTCGTCGGCCGGTGACCACACGTACGGAGTCGTCGTGGTCACCGCCCGGAAGCCCAGCCGTCGAAGGATGGGCGCGCTGTCGTCGGAGGCGTCCACGTGCAGGTAGGGGACACCGCGGGCGGCGGCCAGTTCGGCGCGGGCGGCCACCAGGGCGCGGTAGATGCCCTTGCCGCGCCACTCGGCGAGCGTCGAGCCGCCCGTCAGCGCGGCGAACTCGGTGCCCGGGCGGAAGCCCAGCCAGGCCGCGGAGACCACCTCGCTCTCCGCCTCCGCGACGAGGACCGCGATCTCGTCAGGGGTGCGCGCGACGCGCCCGATGAGGTCGTCGGCGATCCCGCTCAGGTCCAGGCCCCAGATGGCCGTCTCCAGGGCCGCTATACGGTGCATGTCGGCATCGGCGGTGACCTGGCGCAACGTGACACCGTCCGGCAACGCGGGCGTTTCGACGGCCAGTTCCGCCACGGGAGCGACGAGCACCGTCTCCTGCGCCTCGGGCTCGAAGCCCGCCGCGCGCAGCCGGTCCGTGAGGTCGGCCGGGGCGTCGTGCCCGCGGACCTTCCACTCCACGGCCTTCCCGCGCGCCGCGAAGAAGTCCCGCTGCCGGACGATCAGTTCGTCGAGCTCCCGACCGCGCAGGCCGACGTCACGCGGGCCGGTGACGAAGCCTCGGAAACCGAGGTCCATACGGAGCAGCGGGCCGTCGTACTCGTGCGCGACTCCGGGGGGCGGGGTGCGGCGCATCTGGGCGTCGTAGGCGTCGAGGAGGGTCTGCGTGTCAATCATGGGGAAACGGTACGGGCCGTACGAGGCGGGGATGTGCCCTTCCGTATGACCGCAGGGGATCGGATTGCGGCAGGGCGACCGGGCATCACCCGACCCCGCAGCGGTGATCGCTCAGAGCGAACGGCGGCCGGGGAACAATCAAAGGCCCCCGTGCATTGAGTCGGCATAGCTCAACTTGACTGCCTAGGGAGAGATCATGGCTTCGACGTCCACACCGCTCACCCTGCCTGTGCTGCCGCTCGACGACGAGGTCGTGCTGCCCGGAATGGTGGTTCCGCTGGACCTGAGCGACGCCGACGTGCGGGCCGCGGTGGAGGCCGCCCAGGCTGCCGCGCGGTCGGAGCCCGGGAAGCCCAGGGTTCTGCTGGTGCCGCGCATCGACGGTGCGTACCCGGGCACGGGCGTGCTCGGCACCGTGGAGCAGGTCGGCCGGCTGGCCGACGGCGACCCGGGCGCGTTGGTCCGCGGCCGCGGGCGGGTGAGGATCGGTGCCGGGACGACCGGGCCGGGCGCCGCCCTGTGGGTCGAGGGAACGCGTATCGACGAGAGCGTGCCGGAGCCGCTGCCCGGTCACGTCACCGAACTGGTCAAGGAGTACAAGGCCCTCGCCACCGCGTGGCTGCGCAAGCGCGGCGCCTGGCAGGTCGTGGACCGCGTGCAGGCCATCGACGACGTCTCCGCGCTCGCCGACAACTCCGGCTACTCACCCTTCCTGACCACCGAGCAGAAGGTGGAGCTCCTGGAGACCACCGACCCGGTGGCCCGCCTCAAGCTCGCCACCCAGCAGCTGCGTGACCACCTCGCCGAGCAGGACGTCGCCGAGACGATCGCCAAGGACGTCCAGGAGGGCGTCGACAAGCAGCAGCGGGAGTTCCTGCTCCGGCGCCAGCTGGAGGCCGTGCGCAAGGAACTGCGCGAGCTGAACGGCGAGAAGGACGGTGAGGAGTCCGACGACTACCGCGCCCGTGTCGAGGCCGCCGACCTCCCCGAGAAGGTCCGCGAGGCCGCCCTCAAGGAGGTCGACAAGCTGGAGCGGTCGAGCGACCAGTCGCCCGAGGGATCATGGATCCGCACCTGGCTCGACACCGTGCTCGAACTGCCGTGGAACGAGCGGACCGAGGACCAGTACGACATCCAGGGCGCCAAGGCGGTCCTGGACGCCGAGCACGCCGGTCTGGAGGACGTGAAGGAGCGGATCACCGAGTACCTGGCGGTGCGCAAGCGCCGTACCGACCGGGGGCTGGGTGTCATCGGCGGCCGGCGCGGCGGTGCCGTGCTCGCGCTCGTCGGCCCGCCCGGCGTCGGCAAGACCTCGCTCGGCGAGTCCGTCGCGCACGCCATGGGGCGGAAGTTCGTCCGGGTCGCGCTCGGTGGCGTCCGTGACGAGGCCGAGATCCGCGGGCACCGGCGTACGTACGTCGGCGCGCTGCCCGGTCGTATCGTCCGGGCGATCAAGGAGGCCGGGTCCATGAACCCGGTGGTCCTGCTCGACGAGATCGACAAGGTGGGCTCCGACTTCCGCGGCGACCCGGCCGCGGCCCTGCTGGAGGTCCTCGACCCGGCGCAGAACCACACCTTCCGCGACCACTACCTGGAGGTCGAACTCGACCTGTCCGACGTCGTGTTCCTCGCCACCGCCAACGTGCTCGAAGCCATCCCGGAGGCCCTGCTCGACCGCATGGAGCTGGTCCGCCTGGACGGCTACACCGAGGACGAGAAGGTCGTCATCGCCCGTGACCACCTCCTCCCGCGCCAGCTGGAGCGGGCGGGGCTCGGCAAGGACGAGGTGACCCTGGACGAGAGCGCGCTGCGCAAGCTCGCCGGCGAGTACACGCGTGAGGCGGGTGTCCGTACCCTCGAGCGGTCCATCGCGCGGCTGCTGCGCAAGGTCGCGGCCCAGCACGAACTGGGCGAGCGGAAGCTGCCGTTCACCATCACGGACGGCGACCTGCGCGCTCTGATCGGCCGGCCGCACCACGTGCCCGAGTCCGCCCAGGACCCGGCCGAGCGCCGTACGGCGGTCCCCGGTGTCGCCACCGGGCTCGCGGTCACCGGCGCGGGCGGTGACGTCCTGTTCGTCGAGGCGTCGCTCGCCGACCCCGAGACGGGCGCGGCGGGTCTGACCCTCACCGGTCAGCTGGGTGACGTGATGAAGGAGTCGGCGCAGATCGCGCTGAGCTTCCTGCGGTCGCACGGCGCGGAGCTCGAACTTCCGGTCGGTGACCTGAAGGACCGGGGCGTGCACATTCACTTCCCGGCGGGCGCGGTTCCGAAGGACGGCCCGAGCGCCGGCATCACGATGACGACGGCACTCGCGTCGCTCCTGTCCGGCCGGCTGGTCCGTACGGACGTGGCGATGACCGGCGAGGTCTCGCTGACCGGCCGGGTGCTGCCGATCGGTGGCGTGAAGCAGAAGCTGCTCGCCGCGCACCGGGCGGGTGTCACCACCGTGATCATCCCCAAGCGCAACGAGCCCGACCTGGACGACGTCCCGGCGGAGGTGCTGGAGAAGCTGGACGTGCACCCGGTGACGGATGTGCGCCAGGTGCTCGAACTGGCCTTGACCTCCGCCTCCGCGGACGTGGAGGTTCCGGTCGCGGCGTGACGGACGCGTCCGGATGACGAAGGCCCGGGTCCCCTTGGGGGCCCGGGCCTTCCGCATGGCCGGCCGACCGGACCGCTGGGCCGTCAGCCGGCCGCGCGGCGCCGCCCGTACACCCGCCAGTCCGATCCGGCCTCGTGAACGCAACGGCCGGGCTCCCGTTGGGGGGAGGCCCGACCGTTGTCCCGTGCGGGCTCAGCCGTTGGCCAGTGCGACCACCCGGTCCAGGGCCCCGTTGAACTTGTCGTGGTCCCCGACCGTCGGTCCGGACGAGGTGTACTGCCACATCGTGTAGTACGACCAGCCGGCCGGCAGCGTCCCCACTTCCGAGGCGTACCGGGCGATCCACAGCGGGTGGGTGGACGCGAAGCCGCTGTAGTTGCCGGTGCACTGGGTCCACCAGCTGGTGGCCGTGTAGATCACGGCGTCGCGGCCGGTGCGGGCCTTGTAGGTGTTCAGGAAGTCCGCGATCCAGGTGACCATCGCGCTTGTCGTCTTGCCGTAGCAGGCGGCGCCGTAGGGGTTCCACTCGATGTCGAGGGCGCCCGGGAGGGTCTTGCCGTCCTTGGACCAGCCGCCGCCGTGGTCGACGAAGTAGTTGGCCTGGGTGGCGCCGCTGGTGGTGTCGGGGGTGGCGAAGTGGTACGCGCCACGGATCATGCCGACGTTGTACGAGCCGTTGTACTGCTGGGCGAAGTACGGGTTCGTGTAGTAGGTGCCTTCCGTGGCCTTGGTGTAGGCCCATTTGACCCCGCTGCTCCACAGGGTCGACCAGGCGACGTTGCCCTGGTAGCTGGCGACGTCCACGCCTTCCGTCTGGGTGGCGTCACCGGTGACGGGCGTGCCGTCCTGGCCGTCGTGGGCGAGGACGCCCATGCCCATGTGGGCGGAGCCGCGGGCGGGGGTGTCGACGGCTTGGGCGGAGCCGGGGATCGTGAGGGACAACGCGGCGAGGAGGAGCGCGACGGCGGCGGTGGCGGCGCGCGGGCGGATGGAGCCGGATCTGTGTACGGGCATGACGTGCCTCCGAGGCTTGGTGGTGCGGGGAGGAGCCGGATCACCCACAGTTGTGGCGTGGGCATGCCATGCATGGCCTGGTGAAGACGCTACGCACGTAGACCGGCGCTGGGAAGGGGGTCCGGAGGCTGCCGTTGGTCTACGCCTGCGAAATACTGACGGAGCTGGGGGGATGACGGATTTCGGCAAGAACTTTCATGAACGGGAAACCGGATCAGGGGTGCTGACGTGCACGAGGACGGAAACGGGGCGCATCGAGACGAGGCGCGGACGTCATGGGGCAGTGGTGCGGAACGGGAGTTCCTCTCCCTTGAGCGCGAGTTGACCATGCTGCTGCGGCGCGCCCGGGCCAACCAGGGCGAGATGGCCCGCGAGGTCCATCCCGACCTGGAGCCCGCCGCGTACGGTCTCCTCGTGCGGCTGGAGGAGTGCGGCCGGCAGCGCGCCACGGAGCTCGCCGGCTACATCGGCGTCGGCAAGGCGACCATGTCCCGCCAGTTGCGCGCCCTGGAGGAGCTCGGCCTGGTCACCCGCGAACCGGATCCGGCGGACGGCCGCGCCTGGCTGGTGGCCCTCACCCCGGAGGGCCGCAGCCGGGTGGGCAAGGTGCGCGAGGCCCGCCGGGCGCGGTACGTGAACCAGCTCGCCGACTGGGACCGTGGCGAGGTCGCCGAGCTGGCGCGACTGCTGCACCAACTGAACCGGGGGATGGAGAAGTAGCGGCCCTTCCCCCGCAGGCCCTACAGCTCCACGTACACGGCCGTCGCGTCGTCGTGCGTCTTGCTCCGGCCCAGGAACCGACGGTCGGTGTCCGCCAGTTCCAGCGCCCGGACCTGGTCCACCAGGGCCTGCGGCCCCTCCTTGCGTACGAGGGCGAAGCAGTCCGCCCAGTCGCCCTCGCGGAACTTCTCCACCCAGCGTGTCGCCCCGTCCGTCAGTGCGGCCAGGGCGCGGACCTCCGTACGGGGCACGGTGCCGGTCACCGCGCGGGCGGCCACCGTGGGATCGGCCGCCGCGGTGAAGAAGCCGTCCTCCTTGTTGCGGACGGTCGCGTCCACGATCGCGTCGGTGGCGAGGGCGGAGCGGGGCAGGCGGGCGATGCGGTCGTCCAGGACGGGGGTGATCGTGCCGTCGGGGGACTGGAGCAGGAGGGCCGAGTCGGAGAGGACCAGGTACTCGACCGCGTCCCGGGACCAGCGGGCGAGGACGACCGTGGCCTGTGGGGTACGCGGGTGAGAAAGGTCACAGGTGTCCGCGTGGGCCTCGGCGGTACGGGCGATGGCGCGGGCGAGAGCCTCGGACAGAGGGACATCCAGGAGGGAAACGGTCAGTTCGGTCAGGGCCCCGCCGAGGCGCGCGGTGTACCAGGGAACCGAATGCAGACAGCCCGTCGCGCTCGGCGGCGGCGTCACGCCGTCCAGGACGACGAGCGAACCGCCCTGTCCGGAGGCGGGTAGTCCGACGCTCGCGAAGTCCTCGTTGAGGCGCGCCCGGTGGCCGGGCTCCGACACAAGTTCCGTACGCATGCGGCCAGTCTGCACCACCCCTTCACAAGGTTTGCGAAAGGCTGGCAGCAGTCGCCGGATTGACGCACCGTCGCAGGTCAGGCGCCTGGTTTGGGGTGGAATGGCGCACTCCGGGAAGGCGTGGCGGCGAATACTGCCAAAGCCCGCCGCCCACGTCCAACCGGCCCGCCGGGCAGGGCCGTCGCACACGCCATGGAAACTTGCCCGCCAACTCCCCTCCGGGGTTCACTCCTTCGAGTGGCGGGTCAGACGATGCAAGACCACTGCCCACCGGCACTGGGAGGGTCGGGAGCCGTACCGGTTGTACGAGTCATATGACGGAACGTCATCCGGGCCCACGAGTACACGAGTCAGGAATGCGAGCACCGGTGCAGAAGACGCGGCCTCGGCGCACAGGCAAGAAGTCGGCCTCCGAGGAGGGCGCGCAGAGCACCCCCGTCGGCAAAGGCCGCCCCACCCACGTACGTAACCGGCTCGTCGTCGCCGTAGCCGTCGTGGCCGCCGCCATCGCCGGGGCCGGAGCCCCGTCGGTGCTGGCCGCCTCCGGGCAGCTCAAGGACTCCCAGGATCTGGTGACGCTGGCCGGGCAGACCCAGGACGCGCTGGTGCTGGCCCACTCGCTCGCCGACGAGCGGGACGAGGTCACCTCCTACGTCGCGGCCGGCCGGCCCAAGTCCAAGGCGCCCTCGGAGCAGCGCAGCGCCCGGGTGGACCGGCTGGTGGAGGAGCTGCGCGCCGACGCCGACGCGCCCGCCTCGCTGCGTGCGGACCTCGACGACGTCGCGTCCGTGCGGAGAGCGGCGCTCACCGGAAAGAGCAGTGCTCTCGAAACGCACGAGGCCTACTCCGCCGCCATCACCGAACTCCACCGGCTCGCCGAGCGGCTGGCCGAGCAGATGCCCGCCCGCGCGGGCTCCGGCGCGCACGCCCTCGCCGAGCTCGACTCCGCCGTCCAGCAGGCCGCGGCCACCCACGGGCTGCTCCTCGCCGCGCTCAACGTGCCGACGACCACCGAGACGGTTGTCAGCCCCACCACCGGCCTGCTGACCAGGGTCCGCGTCTCTTCCGACGCCGACACCAAGCAGCGCGACGCCCTCACCGCCGCCGCCCAGCAGGCCCGGCTGCGCTCCGACGCGGCCCTCGCCGACTTCCTCGACACCGCTCCGAAGTCGTCCGTCACCTCTTACGACTCCACGGTCACCGGCCCCGAGGTCGAGACCGCCGACAAGTACCTCGCCAAGCTCACCGACCGGCCGGAGCTGTCCGACGGCGAACTCGCCACCAGCCTCAAGAAGCTCGACGCGGCCCTCACCGCCCGCGTCGACCTGATGCGCGGCGCGGAGTCCTCGCTCTACGACCACCGCACCAAGGACCTCGCCCAGCTGCGCGACGACGACGTCACCGCGCTGGAGATCCACGTCGCCGTCCTCGGTGCCCTGCTGCTGCTCGCCGTCGGCGTCGCCACGGCCATGGCCCGCTCCCTCACCCGGCCGCTGTCCGCGCTGCGCCGAGGTTCGGCCCGGCTGGCGCAGGCCGAGAACCTGCCGGGCGAGGAACCGGTGAAGTTCACCGGCCGCAACGACGAGTTCGCCCAGGCCGTCCGCTCCGTCAACGCCCTGCACGCGCACGCCGTCGCCCTCCACGAGCGCATCGCCACCCTGGAGACCGACCGCAAGCACCTCGTCGGCCAGCGCCAGAAGATGGCCGACGCCCGCGAGGAGCTGCGCGCCGAACTCGCCGACGCCGCCGCCCAGCTGGGGCGGCTGCGCACCAGCATCGGCGGCACCTTCGTCAACCTCGCCCTGCGCACCCTCGGCCTGGTCGAGCGGCAACTCGCCGTCATCGAGGGACTGGAGGAGCGCGAGCAGGACCCCGACCGGCTCGCCACCCTCTTCAAGCTCGACCACTTCGCCACGGTCATGCGCCGGCACAGCGAGAACCTCCTCGTGCTGGCCGGCACCGAGCACCTCCAGCAGCACGCCGGCCCCGTCCCGCTCGTCGACGTCGTACGGGCGGCGGTCAGCGAGATCGAACGCTACGAACGCGTCCGCATCGCCGCGCTGCCGCCGCACGCGCACATCGTCGGCTTCGCCGCCGACGACCTGTCGCACCTGCTGGCCGAACTCATGGAGAACGCCACCTCGTTCTCCCCACCCGACCTGCCCGTCGAGGTCTCCGCCTGGCTCCTGGAGAACGGCGAGGTCATGCTCTCCGTCCAGGACGAGGGCATCGGCATGACCGACGAGCGGATGACCCGCCTCAACTCCCGCCTCGCCGGCTTCGACCCGGAATCCCCCTACGACCAGGAGGGCGAGGAGGGTCTCGGGCTCGGCCTGTACGTGGTGGCCCGGCTGGCTCACCGGCACGGCGTGCGCGTGCAGCTGCGGGAGCAGAAGCAGGGCGGTATCGCGGCCGTCGTCGTGCTCCCGCAGTCCCTGCTCGCGGCGGCCACACCGGCCGCCGTCCCGACGGCCACGCCGTCCGACGGCACGCAGGCGTACTCCCTGCCGGGCGCCGACGCGGAGGCCAACTCCAACGTGCTGCGCGGCCGCTCGGGCGGCGGGGACCCGCTGGTGACGCTGGCGGAGAAGGCGGTACGGGAGTCCGCGGACGCGAAGACGGTCGTGCCGGAGACGGACGTGCCGGAGACGGACGTACGGGCGACGGAGGTACCGGAGCCGGGCGTACGGTCGGCGGACGTACCGGAGACCCCGGAGCCGATGCCGGATCCGGAGCCGGAAGGGGCTGCCGCGGCGCCCGAGTCCCTCGCCGAGACCACGATGGAGCTGCTGATCCCGGTGCCCGCCGCCGAAGCGGACCCGGCCCCCGAGCAGCCGACGCCCGTCGAGCGCCCCGAGCCCCGCGAGCCCGTAGCGCCCGCAGAGCTCAGCGACTCCACCGCCGACCCCTACGCCATCGGCCCCGAAGCCCACGAGCGTACCGCCGACGAGACGGCGGAGCCCGTCACCAGCAAGGGGCTGCCCAAGCGCACCCCGAAGGTCTCCGTGCCCGCTCAGGTGCCGCGCCAGCCCGGCGGTTCCGTCGACGCCGAGGCGCTGCGTCGTCGCCTCGGCGGGTTCCGCCGGGGGGCGGAGGCCGGACACCGTGATGTGGCGGTGGAGATCGCCGAACAGACGGCCCGGAACCCCGTGCCGACCGCACCGACAGCAGACGCCGAAGAAGCCACGGGGGGCACAGTCGAGGAGGCAAGCAGTTGACCGCGCCCAGTACCTTCGGCCTGAGCAGCGAAGCCCGTAACCTGCACTGGCTGCTGACGAACCTCGTGGAGGAGGTGCCAGGCATCCAGTCGGTCGCGGTGGTCTCGTCCGACGGCCTGCTGCTGCTCTCCTCCGACCCGGGCCGCATCGCCGCGGCCCGTGAGGCCCGCGGGGAGAGGCCCACCGGCCCGCGCGGCTCCTCCGCCGACCTCGCCACCATCGTCTCCGGCATCGGCAGCCTCACCGTCGGCGCCGCCAGGCTGATGGAGTTCGGCGGGGTCAGGCACACGATGGTCGCGATGGACGAGGGCAGTCTGTTCGTGATGTCGATCAGCGACGGCTCGCTGCTCGGCGTCCATGGCTCCGCGGACTGCGACATGAGCGTCGTGGCGTACCACATGGCGCTGTTCGTGGGCCGCGCCGGCCATGTCCTGACCCCCGAGCTCCGCAACGAGCTACGAAAATCCCTGGAGACCGAGTCGACGAGGAGCGCCCGATGAGTACCGATCCCGGGAACTCCAGACCACACCTTCCGGTCCGTGGCGGCGACCGCAAGGCCGCCCGCGTCCGCCCCTACTCGCTCACCGGTGGCCGTACCCGCTTCGGCCATGTCCTCCTCGTCGAGACGTTCGTGGCGAGCACCGCCGCGATCGAAGCGCCGGAGGAGCGCAAGGAACTGACGAATGGTTCCCTCAATACCCGGGTCATGCCGGAGATGCGGGCCATCGTCGAACTGTGCCGCCGTATGCGCACGGTGGCCGAGATCGCCGCGCTGCTGAAGATGCCGCTGGGTGTGGTCCGCGTGCTGCTGAGCGACCTCGCGGACCAGGGAAAGATACGCGTGTACGGAACCGGAACGGGTCACGGCGTCGGCCGCCCGGACCGCGCTCTGCTGGAAAGGGTGCTGAGTGGACTCCGTCGTCTCTGACGCCGCCGGTTCTGGCGTCTCCCCGTTCGTCGAGCCGGACGGGCCGTTGCAGCCCTGGCAGACGGACCGCACCCGCGCCCCCGTCGCCACGAAGATCGTGGTCGCGGGCGGCTTCGGCGTCGGCAAGACCACGCTGGTCACAGCGGTCTCGGAGATCACGCCCCTCCAGACGGAGGCGCTGATGACCGAGGCGAGCGAGGAGACCGACGACCTCACCGCCACGCCCGGCAAGCTGACCACCACCGTGGCGATGGACTTCGGCCGCCTCACGCTCGACGAAGACCTGGTGCTCTACCTGTTCGGTACGCCGGGCCAGCAGCGGTTCTGGTTCATGTGGGACGACCTGGTACGCGGTGCGATCGGCGCGGTCGTGCTGGCCGACACCCGCCGTCTGAAGGACTGCTTCCCGGCGCTGGACTATTTCGAGAGCTGCGGGCTGCCGTACGTCGTCGCGGTCAACCACTTCGACGGCAGCGAGCGGTTCGAGCCGGAGGACGTGCGGGAGGCGCTCACGATACCCGCGCACATACCTGTAATGATCATGGATGCGCGCCGCCGGATCTCGGTGATCGAGACCCTCCTGACGCTCGTCGGCCACGCCCTCGACGAAACCCCCGAGTAGCCACCGAGTAGCCACCGAGACCCCCGCGTAGTCCCCGAGCAGTCGCGATTTAGGAGCCACCACCCGCATGCGGAAGATACTCGTCGTCGGAGCCGGCCAGTCCGGTCTCCAGCTCGCCCTCGGACTCCAGTCGCACGGGTACGAGGTCACCCTGATGTCCAACCGGACGGCGGACGAGATCCGCTCCGGCCGGGTCATGTCGACGCAGTGCATGTTCGACACGGCACTGCAGCACGAGCGCGATCTCCAGCTGAACTTCTGGGAGCCCCAGGCCCCGAAGATCGAAGGACTCGGCGTCTCGGTCGCGGCCCCCGGCTCGCACGACCCGGGCCCGACACAGCGCGCGATCGACTGGGTGGGCAAGCTCGACGGGTACGCGCAGTCGGTCGACCAGCGGGTGAAGATGGCCGGCTGGATGGAGACGTTCGCGCAGCGTGGCGGCCAGCTGGTCATCCACGGCGCGGCGGTCGGCGACCTCGACTACTTCTCCCGCGCGTACGACCTGGTCCTCGTCTCGGCGGGCAAGGGTGAACTGGTCTCGATGTTCGGCCGGGACGCCTCCCGCTCCCCGTACAGCGAGCCGCAGCGCGCCCTCGCCGTGTCGTACGTCCATGGTCTGGGCCCGCGCCCGGAGCACCCGGAGTTCGACGCGGTCCGTTGCAACCTGGTCCCCGGTGTCGGAGAGCTGTTCGTCATGCCGACGCTGACGGTCTCCGGCCGTGCGGACATCCTGTTCTGGGAGGGCATACCCGGCGGCCCGCTCGACGTCTTCAACGGCGTCAAGGACCCGGCGGAGCACCTCTCCCTGACCCTGGAGCTCATGGAGAAGTTCACGCCCTGGGAGTACGCGCGGGCCACCAAGGTCGAGCTCACGGACGCGGGCGGCACCCTCTCCGGCCGCTACGCCCCCACCGTCCGCAACCCCATCGGCCGCCTCCCCGGCGGCGGCCTGGTGCTGGGCGTCGCCGACGTGGTCGTCGCCAACGACCCGATCACCGGCCAGGGCTCCAACTCGGCGTCCAAGTGCGCGGCCGCGTACCTCGCCTCGATCATCGAGCACGAGGACAAGCCGTTCGACGAGACCTGGATGCAGTCCACCTTCGACCGCTACTGGGACACCGCCCAGCACGTCACCAAGTGGACCAACGCCATGCTCTCCCCGCCGCCGGAGCACATCCTCAACCTCATCGGCGCCGCCGGCCAGTTCCAGCCGGCAGCGGACCGCTTCGCCAACGGCTTCAACGACCCGTCCGACTTCGAGAACTTCTTCTACGAGCCGGAGAAGACGAACGCGTACCTGGCGGAACTCGCCGGGGCGACCGCCGACGCGTAGCCCTCGTCCGCCTCGCCCGGGACGTGCCTCGGGGGGCTCCGGTGGTGTGCGGCACCGCGGGGGCTCTCCGGTGGGGGCGGGGCGTGCGGTTCCCGGTTTCGGGTGCCCGACGGGGCGCTCGCCCGGCTCCCCTGTATCGCGTCGAGTCGGAGACGACCGGGCCTACAGGACAGAGGCCCCCGGCGCCACCGCCGGCGCGTAACCCTCGTCCGCCCCGTCCATGGCGTGGGCGGGGAGCTTCGGTGGGATGTAGCGCTGCAGGGGCTGCCCGCCGGGGTCGGGGCGTACGGCGCCCAGTACCGGGTTGGCCGCGATCGGGGAGACCTTCACCTTCGCGCCGGGGCGGGGTGCCTGGACCACCATGCCGCCCCCCAGGTACATCGCCACGTGGGTGGCCTCGGGGAAGTACACGACGAGATCACCGGGGCGCAGCTCGGTGAGAGGGATACGGGGGAGCCGCGCCCACTGCTCCTGGCTGGTCCGGGGGATGGCCGTCCCGGCGTCCCGCCAGGCCTGTGAGGTCAGCCCCGAGCAGTCGTACGACTGCGGACCCTCCGCACCCCACTGGTAGGGCTTCCCCAGCTGCCGCACGGCATAGCGCACGGCTTCCTCGCCCTCCCGCGTCGGCTTCTCCTCGCTGCTGAGCGCACCCGAGGTCATGAGCGTGTTCTGCGCCTTCGCGATCCCGTTCTTCTCGAACTCGGCCAGCGCGGTCAGCTGGTCGGCGCTGATCGAGACGAGCAGCTTCTCGATGTCCGCGAGCCTTCGGTGGACGTCGTCGCGTTCCTTCTTCTGTCGTTCGGCGAGAGTGAGCTGTCGGTCGAGGGCAGCGCGCGCCTTGCGGGCCACCTCACGGCTCCTGTGCTCGCTCCCGGTCAGCCGCCCCACCGTCTCCGCCCGCTCCCGCGCCAACTGCCCGATCACATGACCCTCGTCGAGCGCGTGCTGCGGATCACGGGCGAGGAGGAGGCGTACGTAGGGGGAGATGTCGGTGCTGCCCTGGTACTGCTGGCGGGCCAGCCGCCCCGCCGCGCCCTGGCTCTCGTGCAGCGACAGCCGCGCCCGGCCCAGCTCGGCGTCCAGCCGGCCGACCTCCGCGCGCTGCTTCTTCAGCTGCTCCTCGGTGGCGTTGTAGGTCTCGGTGGCCTTCTCGGCCTCCCGGTACACCCGCTGAAGGTCCGTCAGCAGATCCGCGACGGACCGCTCCCTGGGCTCCGGGGCGGCCGTCGCGGTTCCGGACGTGAGGGCGAGCTGCGCCGCCACCGCCGTCGTACACACCAGACGCAGGACCCTTCCTGACACGTCATCACCTCCGATGCGGGCGTCCCGTCTGCTCATCTTCTTATCGCGAGCATCGGACGCGCATGGGCGGTCCGCGCGCAGGTTGTGCGCGGACCGGCGCAACAGGGTCACTCGTGCGTGTCGTCCGGCTTGCCGACTGGCGTGGCGTCTGGATCGGGGTCCGGGGTGGCGCGGATCGGGATTCGGCGTGGCATCTGGGTCGGGCGGGGTCGGCTGGGCGTCTGCTCGGGGTCGGGCTGAGTGCTCGGCCGGGCGTCCGGGGCGTGGTGGTCTGGTGTTCGGCCAGGCGTCGCGGGGTTGGGTGTTCGGCCGGGCGTCCCCGGGCTCGTCGTTCGGCCAGGCGTCCGGCTCTGAGTCCGGCTCGGGGTTCGGCCAGGCGCCCGGCTCGGAGTTCGGCTAGGCGTCCGGCTCTGAGTTCGGCTGGGCCTCCGGTTTGGACCAGGGCCATTTCAGCCGGCCGCTCTTCTTCCCCTCAGGGTCGAACTCGTACTTCCACCCCTGCGGGAGCCCGAGTCGTTTGCTCTGCCCCCGGGGCACCCGCCGGTAGACCAGCACGGTGGGTGGGCCGCCGGCCGCGTCCGGCACGGGGATGCGATACGTCTTGGGCGGATGCCCGGTCGGCCCGAGCAGAACAGGCAGCACACGCCCGTCCATGGGGCCGCCCTCGAAGGGGGTGTCTTGGCTCTTCACGGCACCAGTGTCAGCCATCCGCCGCGAGGACACCGTGCACCAGCGCCTCGGTCTGCGGATCCCGTCGGGCCGTGACCGTCAGGACGGCGACGAACTGCTCCACGAGCCAGTCCCGCAGCTCGTCGGCGGGCGGCTCCTTGTCCTCGTCGAGCCAGATGAGCGAGGCCGCCTCCACCGCGGTGATCCACATCCGGACGGTCATCCGCAGCCGGGGTCCGGGGTCCGGGACGCCGAGGTGGCTGAAAATGTGCTCGGCCGCCGCCCGGCGCACCCCGTCCACGATGGCGGTGGTCCGGGACGTCTCCACCACGCTCCCGCCCTGGAGCAGCGCGCTGAAACCGGCGTCGTGCTCGTCGACGAAGGCGAGGTAGCGGTCCAGGGCACGGGCAAGCCGGGGCAGGAGCGGGCCCTGCCGGGGCTCGTCGAAGCAGAGCCGGAGCTCGTCGGCGGCGGACCTGAGGGCGGCCTCGTAGAGCTGCTGTTTGCCGCCCGGGAAGTACCGGTACACCAGCGGGCGTGAGACCCCGGCCGCCTCCGCCACGTCGTCCAGCGACACCTCCTCGGGCGCCCGGTGGGCGAAGAGGGACAGCGCGGCGTCGAGCAGCTGACTGCGACGCTCCTCGACGCTCAGGCGACGGTAGGCGGGGGTGGGGGCGGAGGGGGTCATGACCGGCAGCGTAATCGCCGTGGCCGCGGGCGGTGTCGCCGCGGCCACGGACAGCGTGCTGCCGGGGCGGCCCCCTGCGCCGGCGATCCCTACGCCAGCAGCCCCGACGACCTCCACAACCGCCGCCCGACCCCCCGCAGCACCCCGATGTCGTCCAGGAAGTCCGTCAGCCGCTTCGCCCCCGTCTGCATGACCTCCCGCCGATGCCCGCTGGCCTTCACCTGCGCCATCGCCTCCCGCTTGTCCAGCCCCACATTCGCGTAGACGTCGGGATTGACGAACGCGACCGAGAACACCCGCGCGAACTCACCCGAGGTGACCCGCGTGAACTCCTGGGACCACTTCGGCGCGGTCATCATCTGCCGGCGCAGCTCCTCGCGGGCGTACCGCACATGCCGTGCCTCCTCCACCACGTGGATCCGCGTCACGCCCCGGATCAGCGGCTGCACCCGCTCGTCCGGGAAGGTCAGCCGCTGCATCCAGTCGAGGACCTCCTCGCCGAGCAGGGTCGCCGTGAAGGACCCGGGCGTGGTGGAGATCGTCTTGAACAGCCGTCCCAGGTGCTGGTGCGCCCGGCTCACCGGGTACCAGGGCGTCTCGCCCCGTGTGATCAGCCGGGCGAACATCTTCGAGTGCCGGCACTCGTCCTCGATCTCGGTCAGCGCGTACCGCACGTGCGCGCTCGTCGCCGCCTTGTCGTAGATGTGCCGCACCAGCAGCTGCATGAGGATGATCTCGAACCAGATCCCGAGCGAGGCGAGCGCGGCCGCCTCGTGCCGGGAGAGCAGGATCCGCTGCTCCTCGCTCATCCGCTGCCACATCGGCGTGCCGTACAGCGACACCAGCTCCGGCGGCCAGAACCACTTGCCCTCCTCGAAGGGGGCGTCCCAGTCCAGTTCCCGGTCCGGGTCGAAGGAGTGCTTGGCGGAAGAGGCGAGCAGCCGCTCGGCCACCTGTTCGCGGTCCTTGAGGAGCCCGAGCGCGTCGCGCAGCCCGTCGAGTGCGTCGGCTTCCGTCAGGGTCGTCATGGCTGCTCCACCTTGTTACCCGGGGTCACGTCTACGGCACTTATGAGACTGCTTGTCAGTAAGCCAGTCAATCCCTCGCGCATGACTTGTTGACTCGGCGTCTACGTGTGAGCCTGCGAGGTATGCCGACCTATGAGCTCTATGCCAAGGACCCGGGAGACCCCCACTGGCAGGTGCCGGCCGCCGGCGCGGCCCGTTTCAGCTGGGAATACGACGACGGCCGGGACCGCCTGCTCGCCCTCTACCAGAAGGGCAAGGACAAGCAGTGGGACGGGCAGCAGCGGATCGACTGGGACCTGGAGGTCGATCCGTACGACCCGCTCGGCACGCCGGAGGAGGCGATGACCCTGTACGGGACCCCGTACTGGGCGAAGATGACCGACCGCGACAAGGGTGAGCTGCGCCGGCACTTCGCGTCCTGGCAGTTCAGCCAGTTCCTGCACGGCGAGCAGGGCGCGATGGTCTGCGCCGCCCGCATCGTCGAGTCCGTCCCCGACCTGGACGCGAAGTTCTACTCGGCGACCCAGACCATGGACGAGGCCAGGCATGCCGAGATCTACGGCCGTTTCCTCCACGAGAAGATCGGGATGCTCTACCCGATCAACGACAACCTCCGCTCCCTCCTCGGCGACACCCTCCGCGACAGCCGCTGGGACATGCCCTACCTCGGCATGCAGGTCCTCATCGAGGGCCTCGCCCTCGCCGCCTTCGGCATGATCCGCGACACCACGAACAAGCCCCTGCCCAAGCAGATCCTCGCCTACGTCATGCAGGACGAGGCCCGGCACGTGGCCTTCGGCCGCATGGCGCTCAGGGACTACTACAAGCAACTGAGCGACGCCGAACTGCGCGAACGCGAGGAGTTCGTCATCGAGGGCTGCTACCTGATGCGCGACCGGCTGCGCGGCGTCGAGGTCCTGGAGAACTTCGGCATCCCGAAGGCCGAGGCGGAGGAACTGAGCGAGCGGTCCGAATTCCTGCAGCTCTTCCGCCAGTTGCTCTTCAGTCGCATAGTCCCGTGCGTCAAGGACATCGGCCTGTGGGGCAAACGCCTCCAGCAGGCCTATGTCGACATGGGCGTCTTCGAGATGGGTGACTCGAACCTGGACCTGCTGATGGCTCAGGACGAGGAGATCGCCGAGCAGCTCGACGCGGAGCGATTCGTGGCGGAGGAGCGGGAGCGGGTGGCGGAGGTGGAGGAGGCGATCGAGGAGGGTCAACGACTCGGCGATTGATCACTCGATCGACGGGCGAATCGGCATATTCCCCTGGGTACGCTGACCATGCCAGGCAGACTCCGGCGTATGGGAGCAATCATGAGCGCCGCACGTGACTACGGGCTGGACGACGACTACGAGTGGGCTCGTCCGCCTGAGGGTGGCTGGACGGCGGACGACCTGGACCGACTCCCGAATCTTCCTCCGCACACGGAGCTGATCGACGGGAGTCTTGTCTTCGTGAGTCCGCAGACTCGTTTCCACGCACGTGCCATGCTCTTGCTGGTGAACGCCCTTCTGGACCAGGTGCCAGAGGAGCTGAACGTCATCCACGAGATGACCATCAAGCTCGGCAAGCGCAATCGGCCGGAACCGGATGTCCTGGTGTTCCGTGGGGACGCCGACACCGGCCCTCAGCAGACCTGGTATCGGCCCGAAGACGTCGTGATCGCTGTCGAGATCGTCTCGGAGGATTCGGAGGAGCGAGACCGGGAGGTGAAACCACGGAAGTACGCGCAGGCGGGCATTCCGCACTACTGGCGCGTCGAAGAGAACGAGGGTCTTCCGGTGGTCTACGTCTACGAACTCGACCCCGCCACCCAGACGTACGGCCTGATCGGAATCTTCCACGACAAGCTCCAGTTGACCGTCCCGTTCCCTGTCGAGATCGACCTCACCGCGATCAACCGCCGCCGCTAGACCCCGCAGCCCAGCCCTTCCGGCAGCTCGCCGAGCACCGGTGTCGATGCCCCCGCCGGGAACGACGTCCGCAGAGTGAACGCGTACGCCGTCGCCCCGTGCGCCCGCAGATGCCGCAGCCGGTCCTCCGCCTCCGCGACCGTCGGCCGGTGGCCCGCCGGTACCCACCACAGGGTCGCCATCGCTTCCTCGGCCCGTTCGAACCACTCGCGGCGGCGGGCCAGCAACTCCCGGTGCTGTCCCTGGTACATGAAGGCGGTCAACGCGTTGGTGTCCCGCCATACCGACATGTTGATGATCAGCCAGTCGTCCCCGAAGACGGCGATGTCCGTCGCGTCCCCCGAGTCGCTCTGCAGCCGCCAGACGAACCCGTCCGCCGCGTCGGCGACGGCGTTCACGGGGTCGAGGGCGTCGACGAAGTCCTTCAACTCGGGGGAATCCAGCGGGAACTTGAGACGGGCGATGTTGACCTGGGCGAGTTCGTACACAGCTGCGGCTGTGGCTTCAGTCATGGGTGAAAGGTAGGACGGGCCTGTACGGCTGCGGAACCCCCGTCTCATCCGGCGAGCACCGCCTCCATCACGGCCCGCGCGATCGGCGCCGCGTCGCCGCCCCCGCTGATCTCCCCGCGGTTCGCCGACGCGTCCTCCACCACCACCGCGACCGCGACCTTCGGCTCCATGTCCTGTTCGTCCTGCGCCCAGGACACGAACCAGGCGTACGGAATCCCGGAGTTGCCGACGCCGTGCTGCGCGGTACCCGTCTTGCCGCCGACGATCACGCCGGGGATCGCGGCGTTCGTGCCGGTGCCCCTCTCCACCACGTCGGTCATCAGCTCGCGCAGCCGCACCGCCGTCGCGGGTCGCATCACCTGCTGGGCGAGCCGTGAGCCCGCCGTCCCCACCGTGCTGCCGCTCCGGCGGGTGGTGCGCTCCACCAGGTACGGCGGCCGCATCTGCCCCCCGTTCGCCACCGCCGCCGCGACCATCGCCATCTGCAACGGCGTGGCCCGCGTGTTGTACTGGCCGATCGACGACAGCGCGAGCTGCGCCCGGTCCACCGAGGTGTCGAAGGTGCTCGTCGCCACCGAGAACGGGATCCTCAGGTCCGTGTCGTTGAAGCCGAAGGCCTGCGCGGTGGCGACCATGTCGTGCGCCCCCACGTCCACGCCCAGCTTCGCGAACACGGTGTTGCACGACCACTCGAACGCCTCCCGCAGCGGAGCGTCCTTGCAGCCGTCGCCCTCGTTCGTCAGGCGCGTCGTCGTCCCGGGCAGGGTGTACGGGGCAGGGGAGTCCGTCGGCGCGTCCACGTCCGTGATCACCCCCGCGTCCAGCGCCGCCGCCGCGGTGACCACCTTGAAGGTCGAACCCGGCGGATACGTCTGCCGCACCGCCCGGTTCAGCATCGGCTTGTCCGGGTCGCCGTTCAGTCGTGCCCAGGCCGCCTTCGCCGCCGGGCCGTTCCCCGACAGCTCCGCCGGGTCGTACGACGGCGCCGACACCAACGCCAGGATCCGCCCGGTCGACGGCTCGATCGCCGCCACCGCCCCCTTGCGCCCGGCCAGCCCTTTGTACGCCGCCCGCTGCGCCGCCGGACGGAGGGTGGTGACGACCTTGCCGCCGGGGGGCCGGCCGCGCGTGAGGTCGTTCCACAGGGGGAACGGCGCGAGCATCGGGTCGGTGCCCGACAGCACCCCGTCCTCGGCGTGCTCCAGCAGTGTCGTGCCGTACTCCTGGGAGGAGAAGCCGGTCACGGGCGCGTACAACGGGCCGTCCGTGTACGTGCGTTCGTAGCGGAGTTGCTCGCGCGTGTCCCGGGAGCCGGTGACCGGCTTGCCGCCGACCAGGATGTCGCCGCGGGGCTGGCCGTAACGGGCGATCACGGCACGGCGGTTGGCCGCGTTGTCGTCGTAGGGTCCGGCCTGGAAGACCTGGACGCGGGTGGCGTTGACGAGCAGCGCGACCAGCAGCAGGGCGCAGAAGGCGGCGGCGTGCCGGATGTACTTCGTCACGGCGCCACCTGACCGTCGTACTGACTGCGGGCCGAGTCGCTCACCCGGATCAGCAGCGCCACGATCGCCCAGTTGGTGACCACCGACGAGCCGCCCTGCGCCAGGAACGGCATCGCCATGCCGGTCAGCGGGATCAGGCCCGTCACGCCGCCCGCGATGACGAACACCTGGAGCGCCACGATCGAGGCGAGACCGACCGCGAGCAGCCGGCCGAACGGCTCGCGCAGGGCGAGGCCCGCCCGGTAGCCGCGCTCCACGAGGAGGCCGTAGAGGAGGAAGATCGCGGAGAGGCCCAGCAGGCCCAGCTCCTCGCCCGCCGTGGCCAGGATGAAGTCCGACTTGGCCGCGAAGCCGATGAGGATGGAATGGCCGAGGCCGAGGCCCGTGCCCAGCATCCCGCCCGCCGCGAAGGCGAACAGGGACTGCGCCAGCTGGTTCGGGCCCCGCCCCGCCCTGATCGTCGCGAACGGGTCCAGCCAGTCCTCGACCCTGCTGTGCACATGCGGCTCCAGCCAGCCGACGGCGACCGCGCCGAGCGCCGCGAGCAGCAGGCCGACCGCGATCCATCCGGTGCGGCCGGTGGCGACGTAGAGGAGGACGACGAACAGGCCGAAGAACAGGAGCGAGGTGCCGAGGTCGCGCTCCAGGACGAGGACACCGACGCTCAGCAGCCAGATGCCCACGATCGGGCCGAGTACGCGCCCGGTGGGGAGCTGGATCCGCTTGAACCTCCATACCTGGCGGCCGGCGTAGGCCAGGGCGTTGCGGTTGGCGGCCAGGTACGCGGCGAAGAACACCGCCAGCAGCACCTTCGCGAACTCGCCCGGCTGGATGGAGAATCCGGCGATCCGGATCCAGATACGGGCGCCGTTGACGGCCGGGAAGAAGATCGGGAGCGTGAGCAGGGCGAGGGCGGCGACCACACAGACGTAGGCGTACCGCTGGAGCACGCGGTGGTCGCGCAGGAACAGCGCGACGGCGATGAACAGCGCCACGCCGAGGGTGGACCACACCAGCTGGGTGGGCGCGGCCCGTTCGCCGGGGGTCTCCAGGTCGAGACGGTAGATCAGCACCAGCCCGAGTCCGTTGAGCAGCACACCGATGGGCAGGAGCAAGGGATCGGCGTACGGGGCGCGCAGCCGCACCGCCAGGTGCGCGAACAGCGCGAGCACACCGAGCCCGGCGCCGTAACCGGCGGCGCCGGGCGGGACGGTGCCGTGTCGGGCCAGGCCGACGGCGCAGTATCCGTACACGGACAGCAGTACGGCGATGACGATGAGGGCCAGTTCGATGCCACGGCGCCGGGGGAGGCGTACCGCGGGAGCGGGTGCCCGCGCCGCTACGGCGGTTCCGCTCCCGGTCCCTGTTCCGCTCCCGGTTCCTGTTCCGGCTGGGGTCATGTCCGGAACATACCCAAATACAATTCTTTATCTGGCTTGAATGCCTTGATCTGCCGTGCCCGGAATCAGCACCAGCGCGGTGCGGGGCCGATGTTGTCGATGTAGCGTGCCGGGCCCCACGCCCAGGTGCCGTCCGTCAGGAGGTACCAGAGAGGGTTGCCCCGCACGTTGTCGCCCGCGGTCTTGCAGAAGATCGAGACGATCTCGCCCTGGCGGGCGCGCCGGATCACCTGGCTGCCGCGGTCCGGCCGGCTGCGCAGCAGCAGACCGCCGCGGGCGGTGACGACGCCTGTGTACCAGCGGGGGTCGCCCTGGTCGCTCTGCTGGTCCTGACCGGCGGGGCCGGGATCGTCACCCCGCTGGCCGAATGCGTTTCGCGGCTGACCGGAGCGCGGGTCGCCGCCTTCCCTGACGTCGTGGGCGGCGGCAGGCGTGACGGCGGCGGTGGCGACGAGGGCGCCGGCGGCGGTCGCGATGGCGAGACGGGCGAGGGCGGAGCGCGCGGACATCGCTGGGTACCTCCGTGAACAGGGGCGAAACTGACTGATCGCCATATACCGCCACATTAGGAGCAGTGCATCACCGGCGCCCGCCACGCTGCGCCATCGGGGAGCCGCCGCAACCCGTTCACTCGCGGCCCGGTCGATCGAGAGCCGCGTCCCCCGCCGCCGTGGCTGCCTGAGGGAGCGTCAGCCGGGCCATCGCCCCGCCGTCCGGGGCGTTGGTGAACTCCAGGCGGGCGCCCAGTACCTCCGACTGGCCCAGGGCGATGGTCAGACCGAGGCCGTGACCCTTGGTGCCGCCCTCCGTACGGAAGCGCTGGGGTCCGTGTGCCACGAGGTACTTCGGATAACCGTCGCCGTGGTCCCGCACGGTGACGACCGGCCCGTCCACGGTCAGCACCACCGGCGCCCGCCCATGCCGGTGCGCGTTCGCGACGAGGTTGCCCAGCACCCGTTCCAGGCGCCGCCGGTCGGTCTCCACGCGCGCGTCCCGTACGACCCTGACCTCCGTGTCCGTGCCGGAGCCCCGTACGACCCGCCGGGCCAGCGCGCCCAGCTCCTCGGTGTCCACCTCCAGCCGCTCCCGCCCGGTGTCCAGCCGGGAGATCTCCAGCAGGTCCTCGGTGAGCGTGCGCAGCGCCGCCACCCGGTCGCGCACCAGCTCCGTCGGCCGCCCGGGCGGCAGCAGCTCGGCCGCCGCGTGCAGCCCTGTCAGCGGGGTGCGCAGCTCGTGCGCCACGTCCGCGGTGAACCGCTGCTCGCTCAGCAGCTTGCCCTGCAGCGACGACGCCATGGTGTCCAGCGCGGCGGCGACCGCGGCCACCTCGTCCTGCGGTCGCGTCGGGTCCTTCGTCCGGGGATCGTCCACGCGCGCGTCCAGGTCGCCCGCGCTGATCCGCCGGGCCACCCGCGCCGTGGCGTGCAGCCGCCGGGCGACCCGCGTCACCGCGAACGCTCCCACCAGCACCGTCGCCCCGATCGCCAGCCCCGACGACCACACGATCGCCTGGTCCAGGCCCGCTATGGTCCGCGCCTGCTGCGCGTAGTCGACCTCGACGGCCAGCGCCCGGCCGCCGTCGGCGGGCCCCGCCGCCCACATCGACGGCCGGCCGCCGTGATCGGCGACCATCGTGCCGCGCTTCCCGGCCACCGCCAGCGCCCGCAGCGGCGCGGGCAGCCCCTCCGGGTCGACACCGGCGCCCGGCAGCAGCCTGTCCCCGGCCTCGTACGCCGCCGTCGCGTCCGCCAGCCGGGACAGCGCGAGGTCGCGGGCTTGGCCGACGGTCTGGTTCGTCACCTGGACGTGCACGAGTACGCCGAGCAGCGCGGCGAGCGCGCAGCACATCACGATGATGAACACCGCCGCCTTCACCGCCAGGGTCCCGGCCCACCGGGGGAGCCTCATCGAGCTCGCGGCTCTCACCGAGCTCATGGCTCGCATGGCTCTCATCGGCCTCATCGCGCGCTCGCCGAGGGGGAGCGTGAGGGCCGGGGGGACGACTGGGACTGGTGGCGGGACTCCTGGGGCGGCTGGGTTCCTCCGCCGGTTCGCAGCATCTCGTCGTGCGTCAGCAGCATCGCCTTCTGTTCCGCGTCCCAGGTCCACTGGAGGCGGTACTCGTAGCCCGCGACCTCCGACGGCGACCGGACGATCACGGACCGCCCGGCCAGCTCGACCGCGCTCAGGGCGTCCTCGTAGGACATGACCTGCACCAGCCGGTGCTCCTCGACGGTGTAGACCCGCACGGCCGTCAGCTCGCCGGGCAGCAGCCGGAAGCCCAGTGTCAGGTCGTCGTGCCCGTCGCCGGTCAGATCCCGGTAGTACGGCCGGAGGACGGGACACCCCTCCGCACCTTCCTGGCAGTCGACCATCCGGCTCGCCGTCCCCCGGTACCGCGCCTTGTCGCCGCGGTAGTCACCCGGGTCGGCCGCGATCTCGGCCCGCACGACCGCCGGCGGATCCACCTTGCGGATGTCGTCGCCCGGTACGGTCACGCCCTTCACGGTCTTCCTCTCCGCCTCGTCGAAGTCGAAGGCCGGCGAGGACGCCGGTGGCAGTTCCGGCCAGAGCCGGGCCGGGCTGTTCGCGGTCGGGGCCGCCCCGGCGCCGCGCAGCCCGCCCGCGTCACCGCAGGCCGTCACCGCCGCCGACAGCACGACGGCAATGACGGCGAGTGCGGTACGCGTGGGTCGACTGAGGGGCACGGGACTCCTGCGGGTAGGGACGACTGGGCCCCGGACACCTATTGATGGGAAAGTTCTCTTTGTGTACTCGGCTCTACTCGGCGAGCTCCTCCAGCAGCCGGGCCGTCGACAGGCCGGCCCGCAGGTACTCGACGAACAGTTCGTTGTGCAGCGCCCAGGGGGAGCGCCGGGACCGTATCAGCCGGATCGCCTCGTCGGCCGAGTGCCCCCGCCGGACCAGCGCGTGCGCGACGACGAGCCCCGAGCGGTTGTAGCCGTGGTAACAGCGGACGAGGACCCTGCGCCGCTGGTCCAGCGCGTCGCTCGCGGCCTGCGCCAGCCGAATCACGCCCGCGAGCTGCGTCCCGTCCAGCGGCCCGTCGGGAATGGGCCACACATGGTGCTCGACCTCGGAATCGGGCCCATGCCCCGGCAGCCGCAGCAGCGTCTGCACGAGATCGAATTCGTTCCGTACGACCGCGAACTCCAGCTGCCCGGAACGGCTCCGGAACTCGTGCCCGCCCATCCACAGCCCGGGCACGATCTCGCTCCACGGGCTCTGCGGTGCGGGTACGTCGGGTTGCTTTCTGCGGGTCCGCAACGGCGTCCTCCCCAACCGCCCAGCCAACTCCTTCCAAAGGTAGCCGGGTTCTTGCCCCTGGAGCACCCCGCCTGTTCCCATGGTCAGGGGGTGATGGTGCATGAGCGGACTGCGCGTCGTACCGACCTGGCGGCACGGCCGGGAACGGCTGTACGTCTGCTTCCCGGACGGCCGGAACATCGCCTGGTACGACCGTGAGGCGGCCCGGGTCAACCTGCTCAGCGAGGACAGCCGGGAGGACGTACTGGAAGCCCTGGGCCCCTTCCTGACCGGCCCGGTCGCGGTGGGCCCGCCCCCGGTTCCCACCCCCGCCGAGCTGGCCCGGCTCGCCCTCCACCCCGACGACGACCTGGCCCCCAACCGCCCCGGCGAGGCACTGCTGGTGGCCCTCGACCGGGAACCGGCCGCGTCCCACCGGCTGCGCCCCGACCCGCGCCGCCGGGCGCTGGAGGCGGAACAGACGGTCGGCGAGGCACTGGACCGCCTGGACGGCGCGGGCTGGCACACCCTGCACTCCGTCCCGCTGCCCGGCGGCGACCGCGTCCACCACCTGGCGATCGGCCCCGCCGGCCTGTTCGTGATCCACGCGCTGCACGCCCGTAAGCAGCGGGTCGTCGTCGCCGATCCCATGGTCACGCTGGGCCGGCGGGAGCCGCAGCCACTGCTGCGCCGCGTCCGCGCCGACGCCGACCGCGCGTCCTACGCCCTGACCGCCGAGGTCCGCCCGGTGCTGGCCCTGGTCGGCCCGGCCGGGCTGCGCCTCACCGCCCCGACCCGCGGGGTCCGCGTCCTCACGGACACCGACCTCGCGGACCTGGCCCGCCTGGGCGGGGTGCTCAAACCGGCGGACGTGGAGGCACTGCACGCGATGGCGCGGGACCGGCACACGTGGTCGCGGGTGTGAGGGCTGTCGCTCCGCGGCTTCAGGGCCAGCGGGCCGGCATGGCCCGCGGCCGCGGGACAGCGGGCCGGCACGGTCCGGTGAGGGTGGCGGCCCGGCATGGTTCGGTCGGGCCGGCGGGGTGCGGCCGGGTGGGGGTCGGCACGGTCTGGTGAGGGTGGTGGGCTTGCGGGGTGCGGCCGGGGCGGCGGACCCGCACTCTCCGGTCAGGGCAGCGGGCCGGCACGGTCCGTTCAGGGCAGCGGGCCCGCACTCTCCGGTCAGGGCAGCGGGCCGACACGGTCCGGTCAGGGCAGCGGGCCCGCACGGTCCGGGTCGAGGACCGGGGCGAGCAGATCGCCGTAGTCCTGCACGCGAGGCGCGATGTCCTGCGCCCGGAACGCCAGCTGCGCGGGCGCCCCGCACTCCTCCACCTCCCCCCAGGTCACGGGCGCCGACACCAGCGGCTCCGCCCGCGCCCGTAGCGTGTAGGGAGCCGCTGTCGTCTTCCGTGCGGCGTTCTGGCTCCAGTCGACGAACACCTTCCCGGGCCGCAGGCTCCGCGTCATCCGGTGGACGACCATCCGCGGCATCGCCCGCTCCGCCTCGACGGCGAGCTCCTTCGCGTACTCCGACACCTGCTCGGACGACGCCCCCCGCACCGCCGCCACCAGATGCAGCCCCTTCGACCCGGAGGTCTTGGCACACGCCTCGATGCCGTCGCCGGCCAGCCGCTCCCGCAGCCACAGCGCGACCTCGCAGCACTCGACGACGGTGGCGGGCGCCCCCGGATCGAGATCGAGGACGATCCGGTCGGCAAGCTCAGGCTTCTGGACGACCCACTGAGGGGTGTGGAACTCGGTGACGAGGTTGGCGGCCCACATCAGACTGGCCAGATCCTGCACGAGCACCATCCGGGCCGGCCCCTCCGACCGGGGCACCTCGGCGGTGGTGACCCAGTCGGGCGTACCCGGCGGGACGTTCTTGGTGAAGAAGACCTGCCCGTCGGGCCCGTCCGGGTACCGCAGGAAGGAGACCGGCCGATCACGCAGATGGGGCAGCAGGACGTCGGCGGTCGTCGCGTAGTAGTGCAGCACCTCCCCCTTGGTGAACCCGGACGCCGGATACAGCACCTTCTCCAGATTGCTGAGCGCGAGCCGTCGTCCCTCCACCTCTGTGATAGGCGTCATACGATGAGAATCCCACACATAGCGCGCGTCTCATGACAAACGGTGTCGGAGCGATCGAAAGGGTGCTGCACGTGCGATCCATCTGGAACGGCGCCATCTCGTTCGGCCTGGTCAGCATCCCCATCAAGCTGGTGAACGCCACCGAGAGCCATTCGATCTCCTTCCGCCAGTTCCACACCGAGGACGGCGGCCGCATCCGCTACCGCAAGTTCTGCGAACTGGAGGAGCGCGAGGTCAGCTCGGCGGAGATCGGCAAGGGGTACGAGGACGCGGACGGCACGATCATCCCGATCACCGACGACGACCTGACCCGGCTGCCGATCCCGACGGCGCGGACGATCGAGATCGTGGCCTTCGTCCCGGCGGACCGGATCGACCCGCTCCACATGGACAGCGCGTACTACCTCGCCGCGAGTGGCGCCCCGGCCGCCAAGCCGTACACCCTGCTGCGCGAGGCGCTGAAGCGCAGCAACAAGGTCGCCATCGCCAAGTTCGCCCTCCGTGGCCGCGAGCGCCTGGGCATGCTGCGCGTCGTGGAGGACGCGATCGCCATGCACGGCCTGCTCTGGCCGGACGAGGTGCGCGCTCCCGAGGGCGTCGCCCCCGACACCAAGGTCACCGTCAACGACAAGGAACTCGACCTCGCCGACGCCCTCATGGACACCCTGGGCGAGGTCGACATGGAGGACCTCCACGACGAGTACCGCGAGGCCCTCGAACAGGTCATCGCCGCGAAGGCGGCAGGGGAGGCACCTCCGGAGAGCCCGGAACCGGCCACCGGCGGCAAGGTCCTCGACCTGATGGCGGCCCTGGAGAAGAGCGTACGGGCGGCACAGGAGTCGCGGGGCGGGGAGGCGGAGGAGGCGGAGGTCAGGCATCTTCCGGCCGCGCGTAAGTCGGCGCGGGCTCAGCCGAAGGAGACCGGGGGGAAGAAGTCGACTTCCACCGCGAAGAAGACGGCTGCCTCCGGCTCGGCGAGGAAGTCGACGGCGAAGTCGGCGCACGGGGCGAAGAAGACGGCGGAGACGAAGAGCACGGCCAAGAGCACGACGAAGAAGACGGCTGCCAAGACGGCGACGGCCGGGAAAACGGCTGCCAAGAAGACGGCGGCACGCAAGCGCTCGGCGTGACTTCACCACGCGACGCCACGCGACGCCACATCATGCCGTGCCACGCCCGGCATCAGGGCAGGTCCGCATCGGCGCTGCCGAACCGCTACCGAAGCTGCCGCAGGTTGCGCTCCCGCAGCCCCCACATCTCCTTGCCCCCGGCGCCCTCGAAGCGCACGGCACCCGCACGAACGAGCAGCTGCCGGAGTTCGTCCGCGGGGAACCCGCCTATCCGCCGTTCGATCAGCTCGAAGCTGCGCTGGACCCAGTCCGGGTGCAGCAGCAACTGGCGGATCGCCTCCTCGGCCATGAACTCGGTCTTCAGCTCCGCGCGCAGCCGTGCCGTCTGCAGCCTCAGCGCGGCGAACGAGCTGATGACGGACACCATCAGGGCAACCGCCGCTGAAATGAGGGCACTTGTCATGGGGGCAGCGTAGGGCCGATCGACACGGGCCCGACCGCCGAGGCGTCAAGCGGCCTCTTCCACGGCGCTCCCGTGTTCCTGTTCCTCGGACCGGGGTGTGGCCCTCACGCCGGGGAGCATCACCAGCCCCGTGCCCAACGCGAGCCCCAGCGCGGGCAGTACCGGGAACCGTCCGTCGTAGGCGAAGCCGTGCCCGGCGAAGTAGCCGAGGGCCCAGACGCTCGCGGCGAGACCGAGCCACAGCAAGGAGGACCGCCGAAGGGGACCGGCTTCCGGGCGCCGGGTCCGCTCGTAAAGCACCACCAGCCCCCGCTCCAAGGGTCGCAACGCCCACACGACCCCGATCAGCACCACCCCGAGCACCAGCAGCCAGGGCACCCGCAACCCCCACCACGCCACCGACCCGAACGCGGGCTGAGGTGCGATCCCGGTCAGATAGAAGGCGGCGGCAGCGACCAGCACCGGCAGCATGTGCCACAGATACAGCGTCATACTGGCGCCCCCCACGGTCCGCACCACCCCCCACACCCGCCCGCGCTCCAGCAGGCGCCGCACCAGGGGCGCGGCCAGCAGACACAACCCGACCTGCGCCACCGCCCACGCGAGCATGGCCGCCGACGGGGGATTGGTGTTGCTGGGCGTCTGCCCGGTCACGAGGATCAGGCTGACGGGGAAGGGCCCGAGCGAGACCAGCGCGACGAAGGCCGTGATGCCGCTGACGGCCATGGCGGCCGGCGCCACCCGTCGCCCGCCGAACATCCCGTCCCGCCAACAGAATCCGAGCTGATACGTCACACCCCACACGAGCAGGTAGTCGAGCAGCCCGACAACCGGCACATGAAACCCGACCGCCAGCCCATCGGCCAGGAGAGCGACCGCCCCCATACCCAGCGGGACGAGTACCCCGCGCCGCCGGTGCGCCGCGTGGAGGACCGGCGTCAGTGCGCTGAGCAACAGATACACCGGAAGAAACCAGAACTGCATGGCCATGGCCCACCCCACGAGCGCCAGGGTCCCCCGGTCCACGCCGACGGCCTCGCAGACCCCGAGGGCGAACAGCACCAGCCCGCTGTAAACGGCGGCAGGCAGCAACAGCCGCAACACCCGCTGCCGCACCCACCCCCCGGCTGTCCCACCGGCCGCCCGCGCCCGTTCCCAGGAGCCGCCGGCGGCGTAGCCCCCGGCCAGAAAGAACAGCGGCATGATCTGAAAAACCAGCGTCAGCCACTGCGTCCAGGGAACGGTGGCCAGCAACTCAGGCGCACGGATCTCTCCGTCCGGCCCGCGCACGAGGGCGGTGATCAACCAATGGCCGCCCACGACAAGGAGAATCGCCCAGGCACGCAGGAAGTCGACGTACCGATCTCTGCCACGGCTCATGCGTCGCCATGCTGCCCCAGGCCGGCAAGCGGTTACGGCGGAAAGTCCGGCTCGCAACCAATCCGTGGCCGGTACGACACCACGAGCGCGCGTCACCCAACCTTGGTCCGGCCTGCACGGCTCGCGCCTGCCTCGGCTCATGGGGTGGAGGCGGTGGGCAAGTCCGGAAGAGCTCGGGGCCATACGGTGGCCGAGCCGTCATGCGCCTGTCGTCGAGCCGGGGCGGACGATCATCAGGACCACCACGATCAGCCAGGCGAGGGCGAACAGGCCGGTGATCATCGACAGTCGGGGCAGCCGGGCGATCAGGGCCTCCCCGGCGGTCGACGTCTGTTCGGGCTGGTCGAGCTGGGTGACCACGTCGTCCTGGGTGCCGAGCACCGCGATGCCCAGCAGGACGGCGGCCACCGCTGTCAGCGCCATGGAGGCGATGAGCCAGGCGCTGCCCATCACGCCCATCACCTGGGCGGTGCCGACACCGAAGGCCGGGACGGAGACGCCGACCACGGAGTAGACCCGGCAGATCCGGTGCAGCAGCCGGACCGAGCCCTCGGCCGACTGCTGCTCGGGTCCGTCGGCCAGTGCCTGGCGCGCGAAACGCGGGAACAAGCTGGCCGCAATGGTGACCGGTCCTATGAGCAGGATCGCCGCCAGCACGTGGATGCTGAGCAGGAATTTGGCCATGCCGGTGTCTTCCTTTCGCGCGCACGCCGACGCGGGGCGTCAAGCGCACGGTTTCTGTCTGGCTTGAACTGGGCCGACGATCGATCACGGCGTCGCCCGGAGGTCCGGCCCCCGTGTGACCGGTGCTCAGTTCCCGGGCGGTGCCGGTGCTGATGGCTGTGATCGGCGATCAACACCGGTTGTTCGGAGGGACGTTGTTCGACCAGAAGTCCTGTGGGCGCCTCACACCGTCCCCTTGACGTACCACTTACGCTTCGGCGGATGTCCGGGGACTGTGAACCTTGTGGCGGACGAACAGCGCCGCAGGCACGGCCATGACGATCAGTACAACTCCGCCTATGACGTTGCCCAGGTGCACGGCGTCGGTGAACGCCCTCGGTACGGCGGTTCCCACCACGTGAGCGAGGGATGCGGGGAGGTCTGTCGCGCCGCCGCCGCCGTGTGACGCCCCCTCCACGATCCTGTCCGCCTGCGGCGAGGGGATGCCTGCCTCGACGAGGCGGTCGTGCAGGTTCCGGGGGAAGCGACTGGTGACGACAGTTCCGAGCACACTGGGGCCGAGCACCGTTCCCAGCTGACGAGCCATGTTCACCGCTGCTGCCGCCATGCCCTCCTGCTGTGGGGAGACGCTGTTGACCGCGGCAGCCGTCGAAGGCGCCGTCAGCAGGCCCGCGCCGATGCCCGCCACGAGCAGCCCGGGCCACATCGCCCCGTAACCTCCCGAGGCATCGGTCGCGAGCATCGCGAGAGACCCGGCTCCGATGAGGACCAGACCCGCGGTGATCAAGGGTGTGAGGCCGACCCGGCGTACCAGTACCCGGGCGGACACCACGGTGACCAGGAGGAACGTTCCGAACAGCGGCAGCAGGCGCACGCCTACGTCGAGGGGACTGGTCTGTCCCACGCGTTCCATGTAGAGCACGCTGAGCAGGGCGACACCGACCAGTCCGAAAACGCTGACAGCAGCCACGCCCATGACGGCCGAGAAGGAAGCGCTCCGAAAGAGCCTCAGGTCCAGCATGGGGTCGGGGTGGCGGAGTTCTACGCGTACGAACATGAACAGGGATACAGCGAAGACCACATACATGGTGATGATCGGCGCCTTGGTGTATCCGGTGGCGCCACCCTGAATGATCGCGTAGGTGGCCGAGGCCGTCACCACTGTGCCCAGGACGAGGCCCGCAAGATCGAGCTTGCGCGTGGGGTGTCTGGACTCGGCCACGAAGACCGGGGCCAGGAGGAGGGCCGCGCCGGCGATGACGATGTTGGCGATGTAGACAGCGTGCCAGGAGAAGTGTTCGAGGAGGACTCCGGCGAGGATCGGGCCGATGGCCAGGCCCACCCCGGAGCACGCGGCCCAGATGCCGATCGCGGCGGTGCGCTCGTGCGGGTCGGTGAAAGTGGCACTGACAATCGCCAGGCTCGTCGGCAGGACGGCTGAGCCGCCGAGGCCCGCGATCGCCTGTGCGGTGATGAGCATGCCGGCGCTGTCGGCGAAAACAGCGAGTACGCTGCCGGCCAGGAAGACGGCGGCACCCAGGCTGAACACGCGCCGACGTCCCACGAGGTCGCCGAAGGTCCCGGCGGACATCACGAAGCTCACGACGGCAAGGCTGTACGCGCTGGTGATCCATACCAGCGTGCTCGCAGTGACGTGCAGGTCGCTTTGTATGTCGCCCAGGGCCGAGATGGTGGAGGTGACGTCGACGAAGGCCATCATGACGCCGAGGCAGACCACCAGCAGGCCGAGCCAGCGGGCCCGCCCGCTGCCGGGGGCCGCGGCGCGGGAAGCCTGAGCCGGAACGGACGCGGTCATCGGACTGTCACCGCCCTTTTCTGCGACACGCCCAGCGACACCACAGCTGCGGCCACCATGAGGGCCATCGCGGCCCACCATGCGTGCCGATAGGTCTCCAGAGAGGCTCCACCGGAGGCGGTACCGAGCATGGCGACCAGGATGCTGATGCCGACGACCGAGCCGATCTGAGTTGCCATGGTCACGATGGCACTGCCGGTAGCGGCCTGCTCGGGGCGCAGACCGACCGTCGCGGAGGAGACGACGGTCGGCAGCGCCAAGCCGGCGCCGAACCCGAAGAGCAGCCAGCACGGGAGGATTCCGGAAGCGTAGTTCGGCTCGTTGTGCAGGAGAACGACGAAGAGCAGGATGCCGGCAGAGGCGATCGCACTGCCGACCGCCGCGATGACACCGGCTGGGATCCGGAATCGGCGCTGGAGGGTTTCACTGGCAGTAGCAGCCAGCGCGAAGCCGATCGGGCCGGGAAGACTGGCGCATCCGGTTTTGATGGCGGAGTAGTGCCAGTGGTTCTGCAGCCAGAGGATCGTCGACAGCAGGAGGCTGGCGAACGAGGCCAGTTGCAGCATGCCGGCGAGGTTCGCCGAGGCGAAGATCCGGTCACGGAACAGAGAAAGGTCGACCACGGGCACCTGGTGCCGTGACGAGCGGAACAGGAACGCCATCAACCCGACCACTGCCACCACCAGAGACGTGATGACCCGGGTGTCCGACCAGCCCCAGTCGGGCGCCTTCACCACGCCGAGCGCCAGGGCGCCGACCATGACGATCAGCAGGACGCCGCCGAGCAGGTCGGGGATGCGGGCGTCTTGCTCGTGCTTGACGTTGGCCACGAGCCGGGCGGCCAGCGCGATGGCGAGCAGTCCGACGGGAATGTTCACCAGGAACAGCCACCGCCAGGAGATCTGGACCAGTAGCCCGCCGAAAATCGGTCCGCACACCCCGGACAGCGAGCCCGCGGTGAACCAGATCTTGACATACCGTTCCACCTTGTCGGCGGGGGCGCTCGTCAGGACCAGGCCGAGGCTGGCGGGGGTCAGCAGGGCGGCGCCCAGCGCCTGAATGGCACGGAAGACGACCAGCACCCATACGTTGCCGGACAGAGCCGCCCCGAGGCTCGCCGCCACGAAGACGGACATGCCGAGAAGGAAGCCGCTCTTGCGTCCGAAGCGGTCGGCGAGCCGCCCCGCAGGGACGAGAAGGGCGGCGAAGACGATCGCGTAGCCATTGAGCACCCAGCTCAGGTCCGACAAAGAGGTCGAACCCAAGCCCTGCCCGATGTTCGGCAGACCGACGTTGGTGATCCATACGTCGAGTTGGCCAAGGAAACTCGCCATGGCCAGCACAGCGAGGATGAGAGCCGGCCGTGCGTTCGACGTGCCCCCGCCTCCCCTCTGCGCTTTCAGCGCTTTCACAGGGGTCATCTGATCTTGCGAAGACATGCGTGTTCTATCCGTTCCATGGGCTTCGGGGGATGCCGTGAGTGACTGGCGGCAGAGTTCTGGACCGCATTGTCAAGAACCCTATGGAGTTCTGGAACGAGATGTCAAGAATGCCTGTGGGGCCTGTAAGCTGGCCCCATGGGACGCCCACCGGGTTTTGACAGGACCAAGGTCATGCAGGCCGTCGAGCGGCAGTTCCGCCGTAGCGGATACGCCGGCACGAGCGTTGACGACATCGCCAGGGCGGGCGGGCTGGGCCGCGGCAGCCTCTATGCCGCCTTCGGCGACAAGAGCTCGCTGTACCTGCAGACGCTGGCGGCGTACTGCGACCGCACTGAGGCCGCGTGGGCGGCCGTGCTCGAAGGCCCCGACGAGACCGCGCTGGAACGGCTGCGGGCATATCTCGTGAAGTCGGCGCGGTTCGTCCACGACGCCCCCGACCGGCTCGGCTGCATGGTGACCGGCTTCGTCGTCGAGGGCGTCGACCACGATCCGCAGGCCGGCGAACGAGTCCGGCAGGCCCTCAGGAGAATCGAGGACTCACTGACCGAGTGCGTTCAAGCTGCGCAGCGCCATGGCGACCTCGATCCCGAGGCGGACGCCCGGGGGATCAGCCGACTGCTCATGGCCGTCAACCGCGGCATGGAAGTGATGGCCAAGGCCGGGTTCGACGCAGCCGCGCTGGAGGGCGTTGCCGATCACGCCTTCGGAGGACTCCCGCTCACGGCACGATCCCGGTCCCGACAGGCGTCCCAGCCGGCCACCGCGCACGCGTCCTGAGCGCTCAGGCGCGACAGCAGCGCCATCACGTCCGCTGCTCGCTCCCGCTCATGGCCGCGAGGGGTCCAGGCCGGCGCCTTGACCGAGGTTTTCCTGCACTGCCGGCGAGGGCCGCGGCGCACCTGGATCCCGGTGCGTGCGTATTCAACGTCAGGTGATCTCCTCGGAGGGGCACGGAGGTCTGATGGCGGCGGTTGCGCGCGGTCAGGTCTGCGCCGACTCCGCCTTGTGGCGGAACAGAGACCGGTATTCCTGGGGGGAGGTGCCGAGGTGCCGGTGGAAGGCGGCCCGCAGGGAAGCGGGAGCACCGAAGCCGGTGAGGCGGCCGACCTGCTCGACGGGCACAGCGCTCGCCTCCAGCAGTTCGCGTGCTCGGTCGATGCGCGCGTCGGTCAGCCAGGCCATCGGCGTAGTGCCGGTCTCCTCGCGGAAGCGGCGGATCAAGGTCCGCCGGGACATATGGGCCTGCTCCGCGAGGTCGTCGACAGTGAGGGTGGCCGCGAGGTTGTCGAGCATCCACTCCCGCAGGGGAGCGAGCTCGTCTCCGCTGGCTTCGGGGCGGAACTGTTCGATGAACTGTGCCTGACCTCCCCGTCGCCGTGGCGGCGCGACGAGGTCCCGTGCGCGGGTGTTCGCCGCCGCCGCACCCAGGTCGGTGCGGATCAGGTGCAGGCACAGATCGATCCCTGCCGTCACGCCGGCGGACGTGAGGATGTCGCCGTCGTCCACGTAGAGCTGGTTCGGCAGGACATTGACGCGCGGGTAGCGCCGTCGCAGTTCCTCTGCGTGCCGCCAGTGCGTGGTGGCGGGGCGCCCGTCGAGCAGTCCGGCCGCGGCGAGGGCGAAGGCCCCGGTGCAGATGGAGACGAGCCGGGCGCCCCGGGCGTGAGCCGCCCGCAGCGCCGTCAGGAATCCCGGTGACGGGGTCGCGTCGATGTCGTCGTAACCCGGGATGATCACGGTGTCGGCGTCCGCCAGCGCTTCGAGACCGGCTCCGACAGTGATCGCGAATCCGGGCCCGGCTACGGGTCCGGACCCGGATTCGGCGCACACGGTCAGCTCGTAGTGCGGGTCCGTCCAGAAGATCTGCGTCGCGGCGCCGAATTCGAGCGCGAGCACACCGGGCAGCACGAGCACCGCAACCTGATGCCTGTTCTTCATAGTGGCACGACTGTAGCGCTGGTTGGCATCCGTGCCACTTTTCGCACGAGATCCCCTTTCATAGCGTCAAGTCATGACCAAAACTCCTCCTGCCCTCTTGAACAGGTCGCACGACGACGTACTCGCCCTCCCCACCGGGCCGCTGGTCGAGGCGAGCCTCGCCGCCGCCCGCGCTGCGGTGCACCCGTCCGTGCTGAACCACAGCATTCGCGGCTTCTACTGGGCCCGCCTGTTCGCCGCCCACAGGGGAGTTCTGAACGACGCGGACTACGACGAGGAACTCCTCTTCGCCGCCAACGTGATGCACGACCTGGGAACGGGCCCGGACGCACCCGGCCGGCTCCGCTTCGAGATGGAGGGCGCCGATCTCGCCGCCGCCGTGCTGAGCGGTCTCGGAGCCCCCGCCGGAGACGTCGACAAGGTCTGGGAAGCCATCGCTCTTCACACCACGCCGCAGATCCCCGAACGAATGGGGCTGCTGACCTACCTCACCTACGAAGGCATCTGGATCGACTTCGGCAAGAACGCCGACCTCGTGGCCGGGGAACAGGAGCGCATCCATGCCGCGTATCCGCGGCTGGAGATGGTCCGCCATCTGGCCGACGAAGTCCTCGCCCACGGTGCCCGCTCCGAGACGGCCGCGCCTCCCTACACGATCGCCTACCACCTTGCGCAGGAGCGGGCAGCCGACGGCGTCTCCTCCATGGAGCGCGGCGTGGCCGCCGGACCGTGGGGGGAGTAGCGAAGAGCCCTCACCACCATGGGTGAGCCTCCGCCGAAGGGTGTCCGGGCCGGGTCCGAGCCACGCTCGCGATCCGCACCACCCTCGGCGAGAGCCGCCCTTGCCGTGCCCGACGGCACCGTCCATCGGGAGATCGTCACCACCATGAGAAGCGGAGTCAGGCAGTGTCGAATTTTGCAGAGTTCACATTCCGAGGACAGCCGGGTTACAACGAAGCCGCGGTTCGGAAGATCATCACCAGCGTGATTCCCGTCAGGACGATCGTCATGTACTGCTTCGACCCCCGGGCCGCCGGGGCCGCACAAGCGGTGGCTGATTACTTCGGCGATGAGATCTACCCCGGTGAACTTCTCCTCGACGAGGCAGGCAGGAAGATCGGCTCCACAGCGACGGTGTTCCCCCTCATCGTCGGGGGCGGGCGCGCGGCAGAGGCTCTTCGCTCGATCGCGGTCTCCCAGCACCTCTTCGGAATCGAGCGAGTTGTTGTCGTACACCACTCCTTCTGCGGTGCCACCTCCTTCACGGCGGAGGGAATCACCGCTGCGTGGAAACAGGAGCAGCACACCGACATCTCGTCGTTGTACGACTGGGACGGCATCGCCATCACCGACTTCGAAAAGTCGCTCAACTACGACGTAAGCCTGATCCGCAACAGCCCGGGCACCCCGAAGCACGTTGAGATTTACGGCCTTTTCTACGACATCGATTCCGGCGAGCTGACCGAGATCGTCCGCGACGTTCCCGCCGAGGTTGCGTAACACTCGCCGAGGTCATCCGGCCCAGGCCCAGCGGGTGGCGGACGCCCGGGGAATCAGTCACCTGCTCATGGCGGTCGACCGGGGCATGGAAGTGCTGGCCAGGGCCGGGTTCGACGTGGTCGATCACCGGCGCCTTGGCGCGCAGTGTGCCCTCGACGGTCGCGGCAGCGGCCAGGGCTGCTGCCGCGAACAGGGCCACGGTGCGGATGTCCGTCCAGCCCCACCCCGGCCCCTCGACGGTGGCGAGCACCAGCAGGCTCACGGCCAGCAACAGTGCGAGGGCGGAAGCCGCGTCCGGCACAGCGGCACCCTTGGGCCGGCGCACCTCGGGCAGCAGCAGCGCGCCGGGCGAGAAGCAGCTGTTCGCCGGCCGGCCGTTCACCGCCGCCACCGTGGCTCTGTTCCTGTTCTCCGCCGGCTTCGCCATCGTCCTGCTCAGCACCGCGCTGTTCATGCAGGAGGTCTGGCACTTCGGCCCGCTGCGCGCAGGCGTCTCCATCGCCCCGGCCCCCTGGCCTCGATCGCCTTCGCCATGAACGCCGGACCCGTCCAGAGCCGCTTCGGACGCACCGCCCCCGCCGTGACCGGCACGCCGGCCATGGCACTCGCCGCCGCCTACTGGATCGCGACCGGGCACACCACCCCCGACTACTGGGGCGGCATGTTCCCGGGCCTGATCCTGGTCGGCCTGGCCGGCGGTCTGGCCCAGGCGCCGCTGTTCGCCGCCGCAGGCACCCTCGCCCCCGAACGCGCCACCACCGGCAGCGCCGTACTCAACATGAGCCGCCAGATCGGCAGCGCCGTACTCAACATGAGCCGTCAGATCGGCAGCGCCGTGGGCGTGGCCCTGCTCGTCGCCCTCACCCCGCAGGCCACGACCACCGGGTTCGACCATGCCTGGTCCGTCCAGGCCGGCGCCGGACTCGCCGCGGCCGCCGCGCTGCTCGCCCTCCGGCCCCGCCACACCCCTTGACCACAGGGCCGCGGCCACTCGGGGCGGACCCGCAGCCACAGCCTTCTGCTGGACGGGCCTGGCACCGCCCCTCACTCATCTTCTGCGGCACCCGCTCGCAGGACTGACGCTGGACTTCCCACCAGCTCCCTCTCAAGAAACGGAGATCACCATCATGGAACGCAACCTCCTCGTGATCGGGGCCACCGGCAAAACCGGCGGCCACACCACCGAACTCCTGCTGCAGCGCGGACACCGCGTCCGCGCACTCGTCCGCGGCCTCGACGGGCGCGCCGAGCGGCTCGCCGCCCTCGGAGCGGACGTAGTGGAAGGCGACGTCCTCGACCTGGACTCCCTGGCCCGGGCGACCAAGGGGATCGACGCCCTGTACTTCACCTATCCGATCCGTCCCGGCCTGATGGACGCCACCGCGAACGTGGCCCAGGCGGCGGAGGAGAACGGGGTCCAGGCGATCGTGAACATGTCGCAGGTCTCCGCCCGCCGCCACACCGCCAGCAACGCGGCCCGCCAGCACTGGGTCGCCGAACGCGTCCTGGACCACGCCCCGGTCCCCGTCACCCACATCCGCCCGACCTTCTTCGCCCAGTGGCTGATCGACACCTGGGCCGACGGAACCGGCGAACTACGCCTGCCGTTCGCCGACGGACGCCACGCCCCCATCGCGGAAAGCGACCAGGCGAAGGTGATCGCGGCCATCCTGGAAGACCCCGCCCCGCACGCCGGCCAGATCTACCCGCTGTACGGAGCCGAGGAACTCAACCACTACGAGATCGCCGAGAAGATGTCACGGGCGCTGGACCGTGAAGTCACCTACGTCCCCATCGAACTCGACGAATTCGCCGCCATCCTGCACGGGCGCGGCGCGCCGGACCACCTGATCCAGCACCTGCTCGCCGTGGCCGTCGACTACCGCAACGGCGTCTTCGCCGGCACCAACGACCTCGTGAAGACGATCGGCGGCAGCGACCCCCTCGACGTCGAGGGCTTCATCGCCCAGAACCGCGCGGCCTTCGACCTGCCCACCGCCTGAACATCGGAGAAGACAATGAGCGTTTGGTTCATCACCGGATCGTCTCGGGGCTTCGGCCTGGAGATCACCCGTGCCGCCCTCGCCGCCGGCCACCAGGTGGTCGCGACCGCGCGGAAGGCCGAAACCGTCCGCGAGCAGTTTCCCGACGCCGGCGACGCGCTGCTCACCGTGCCGCTGGACGTGACCGACCCGCAGAGCATCCAGGCGGCCGTCGACACGGCGGTCGAGCGGTTCGGCCGGATCGACGTCCTGGTCAACAACGCCGGCACCGGACTGCTCGCCGCCGTCGAAGAGTCCGACGACGCCGCGGTCCGCGCGGTGTACGAGACCAACGTGTTCGGCCCGCTCGCCGTCCAACGCGCCGTACTGCCGGTACTGCGCCGCCGGCGCTCCGGCCACGTGATCAACATCAGCTCCATCGTGGGCTTCGCCACCGCGCCGGGCTGGGGCATCTACGCCTCCACGAAGTTCGCCGTCGAAGGCTTCACCGAGACCCTCCACACCGAACTGGCCCCCCTCGGCATCCACGTGACGCTCGTGGAGCCGGGCTTCTTCCGCACCGACTTCCTCGACCCCGCCGGCCTGCACACCGGCCCCGACACCATCGACGACTACGCGCCCACCGTCGGCGCGATGCGGGCAGCCGCCGCGAGCCTGAACCACGCCCAGCCCGGCGATCCGGTCAAGGCCGCGCACGCCATAGTCGAGATGGCCGCCGCCCCCGAGCCACCCCTGCGCCTCCCGCTCGGAGCCGACACCCTGCAAGCCTTCGACGCCAAACTGGACACCTTCCGCAAGGAGATGGACGCCTGGCGGCACGTCGCCCTCGCCACCGATCACGACCAGGACCGCACCGTTCCTACAGACTGAGCACTGTGCTGGGACGCGGTACGCCGGGTACTTCGCTGCCCCGTCGGCCGACGCCGAGCGCGACCAAAGGAGAGATCTCATGCCCACGCCGCAATCCATGAGCGCGCTCGTAGCCCATGAGGTTGGCGAGCCGAGTGATGTCCTTCGGCTGGAAACCCGGCCTGTTCCCACGCCAGGATCCGGTCAGGCGTTGATCCGTGTGAAGGCGACTCCGATTCACGCCAGCGATCTGCATGCGCTGCGTGGCCGCTACGGTTTCTCCCCCGAATTTCCCACTGTCGGGGGCTATATGGAATGCGTGGGTCGTATTGAGGCCCTGGGCCCGGATACTGAGGGACTGACGATCGGCGAGCGCGTGGTGGTCGCTGCTGTCCCTGCGGTACCAGGGCCGCGTGTGGCGGGGACTTGGCAGGAATACCTCGTCGCCGATACGCATAGGCTTCTGCCGGTCTCCGATCGTCTGAGCGACTCCAGTGCCTGTCAACTCGCTGTGAATCCGTTGACCGCGCTGCTCCTGGTGACTCGCGAACTCGACGTACAGCCGGGTGAATGGTTGTTGCAGACGGCCGCGGGCTCCACCGTCGGCCGGCTCGTCCTTCAGCTGGCCGGACATCTGGGTATTCGCACGATCAATGTGGTGCGGCGGCGCGATGCCGTTGAGGAGATCAAGGCGCTCGGTGGCGACGAGGTCATTTGCACCGAGGACGAGGACCTGGTGCAGCGTGTGGCGGAGATTGCAGGACCGGCCGGCGTGCGCAAGGCCATCGACTGTGTCGCGGGCCATGTGGGTGCCCAGGTGTCACAGGCGTTGGCTCCTGGAGGAGAGGTCGTGGTCTACGGCGCGCTCTCCACCCATCGGCAGACTGACCCGGCAGCGCTGACGATCCCGCTGCAGGCACGCTCGGTCATCTACGAGACCAAAGCAGTCCGTGGCTTCTGGCTGAACCGCTGGTTCGGCACTGCTTCACCCGCGGATGCGCTGCGCGCGCTGTCCGAGGTTCGCAGTCTCGTCGCCGATGAGGTGCTGAGCATCCCCCAAGGCCAGCCGTTCCCGCTCGAACGCTTCACCGAAGCCATCTCGCTCGCCGAAGCACCCGCACATGGCGGCAAACCACTCTTCGTCTTCGAAGACGGCCGGGACAAAGCCGACGGGTAGGGCGCAGTCTTTGGATAGCGGAACGCTCTCGGCGGGCGGGCTGCCGGTGGTGGTCGCGCACGGGCGATGTCGCCTGGCCCAAGAGCGGGTGCCGCCTCGGCCGCTATTCCGCTCACGAGGCCGACGCTCCGAGTGAACGGCCAGGTTCCGATTTCGTGCCGGCCGTCACGGCGTCCCTGAGCTGACCCGCAGCCAGTGAACGCCCGACCGGAATGTGTGTCGGAGGTGTGTCGCGAACGCTGAGAGACAACGAGAGAGGGCGGGAGCCAGTGAGACTGACTCCCGCCCTCTTCTGTCGGCATCCGCCCTGGTCAGCGCGCCAGACCCCGGCCGGACGGTCGACGACAGGTCACGCTTGGTGCTCCGGTCCTCTCATGCGCCCGCCGCCAGAGTCCGTGAACCTGAACCGTCAGTCTGTCGGCGCGCTCCGGAACACCTCGCCGCGCCTGTCGTCGACCCACCGTGAGCGGCACCTACGGCGCCGTCACGGCCGTGACGGCGCCGGAGTCGAACTGGTTGATCGCTGACTGGGCGGCGTCGTGGGAGGTGGAGAAGATGCCCGCGTCCTGCTTCGCTGCGGCCGAGGCCAACGTCACGGGCTGACCGATCGGGACATAGTTGGCACCGTCGTAGGAGTACGAGGCGTTGAACGAGGTGCCCGATCGGGTGAGCTTCACCCAGATGGGACGGTAGATGTCGACGTTGGCGCGGGCGTCGGTGTCCAGGTACCCGTCGCCGTTGGCGTCCCACTCGAACACGACGCCGTTGCGGGCGGTGACCGCGACGACGGCATACCCGGCCGACCCTCCCGCCTTGGTCATGTCGTTGCGGACCATGACCCCGGACTTGGCCCAGGCGTTGGCGTCGTTGACCGACACGACCCGGGTGGACACGCTCGAGTCGGCGTTGAACGAGCCGGCCCGGTAGATCGAGCCGAACTGGTCGTCGTGTTGGCCGCCGGCGCCCCACACGTCGGCGCCGGCCGCCGCGATCCCGAATCCATCGCCGCTCTGGCCGAAGTACGAGCTGACGGCCGAACCTTTGGCGGTGGCGAGGCCGGCTGCGACCGGTGCGTCAACCGCGCATCCGCTGAAGCCGAACTGGTTCGCGTTGAGCGACGTCCGGTACTGCGGCGCGACACCCGCCTGGCAGATCACGTCTCGGGCGCCCGCGGGCCAGTCGGCACCGGCGACCTTCACGTTGTTGATCAGCTTGTTGTTGTGCGCGGCGGCGTTCGGCGCCTGCTCTCCGCCCGAGGTGTACCAGTTGTTCTGGATGACGTTGTCGCTGGTGTTGTTGCGGAGGCTGTACGCGTTGGTGAAGAGGAAGGAACCGCCCTGGACCACGTTGTTCTCATACGTCATCGAGCGCGAGCCCTCGTCGAGGTAGAGGCCGACTCCTGAGATGTTGAACAGGTAGTTCTTGGCGACCACGGTTCCCGGGCTGGCGGAGAGGTTGTAGACCGATCCGCCGTCGGCGAAGCGTGCCTTCGTGTTGTGCACGAGGTTGCCCTCGACGCGGTTGTCCTTGAGCGTGGTCGGCGTCGTGTAGAGCGTGTTCCACTTGTAGTAGCCGCGGTCGACGTAGTCGTTCGACCCCCCGGCGTCGTTGATGCCCCAACCGTAGCCGGTGTCGATGCCGTCGTAGGGGACGTTGGAGACCTCGTTGTGCAGGATGCGGGCATTGGTGACGTAGGTGCTGAGGATGCCGCTGTTGTCCTTGTAGTCCACCCCCACGCGATCGATCGTGTTGTTGGCGATCAGGATGTTCTGGTTGGTCATCCTCGGGTCGCTCGGGTGGTGCGCGTCAGGCAGTACGCCGCCGACCGCGACGCCGTGCCCACTGTTCTCCATGAACCGGTTGCCGACCACGTCGATGTCGCTGGCGCCCAGCCCGACGCCGGTCGTCGTGGCGTTGGCGTCGTTTCCGACGCCCAGCGCCGACTGGCCGAGGTTGGTGAACGTGTTGCCGGTGAACGAGATGCGGCCGGCGGCGGAGACCTGCACGGCGGCGGGCTCCTGGTACCAGCTGGTGCGCGCTCGTTCGAACATCTCGCAGCCGCGCGAGCAGCTGGTGAAGGCATCGGCGGGGCGGTAGTCGTAGGTGCCCTTGATGAAGAGGCCGTTCTGCTGGTCCGCATACCCGTCGGTCGAGGGACCGAGCCAGGAGGTTCCGGAGAACTGGATGCCCTCGAAGGCAAGACCGGTCACCGGCTTGTCGTACGTCCCGCCGATGCTGATCAGCGTCTCCAGGCGGGGCAGCTCGATGTCGAGCTGGTTGGGGTCGACCCCGTTCGCCGGCTTGTAATAGAGCTTTCCGGCGCCCGGATCTATGTACCACTGGCCGACCTGGGTGAGGAAGCTCAGTGAGTTGTCGAGGTACCAGCTCGGACCGGCCAGGAACGAGTTCTGGACGGTGTCCCAGCCCCACGTGTTGTTGTCCCACGCCGGCTGCGCCATCGTGATCTCGGTGGCACTGATGCTCTGAACCGGCGAGTAGCGGTTCGTGAAGTCGCCGAGGGACTCGAACTCGATGCGTCCCTGGTCGGGGAGCGTGGCGAGGTAGCTCAGGGCCGGGTTCTTGATGGTGAGACCAGTTGCGGTGGGAGTGACGTCCGCGTTGGCCAGGCGGATGGCGGCGCGAGGGGCGATCACGCCGTTCACGTAGAGCTGGCGGGTGTCGAGGCCGCTGGGGGTATCCGCCTCCCAGATGCCTGACCCCGCCTCGGACTTGGACCAGCCGGTGACCTTCGAGGCGCCTGTGATGACGGGGTGAGCGTCCGGGGCGGCGGTCCAGTGGATGGTGTGGTCGCCGCCGTCATTGCCGGGTCCGAACCGGAGTGGCTCGGAAAGGCGGTAGGTGCCGTCGGCGAGTTGAACGGTCACGTCACCTTGCTTTGCGGCCGGGTCGACAACGTGCTGAGCCCGCTCGAGCGAGCACGGCTGCGACTGGCTGCAGTGTCCGGAGTCCTTGCCGTCCGGCGCTGCGAAGTACACCGTCCGAGGCGCGGCCTGCGCCTGGAGGGGAATGAGCGCTGATGCGATGACGGCGCAGGCACCGAGGGCCGCAAGGGTGCCCGCCCTGCGTCTCCATCGTCTGCTCACCGAGCGTGTCGAGTCTGACGTCAATGTCATGTTCGATCGCTTCCTGTGTGGGGGGCACCGATGCCCCGCCACAGAGTTAGCATACGTATGATGTTTGTAACAAGAGTCATGTGATGTCTGGCTCGGGCCCTGGGAGGCCTGGGAGGGCCGGCTTGTCCGGTCGGGTGCGGGACGAGCCCTGTGGAGTGCAGCTCCTCCCGGCGACTGCGGGATCACCGCCCGATACCGCGCGACATTGCTTCGCACGTGCTCCTGGGTGCGCATCCCTGTCACCCAGCTGTACTCGAGCGTGCCGCCCTCGCGGGCCCGGCCGTGGGCCAGGTGGGCGCGGGCGGCGCCTTCGTCGCCGACCGAGGGCGACGATCCAGTATCAAAGTGACATGCGTGACAGACATCATACGTATGTCCTATAGTCCTGGCGCAATGATTCCTGGTCGCGGGCATGACAGCGGGAGGAACCAAGGAATGACCGCTCGCGCATACAGGGAGAACCACTGCCGATGAAGATCACCGGATACCGCAGCCTGAGCACCGTTCACGACTGGGGCAGAATCACCGGGGACGTCAACGGTGTCCAGCCCGGCCGCGCCACGCCGGTCCCCGTCCTCATCATCGAGACCGACACCGGAATCGAGGGAGTCGGCCTCGGGGCCCACGCCGACATCGCCCGTGTCTTCCCCGCGATCGAAGACGATGATCCGCGGTCAGTCGTGGCGCTCTACGACCGAATGCTCGACTGGGTGTTCAAGGCCGGTCACTCAGGATCCACCTTCGGCACCATCGGGGCCATCGACATGGCCCTCTGGGACATCAAGGCCAAGGCCGCTGACGAGCCGCTCTGGCGGACCCTCGGGGCCCGCGAGCGCTTCGTCCCTGGGTATGCGTCCGGTCTCGAGTACGGCCTGACCGAGGACGAACTCGCCGACCTCTATGGTCGGTTCGCGGACCGCGGGTTCAAGGCCGGCAAGCTCAAAGGCGGACGCGACCTCGACCGCGACCTGCCCCGGCTGGAGATCATGCGCGACATTCTCAGCCGCAACTCCCGCCGACCGGCGCTCATGTTCGACGCCAACGAGTCGTGGAACCACGCCCAGGCGGCCCGGTACGTCGCGGCCATCGAGGAGCGCATGGACCTCACCTGGGTGGAGGAACCGCTGCGCCGGTGGGATGCGGCCGGAATGGCCGCGCTGCGCGGGAAGGTGCGCGCGGCGATCGCAAGCGGCGAGAACCTGACCGGGCTGGAGCAGTACCGCCCCCTGCTGGACGCCAACGCGGTCGACATCGTGCAAGTCGGCAACGTGTGGGGGATCACCCACTTCCTCCGCGTTGCGACGCTCGCGCACGCCCACGATCTGCCGGTGAGTCCCGTCGCGTACAACGCGAACCCGGTGGCGCATGCCGCCGCCGCCGTGCCGAACCTTCTGACCTGCGAAGTCCAGGATCTTCTCTTTCCCGTCGGTCTCGACGTCGACCAGCAGTTCGACGACGGAGGCATCGTCCTGGGCGATCGCCCAGGCATCGGGATCGTGGTCGACGAGTCCCAGATGTCACCGGCCGGCGCTGCGACGCCCCGGCCCGCGGCGACCGGACCGCACATTCGGCCCCAACGCGCTGCCCTGCGGCTGGTGGCCGAGCCGGACGTGATCGATGACCCGTTGCACCGCGGAGGCCGGCCCTCGTGACCCGTCGACCTGAGCGCAGGGCCTTCGTCGTGGGACGCTCGGCCACACGGCACGGTGCAGCGCCAGGTACTCCTCGCGCTTCTCGGGCCGCACACAGAGCCGGGGCAGGACAGGAGCACGTGGGCGTCGCGGCTGCGGGAGCTCGCGCGTCAACCGAACGTCGTCGCGAAGGTCTCGGGACCCACGTCGGGCCTCGCCCCCCGGATCATGGCGTGCAGCCGATCTCGCCGCCCCGGTAACGATCGCCCTGGGATCCTTCTGCCCTGAGCGTCCGTTCTACGGTTCCGGCTGGCCGTCGGCTGAGCTCGGCGGGGGAGCGGCGGCCTGGAAGTCCGTTCTGGAAGCCCTGCTCGACGGGCTTTCCGCCTCGGAACGCGCGCGTGATTCGGCGGCAACGCTGCCGACGTCTACTCGCTCTCCTTGTCGAGCGCTCGGCCGCGCGCCAGTGGCGCGTGGTCGGGCAGCCGGCGACGCTCCCACGAGACGTGGATGTGATCATGCATCGCCTTCTGGGCCGCGGCGACGTCCTTCCTTGAGATGGCATCGACGATCGCCGCGTGTTCCTTCAGCGTCAGTGCGAGCGCATCAGGCGGGTCGATGCCCTGGTAGCGGCTGGAGTCCACGGCTCGCTTGTACAGGTGCTTGGCGATGTTCTCCGCCAGCCGGTTGCCGGAGATCTCCATGAGCGCGTAGTGGAACACCACATCCGCCTGCCGGAAGGAGTCCGTCTCGGACTCGCTCTCACGCATCGCGGTCAACGCGTTCTCCAGCCTCCTCAACTCATCTGCGCTGCGGGAACCGGCAACCGCGCCCGCCATCGCCGACTCGAGGCTCGCCCGCACGATCGTCAGCTCGTCAAGGACACCGAGCGTCTCATCGTTGTCGATCAACGCGGACAGCACCACCGGATCGAGCATGTTCCAGTAGCCCGGCGCCCGCACCTGAGTGCCGCGACCCTGGGAAACGATCACCAGGCCCTTCTCCTCGAGCCGCTTCACCGATTCACGCAGCACCGTGCGACTCACGCCGAAGTGTTCGCTCAGCGGACCCTCCGGGGGCAGCAACTCGCCTTCCTTCAACTGGCCCGTCACGATGAGGTCGACGAGCTCGGAAACGACTGCAACACCCAAGCGGCCGGCAGGCAGACGTCGCGGGAACAGACGGGTTGCGGGTTGCGGCTCGGTTGCCATACGTATGACCTTATCGCTCAATCAATCCGCGGTCGAAGAGGTTCCTGCACGTCCCGTCTCCGGGAAGAAGCGGACCGATTCCGGCGAGCGTCACGACCGGCGAGGGCTGAAGGCGCGCAGAGCGACCGCCCGGTGCCCGGCTGTAACCGGCGGGATCCACGCTTCCGACGGGTTCACGCACCCGTGAATACGACGCATTGGCTCGGGACGTACTCGCGGTGCCCGGTGCCGGGCCGGACACCCCGATGGTCGCGGTGTCCCGCAGCGGTGTCGTCGGCAGTCTGCCGCTTGCGGCCCACTGGGGACCTGAAGATCTGGTCCGCGCCTGGCAGTAGCGGAGAGACGGTGAGGAATGGGGTACGCGGCTCAGGATGCTCAGCGCCGGTAGGCCTCCACCCAGGCCCACCCCTCAGGCGCGGGTTCGGGCAGCGGTAGGTCGAGGAGGCCGATCGCCTGACGGTGCCGACCAGTCATCGAGGACCGCCTCGCCCTCCCGTTCGACACAGCCGTGCTCGGCGTCACCGTGACCGTCAGCGCCGTCCAGCTCCGGTCCGGCAGCGGCATCGTCGCCCTGTGCGGACGCCCAACTGGCACGGGTCATGGGCTGCTCAGCCTCTCGGCCTGCTTCCGGGATCGGCGCCGGCTCGCCGCCACTGCAGGGGGCTCGATCCGTGCACCTTGCCGAAGGTGCGGGCGAAGTAGCCAGGGTCTGGGAAGCCCACTTGCCTGCCTATCTCGCTGATCGGCAGATCGGTCGCGGCCAGCAGGCGCCGGGCCTGTACCATCCGGCGCTCGGTGATCCACTCCTGCACGGTACGCCCGGTCCGTCGGCGTACCGTCGAGGTGAGGTGGCCAGGGGAGATGCTGACTGCGGCGGCCACGTCGCGCAGTGACAGCGGTTGTGGGTAGCGCTGCTCGATGACCTCGAACACCTCGGCGAGCAGTGGTTCCCGGTTCGCGCGCAAGTCGCCCACGACATCGGCGGCGAGCCGGGACACTCCGACCAGCAGCAGTGTCAGGTGGGCCAGAGCGGCCTCCCGGTAGCTGTCCTGGCGCTGCGCCAGTTCGTCGTGCAGGGCCTGGATCCGGACGGTCCACTCGGGCCGGTCCGGTTCGGGCACCCGCAGCCGCAAGGCGCCGGTCGCTCCGCCGCGGACGAACGGGAACAGCAGCGGGTGCGTGCGCCAGGCCAGGTGGGCGCCGGGGACGTCCGGGCCGAGCGCGTCGGCGGTGAAGAACACGCCCCAGCCATGGGCGTGGGCCAGATCGCGGGGGTGGATATGGCCCATCACGTCGCCCGGCGCGATGACGTACAAGTCGCCGGCCTCGATCGGCCAGGCCCGCCGACCGGTGCGCAGCAGCCCGCCGGCGGACTGGAAGTACGCCAGGCCAGGGAAGTCGTGCGCATGCTCCTCGAAGGTTCCGGGGCTCTCCCAGCCTTGCTCCAGCCGCCAGATCGCCACGGGCAGCTCGCCGGGTGCCGGCAGCATCGAGTAGGTCGCCGGCCGGTCCCGGCCGGGCGCCTTCCGCACTGTCCTCACCGTCGGATCGTCCCATCGAAGCCGCGGATCGTACAGGTATGCAGCTTCAGGAGCGGTCAGCATGATGGCATGACCGAAAAACTGTCTCAGTCGCATGCCGAACGGGAGTACATCCCGGGCTTGGGCAAGAACTTCCTGACGCCGCTGTACGACGTGGCACACCACGTGTTCGGGCTGCGGCCGATCCACCAAACGATGATCAGGCTGGCCGAGTTGCGCGACGGGCACCGGGTGCTGGACGTCGGCTGCGGCACCGGGAACCTGCTGCGGACGACCGGTCAGCAGCACAGGAACGTGGACCTCGTCGGACTGGACCCCGACCCGAAGGCGCTGGCCCGCGCCGAACGCAAGGCCCGGCGGGTCGGCCTCACCGTACGGCTGGACCGCGGGTTCGCCCAGGAACTGCCCTATCGCGAAGGCTCGTTCGACAGGGTCTTCTCCAGTCTGATGCTGCACCACCTGGACAGCGCGTCGAGGGAAGCCCTGCTTGCCGAAGTGCGCCGGGTGCTGCGGCCCGACGGGCTGCTGGTCCTGGCCGACCCGGTGTTCGACGAGCACGGGCATGACCACGGGCACGGCCGAGGACGCCGGCAGGCCGGGATGCGCGGCCGGATGGGCGAACAGATGCGCGGCAATGTCGGCGACGCCGTGTCGCGGCGGATCGCCGCAGCCGGCTTCACCGTGGAGCCGACTCGCACCATGGCACTGCGGATCGGCGGACGAGTCGGCATCGAACTGGCCCACCCGAGCGGGTCAGGCCGGAAATAGCCCCTGTCAGACGGCCTGGTGCCGAGCACGGCCGGCACCAGGCAAGGCGAAGGCGTCCGCAGACGCCCGTCAACAGGACCAGCCACCCGGGGCGGCGCGGGCCGCTGTCGGCGTGGGCGAGTTGGAAATGGGTGGTGATCCGCTGGATTACGAGGGACTTCCTGCGTGCTACTTCCTGGCCCTTGTCCCGCTGTTGCTCGTCGACGGTTGAAGCCACGCGACAAGGCGGCAGTGTGTCGTCAGATCTTGATGATGGTGACGCGTCCGCCGCACAGCGACGTGAGGTCCTCCGGATCGGAGGTAAGAACCGTGACCGGTCCGGGTGAGGCGAGGGCGGTGGCGCTGAGCATGGCGTCGATGGCGTACTTGTGGCCGTGCAGGCCGGCGTCGGCGAGGAGGGCAGCGGCCTGGCGGGCGATGGGCTCGCTGATCGGCTCGACGACGAGGCGGGACAGGGTCCACTCCAGGGCCGGGCGGTTGATCCGAGGGTGGACCACCTCGACAAGGGTGGCAGCGGAGGTGATCACTCGCAGGTCGTCGGTGCGGGCGAGGGCGAGCCAGCCGGTGACCGCGCGGTCGCGCAGTACGGCCTTGGCCAGTCCGTCGCTGTCGAGGACCAGGGTGCCGCCGGGGGTGGCGGGGGACCGGGTCACGCGGCGTTCGCCCCACCCTGGGTCTGCTGTCGGCGGGCCTGGTGGAGTTGGTCGCGCAGGGCTCCGATCTCCTCGTCGGTGATGGGCCCGTGTTCGGCTTCGGCGACGGTGATGAGTTCGTTGAGGTTGTCGCGTTCGATCTGGCGGGCGACGGCGGCGGCGACGTAGGCAGACAGTCCGGAGGGGCCACTGCGTGCTTTGGCGGCCTCGGCGATGTCGCGCGGCATAGTGATCGAGTACTTGCCGGTAGGCTCACTCATGCTACCTATCCTACCTCCAATCCCCCGTTACCGGCTGGCGGCGAAGACCGGGACGAGGCTGCCGACGCGCTCACGTCGATCGATCACCTGGCGATGCTGTGGGACAGCCGCTGCTCGGTGTACGACCGTGATCCATATCGAAACCCCGACGGTCGTACACCGTCCTGTCGGCGTCGACACGTTCTGAACTTGGCATTTAACCTCGCTGGGCTTGGTGTTCCTTGATCGATTCGGCGCGTTTGACGGTCTTGCCGACGTCGTGGCGCCTGGCTCGTTGTTTGTTTTTCGAGCCGGGAGGCCGTCCGGGGCCTGGTCGGGACGGTTTCGGCGCGCTTGCCGGGCGGGCTGCTGTCGCGCGGACGTTGCGAAACCCCCGGCGGACCCGGGCGGGGGTGAGGCGGCGGGGTTCTGCGGGCCGTTCCCAGGGGCGGCGGAGGTCCTCGGCGAGGGGCCGGGCGAGGCGGAGCTGGGTGTGGGCGGCGATGATCAGCCAGGTCCACAGGTCGGCCGTGTCGGGGTTCCTGACCTTCGGGGCGGTCCAGCCCAGGGTCTGTTTCATCAGCCGGAAGGTGTGCTCCAGGTCGAAGCGGCGGAGGAAGGACTGCCACCAGCGGTCCACGTCCGCCGGTGCAGCGGCGGTGGCCGAGCACCACAGCCAGACCGGTTTCGGGTCATGGTCACCGGGCAGGCGCTCGACCTTCAGGCGGATCAACGTGCCATGCAGGATGGGGAGTTCTTCCTTGGCGTGCTCCAGCCAGGGGCCGCGGTGAGTGAGCCGGGGGTGCATCCGGTCCCAGGCCGTCGCGGTGGCTGTGCCGTAGCGGGTGGTGTCCGTGGCGGTCGTGACGTCGGGTTCGTGCCAGCTGTCGGGCTTCTTGAACGTGAGGACGCCGCCATGCCGGCGGGGGCGCCCGCCCCGGGGACCCGACCGCGCGGGGCCGGGGTCGCGGAGCATGACCCGGTTCCGAGCGCAGGCGCCCGACCAGTACGACGGGCAGGTTGGCGAGAGCGTGGGTCAGGTAGGCGACGTCGTAGCCGGGGTCCATCACAATCAGCATGTCCGGATCGCCCGGTCTCCAGTGGCCTGCACTCGTCAACCTCCTGACAACATCGTGGAGTTGGACGGCCGTGACGGTCGTCGCGTCGTCGGCCGGGCCCAGGCGGACCGCGTCCAGGAGAGCGACCCAGGAGGTGCGGCCGGACTCCAGGGCCGCGACGAAGGAGTAGGGCCAGCCGGGCACCAACTGGTCCGAGTTGCGGTCGCCGCGTCCATAGACATGGCAGAAGAGCCGGTCGCCGCTGGTGGGAGCGTCGGGTCGCAGCCAGTGCGACACGTCCACGGCGAGCACGATCCGCCCGTCGGCCGCCTTCGGCAGCGGCAGGCCCGCCAGCGTGCGGCGCAACCGTGTCGGCTCCAGCCATCCACGGTCCAGGGCCGCGTACAGCGCGCCGTGTCCGCGCCGGTGCTCGACTGCCAAGGAGAGCTCGACCAGGGTTTTCACCGGCCCGTCCGTGCACAGCACCGCATCGGTGAGCTCGAAGAGCGCGTCCGCCCGCTTGTAGAGACACTCGTAGAACTCGACCCGAAAGCGGGACAACAGACCCAACGCCTCGATTCCGGGCACACCGACAGGCAGACTCATGGGCAGCGGCCGTTCTCTCGTGCTTTGTGACTCGTCATCTCGAAGCGTGGAGAACCGCCGTCTCCGCTGTCCCGTGAAGAACCGCAGGTCAGCAGGACGAGTGACCCGCGAGGTTAAACGCCAAGCTGAAGTGCCGTAACTCTTCCAGCTCACGCGACGGCCGGTACCACGGTGCAGGGTGTGCAGGGTGAGGCGCAGAGAACCCCCAAGGTCGGGTCGTCATCGAGTACGTCTTCGCGGAAGTGGCTGCGCGCCCCGGTGCGCCGGCCGGAGGCGAACCCACTGCGCCCGGTCGCCCTCGCGACCGTGCTGGTCGCTTCCGCGGAGCTCCTAGCCAGGATCGACCGCTTCGATGGGAGGTACCCGACCCCGTACGCGGCGGTCGCTGCCCTTCCCGAGGAAACGGACCACTGATGCCGAATGAGCCGACCGACGAGCGCGACGCTGCCTCGTGGTCGCCTCTCGACAGTGAAGGCTGGTATGCGGCTCGAAACGCAACCACCGCATTGCGGGACGCCCTCGTGCGAGCGGGTCTGGAGAAGGACTTTCCGTACCTGCGCGCGGACTTGAACGCCTTCGGGCACGGCCTCGTCGAGCTGGGCCGGGTGTCCCCCAACACGGCCGAGCGCCTCGCGGAACTTCTGCGCCTGGCTCTGGCGAGTGGATTCGACCGAGACCGTGAGGGCGTCGAACACGCGCCAACGACCGCCGAAGAAAACAAGGGAAGGATCTGACGCCATGACCGACCGGCGAGGAGTGGTGGCCAAACGAGCGGAGGACTTGGTATCCGGCGTGCCCTACGTCCGCGGCTGGAACCGCGCACGACGAAGCGCCGGCGCCCTGGCCGACCAGCTGGTGTTGCTTGGCCTGGACTCCGACTTCCCCGGTCTGTTGGCGGACGTGAACGTGTTCGGGGACGGGTTCGTGCACCTCGGGACCATTGGCTCTGAAGCAGCCGAGTTGATGGCGAACCTGATCGCGGCAGGACTTGAGGCGGAGCAGCATGACGCAGCGACTGAAGCGTCATCGCCCATGAGGCGGGAAGCGTCGGCTGCCTGAACCGCTCCTCATACGCTGGCTGGTCGAGGTTCGAGCCAGCTCCCTCGAACAGCCAGCCTGGCCCCGTGTGACACCGTCCCCCGCGCTGTGGCACGGGGCACATTGCTGTCGCGGCGCATGTGGTGCGGCTAGCCTGCCGCTCGGCCGGGACCGGCGCCCCAGCGCCGCAGCCCGGACGAAGCGGCAGGCCAACGGGTGACATCAGCTTGGGAAGCTGAGGTGATCTGGGGCTCGCTGCGGGTCTGACCTGCAGCGAAACGGTGTCGGCTCTTGGTGGCCGTCGTCTTGGTTCCCTCTTGTTCCCCGTGGTTCCCCGCACGATCTGGCACGCGTCTGGCACGACCTCTTCGTCCCGAACTCTCGGCTGGGGGGTCATTGAGGTCCGGTTGAAGTTCCACCCTGGGCTTGGACAGCGGGTGTTTATGCTGCGGGAGTGAGGTCTTGCGTCGCCAGCGCTCTGGTCTCGAGTGGGGTGACGTAGCCGTACTCGGGGTGCTTGCGCAGGCGGGTGCGGTTGTACTCGACCTCGATGAAACGGAAGACGTCGGCTCGGGCGGCTTCGTGGGACTCCCAGACCGTGGTGCCGATCTCCGCTTTCAGTAGACCGAAAAAGCTTTCGGCAGCGGCGTTATCGTAACATGACCCGGTTCGTCCCATGCTCTACCTCAGGCCCAACTCCTGTATCAGAGAGCGGTATTCACGTGAGGCGTACTCCGAACCGCGGTCCGAGTGCGTGATGCAGCCCTCCTTCAGTCCGCCGCGTGCGGCGGCCATCCGCAGAGCGTCGACGACGAGCTCGGCCCGGTGGTGGTCGGCCATCGCGTACCCGATCACCTCGCGTGTGGCCAGGTCGATGACCGTCGCGAGATACCACCAGCCGGCCAAGGTGGGCAGGTAGGTGATGTCGGACACCAGCTTCGTGCCAGGCTCGGCGGCGGTGAAGTCGCGGCCGACCATGTCCGGCGACGGCGCCGCTTTGGTGTCGGCCTTCGTCAGACTGCGACCCCGACGTCGCGTGATCCCGCGGATGCCGCGCTCCCGCATGATCCGTTCGACCTTCTTCCGGTTGACCGGCCTGCCCCCGCGCCGCAGGACCGCGGTCACCCGCGGGGCACCGTAAGCGCCACGGGATCCGGCGTGGATGTGCCGGATCTCCCCGGCGAGCTCGTCTTCGGCCTCCTGCCGAACCTGGGCAGCCTCCCGGCCCGCACGGTAGGCGTAGTAGGCCGAGCGGCCCACCTTCAGCACCCGGCACAGCAGCGACACGCTGTACCCGCCGGGATTGGCCTCACTCGCCCTCTCCACGTCGATGAACCGGTAGCGCGCGGCTACTTCGTCCTCTGCTGCGCGAAGAAGGCCGTGGCTTTTCCCAGCACCTCGATCGTCTGCTCCTGCTCGCGGACCTTGCGCCGCAGCCTCGCGAGCTCCTCACGTTCCGCCGTCGTGAGCGCACCGGCCGGTCCCTCACCCCGGTCGATCTTCGCCTGCTTCACCCAGCCCCGCAGGCCCTCCGGACTCACGCCGAGATCCCGGGCGACCTCGGTCACCGTCTTGTCCGAGGACAGCGCCAGCGCGACCGCGTCCCGCTTGAACTCGGCCGTGTACCGCTTGCTCGTATTGCTCTTCTTGCTCACTACCTGGAACTGCTTCCTCCGGGACCTGTCGTCCCAGTATCAGGCTGTCCAGGCCGAGGGTGGAACTTCACCGTCCGGCGTCGTTGATGTCAGTCGTAGATGTCAAAGGGCCTTCTGATCCATAGGTCCAGCCGATCCTCTGAAGGGTCGTGCAACAAGTCGGAGACGCTGTGGTCGGGGGCGGCGGCTGCGGGGGAGGGTGGGTCTGGCCGGCATCCGGCAGCACCGAGGCGCATATGGTCTAACGCGTTCGGTCGTCGGCAGCGACTGCGATGGTCCGCGGGTGGGCCTCAAATCCTCTGGGGCCGCCGAGCTGGTGAATCAGTAGACAGAAGGTACTGATGGTGATCGCGCTCGTTCTCTGGCTACTGCTGCCCGTCGCCTGGGCGGCGCTGCCCTGGCTGCCTCCGAACCGGGCGTTCGGTTGCTTCGTGGCAGCGGTGCAACTGATGCTGTCTGTAGCGGCTCTCTCCGTCGGAATGCCGACGGAGAATCTGCCGGCATGGTTCCTCATACCAGGGCTGGTCTCCTCTGTGGCGCGACTGGCGTCTGTGCTGTCGCCGTGGAAAGGATGAGCGACGCCGTCCGGCGATGATCTCGACCGGAGGAAACTGCGAACTGCGACGCCCGCTTCAGGAGAGTGGGGGCGCTGACCTGGAGCTTCGATACCTGCTCAGGTGACCGCGAACTCGACCGCGAGACACCCCCGTTGACCGTGGCTGACCCTTGTATCTGGCACGACTGTGGCACGCGGCGAGCAATTGGCTCGGAACCCGGCCGGCTCCGCCGGTGCTCAGTGATCAACTGCCGTAGCGGCTGCGCAGATCCTCGGTGATTCGCGACATCAGCCCAATCGAGCCCTCCGGGGGCGTCTCCATCAGCGGACGTTCTGTCTGGGGATCGTAGGCAGTCAGCCCGGTTTCCTTCTCGACGGTGGCCGCGAGGGCGGAGACCTGGCCGAGCACGACTGCAGCGTCGTCCCCGGCATGCCAGTAGGGAACAGTGATGCTCACCTCGTCGCTGAAGACGGACAGGTCAATGCCGGTGCGCGAGTGGCTCAGGTCCCGCGACTCCTGCTCGTACTCCGTGATCTCTACTTCGCCCAGCAGGGTCCGAGCCTGCGGCACTATGCGGTCCCACGCTTCAAGGAGGTGGGTGGGGATCGGCTCGCTGTCCTCGGCTGCGTCCTCCATCGCCTCCAGGACCTCACCCCAAGACTGCCCATCGCGTCGGTTCAAGAAGTAGATGTCGTAGCTCACTCCGCGATCGTAGGCATGTGAACACTGCGAAGGCAGGGCTGAGGCTGCTTGCCCGTGCTGGCTCCTTGGTGGCATCAGCTTGGGAAGCTGCGGGCATTTGAGGCCGGCTCGGGGCCTGACCTGGGCGAACGGTCGAATCGTGGCAGCGTCGGACTGGGCGGCTTTCCCCTGGATTCCCCGCTGTTCCCCGATCGATCTGGTGCGCTTGTGGTGCGGTCGGGCAACAGGCCCTCGCGCGTGCCCGAAACTGCGGTGCGGCGGGGGCGTGCTGGCTGGCCTGTCTGTCGAGCAGCTACGCGAGCGCCGGGCCCTCGCCGCTCACCGGGCCGAGGGTGCCGCGGTACGTGGCATGGGTCGCAACCCCAAGGCTGCGCGGGAGGGGCGGCAGCGGCTTCGCGCTGTCGATGACGAACTTCTGAGGCGGGGTGTCCAGGGGGCGTAGCCATCGTGTGAGCCGTCTGAGCCTCAGCCGACGACAGTCAGCCACGACGGCGGGCGTGCCGACCGACCACGCACGCGTGTGCCTCGCTGTACCCTCACCGGTCTCAGCCACGCCAATTGGGATTATGCCGTCCACCAGGGCGATACGTGACAGCCGACCCATGCCGCGAACGCCGAGCACGCTCGACTTCGGCAGCTACATTCATTGAGTCTGCCGAAAAGATCGGCAATATATTCGTCCGATTCGCGACTGTCGTCTAGAAGAGAATCCGTGCGGTCGTATTCATCGTCTGGCTCACGGACCTCTTGCATGGCCGAGTCGATTCGTTCAGAAAGATGGGGAAGTCCAAAATCTATGGCCATTGATTGCAGTCCGTCAAGGTCCAATTCTTCTGCGGAATACATTTGGAGCAACTCGCCCGCAAAATTTTCATAGCGGGCAGCTAGTTGCGTATCCGATGACAAAACAACACCGTCGTCCTCCCACAAGTGACGGGTATAGTAACTCCAATCCTGATCATTCCTTAGAGTGGACTCTAGCCAGCCGTGATAGGCATCGTGAATGCCCTCCAAGAATTCGCCTGACTCATGACTGGCGATTGTCAAGCAGGGGCTTGCCACTTCCGAATGCCAAAGATGGTTGTATAAAATGTTAGCCCGGTCGCTCTTTCGGTAAGATGTCAATTCAAGAAGGAACTGATATTGCGAGCCCAGTTCGCCGAGTCGCTCGTAACTTCTCTTAGCGTCGCGCAGAATGTATTCACGTGTAGTGAGGATGAGCTTCTTGGTTGCACTTCCAGAGAACTTCTCGATGAGGCCCGAAAGCCTCCTGTCCTCGTTCTTTGAAAGGCGCTCAGAAAAGGAGATTTGCCCCAAAAAGTCATCGTAGAAGAATATCTGTTTCGCTTCTCTGTCGAGCGCGGTCCACGCCTCGTTGATGTCGCGAGAGACTTCAATTGGCTCGAATCCCGACGTAATATGCTCTGCCAGGAGCATGTGAGCGAGCGTCGTCTTGCCGATTCCGGGAGGGCCCGATATCAGGCACACGCTATGTTGTTTTAGAAGCATTCGGGCATCTTCGTATGTCGGATGTACGACATACTGTGGCATCGCTTTTTCTATGCACCAATCCGGTTCACCTGGTCGGGACGTCCGCCGTGGTCGACGCCGGTACGGGGGAGGCGCTGTTCTCCTACGGTTCGGACGGCTACGGGGGCAGGCTCCTGATCGCCTGCGGCAATCGTCGGGCGGCCGTCTGCCCGACGTGCTCCCGTATCTACAGGGCGGACACGTATCAGCTCATCCGCGCCGGGCTCGTCGGCGGCAAGAACGTCGGGGGAGAGGTGAGCGGGCACCCTCGGGTGTTCGCCACCCTCACCGCCCCCGGCTTCGGGCCGGTCCACACCAGGCGCAAGCACGCCGGAGGCCTACGCTCCTGCCGGCCTCGCCGTACGGAGGAGAGGTGCCCTCACGGAACGCTGCTCGGTTGCCCTGAGCGGCATGCGGCTGAGGACGCGCGTCTCGGCGAGCCGCTGTGCCCGCGCTACGACTACGCCGGGGCCGTCCTGTGGCAAGCATGCGCCGGTCAGTTGTGGCACCGGTTCGGGCTGGAGCTCCGGCGGGAGGTCGCCCGGCAAGCGGGCGTGACGCGCACCGAACTCCGGGACCTGGCGCGCCTCTCCTACGCGAAAGTGGCGGAGTACCAGCGTCGGGGCCTGGTCCACTTCCACGCCGTGATCCGCCTCGACGGTCCGGACGGCCCGGCTTCATCTCCGCCGGGCTGGGCCACTACCGGCCTTCTCTCGGATGCGGTGCCTGCTGCCGCTGAGCGCGTCTGGATCTCCGCTCCGGGTTCCGATGTGGTCGGCACTCGCGTGCTGCGCTTCGGCGCGCAGGTCGATGTGCGCCCCATCGTGTCCTCTGGGACCGGGGAGCGGCTGACATCGGGAGCGGTCGCCGGTTACGTGGCCAAGTACGCGACCAAGGCGCGGAGTCGGCCGGCGCAGTTGACGGACGGGTTCGTTCGGGGCAATACACCTGGTGCTCCTCCCCGTTCGGGCTCACGTGCTGCGCATGATCGCTACGTGCTGGTGGCTCGGTGGGCTGCCTGCCTTCCCTGAACTCGGGCTGCGGCGCTGGGCGCACATGCTCGGCTATGGCGGCCACTTCTCCAGCAAGTCGCGGCGCTACTTCACCACGCTGACAGCGCTCCGGCAGGCCCGCGCCGACCATCGGGCGGAGGAATAGCAGGCCTCCCCCGGCCTGGCGGGCCGGTCGACGGTCACAGTCGGCGAATGGCGCTATGCCGGGCGCGGTTACTCCCCGGCGGCTGCACTGCTGGCCGCCTCTGTGCGGGACGGAGGCGGTCGCCATGGGGCGTGACGGCCGTGCGAAAGGGGCTGAGCTGCTCACCGTGCGGCAGGTGCTCGACGAACTGGGCGGCATCTCCCGGCGCACCTTCTACCGCTGGCGCGAACTTCGCCTGGCCCCGGCTTGCATCCGTCTTCCGAACGGTGAGCTCCGGGTCCGGCGTGACGTGCTGAACGACTGGTTGGAGGAGCGGGCGGAGGGGGTGGCGTCGTGAAGTCGTACAAGGCTTCCGTCTGGAAGCTGTCGGTCAACAAGACCACCAAGAAGCCGACCTACCTCGTGCGCTGGGTGGTCGACGGACAACCGTTCAGCGAGTCGCACAAGACCAAAGCACTGGCTGACCGCTTCCGGGCCAAGTTGGTGCGGGCTCTCGACAAGGGCGAACCGTTCGACACGGTGACGGGGCTGCCCGACTCCTTGCGTGGTGGGAAAGCGGCGCTGTCCTTCCTCGACCTGACGGTCAAATACGTCGATGCCCGCTGGGGAGAGGCGTCAGCCAAGCATCGGGACAGCATGACTGATGCCTTGGCGACGGTCGTTCCTGTCCTGGTCAAGCCGGGACGGGGGCGGCCCTCTCCGGAGGTGCTGCGTCGGGCGCTGCGCTCGTACGTCCTGCCCGTGCCGCGCAGGGAGCGGGAGCGGCCGGAGGAGATCGCCTCTGCGGTGCGGTGGATCGCAAAGGCATCGCTTCCGGTGGGAGAGCTGCAAGAGATCGCCCGTGTGCATGAGTTGATCGACGGGTTGGGGCGGAGGCTGGATGGCAAGCCTGCGGCGACCCAGACCTACCGGCGTCGGCGAGCGGTCGTCTTCAACGCGCTCGAATACGCGGTGGAGCTGGAGCACCTTACGTCCAACCCGCTGAGCCGGGTACGGCGCAAACGTGGCAAGCGCGCGGTGCAGGAAGTCGACCGCCGGGTAGTGGTCAACCCGCGGCAGGCTCGGGAGCTGCTGACCGCGCTCACGTACGTGGGTGGCTACGACCGGGCGAGTGGCCGACGCCTGCGGGCGTTCTTCGGGTGCCTGTACTACGCGGCCATGCGACCGGGGGAGGCACTCGGCCTGCGGCGCTCCGACTGCACGCTTCCGGCGTCGGGTTGGGGTCGTATCGAGCTGGCGGAGACCCGTCCCACGGCCGGTAAGGCGTGGACTGACTCCGGTGAGGCGCACGACCGGCGTGGGCTCAAGCAGCGGGCCCAGGGCGAGGTGCGCATCGTGCCGATTCCGCCCCCGCTCGTGCGGTTGCTGCGTGACCACCTGGACGAGTTCGGCACGGCGGAGGACGGCCGGCTGTTCTCCAGTGAGCGGGGCAACGTGATCGCGGCCTCCTCGTATTCACGGGCGTGGAAGCAGGCGCGGGAACTGGCCTTCGTCCCGGATCAGGTGTCGTCGGTCCTCGCCTTCCGGCCGTACGACCTCCGTCACGCGGGTGTCTCCCAGTGGCTCAACTCGGGAGTGCCGGCCCCGGAGGTCGCCGCTCGCGCGGGCCATTCGGTGGACGTCCTGCTGAAGATCTACGCCAAGTGCATCGACGGCCAGGAGCAGGAGATGAACGAAAGGATCATGCAAGGGCTGGGGGAGGGGGACGACCGCACGGACTGACACAACCGCATGACGAGGAACGGGAGCCCTGGGCCGTCTCTGGTCCGGGGCTTCGGCCTGTCCATGTGCGTGCGCTGACCGGCTGGTTAAGCTCCCGGCCATGGCTAACGATCTCGGCTTCAAGTGCTCATGCTGTGGAGAGCACCATGCAGAGCTTCCAATGAACTACTCCACCATGGCGCCTGACGTCTGGGACCAGGGCTACGCGGACGATCCGGACAGCATGCTCTCCTCCGACCAGTGCGTCATCAAGGGGCAGCACTACTTCATCAAGGGCCTGATTGAAATACCGGTGATCGGTGGCGAAGACTCCTTCTCCTGGGGAGTCTGGGTCTCTCTGAGCCGAGACAGCTTTGCCCGAGCTCTTGAGGTGTGGAACACCCCCGGTCGTGAAGCCGAGAAACCGTACTTCGGCTGGCTGACCACCGAGCTGAGCCTGTACTCGCCCAGCACCCTCAACCTGAAGACGAACGCCCACACCCGTCCGATCGGTCAGCGCCCTTTCATCGAGCTGGAACCCACTGACCATCCCCTTGCCGTCGATCAGCGCGTCGGTATCACCCAGGACCGCGTACGCGAGATCGCAGAGGCTGTCCTCCATCCCGAAAGCGGCAACGCCAACGCTTGATCCGGAGCCGTCGAAAGGTCTGCGGAACGTCTTCTGACCTGCCGCGAAGCCCCTCAAGATCAACACGCTATTACAACGTGATCACTGGCAAGCGGCTGCTTTCGGCGGCATCTGCCTGCACATACGCGAAGACCCCGACCGCAGCGTTTCCGCTGGTGACGGGGTCTTTGGGCACCTCATGAAGGGTGCCCCCGGCAGGATTCGAACCTGCGCACACGGCTCCGGAGGCCCTTTCGGCTTATATCCTATGCACTGCTCAGAGGCCTAGAGGAAGCGACTGGTGAACGTGCGGTCCACATATCGTCCACAAGAGCTGAGCCATTGCGGAGCCTCCTTCGAACAGCGGGAGATGCTTACACAAGGAGTGTCAGGAGAGCAACGACGATGTCGTGGTACCTACGTGCGAGGTTTGATCAGCTTCTCACCCCTCGGTATAGAAGTCATCTGATGAGGTAGGCCAATGAGCATTGACATTAGATCGTCCTCTTCCTCACTCGTAGCGAAGATGACCTGGCTTCCAGCAGCACCGTTAGAGGCAGCTCGCTTCAAGAGTTGCTGAAAGCTGAACCGAGCAGCCTCTTGCTGGCGCGGCTCATCAAAGATGAGTAGCTGGGGATGATTTGCCTGAAACTCTCGCGATACTTCCATAAGGGAAAACAGGTAGGACCAGATGACTCGAATCATGTCGCTCGCCGATAGATCGAACCCGAGATCGAAACCCTCGTGATTAGGGCGATAGGTTTTCGGTGAGACGTCGATGGATCGAGGTTCGAGGGATCGGAAGCCGTACGCTTCGAGCTGTGACGTAAGAGAGTTCTTAAGCGAGCGAATCTTTACTTCGTCAGCAGTGGTTAGCTCCCTCCGCCTTAAGGCAGCTAGGGTCTCCTTGTTCTGCTGCCAAGTTGCCGAAAGTGAATCAAGCTCATCGATCGAAGACTCTATGGAGTCGCGGAGGCTGCGTAGCGTGTTCAGTCCTTCCTCTGCTTTGAGCCGTTGAGCCAGCTTCGCAGTGTCCGGAAGGGAGCTAGGGCTAATCAAGGAATCCTTTTGCGAGCGGATCGTTGCGCGCAGATTCCCCATCTCTTCGCGCAACCTGAAAACCCTCACCTGGCTAATCTCAGCCACTCGGCCGGCATCTAGTTGCATGGAACGAAAGGTCGCCAGCTCCTTATCGAGGTGTGAGATGTTGTCCTCGATAGTCAACGGGTAGTCGGTAATATCGAATCCGTCGGGAAGGCTTTGACCGCACGTTGGGCACGTTTCGTCATGCAGACCGTAACCCCCTGCTGCCCCGAGCCGTTGCAGAAGGGCCGCATCCTTATGTTTTTGCAAGTCCTCTTCTAGCGCTTCGATGCGGAGTTCTAGAGACTGAACCTGCTTTTTAGCCTGCTCCCAATCCTCGATTGCTGATGACAATGCGATACTGAGTTGCGCTGCCCTTTCTTGATTGAGTGACAAGGACTCCTCTATTTCAGGAGCGGCTTCGCCAACGGATGTTAGACGCCGAGCAGTCTGCTCCTCTAGCTCAGCGGCAAGGCGACTTATCTCGTCGTCGAGCGAGACCCAACCGGACCCGGAGTCTACTTCTAGAGAGACTAGCTCTTCGCGCCGCCAGGAAGAATTCGGCTTCTTAGGGATTCCTCGTACGAGGATGCCAGCACGAGTCGAGGTATCTGAGATATTACGCTCTACGTTCTTCCAGTCTGCTTCGATGAGCGTGATTGCCGATTCGATCCGTTGTGTCTCCAACACCATGTCCATGGCGTCTAGTGACAGGATGAATTCAGCGGAGCGTTTTGAGACGTCTTGAATCCCAAGGTAGGTCGGGATACGTGCTTGGACTCCTGACCAACCGTGTTTCTGCTCCACGAAGAAGTAAGGGAAGAGACACTCAAGGTATAGGGTTCCCTCGCTGCCGTCCATACGAGTTACCCTAGGGAGTTCCCACCCAAGGAATTTTGCCAGTTCATAGTGAAATCCGGCTTCTCTTTGAGCTGACCCAGCCCTGCGGACAAAGTAGTCGCGCTGAGTGTAGGGAGCCCCAGGCTCCGAGAGCGTAGGGCCGCTTCGTGTCCTTATCAGGGTCGTGTCGAACCGCGTACTTTTGACCGGGCGGCCAATTGTTAGAATCTCACCCTGCCCGTTCTCAATTTCGATTGAGACGCTCGACTCTTGGACGCGATATTCTCGCCCATCAACTTCGACCCTATCGGTCATCGCGTGTGGAAGTGGGATGTCTCGACTAGGGCTCATCATCCCTTCGAGACCGAGTCCATAAATTATGGACTGGAGGCATGTTGACTTACCGCTCGAGTTATCGGCTCGGAGAATATTAAGGCCGGACCCGAACTCCAGTAAAGTGCCGCAGGTGGGGCCAGAGGTGTGCACATTAAGAGAGAGTTTTCGGATCTTCAACATCTAAGACCTCCACTCCAACAGATCGCTCACAGACTTCTGAGTGATACGGGCAGGCAGTGCGGAGAGGAACTCTTTTTCCGGCATTAGAATCTCATTGTTGGCCCATAGTAGGGCTGCTAGACGTTCCCCCTTATCTGTCAAGGAGACAGACGAGTTTTCGTTCCTCCTTGCTAGATCTGTGGCGATTGCGAGATTAATTGTGCGAGATGTTGAGGGATCGTGCCTGATAATCAGGCCATTCGGCTTGCGATGCTCTAAAAACCATTCTGTGATGACTTTGCGGCCTTGAGCGGATCGCAACGCCCAAGCCAGGACGTGGATCTGTTCTAGATTTGCGGTATTTGCACGACAGCGTCGCAGAATCAGCACGGCTGATGCCAGCCTCCAGCTCGTGCGTAGGTCGCCAGGGATTGGGTCAGGCCGGCGAGTAAATACGACGTTGCTTGAGATGCCCAAAAATGCCCACTCTAGGACCGCAGCACTGCTCATGAAGCACTCTCGCTAGTCTCGAAGTCCAATGGGCAACGCATGAGCCAATCGGCTATTGATCCCCATGACATGGCGTCAATAAAAGAATCATCAAGCGCGGGAACCTGGCGGGTCAGCTCCTCTTTGAGTGATCTCACGATGGTTGTCACGTCGGCCGCGCTGTTGGTGCTACCAGGAGGGTATTCAAGAACTAGCTTGCGCTCCTTTCGAACTTTGCTCCCCGTTGCTGCTTCCCATTGGTCTGGGTATTTTTCCCGGAGGCGAGCCAGCGCGTTCTCGGAATCCAGAAATTGGTTAACTAGTTGCTCAAGGTAGGTGCGACTGGAACTGGGGGATAGCTTCAGTTTGGCGAGCTTACCTAGGGCCATCTCGGCTAGTTGAGAATTCCCCGCCATCCAGCTGTCTACCTCTCCTGGAGGAGTGGGAACGACATCGATCAGCGAAGTCATTCGTTCCAAGATTTCGCTTCGCTCTTTAGCGTAGCTGGCATCGGTGGCGATGGTCACCTTGAAATCATCTGTAATGAAGGGAAGTCTTTTCGACCGCACCTCTTCCGACTTAGTGCTGGCGTGTTGAACAAGTTGGGCCGAGTCGAAAATCGGCACAAGGAAGATGTATGTGTTTATTTTTACATCGCCAAGGAGGCGTTGGAGGTCCTTTTGCTTCGTGCTGAGCTTACGCAGGTCGGTCGAAAGCTTGTCACGATGTTTTTCGTATCGCTCGGAGGTGGATAGCGGTTCTACCGGCGCGTAGCACTGAAATGCTCGACCGCAGAAGGTGAAGGCCTCAATTCCGAGGTCTCCTCCATGGCGGGCTGGCACCTCTTGTACCTGGTCCGCGCCATAGTGCCGGCGGGCGAGCAGGAGGCAGTACTGCTCCCACTCATCGCCGGAGTAGTGATGTGTCGCCGTCAAGTAGCCCCCCACCCTCATGGGCTTTTGACCAGTGCTGACGTGCTGGTCCGCCCCGGTGTCGCCCCCGCCCCGCAGATCATAGGGAGGAATCTTTCCCACGTGGCGCGGTAGTCAATCCCCGCTGTCTGAAAGACAAGGTTGGCGGAGCGGGTTTGGCCAGTGGACTGCCCAGCCTGGGGTCGAGCACGACCAGAGGGTCGTACGCCGGTTGGCAACGTGGGCAGTCATTCGGGCCTGCACTGGCCACCAATTTTGAAGCGCTGAGGCTTCGGCTGGTGATGCCAGCGACTCGACCGCCAGACATGCTCATTACGGGTGGCTGACCGGTGCATCTGGCGCGGCAGTGGCACGAACCTCGACCGACGACAGTCAGCCACGACAGTGGGTGCGCCGGCCGATTACGCGCGTATGCCTCGCTGCCCCCACTGGCCTCAGCCGCGCTGTCGGGGTGTGTGTCGACCAGAGCAACCCGTGGCGGTCGGCCCGTGACGACGCTCCCCGAAGCCCTCAGCTTGGGAAGCTGCGATCATTTGCTGCCGGTTCGGGCGCTGACCTGCACGAACGGGCGGGGCGCTGCCACGTCGGGCTCGGCTGCCTTCACCGTGATGTCCCGCTGCTCCCCGCCCAATCTGGTGCGCTTGTGGTGCACCTTTCGCGACAGCCGACAGCCTCCCACTGTCGGATCCGAGTGCCATGATGGCTGGCATGGGCGAGGACGCGTTCTGGACGCTGATCGAGGAATGCCGACCGACTGAGCCTGCCCCTGGTGCTGACGGCCTCGCTGCGGCCCTTACCGCTCGGCTACCGGCCGGGCCGGTGTCCTTGATCGTCCAGTTCGCCGAGCAGTTGGCATGAGTGCTACCGATTCCAGAAACACTCACCATTAGGTGAAATAATGCACCTAACGGCACGCTGCTAGTCGTCGGTGTAGATCACGTCGTCGGTCAAAGTGAATCCGAGTTCGCGGAAACGAAGCGCGACTTCCGGCAAAGGTCTTCCGCTGGAAACGGAGCTCTGGAAGACATGGCACAGCGCGACCGGCGCCTTCTTGTCCAGCCATTCGTTCATTCCTTTGCGGTCACTGAACATCCGGAGATCCTCAAGCTCGATTTTCTCAAGCCGAGGCGGTCCGTCTGCAACCCGAAAACCAAATGCCCTGAGTCGATCTGCCACTTCCGTAGGGCGGCGCCCCAATCGGTCAGCCGCGCGCAACACATGGCTCAGCAGCACTGGTGTCGTCTCGTCCAGCCATGGCTGTTCCCGATCGAGATCGACGCTGAGAATGGCCAGATCATCCGGTCCGACTGTCTCGGGCAGCACCATCCCTTCCGCAAGGCGCAGCCCGAACTCCGCAAGCCTGGCCACTACCTCCGCGGGATGCCACTTGATTCGCGTGGCCACCGCAACTGCATGCCCCAACGGAACCGGGTAGGCCACATCCAACCAGGGGCCATTCCTGTTGTACCCTCTGCTGAGCATGAGGAGATCGTCGAACTCAACGGTCTCAGGCAGCACAGCGGCTTCTGGAAGGCGCAGCCCGAGTTCCTCAAGCCTGACCGCTACCTCGGCGGGACGAAGCTTTGTTTGCTCGGCCACCGCCAGTACATGCCCCAACGGAACTAGCCTCGCGAAGTTCAACCATTCTCTCTGATGTTGGGTGCTTGCGTTGAGCAAGACGAGGTCTCTAGGTTCCAAGGCAACGGGCGGCGCAGCCCCCTCATCTAGGCGCAGGCCAAGCTGCACTAGCCTGGCCGCCACATCCTCAGGAGACCGCCCCACCACGTGGGCGGCCAGGAGAACGTGCGCCGACGGCACTGGCGTTCTGATATCCCACCACGGCCTGTTCGGGTTGAGGCTTTGCCTCAGGATGATCAGGTCGTCTGGCTCCACGACCGCTGGCGGCACGGCTTCGCCATGCAGGTGCAGCCCGAGCTCTGCGAGCCTGGCGATCACCTCCGCGGGACGACTCTTTGTTCGCTCAGCTACCGCAAGCACATGTCCCAACGGGACCGGATCGGCTACATCTAGCCACACGCGCTGCCCTGGGCGATCTCTTCTGGAAAGGAGGTCCACATCCCCCGGTTCGATGGCCTCGGGCAACACCGCTCCTTCGACGAGCCGCAGCCCGAGCTCTGCGAGCCTGGCGATCACCTCCGCGGGACGACTCTTTGTTCGCTCAGCTACCGCAAGCACATGTCCCAACGGGACTGGATCGGCTACATCTAGCCACGGCTGTTCCTGATCGAGGTCACGACTGAGCATGAGCAGGTCGTCAGCCACGACGGTCTCGGGAAGGACCACACCCTCCTGAAGCCGCAGGCCGAGCTGCACGAGCCTGTCTGCCACCTCTTGCGGACTGCGCTGCACCATGTATGCGAACTGCAGCATGTTCCCCAGGTTCACTGGAAGTTCGTCATCATGCCAGTCATCCGGGTAGCGCCCCTCCGAGCTGAACTTGCCCCCCGGGCCCTCGTTGATTCCCGAATCGACGAACAGACCGATATCCGTGGGTCGTGCGCGTAGCACCGACTCGGGATCTGTGAGCGTCACACCAGGAAACGCTCCGGCCGCTACCCAGACCTTGATTCGCCATGTGACGAGTGATCCCGGGACCATCGTGGGGGGGATGCCCAACCCGGCATTCCCACCCAAAATCTGTGCGTCCATCGAGAAGCAACCTGCCGAGGCGATATCCAACTCCTGTTCGCCCACCACCCAGGGGGTGTACCGACAGGCCACCGCGGCCTCCGCTATCTCGTCCGCCAGCACCGGGTGGTAGGCCACCAGTTCCGACAGCCAATCGTGGCCGAAGACCTCGGCTCCCTCTCGCAGCAACGCCGGGATCTCCTCGTGCAGCCGCTGCATGACATGAACCTTGTCGTAGGAGAGCGTGCTCCTGCGGTCGACGGTCAGCTGCGGCACATACGTACCGGTGAGGTTGACCACGGCTCCGAACAGCGGAAGGCCGATCCACACTCCATCCGCAAGAACTCCGCCACGTGTAGTCGTCCACCACACATCCTGACGGGTCGTGGCATGGACCACGACGTCGGTTGCGCGCACCGTACCCGGTTTATGCGGATCACCGGGGCCTAGCGGCGCCACGGGCGACAATATGTCCGGCTCCCACTCGAAGCGGGTCTCCGCCTCCTGTGCGACTACCGAATACTCGGAGATCCACAGCAGTCGTCGCAACAGATCAGTGCAAGAGGGAATTTTGGCGGATGGGCGGAGATACAAACGTACAGTGGTGCCCGCCTCGAACCCCCGTCCAAGGTCCCGAATGTAGAAGAGGGATCCCGGTCCGGCGATGTCTACCCGCAAGCGCTGTCCCGGGTGACCTTCGCGGTCCAAGCGGCATGTGGTCACCGAGACGTCATCGGCGATCATGAAGTAACTGAGTACGCCGATGCCAAAGCGGCTGTTGGGGTACAGTTCGATATTCGCCTCACGCCACTCAGCTCGCTCATCGAGGTACTCGGGGAGGTCGGCGAAGCTCATACCGGCGTGGGAGAAGACTTCGCGAAGTTCACGTTCCCCCATGCCAATACCGTTGTCGGTGCACTCGATGTAGGGCCGGCCGCGCTCGTCTACGTCCTGCTTGAATGTGATGCGCCCCGACCAAGCCGCGAGTTCGGGGTGCCGCAGCCGCAGGAATTGCGTGCGTGCTCCCCGGTATCGGCAGGCGTCCAGGGCGTTCTGATAAAGCTCCCGGATAGCCAGGGACGGATCTCCGTACAACTGCTCGCCCATGAGGAGTTGTTGGATGCGGTCGTCGGCAAGACGGAAACGCAGGTCCGTCGACTCGTACGCGGGCTCCCCTCCGGCATCGACAGCCGGCCGCACCTGGTCGGCAGTGGCGTGCGCTGGTAGATCCTGCAATGGCTCCAGTTGGGGTTCACTGCTGGCTTGGACATCGACCGTGCCGAACAGGGCGTCCAGGGCGGCCGCCTGCTGCCGCAGAGCCAGGCCTATCGCCGGATGGTGACAGGCAGCGTTGAGGACGCGGGTACGGCCGTGTTGGTCCCAGCGGGCCGTTTGAATGGTCCGGTGGAGTTGCTTTATGTCTACGGAGTAGCTGATGCCAAGGTGCTCCACGACGACGTCCGACAGCAGGACCGGATCGATGGCCAAGTGGTGCGCTACCGTAAGCAGAACAACCAGTAGTTGCTCCCGGATGTGCTGCTCCGCCTCGGCACCGCCTGCCAGCTGGCGTTTTGGCCGGATGGCGGTCGAATCGAACGACGTACGCAGCGAACGCAGCAACATCGGCAAGGTGTTCAGTTCGAACAGTTCAGCGACCAACTTGCGGTCGGCCTCGTCCGGAATATCCTCCAGCAGCCTCTTCACGGGGCCGAGCAGGCTGCCCAGGATTCTCTCCTGGGCTCCCCCGGGCTTTCTGGCCAGCCAGCGGCGGAACAGCCACCAGGCGATGTCGGCCGCACGATCGTCCTCGACGGGCGATTGAGCTGCGAGTACAGCCCGGCGCACCAGTCGCTGTTGGTTGTTGAAGAACTGCTCGTAGTTCGCCCGTGCGGGGCTTGGACAGGGCATGTGGTCGAGGTTCGTGGGTTGAACGTCCAGCCCCTGTACCGCGGCGCGGTTCGCACACGTTACGTAGAGGTAGGGCACGGCGACCAGTAGGGCGGCCTCGGCCGGAGACAGAGCCAGTTTCTCCGGGTTGAGAACCTTCGACAATAGCCAGCCCACCCCGGCGGTCATCCGCTCGGCGAAGTCAACGGGCCGCCAGGGGTCTTCGCTTAGAAGGGCCTCGTCCCGGACGGCTTGCGGAGCGATCTCGGCGACGAGGGCCACGGCGGCAGCGCGCATGGCCTCGGCGCCGGGGACGTCGCCGATCTGCTTCCATACCGGGTGGTTGCGGGCCGCTGTTGCCCAGGAGTGATCACCTGCGGTCCCGTTTGCGGTCTGGTCAGGCCGCCTAAAGACGATGAAGTCGTCAGTCTCCGTCTCGGCGCGTACCCTGATCTGCTGACGAAACAGCTTGTATTCAGCAGTCAGTGCGTCCACCGCGCCCTGCAACTGTTCCTTGAGTTCGCGCAGCGTGCTGGGGCCCGCCTCGTCCGCTACGACGGTGCTGAGGGCGCGAGAGAAGATGCTGAACGTGCTGTTTCCCGCACGGGTGTAGCGGGCGCGCTCACCGGGCGAACAGGCATATACGTGGCAGTAGTGGCGCTCGCCGACGCGTGCGACTCGCATATCGGACCAGCCGACGACGTTGCCTACCGACATCTCCCTGAGATCGATGCCCTCACGGCATGCATCCACGAACACGACCACGTCACCAGCTTTGCTGCGCTCGACGTAGCCGCTGAAGTCGAGCGAGAGGCATTTGCCGCGGAAATCGTGGGAGGCCGTGCGCGCGCCCTTGGGAACGAGGTAGTCCTTGCCGCCGTGATGGATCCCGTGGCCACTGAGGTAGAGGAGCAGCGTCTCGTCCGGAGCGGCGTCTTGGAAGAACGTCTCAACGGCGTAGTCGATGCTCTCCCGGTCGGTCTCTTCGACGTCGTGGATATGTACCTCGTACCCGACGGCAGAGAGCGCCTCCGCCAGCTCGGCCATATCATCCGTGACGAAGGTTAGGTCGTCGATGTTGGAGTCGCGGTACGTCGGTACCCCGATCAGCAGGGCGCGGCACAAGGGGTTCATCGCGGTCTCCGGCTGATCAGGAGCCGAAAGTCAGCGTGATCGCCCCTTTGGTGCCCACTTGGGCCGTAGCCCCCACAATGGTGATGCCTCCGGTCGCGGTGATTTCGAATGAGACCTGCGCCTGCTGCAACCGCATCCCGCCGTCGGGCACCCTGAGGTCCGTGAGTACCTGCTGCAAGGCCTGCACTGTGTGTTGGAGGTTCTCACGCAGAACGGCGGTGGGGATTCGCCGGACCGAGGCGTCCTCGCTCCGGCGCCTGAATATGCCCATGTCTCCTGATTCGGAGCGCCCTTCAGTGTCGTCGATGGACACCAGTACGTCGAGCCCGTCCACGACAGCATCCTGCTCATCGCCTGCAGCCTTGGTCGTCTCGAACATGGTCCCCCCTCATTTTCATGTGTAGAAACCGCCACATCATAGGGGCCCCAGTGCCCTCTCCGATGGACTACTGGCAGGTAATCAACTGAAAGTTGAGGTTGGGAGGTTGCTCAGCAGCCGGCGAAAACGCTGGCGTCCGACAGTCTGTTAGTCATCGAGAGCTGTCGTGTGTCAACCCAGGTCGGTGGAGCGGCTTTGGGCGGGAGCTGCTTTGGGGCGAGTGATCATGGCCCCTTAAGCTTCCGGCGAGTCGGGCAGTCTGTGGACCTGCCCGCTAAAGCACGACGTTGGGGCCATGATCTTCGAGGCTCGCCCCAAAGTGGCTGCCTAAAGCCGTGGAGCCGACCGCCCCAGCCACGAAGTACCCCTTCTCTGGCATCAAGTGGGTGGCTGCTCTCAGCGCGGCCCGGGCGCCGGCCGGGCTGGAGCGGGGCGGAGACAGGAGCGCAGGCCCGGCCGGGGGCCGGGCCGCGCGCGGGGAGCGGAGCGAGCCGCCTTGAACCAGTAGAGAAGGTTGTAACTCACTCGGTGGCGTGAGCTTGCTCGACCTCGGGAGACGCTTGATGCGCTTGCGCTGCTGAAGGCAGGGTGCCGTGGTGGGCGGCTCGGAACTCGTCCAGCAGGTCGAAGAACAGGTCCATCGCGGGCACGTCGGCTGCTTCCGCGGCCCGCTCGATCTCGACTGCCCAGCCCAGGGCGCTGGGATACGCCATGCCCAACCGCTTCCACAGCCATTGGGCGAAGGCACCGGTGTGCACGAAGTCGAACTCTTCGTCCACCCCGTGGACCTCCAGGGCGACGCGGTACCCGGTCAGGATGGAGTCCAGATGTTGCAGCGAGCTGCGACGGACCCACATGCCGGGGCGCAGCCGCACCTCCTCCAGGACGTCATAGACATTGGCCAGCTCGCTCAGCGGCCTGGGCGGTCTCCTGGATCTTCCTGTCTCTGCCATGCCGGTCTGTCCTGCCCGCGTGGTTTGGGCGAGTGTTCGTTGTGGGTCGGGTAGATCAGCGGCGGAAGGAGGCACTTGGTCGTCCCTCATGCAATTCGCCACAGAGGTGCTGCGTATCGCTCCGGGCGGTTGCTGATCAGCAGTTGGCGCAGATCGCCACGTTGTGACCCACTGAGGTTCAGTACCTCAGTGAGGCGGCGGAACGTCGTGTGGCTGACTCCGCGGCTTCGGGCTTCGCTCTCGAACGCGTCGAGCTGGGACAGCGCCGTGTCGGGATCGAGCTTCGCTGCCTGCTGATCCTTGAGCCACGCTGCCTTGTTGCGCTCGTAGTCGATCTCTGAGTAGCCGCAGACTTCCCGGCTGAGTGTCTCGACTTCGTCCAGGGTGGTCGTCGACAGGACCGCGCGAGCCAGCTCGTTGCGGCTCAGGGCCTCGTCCAGGTCCACTTCGTGGACTGTCGGGCCCTCGTCTGTGAGCGGGATGGGGAGGCCGGCGTCCCTGACTTCGCAGATGCCTCGGACTCCTCGCGCTGTTGCGGCGAGCATCCCGGTTGCCTCGGAGGGATGCCATTCCAGGACCGAGCTGACCGGCTCCGTGTTTTCCGCGGTGAACCTGTGGACGAGTGGACCGAACAGGCTGCGTATGTCGTCGACGGAGACTTCGCCGTCCAGGCCGGGGCCGGCGACCAGTAGTCGGATGGGAGCTTCCACCTGGCAGCACGCTGCCAGTGTCAGAGCGTCCGCAAGCGGGCTCTTGAGTGTCGGCTCGTCGCCTCGCGCGAGGATGTCGCCGCCCACGTCCAGCAGGTCGATCGTGGTCGGCTTGAAGTAGCCGAACAGTTCTTCCAGTTGGCGGGTGATGCCCTCGGCTCCGTGGCGGGGGTCGATCAGAGCGAAGGTGTGCGGGAGCTCTGCCGCGAGTCGGGGGAGGGTGGATCCCGCCGGCGCGATCGGACGCGCGTTGGCCGGTACCGACCAGACTGCGGGGGTCACGAGGGCGAGGCCCGTGAAGTTGTCGGGGCCTCGTGGGCCCGGCACTGGGTCGATCAGCAAGCGGTCCCACGCGTACGTGAGGATCACTGCATGGTCGGGCTCGTCGCCGTACAGAGCGGCGTCAAGCATTGCGGCGGCGACTGCGTCGCCCCCTCCTCCTGCTGCGACGATCAACCGCGTCATGCGCCCCACATTACGGGTTCGACCCCTGGCCACTCACCCTATAGTGGCTAGAGGCCATAGCCACTTGGACGAGGAGGGGACATGCCTCAGATCGAGGAGGCGCAGCCGAAGTATCTCCAGATCGCTCACTTCATCCGCGATCAGATCCTTCGGGGTGACCTGCGGCCGGGGGACGAGGTCCCCTCGGAACGGCAACTCGCGGCCACCTGGAAGGTGTCCCGGCCGACGGCCGCGCGGTCTCTGGAGGCACTGAGCCATCAGGGGCTCGTCGAGAAGCGGCAGGGGTCCGGAACGTACGTGCGCAGCCTCGAAGTCAACCGGCGGGCACGAGAGTTGTACGGGCGGGCGCGGCAGACCGGGAAGATCTACACCTCTGGCGAGTATGCGGTGATCACCTCGGCGGGCTGGCTGGAGGCTCCGGATCACGTCGCTGAGGCGCTGGGCCTGGTGAAGGATCGTCGGGCCGTGCACCGCCGGCGCGTGACCAACAACCAGGACGGGCCCATCACTCTGTCCACTTCGTGGTTCGCGCCGGACGTCGGGCAGCGGGCACCCAAGCTCCTGGAACCTGAGCGGATCCAAGAAGGCACCTTGATGTATGTCGAGAACATGACGGGACGGCAGGGGAGTTACGCCGAGGACCGCATGTGTGCTCGGCAGGCGACGGACGAGGAGGCGCAAGACCTCCAACTGGAGTCAGGGTCGGCCGTCTTGATCGTGCACCACGTGGTGTTCGACCTCCAGGACCGGCCGTTGGAGTTCGCCGAGGCCACCTACCCGCCGCACCGCTGGGCGTTCGAGCAGGGCTACCCCCTCACCTGACGGCTGCCGGTTCGCCATTTCGGCGAACCGCTTGCATCCCACAGGTGGCTAATGCCACTATCCAGTAAGTGGCTAAGGCCACTTCGCGAAGGGGGCACGGCGTGACGAGTCGGCGGCCGGATCAGGGCGCGCACTTACCTTGCCGGGGATGTCGTGGGCGCGGCTGGAAGCGAGTCGGCTCCCGTACGGACCTGGCACTCTCCACCGTCAATGACCGTGTCCGTCCCACATCGAAACGGCGCTGCCTCGACTGTGACGGCAGCGGCAGGGAGTGAACGCGGATGGGCTACACGATCGACCGCTATCCCTCTGCGGACTCACCGCGGCTCGGTGCGATGACCTTGCACCCCGTCGCGGAGTCCGTACCCCGGGCCCGGCGCTGGTTCCGGAAGTTCATCGCCCCGTACAACCCGGCCTGCTCGGTCGACGACTGCGTGCTGATGCTCTCCGAGCTGGTGACCAACGCCGTCGTCTACGGCCGGTCGGACGACCCGTGGATCGTCCGGGTCGAGTGGTTCCGTGAAGGGGCCTCGCTCCGCGTCGACGTGCACAATCCGGGGTATCCGGCGAACGTGCGACTGCGGCGTCCCGAGGCCAATGACGCACACGGGCGTGGGTTGCTGCTCGTCGACTCCGTCGCGGAGTCCTGGCGGTGCGGGCCCAGCCGTTTCGGCGGCACGGTCGTCTCCTTCGTGATGGCCGATGCCTGGCCCGACTGAGGCGGGCTTGGTGCCGTGGTATTGCGTAATTGGATTTATCGCTAGTCTGGTTGACCAGTTGACTTGGCCAATCTCGACGGGCGGCATTCATGGCGTATGAAGTGGAGGCACCTAAGTACGTCCGCCTCGCCCAGACGATCCAACGCCGCATCGAGGATGGCACGTACGCGCCAGGCACTCGGGTGCCCAGCGAGAATCAGTTGGTCCAGGCGTTTGGGATGTCCCGGCCTACCGTGGTCCGCGCTCTGGAGCTGTTGAAGCGGGACGGCTGGCTGGAGTCCCGGCAGGGTTTCGGCACGATCGTGCGTGGTCGGCCGGCCGTCGTCGAGCAGAAGAACCGGCGTGGGCGGGAAGCGCTGGAGCGCGATGAGTCGCGGACTCCGGGACGGCTGGCCGCGGTGGATCGCGTGCCCGTTCCGGCGCGTGTCGCCTCGGTGCTCGGGCTGCCGAAGCGAGCCGAAGTCCTGATGCGCCGGTTCCTGGTCGAGGAGGAGGGGGAGGCGGTCGAGCTCGTTTCGTCGTACTTCCCTGCCGGCCTGGTCGACGGCACCGAGCTCGGGAGCTCCGAGCTGTTGAGTGCCGGGGTTCGGGAGCACTTGGAGGGGCGGAAGAAGGTTCGCTTCGACCATGTGACGGAGCGGGTCTCTGCCCGGTTGCCCGATGTCGGCGAAGCTGAGCTTCTGGGCCTGGCCGACGGGGTTCCTGTGCTCAGCGTCCTGGTCATCGCCTTCGATGCATCGGGCCAGGCGCTACAGGTTTCCGACGTGCTGCTTCCTGCCGATGGGCAGGAGCTTGAAGACACGTACCGCTTGAACTGAGCCCAGAACAGGGGCTGTTGACGTTTGATCGCACTTGACAAGTCAACCTGGCAACTCTAACTTCGAACTTGCTAAGTCAACCTGTCAGGCGCTGGGTTGATCGATCTCAGAAGGAGAACTCTCTGTGCGTGTGATCCGTATCGACACCTCGTCCGCCACGATCCTGCTCACCGAGGCGCCGGCACCGAAGGTGCGTGACCGGCAGACCGGTGAGATCGCCAAGGACACCGTGAGCGGCGAGGCCCTGATGACCCTGGGCGTCGTCTACATCGACGAGGGCGAATCGGCCCTGATCCAGGTCACCATTCCCGAAAGCGGGGTAGCGGACGGGCTGACCGTCGGCGCTCCGGTCGCGCTGCCGGGACTGATGGCCCGCCCCTGGCAGAGCGTGTTCAACGGCCAGCAGCGCCACGGCATCGCCTACCGGGCCACCGCTGTCATGCCGGGGGCCTTCTCGATGGCTCAGGCGGGCTGATCGCGTGACGGACCTGGTGACGGTGGCCGAGCTGGGCGGGTCGCTCGCTGCGATAGGCGGCGCGACCTACCTCCGGCACACTCACCCCGCTGCGTACTGGTCCACGGTCGGGCTGCCCGTCTCGGTGGCCCGGCTGCTGGGCTCGTACTCCTCGACCATGGACGCCTGCGGGCTGACCGTCGCGCCTCCTCGCTGGCGGGCCCTGGCCATCCGGGCGACCACTCGACGGGAGGTCCGGCCGGTACCGCCCCGCCGGGGCATCATCCGGCCCACCTCGACCGGTCTGCGTATGCGGCTCAGGCTCGCCCCGGGCCAGGAACCGGCGGACGTGGCGGCCTCGGCCGAACGCCTCCGGCACGCCTGGGGCGTCCACGCCGTGTACGTACGGGACATCAAGCCCGGAGTCGTCGAACTGCGGCTCGTCGGCTTCGACGTCCTGCGGAAAGTGCGGATGCCGCGCCGGACCGGGACCGAGGGCGATCTCTTACGGGTGCCGGTGGCGCTGCGGGAGGACGCGACCGCGTTCGTCCGTGACTACCAGGCCGTACCGCACGAACTCGTCCTCGGCGCCACGCTGTCCGGCAAGTCCATGTACCTGCGCAACCTGATCACCGGCCTGGCCGCACAACCCGTCGTCCTGGTCGGCATCGACTGCAAGCGTGGCGTCGAACTTTCGCCGTTCGCCGCCCGGCTCTCTGCCCTGGCGACCGACCCCGGGCAGGCGGCCGAACTGCTGCCGGTGCTCGTGAAGGAAATGGAGGACCGATACGACCTGATCAAGGCCCGACAAGGCATCGCCCCTGGCACCCCCGACGAACTGATCACCTCCGACATCTGGGGTCTGCCGAAGAACGAACGGCCTTCGCCCATCGTGCTGTTCGTCGATGAGGTGGCGGAACTCTTCCTCGTCGCGACGCGCAAGGAGGAGGAACGACGGGACGAGATGGTCACCCAGCTCATCCGGCTCGCTCAGCTCGGCCGCGCGGCCGGCATCTACCTAGAGGTCTGCGGGCAGCGCTTCGGCGCCGAGCTAGGCAAGGGCGCCACCATGCTCCGCGCGCAGCTCACCGGCCGCGTCTCCCACCGCGTCAACGACGAAGCCTCCGCGAAGATGGCTCTCGGCGACATCGCGCCGGAAGCCGTGTACGCCGCCTGTTCCATCCCCGCGGATCGCCCGGGTCTCGCCGTCGCTGGCGACACCTCCGGTGGCTGGTCCCGCATCCGCACCCCGTACATCTCGCTCGCCGCCGCCGCGGCCACCTGCCGCGACACGGCTCACCTCGCCCCCGACGTACCGGCGCTCTCTCCTTTCCGGCCCTACGTCCCGCCCGCGCCGACCGTGAAGCCCGCCGGGCTGGTGAACCACCCTCGGCCGGTCGCCGAGTAACCCCACCCACCTCCTGACTCCACGCGCAATCGCGCCAAGTCCCTACCCCGCCATGCCCGAAAGGAGGAGAGCACCCACCATGTGCCCCGACTGCGAGGACTTCGCCCGAACCGTCATCTTGCTGGGACAACTCGCCCTGTACGCAGGCACGTCGGACGCAGACGGGACCTTCGTCGCGCCGTGGGCGTGTCTCTGGCCGCGTCCCTCCCGGAGCCGCCGCCCGACATTTTCCCGCCCGGCTACGACCCCGAGGACGGCCCGGACTACCCCGGCGAGCCGGACTGATGTCCCGCCCCGCCTTCCGCGCGGACGCGGTCCTGGTCCAGGCCGTCATTGCCGGGGCTCTGTCCTTCGCCCACCTGCACGACCTTGCGGCCGCTGCCGGGCAGAGCGGATGGAAGGCCTGGGCCTATCCGGTCTCGGTCGACCTGCTTCTCGTCGCCGCCTGGCACCGGCTCCGCACCGGCGGATCGAAAGCCGCCGCGTGGTGCTGGTTCCTCGTCGCCCTGACGGCCTCGCTCGGGGCCAACGTCGCGACCGCCGGCCTCCTCGACCTGGGAGACGTACCCGCCTGGCTGCGGATCCTCGTCGCCGGATGGCCCGCGGTCGCCTTCCTCGGCGGAACCCTGCTCGCCCACCGCGGCCCTACGGCGACACCGAACCCGGAACTGGATGCGACGCCAACCCCGCCCGACCTGGAAGAGCCGACCGCCCCGATCCCTGAGCTACCCGCTGCCGCACCCCTCCCTTCCACCGTGCCGCCCGCCCTCGTCGCCCTGGCCCGCAAGGTCGCCCACGAACACCACACCCGGACCGGGACGGCCATCGACACCACGACCCTGCGCGCCCGCCTCGGCGTCCCACTGCCGCTCGCCGAAGCCATCGCCGCCCAACTCGCTTGACCCGGAGGACATCCCACCTTGCGCCCGTCCACGCTCCGCGCGCTGAACCGCGCCGCCGAGCTGACCCGACAGAACCGCCTCACCGAAGCCATGTTGATCGCCGAGCCGGTCATCCTCACCGCCGACAGCTACGAGGGTGACGAGATCGTGCGCTGGCTCGCCGACCACGTCGCCGACTTCACCGGAGAGAACGAGACCGCAGAGACCGAGAAGGGAACCGACTGATGCCCGCCAACCCGCGCTTCCGCCGAGTCGTCCGCATCGGCCCCGTCCAGGTCGCCACGTACTACGACGGCCGCGGCCGCGAGAGGCACACCGCAGCCTGCCTGGCCCCGCGCTGCGGCTTCTCAGCCGACTACGACAGCCGCGCCGCCGCCGAACTCGCCGCCCGCACCCACCGCTGCGTCGCCCGCTGAGGGAGCTCCCGTGACCGTCTCGCTGCCGCTCGTCCTCGTCCTGGGCCTCATCGCCTGGGCCGCGATCAAGTTCCTCGGCGTCCGCGTCTGGCTCGTCGTCGTGATCGCGCTCTTCGGCTTCCTGCTCTCCCGGACCTTCCTCGCCCCGGCCATCGACTCCGGCACACGCTCCGGTGTCGACGTCGTCAACGGCACCCACGACTGAAAAGGAGGCACGCCGTGTTCCGACCCAAGCTGCCCGACGTCCCGACCCTGCCCAGCTCGAACGCCCTCAGCACCCACCACACCCACACCCCGGCACCCTCCGCCGGCCACCACTCCCTCAGCCCCTACGTGGGCTCGGTCGCCGCGGTGGTCGTCGTCGGAGTCGTCCTGACCGCGCTCCTGGCGGCCGTCGCCGTCACGGCCATCTCCGTGGCCATCGCCGCCGTAGTCCTGCGCTCCCTCGTCACCGGCGCCAACAAGCGCTGACCGGCCGCCGGGGCGGCAACAAGCCGCCAAGCATCCCGCCGCCCCGGGGCCGTCCCTCCCACCGCCGAAACAGCCGAAAGGAATCACCATCATCACCCGGCAGACTCCGCCCCCACTGGCGGAACTCTCCACGCTGGCCTCCATAGGCACCCTGCCCGAGCTGGCCCGCCAACTCTCCACCCTGGGCGGCTGCACCCGCCCCGTCCGCCTCGACGGCCACCGCACGGAATACGCGGTCGACACCGCGACCGGCGAGATCGGCCCCGCCCTGCACCACCTCGACTCCACCGCCCTCCCGGCCGGCAACCTCCTGGTGCGCTGCAACAACCGACGCGCGACCCGCTGCCCGGCCTGCGCCGAGACCTACCGCCGAGACACCTTCCACCTGATCACCGCCGGACTCCGCGGCGGTAAAGGCACCTCGGACCAGGTCGCCACACACCCGCGCGTCTTCGCCACCTTCACTGCCCCCGGCTTCGGCCCCGTCCACAACCGCCCCGCGGCCGGTCGCGCCTGCCGCTGCGGCATCCACCACGACGACCAGGACCCGGCCCTGGGAACACCGCGCACGCCCGACTCGTACGACTACGAAGCTGCTGTCCTCTGGAACGCACACGCGGGCGATCTCTGGCGCCGCTTCTCGATCTACCTCCGCCGGGAAGTCGCCAAGCGCGCCGGCCTTACCCAGCGGGCTTTCCGCGAACACGCCCGTGTCTCGTTCGCCAAGGTCGCCGAGTACCAGAAGCGCGGCGCGGTTCACTTCCACGCGGTGATCCGCCTCGACGGACCGGAAGGCGGCGACACCCCGCCCCCGCCGTGGGCGTCCGCCGAGCTGCTGACCGACGCAATCCGCGCCGCATCGACCGCCGCCCGCGTCGACGGGCCGGACGTCGATGGACGCCAGCACTCCTTCGTCTTCGGCCGACAGCTCGACGTCCGCCCGATCCGCTCCGCCGACTTCGACGGCGGTCAGGAGCTCACCGAGCGCGCCGTCGCGTCGTACATCGCGAAGTACGCCACCAAGGGCGCCGAGACCACGACCGGCACCCTCGACCGCCCGCTCAGGTTCCTCGCCGAGCTGGCCCAAGCCAAGCTCAGCGAACACGCCCGCCGACTGATCCGCACCGCCTGGACCCTCGGTGCCCGCAAAGACCTGGAACACCTCCGCTTACGCGCCTGGGCCCACATGCTCGGCTTCCGCGGCCACTTCTCCACCAAGTCCCGCCGCTACTCCACCACCCTCGGCGCCCTCCGCACCGCCCGCGCCGACTGGCGCCGAGCGCAAGCGGCTGCCGTGCTGCCCGAGCGTGAGCCCGAGACGACGTACGTCCTCGCCCACTGGGCGTTCGCCGGAACCGGCCTCTCTGTCGCCGAAGCCTGGCTGTCCGCGTCCCTCGAACCCGCCCCCGGTACGGAAGGAGAACCGACATGGACTCCCGTCGCGACGAGCTGATGACCGTTCGCCAAGTCTTGGATGAGCTGGGTGGGGTCTCTCGCCGGACGTTCTATCGCTGGCGCGAGCTGGGGTACGGGCCGGCTGCATTCAAGCTGCCCAACGGGGAGCTCCGGGTGTGGCGGAGTGACTTCACCACGTGGCTGCGAGAGCTGGAGGCCGCGGCGTGAAGTCTCTCGACGTGAAGGTCTGGGCCGTTCGGAAGCGCGATACGAAGACGCCCTCGTACGGAGTCCGATGGTCCGTGGCGGGCAACGTCTTTTCCGACTCCTTCCGCACGAAGGCACTGGCCGATCACTACCGCGCGAAGCTCATGCGGGCGATGCGCGACGGCGAGGAGTTCGACCAGGCGTCCGGGCTGCCGGAGTCGATGGAAGAGAAGAAGTCGGCTGTGTCCTGGTACGACTTCGCCCTCAGGTACCTCGCCATGAAGTGGCCACATGCCGCCCCCAATACGCGTGACGGCATCAACGAATCGCTCACCAGCGTGACCGTGGAGCTCCTCGACGAGCGGGCTGGACGGCCGTCCGATCAAGCCGTCCGCCAGGCGCTCCGCAACTGGGCCTTCGTCCTGCCGGGGCCTGATGACCGACACGTCCCGGACGACGTGCGGAACGTCCTTCACTGGGTGTCGAAGGCCTCGCGACCGCTGGCCGATCTCGCTGAACCGGCTACGGCCCGTGCGGTGCTGGACTCACTGAAACTCAAGCTCGACGGTACGGCGGCGGCCGCCGAGACCGTGCGGCGTAAGCGGCGGACTCTCGTCAACGCTGCCAACTATGCGGTCGACCTGGGGGAGCTGCGCGAAAACCCGATCACGGCCGTCCGCTGGCAGAAACCGAAGGTCTCCAACCAGGTCGACCCTCGCGTTGTCGCGAACCCCGAACAGGCTCGCAATCTCCTGGCTGCCGTCTCCTACGTGGGCGGCTACCGGCGGGCCCGTGGTCGGCGCCTGGTGGGCCTCTTCGCCGCCATGTACTTCGGCGGTCTCCGGCCGGCTGAAGCAGTCGGCCTCGTCGAGACGGACCTGAACCTCCCCGAACAGGGCTGGGGGTCGGCCCTGCTCCATCGGACGCGTCCGTCGGTCGGCAAGCAGTGGACCGACTCGGGGGAGACCCACGACGATCGCGGTCTGAAGAACCGGCCCGTCGAGGACGTCAGACGGGTGCCGATCCCGCCCCACCTCGTTGCCGCACTCCGCGAGCACCTGGCCACGTTCGGCACGGCGGACGACGGGCGGCTCTTCTTCAGTGAGAAGGGTTCGGTTGTCCCGTCCTCGACCTACTACCGCGTATGGCAGGAGGCCAGGCTTCTGGCGCTCCCGCCGGCCGCCGCGGCTTCGCCCCTCGCGAGTCGGCCCTACGACCTCCGGCACTCGGCGCTGTCGACGTGGCTCAATGCCGGAGTCGATCCCACCGAGGTTGCCGAGCGCGCCGGCAACAGCGTTGAGGTCCTGCTGACCCGGTACGCGAAGTGCCTCGACGGACGGCAGGACGTCGCCAACCGGCGTATCGAGGATCTGCTTCGCGAGTACGAGTGATACCCCCTACAGATTGGGGCCCTGGGATCCGGTGGATTCCAGGGCCCCTGCTTTTACGTTGGCCGTCAAATTGATCCAGTGGCCTGCACCCGCTCTGCGGCGAGTTGGCGCACAAGGTCTTTCCTCGCGGTCTCGAGTTTCTTAAGGATCTGCCATCGGATCTGCTCGAAATGAGGATCGATCTCAACGCCGAGGTCATGTCGCAGTGTGACCCGCAGGAGGTACACGCCATCGGACAGCGGGTCGCTGAACCATTTCTTGGCGCGTTGGTATGACTCATCGAGCCGAGGGCTGTTCGGCAGTTGCTTGACGACTGAGTACCCGACTCCGAGTGACCTGTTGAGAGCTGAGGCCACTTCCAGGACCTCATAGGCCAGTGCCATCTGTGCTTGGGAGTATTGATCGGCCCAGGCTTCCTTCGCCGCATCGAGGAGCGCCGGGTCGATGATTTCACCGCGTTCGGCAGCTTCGACGGTGTCTCGGGCGGCAACCCGGTAAGCGCGAGCTGCGGTGTTCACAGCGGCATAGAGATTGCGCTTGGCCTGCAGTGCTTCCGCAGCGCGCTGCTCCTCCCGCTCACGGTCGGCGCGCTGGTTCTGTTCTGCCGCTTGAGCTCGGCCGGCGCGCTGGCTGAGCACTCCGCCACCCAGAGTTCCGCCTAGCGTTCCTCCGACGCTGATGAGTGCGACGGCAAGCGTGGTCACATCCACGAGGACCCCCACCCGTTCATTCGATCCATCCGCGGGCCGGCGACTGGCAACGGCACTACGGCCCCGTAGCTGTGCCTATGCTCCCCACTCGCGGCACAACCTCCAAGACCGTGGCGACGAGGACGGGAAGCAGCTCTGCTCCACCGGACTCGTCCGTCGGTCGGCAAGCAGTGGACTGACTCGGGGGAGACCCACGACGATCGCGGTCTGAAGAACCGGCCCGTCCGCCGACAGTCCCGCATGACCACCTGACCAGCCAAGCAGACCCCAGCGACCGTGGCGCCCATAGTTCGCATCGAGGTGGCACGAGAGGTGCCGGCTGACTCCAGTCGCGTTACGATGCGCGCCCCGGAGGTGATCATGAGTTTTACCGTTCCGCCAGCTCCGTACGACATCGCGGAAGTATTTCCAGAACTCGTGCCGTATGCGAGGGCAACCACGCTGCTGTATCCGCGCGCCGGTAGCCCCGAACGGGATGAGAGCTCGCTGGGTGGGCCGCTCCTCTGGCCCGCCGATGAGCCCTGGCCGACGTGTACGGCTCCCGACCACTACAACCCTGACCGCGGTTGCGCGGTGGTCGGGCCGGCCCCTGTCTCCCTGGTGCCCGTGCTGCAGCTCATCGCCCACGACGTTCCGGCATTGGTGTTTCCGGTCGGCGCCGACGTGCTCCAAGTGCTCTGGTGCCCGCTGATCCATTCCGACCACGACCAGCACTCGCCGGTTCCGGTGCTGCGTTGGCGATCCGTTGCTGACCTGGCGGATCGGCCACTGCTGGACGAGGCGCCGCGGCCTTACGAGTTCTATGACGAGTACGTCCCACGCCCCTGCGTGGTACACCCCACCGAGACCGTGGAGTACCCCAACTGGGACATGCCCGCGGAATTGGTCGAGCGCGTGGGCGAGTTGAGCGAGGAGATGGAGGAGTCCTGTGGCATTTCCTACTACGACGCCTTCACCATCCCGCAGAGCAAGGTCGGCGGATACCCCGGCTGGACACAGCCGCCGAACTGGCCGCACTGTTCGTGCGGTTCCCGGATGGAACACTTGCTGACCATCTCGGCGAGTGAATCGTGTGGCCGCTGGCTCCCGGTCGAGGAGCGCACCCGTCCCGGCTGCGGCTGGGAAACTTCCGACGACCCGGAACTGCAGCACGGCAGCCACGAAATGATCATGGGGGACTGTGGAGGCATCTATGTCTTCGTCTGCCGCAGCTGCCCCACCTGGCCCACAACCCACCGCTACGACTGCTGAGCCGTGAGTCGACGGGGTCGGGCTGAGCGGCATTCGAGACCGCCCCGGTACATGCGGTGTAGCTGAGGTGGCCATCGCCCGGATTCGAACCGGGGTTTCCGCATCGGGCGAACCCGCGTGCCGTGTCCTAGGCCGCTAGACGACGAATGGCCAGACGGAACCTAGCCACCTGCATGGCGGTACGTCCATTCATTTCGCGGGTCACCTCAGGACCTGAGCTTGCCGTACTGGGAGTCAAAGCAGACCAGCCCCATGCTGGTGGCTTCCACGGCGTGGCCGACGCCGGGGCGGGGTGTCCTGTCAGTGCCGCCTCTTATGCTCCGCTCTTGATCAAGCAGGTCGGATGGAGAGGGGACAAGGATGGGCGGAAACGGCTGGAGCGACACGGGCCCGTATCAGCGTGATCTGGAGGCCGCGTTCCGGCAGGCCCAGGAGGACGAGCTGGCGCGGGACGACCACGGTTTCGAGGGCCGGTCCGTCGACGAGCTGTGGCAGGACCCGGAGTGGCAGGAGTACATATTCACCGGCGGCACGGGCAGCGTGCTCGACTTTCCGCTCATGATCGAGGCCGCGGACACTGACGATGGTCCGTTCATGCGACCGCTGACTGATCGGGAAGTGCGTGCGTGGGCTCCCCAGGGGCGGCCCACCTACGAGGAGTGGGATGCCGCTCTCGACTCCGAGCGGTTGGACTTCCCGGGGCGCGGCCAGGGGAACTGCGTCGTGCTCTACCGCGACGACAGGCCCGCGCAGATCGGCTACTGGGGGGTCACCTGCGACTAGGGCCTGTCCGATGGGGCGCGTGAGCTGGTCAGGACTGTGCCCTAGGGTCTGTGCTCAACGAAGGGGGTCGCTTGTCGCGCGATACGGCCGAAGCAGAGGCAGGGATGAAGGGGATCACCTTCCCTGCCTGGTACGGAAAGCACTACGTGACTCTGGCTGAGATGCTGGTCCGCCTCGGCAGCTTCGGCCTGGACCTGACGTGGCGCGTCGAGTGCGACGAGATCGTGGATCCGCGCTGTTTGGAGATTGAGCGCCGGTCCGCCGGCGTCGGCATGGACACGTTGACGCTGTTGTCGCTGACGACCCCGTTCCTTCAGCTGATCGACGCCGAAGCGCGTGGGTTCGCCGGGGACGAGCTGGTGGTCGTCCTGACCGAAGCAGACAGCTCGTGGTGGGACGTCAGGGCTGTCGACGAGCGCGTGCTCAGCGAGCTTCGTTGCCACTACCCGGATGCGACGGACCTCTGAGTCCGTTCACTTCGTTGCGGCGGTGGTAGATCCCGCTGTCGAGGCCAGTCGGCCGGTCATCTCTGTTGCCGCGACTTTGCGGGGCTCACCTGGCGTGATGCCTCAAGATCCCGTCCACGCCTCGTCCACAGGCCTCGACATGCGCCCGCTCTGAGCCGCATACGCCTGCACAAACACGAAGACCCCGGCCTCAGCGTTTCCGCTGGTGACGGGGTCTTTAGGCACTTCATGCGAAGTGCCCCCGGCAGGATTCGAACCTGCGCACACGGCTCCGGAGGCCGTTGCTCTATCCCCTGAGCTACGGGGGCGTGTTCGTTGCGAGGCGTGTTGCTCGCGGCGACGAGTAGAACACTACCAGCTCCTCCTGAGTGGTCATGAACGGGTTTTGCCGGGTGCCGCCGGTGCGTCGGGAGGTGGCGAGTCGCCCGCGCGGGGTGGAAGTGGGGAAACGCCGGACGCGGTGGCCGGTCCCGACCTACTCTCGAGTTGTGTCAGGCGCTTCGGGCCGGGTGCTTGTTGTGGACGACAACAAGGTCATCCGGCAGCTGATCAGGGTCAATCTCGAGCTGGAGGGTCTCGAGGTCGTGACCGCGGCCGATGGTGCCGAGTGTCTGGATGTCGTTCATCAGGTGCGGCCGGACGTGGTCACCCTCGATGTCGTCATGCCTCGGCTGGACGGGCTCAGGACCGCCGCCCGGCTGCGGGCCGACCCGCGGACTTGCGATCTGCCCCTCGCCATCGTCAGCGCCTGTACGCAGTACGAGGTGGAAGCCGGGCTCGATGTCGGGGTCGACGCCTTCCTCGCCAAGCCGTTCGAGCCCTCCGAACTCGTACGGCTCGTACGGGAGTTGATCGAGCGGGAAGGCAGTGGTGCGGCCGAGCGCAGTGGCCGGGGGCCCCTCCGGAGCGTTCTCAGTGCCGGCGAGGCGGCCGAGCGGGCCGGTCGTGCCGGCGGCTAGGGGCTTGACGGCGAGGCCGTAGACGCTCTTCCCGCTGCTGTCCGTCCCACCCGTCCACATCCCGGACCCTTGCCGAAACCGGCTCGCCTACCCACCCCCCTCCTCCCCTACGCTTGTCCCGTGACCCCCGTCGAGCTCTCCCGCACCGTGCTGCGCGCGGTGCGTAGCGCTGTCGACCAGGGCGAGCTGAGTGTGACCGTGCCGGAACGCGCCGTGGTGACCACCCCTGGTCCCGGTGGGTGCGGGGACTACGCCACCAATATCGCCCTCCAGCTGGCCCGACCCGCGGGGCAGTCACCCCGCCGCGTCGCCGAGGTGCTCCGGCCCCACCTCGCCCGTTCCACCGGTGTCACCGGCGTCGACATCACCGGGCCCGGTTTCCTCAACATCAGCCTCGACCAGGGCGCGGTTTCCGTCGCGCTCGTGCGGCGGATCCTCCGCGAAGGGCTGCGTTACGGGCATTCCGAGGCCCTCGCCGGGCAGGTCGTCACCCTTCGCATTCCCTACGACATCCGTGCCGAGGTCGTCGCCGACGCTCTCGTGCGGATCATCGGCTCCCAGAGCGGGCGGGTCGAGGTCGAGCACGGTGAACCCGTCAATCTGCGGCCTGTCCCCGCCCCCGAGGACCCCGCCCCGCTCGGCCTCGACGCCGCCCGGTGGGCGCTGCTCCACCCCGCCCCGCACGGCCGGCCCCGCATCACCGCCGACCACCTGGTCCAGCGTGAGAGCAACCCCCTCTTCCGCGTCCGCTACGCGCACGCCCGCACCCGGGCCGCCGTGCGCAACGCCGCCGACCTCGGCTTCACCTCCGAGCCTGGTCCGGTCGGTGACGCGGACGCGCTCCTCGCCGCCCTCGCCGATCACCCCCGCGTCCTCGGGGCGGCCGCCATTCCCCCACGAGGCAGCGCCCTCAGCGAGGCGGCAACGGCCCCGGCCCCTGCCCTGGCCCTGGTCCCGGCCCCACAAGGAAGCACCCTGATCGACGTGGCCCCCGCCCCTCGGGCCAACACCGCTGATGTGGCCCCCGCCCCCCGGGCCAACACCCCCCACGCCACATCCCCCACACACACCACGCACGCCACACGCCCCGACGCCCCCTCCCGCCTGACCCGTCACCTCCTCACCGTCGCCGACGCCACTCTCCCGTTCCTCCTCACCGTCCTCCCGCGCGGTGACGAGAAACCCTCGGCCGCCCACCGCGCCCGGCTCGCCCTCGCCGAAGCCGCCGGGACGGTGCTGGCCGGTGGCCTGTCCCTGCTCGGCATCGACGCACCCGACCACCTCTGAGAGCGCCAGAGAGCGCCTGAGACAGTCAGAGAGAGACAGAGAGAGTCCTCCAGCCATGAGCCGTTCCGCACACCCCGCCGGGCCCCGCCACGCCGACGTCCTCCCCGACGGGCACTACGCCGCCCCGCCCGCCGACCTCAACGCCCTCGACCCGAAGGTGTGGGCTCAGACCGTGACCCGGGACTCCCACGGTGTCGCGACCGTCGGCGGTATCGACGTGAAGCAGCTCGCCGAGGAGTTCGGCACCCCCGCCTACATCCTCGACGAGGCCGACTTCCGCGCCCGGGCGCGCGCCTGGCGGAGCGCGTTCGGCCATGACGCCGACGTCTTCTACGCCGGCAAGGCCTTCCTCTCCCGCGCCGTCGTGCGGTGGCTGCACGAGGAAGGGCTCAACCTCGACGTCTGCTCCGGCGGCGAGCTCGCCACCGCGCTCTCCGCCGGCATGCCCGCCGAGCGCATCGCCTTCCACGGCAACAACAAGTCCACCGAGGAGATCCACCGGGCCATCACGGCCGGCGTCGGACGCATCGTCCTCGACTCCTTCCAGGAGATCGTCCGCGTCGCCCACATCGCCCAGTCCCTCGGGAAGCGGCAGCGGGTGCAGATCCGTATCACCGTCGGCGTCGAGGCGCACACGCACGAGTTCATCGCCACCGCGCACGAGGACCAGAAGTTCGGCATCCCGCTCGCCGGTGGGCAGGCCGCCGAGGCCGTTCGGCGTGCCCTCCAGCTCGACGGGCTCGAGCTGATCGGGATCCACTCCCACATCGGCTCCCAGATCTTCGACATGTCGGGCTTCGAGGTCGCCGCCCACCGGGTCGTGTCGCTCCTCAAGGACATTCGCGACGAGCACGGTGTCGAGTTGCCCGAGATCGACCTCGGCGGTGGTCTCGGCATCGCCTACACCAGCGACGACGACCCGCGCGAGCCCCACGAGATCGCCAAGGCGCTGACGGAGATCGTCACCCGTGAGTGCGACGGCGCCAGGCTCCGTACGCCCCGTATCTCCGTCGAGCCGGGACGCGCCATCGTCGGGCCCACCGCCTTCACGCTCTACGAGGTCGGCACCATCAAGCCCCTCGACGGGCTGCGTACGTACGTCTCCGTCGACGGCGGCATGTCCGACAACATCCGTACCGCGTTGTACGACGCCGAGTACAGCGTCGCCCTCGTCTCCCGGGCGAGCGACGCCGAGCCGATGCTCGCCCGTGTCGTCGGCAAGCACTGCGAGAGTGGGGACATCGTGGTCAAGGACGCGTTCCTGCCGGCCGACCTGGCGCCCGGTGACCTCATCGCCGTACCGGCCACCGGTGCCTACTGCCGCTCCATGGCCAGCAACTACAACCACGTGACCCGCCCGCCCGTCGTCGCCGTCAAGGACGGCGAGGCCCGGCTCATCGTCCGCCGCGAGACGGAGGAGGACCTCCTGCGTCTCGACGTCGGGTGAGGCCCGTCCCCGAGGCTCCCGAAAAGGCGGGGGCGGAAGATCTCCTGTCTTCCACCCCCGTCAAAATGAAATAGATGTCTCACGATCCGGACCAAGGGCAGAAACTCCCGTCCGGTGAGTGAGACTGGTCCAACCGTAGACGGTATGAGGAAACGAGGTCGGATGATGCGTACGCGTCCGCTGAAGGTGGCGCTGCTGGGCTGTGGAGTGGTCGGCTCAGAGGTGGCGCGCATCATGACGACGCACGCCGACGACCTCGCCGCCCGGATCGGGGCGCCCGTGGAGCTGGCGGGGGTGGCCGTACGGCGGCCGTCCAAGGTCCGTGAGGGGATCGACCCCGCCCTCGTCACCACCGACGCCACCGCCCTGGTCAAACGGGGCGACATCGACGTCGTGGTCGAGGTCATCGGGGGCATCGAGCCCGCCCGGAGCCTCATCACCACCGCCTTCGAGCACGGTGCGTCCGTCGTCTCCGCCAACAAGGCCCTCCTCGCCCAGGACGGCGCCGCCCTGCACGCGGAGGCGGAGAAGAACGGCAGGGACCTCTACTACGAGGCCGCCGTCGCCGGCGCCATCCCGCTGATCCGGCCGCTGCGCGAGTCCCTCGCCGGCGACAAGGTCAACCGGGTGCTCGGGATCGTCAACGGGACGACCAACTTCATCCTCGACAAGATGGACTCGACCGGGGCCGGCTATCAGGAGGCCCTCGACGAGGCCACCGCCCTCGGGTATGCGGAGGCCGACCCCACCGCCGACGTGGAGGCCTTCGACGCCGCCGCCAAGGCCGCCATCCTCGCCGGAATCGCCTTCCACACGCGCGTGCGTCTCGACGACGTCTACCGCGAGGGCATGACCGAGGTCACCGCCGCCGACTTCGCCGCCGCGAAGCAGATCGGCTGCACCATCAAGCTGCTCGCCATCTGCGAGCGGGCGGCGGACGGCGGGTCCGTCACCGCGCGCGTGCATCCGGCGATGATCCCGCTGAGCCACCCGCTGGCCTCCGTGCGCGGCGCCTACAACGCCGTGTTCGTCGAGTCCGACGCCGCCGGGCAGCTCATGTTCTACGGCCCCGGCGCGGGCGGTGCCCCCACCGCCTCCGCCGTGCTCGGCGACCTCGTCGCCGTCTGCCGCAACCGGCTCAACGGCGCCACCGGGCCCGGCGAGTCGGCGTATGCCGCGCTGCCCGTCTCGCCCATGGGCGACGTCGTCACGCGCTACCACATCAGCCTCGATGTGGCCGACAAACCGGGTGTTCTCGCCCAGGTGGCGACCGTGTTCGCCGAGCACGGCGTGTCGATCGATACCGTTCGGCAGCAGGGAAAGGACGGCGAGGCCTCTCTCGTCGTCGTCACCCACCGCGCGTCCGACGCGTCCCTCAGCGGGACCGTCGAGGCGCTGCGCAAGCTCGACACCGTGCGGGGTGTCGCCAGCATCATGCGGGTTGAAGGAGAGTAACCAGCAATGACCCACCAGTGGCGCGGAATCATCGAGGAGTACCGGGACCGTCTGCCGGTATCCGACACCACGCCGGTCGTGACGCTCCGCGAGGGCGGCACGCCCCTCGTGCCCGCGCAGGTGCTCTCCGAGCGCACGGGCTGCGAGGTCCACCTCAAGGTGGAGGGCGCGAACCCCACCGGGTCCTTCAAGGACCGCGGCATGACCATGGCCATCAGCAAGGCCAAGGAGGAGGGGGCGAAGGCGGTGATCTGCGCCTCCACCGGCAACACGTCCGCCTCCGCCGCCGCGTACGCCGTGCGGGCCGGAATGGTTTCGGCCGTTCTCGTTCCGCAGGGCAAGATCGCGCTCGGCAAGATGGGCCAGGCCCTCATCCACGGCGCGAAGATCCTCCAGGTCGACGGCAACTTCGACGACTGCCTGACCCTTGCCCGGGCCCTGAGCGACAACTACCCCGTGGCGCTGGTCAATTCGGTCAACCCGGTGCGTATCGAGGGGCAGAAGACCGCCGCCTTCGAGATCGTGGACATGCTCGGGGACGCCCCCGACATCCACGTCCTGCCGGTGGGCAACGCGGGCAACATCACCGCGTACTGGAAGGGGTACACGGAGTACGCCGCCGACGGGATCGCCGCGCGGACTCCCCGTATGTGGGGCTTCCAGGCGTCCGGCTCCGCCCCGATCGTGCGCGGCGAGGTGGTCAAGGACCCGTCGACCATCGCGACCGCGATCCGGATCGGCAACCCCGCGTCCTGGCAGTACGCCCTGGCGGCGCGGGACGAGTCCGGCGGCCTCATCGACGAGGTGACGGACCGTGAAATCCTGCGCGCCTACCGGCTGTTGGCCGCCCAGGAGGGTGTCTTCGTGGAGCCCGCGTCCGCCGCGTCCGTGGCCGGTCTGCTGAAGGCGGCCGAGCAGGGCAAGGTCGACCCGGGGCAGACCATCGTGTGCACGGTCACCGGCAACGGCCTCAAGGACCCCGACTGGGCCGTCGCGGGTGCCCCGCAGCCGGTCACCGTCCCGGTCGACGCGGCGACGGCGGCCGAGCGCCTCGGACTCGCCTGACAGGCTCCACCGACAGGGGTGACCGGCAGGGGTGACCGGCAATGGCCGGCCGACAAGGCCGGCCGACTAGGGCAACCCCCATCGGGGGTGCACAGGGGGCTTGAGGCACGCATCGTGCGCCTCCTGTGCGCCCTATGTCGCCACAGAACCTTCCTTCGATAGGCTGTACTGAACCCGCCCGCCGCATATGCCTCCGCATATGGCCGGTGTCGCGCCGTTCCCACGGCCCGAGGGTCCCCACGTAGGTATCGAATGTTCGTGTCGAGTGCGTTCCATCGAATGGATTCGACAATCTCGCAGCTCAAGGAGTTCATCGAGCGATGGCCGGTCCAGCGTTCCGCGCCGCCGCCGTCCGGGTGCGCGTCCCCGCCACCAGCGCCAACCTCGGCCCGGGCTTCGACGCCCTCGGCCTCGCGCTGGGGCTGTACGACGACGTGGTCGTCCGGGTGGCCGACTCCGGGCTGCACGTCGACATCGCGGGTGAGGGCAGCGAGACCCTCCCGCGCGACGAGAGCCACCTTCTCGTACGTTCCCTGCGTACCGCGTTCGACCTGCTGGGCGGACAGCCCCGCGGCCTCGAGATCGTCTGCGCCAACCGCATTCCCCATGGTCGCGGCCTCGGCTCCTCCTCGGCGGCCATCTGCGCCGGCATCGTGGCCGCCCGGGCGGTGACCATAGGCGGCGAGGCGAAGCTCGACGACGCCGCGCTGCTCGCGCTCGCCACCGAGATCGAGGGCCACCCCGACAACGTCGCGGCCTGTCTGCTGGGCGGGTTCACGCTCTCCTGGATGGAGACGGGATCCGCACGGGCGATCAGGATGGAGCCCGCCGATTCCATCGTTCCGGTGGTTTTCGTGCCCGGAAAGCCGGTGCTGACGGCGACCGCGCGCGGTCTGCTCCCGCGCACCGTGCCGCACGTCGACGCCGCCACCAACGCGGGCCGCGCCGCACTGCTCGTCGAGGCGCTCACCCGGCGCCCCGAGCTGCTGCTGCCCGCCACCGAGGACCGCCTCCACCAGGAGTACCGCGCGCCCGCCATGCCGGAGAGCGCGGCGCTGGTGGAGCGACTGCGTGCCGACGGCATTCCGGCCGTCATCTCGGGCGCCGGGCCCACCGTCATGGCGCTGGCCGACGCGGGCACCGCCGACAAGGTCGAGCAGCTGGCCGGCACCGACTGGGCAGCGAACCGGCTGAGCCTCGATCTGCAGGGAGCGAGCGTGCTGCCGCTCGCGACCTGAGACACGGTTGCCGGATTTCGAGAGGGGGAATGTTTGTTGGATCCGGTAGTGTTAACCTCAAGTCTGCACCCGACCCCACCATGGCGAGGTGCTTCGTGTCCCCGTCCGGGACCAACATTCTTCCGGGAGCTCCCCAAGCCGCACTGTGTTCCGTACGTCGTACCTGGGCAGTACGCCGTACGCGGGTGCTGAGCGGTCCGCAGGGCACGCTCCGGAATCGGTGCGACCACGCCGCGTGACACAGACAGTCGGTGCCACGGCTCATGGAAGTGCCATCACCAGAAATTCTCTTCCGCCGCTTTGGCGGACCACCGCCCCGGCACGGTCCACACAGACGGGACCACTGCCGGACAGCACAACCGGTCGCCGAGCCAGACAGGCCGACGTCCGCTCCAGGGAAGGACCCTTCGTGAGCGACACCACCGATCTGATGGGCGCACGTGTCGAGGAGACCGCTGCCGCGCCCGCCACGGACGCCTCCGCGCCTGCCACCGGTGCCGGCTCCCGGCGGCGCCGCGGTACCGGCCTCGACGGCATGGTGCTGGCCGAGCTGCAGCAGGTCGCATCCGGCCTCGGCATCAGGGGCACCGCGCGCATGCGCAAGAGCCAGCTGATCGAGGTCATCAAGGAGGCGCAGGCGGGAGGGGGTGCCCCGGCGAAGAGCGCCGAGACGGCCACCGAGACCAAGCCGAAGCGCCGGGCCACTTCGAAGGCGCGCACGGGCGACGACGCCCCCGCCGAGAAGAAGGCCGAGGCGCCCGCCAAGGCCGAGAAGGCCGTTGCCCAGCAGCAGATCGAGATCCCCGGCCAGCCCGCGGCCGACGACGCCCCCGCGGACCGCCGCCGTCGGCGTGCCACCGCTGACGCGGGCAGCCCGGCGGCGGGCAGCACCGAGACGGTCGCCGCCGAGGCCAAGAGCGAGCCGAAGGCCGAGACTCCCGCACAGCCGCAGGGCGACGCCGGTGACGGCGCCGAGGGCCGCCGCCGCGACCGCCGTGAGCGCGGCCGGGACCGCGACCGCGACCGCCGCGGCAAGGGCGACGACCAGCAGGGCGGCGGCCAGCCGCAGCGCCAGCAGGGCCAGCAGCAGGGCGGCGGCGGCCGGCAGGACCGCCAGGACCGTCAGCGTGACAACGGCCCGCAGGACGACGACGACTTCGAGGGCGGTCGCCGTGGCCGTCGCGGCCGTTACCGCGACCGCCGTGGCCGCCGTGGACGCGACGAGATCGGCGCCGCCGAGCCGCAGCTCGCCGACGACGACGTCCTGATCCCCGTCGCGGGCATCCTGGACATCCTCGACAACTACGCCTTCATCCGTACGTCGGGCTACCTGCCCGGTCCGAACGACGTGTACGTCTCCCTCGCCCAGGTCCGCAAGAACGGCCTGCGCAAGGGCGACCACGTCACCGGTGCGGTCCGTCAGCCGAAGGAGGGTGAGCGCCGCGAGAAGTTCAACGCGCTGGTCCGCCTCGACTCCGTCAACGGCATGGCGCCCGAATCCGGGCGCGGACGGCCGGAGTTCAACAAGCTGACGCCGTTGTACCCGCAGGACCGGCTCCGTCTGGAGACCGACCCGGGCATCCTCACCACCCGCATCATCGACCTCGTCGCGCCGATCGGTAAGGGCCAGCGCGGTCTGATCGTGGCCCCGCCGAAGACCGGCAAGACCATGATCATGCAGGCGATCGCCAACGCGATCACGCACAACAACCCCGAGTGCCACCTGATGGTCGTCCTGGTCGACGAGCGTCCGGAAGAGGTCACCGACATGCAGCGGTCGGTCAAGGGCGAGGTCATCTCCTCGACCTTCGACCGCCCGGCCGAGGACCACACCACGGTCGCCGAGCTCGCCATCGAGCGCGCCAAGCGCCTGGTGGAACTGGGCCACGACGTCGTCGTCCTGCTCGACTCGATCACGCGTCTGGGCCGTGCGTACAACCTCGCCGCCCCGGCCTCCGGCCGCATCCTGTCCGGTGGTGTCGACTCGACCGCGCTGTACCCGCCGAAGCGCTTCTTCGGTGCCGCACGCAACATCGAGGACGGCGGCTCGCTGACCATCCTGGCCACCGCGCTCGTCGACACCGGCTCGCGCATGGACGAGGTCATCTTCGAGGAGTTCAAGGGCACCGGCAACGCCGAGCTCAAGCTCGACCGGAAGCTCGCCGACAAGCGCATCTTCCCGGCGGTGGACGTCGACGCGTCCGGCACCCGTAAGGAAGAGATCCTGCTCGGCAGCGACGAGTTGGCCATCGTGTGGAAGCTGCGCCGGGTGCTGCACGCGCTCGACCAGCAGCAGGCGATCGAGCTGCTCCTCGACAAGATGCGGCAGACGAAGTCGAACGCCGAGTTCCTGCTGCAGATCCAGAAGACGACCCCGATGCCCGGTAACGGCGACTGAGGTCGGCACCGACAGCCACAGAAGGGCCGCTCCCGTCTCGGGGGCGGCCCTTCGTGCTGCCCGCGGAAGCGGGCCGTACGGCGCGACCTGTGCCACCACGGAGAGATCTTCGCCACAGGGAACGCGGCCGGGGCCGACTTCCGGCCGAGTCGGTATCGCGGCGGAAATCGCAGGTGAGCGGCGTACGCCCCGGTTTGGCGACTACGCACGGTACGCGGAACCGTACGCGGTGGGCACAGAGCGTTGTGCAACCCTTTCCCGAGTTTCCCCGTCTGACCCGACGGAGTGACGATGGAGCAATGGGGGTTTCCCCTGGTCGAGCGACGCCAGAGCTGAGGAGCACATGTCTGCCGAGAGCACGCCGGAGCCCGTCATACCGGGCGGCCCCGGTACCAGCGGCCCCCGCCACCGGGCCAAGGGCCGCCGCCGCAAGAGCCGCGGCAAGCGCGGCAGAGGCCTGATGATCATGGCCTGGACCGCGGCGGGCATCGTCGTCCTGGGCGGCACCGGCGCCGGCTACCTGTACTTCAAGCTCAACGACAACCTCAAGTCCGTCGACATCAACCAGGCCCTCGGCACCGACCGGCCGATCAAGACCGACAACGGCTCGGAGAACATCCTGGTCCTCGGCTCGGACAGCCGCTCCGGCTCCAACGAGAAGCTCGGCGGCGGCACCGACGACGGCAGCGCCCGCTCCGACACGGCGATGATCGTGCACGTCTACAAGGGCCACAAGAAGGCCAGCGTGGTCTCCATACCGCGTGACACCCTCATCGACCGCCCCGCGTGCACCGACACCAGCGGCACCACGCACGCGGCCGCGACCGACGTGATGTTCAACTCCGCCTACTCCACCGGCGGAGCGGCCTGCGCGGTGAAGACGGTCGAGTCCATCAGCGGCGTCCGCATGGACCACTACCTCGAGGTCGACTTCAGCGGCTTCCAGAAACTCATCGACGAGCTCGGCGGTGTCACGGTCACCACGACCAAGGACATCAACGACCCCGACAGCCATCTGAACCTCAAGGCGGGCACGCACAAGCTCACCGGCGAGCAGGCGCTCGGCCTGGTCCGCACCCGGCACGGCGTCGGCGACGGCTCCGACCTCGGCCGTATCCAGCTCCAGCAGGCGTTCATCAAGGCCCTGGTCAACCAGGTCAAGGACATCGGCCTCTTCAGCAGCCCCAAGAAGCTGATCGCCCTCGCCGACACCGCCACCAAGGCCGTCACCGCCGACTCCGACCTGGGCTCGGTGAACTCCCTGCTCGACTTCGCGAACGGCCTGAAGGGCATCAGCTCGTCCCACATGAGCATGGTCACCATGCCGGTGCGGTACGACCCCGCGAACCCCAACCGCGTCATCGTCGCCGAGGCCGAGTCGAAACTGGTCTGGAACGCCCTGAAGAACGACCGGGCGATACCGGAGGCCGCCACTCAGGGCACCGCGAGCGGCATGGCCAAGGGCGTCGTGACCTCTTCCTGAGCCGCTCGGTGAGGCCCTCGGAGAAGCTCGGGAATACATCGGCTCGCCCCCCGGTTTTGGGGGATGCGGCCAGTCCTGGCAGACTGGTACGTCGGCCCCGGTTCACGCTCCCGCATCCCGCGGCTGCGACCCGGAGCCCTCCCGAAACTAGGAGACACCTTGAAGCGCGACATCCACCCCGAGTACGTCGAGACGCAGGTCAGCTGCACCTGTGGCGCGTCGTTCACCACCCGTAGCACCATCGAGTCCGGCACCATCCGGGCCGAGGTCTGCTCCGAGTGCCACCCGTTCTACACGGGCAAGCAGAAGATCCTCGACACCGGTGGCCGTGTGGCCCGCTTCGAGGCCCGCTTCGGCAAGGCTGCTGCCGGCTCCAAGAAGTAGCGAGCCCCATTTCGCCGGTCCACGGCCGCACCCCTTCACCGGGGGCGCCCGGGACCGGCGTTTTTGGTCGCCCGCCTTCCCCCTCATTACGCAGTATCAGGAGCCCAAGATGTTCGAGGCCGTCGAGGAACTCGTCGGTGAGCACGCCGACCTGGAGAAGAAGCTCGCCGACCCGTCGGTCCACTCCGACCAGGCCAACGCGCGCAAGCTGAACAAGCGCTACGCCGAGCTCACCCCGATCGTCGCCACGTACCGCTCCTGGAAGCAGACCGGCGACGACATCGAGACCGCGCGCGAACTCGGCGCCGACGACCCGGAGTTCGCCGCCGAGGTCAAGGAGCTGGAGAAGCAGCGCGAGGAGCTGACGGAGAAGCTGCGGCTCCTCCTCGTTCCGCGCGACCCCAGCGACGACAAGGACGTCATCCTCGAGATCAAGGCGGGCGCGGGCGGCGACGAGTCCGCGCTGTTCGCCGGTGACCTGCTGCGCATGTACCTGCGCTACGCCGAGCGCATCGGCTGGAAGACCGAGATCATCGACGCCACCGAGTCCGAGCTCGGCGGCTACAAGGACGTCCAGGTCGCCGTGAAGACCAAGGGCGGCCAGGGCGCCACCGAGCCCGGCCAGGGCGTCTGGGCCCGCCTGAAGTACGAGGGCGGCGTGCACCGCGTGCAGCGTGTGCCGGCGACCGAGTCCCAGGGCCGTATCCACACGTCGGCGGCCGGTGTGCTGGTCACCCCGGAGGCCGAGGAGGTCGACGTGGAGATCAACCCGAACGACCTGCGCATCGACGTGTACCGCTCGTCCGGCCCCGGCGGCCAGTCCGTCAACACCACCGACTCCGCGGTGCGCATCACGCACCTGCCCACCGGAGTCGTCGCCTCCTGCCAGAACGAGAAGAGCCAGCTGCAGAACAAGGAGCAGGCGATGCGTATCCTGCGCTCCAGGCTGCTCGCAGCGGCGCAGGAGGAGGCGGAGCGGGAGGCCGCCGACGCCCGCCGCAGCCAGGTCCGCACCGTCGACCGCTCCGAGAAGATCCGCACGTACAACTTCCCGGAGAACCGGCTCTCGGACCACCGCGTCGGCTTCAAGGCGTACAACCTGGACCAGGTCCTGGACGGCGACCTCGACGCGGTGATCCAGGCCTGCCTCGACGCGGACTCGGCGGCCAAGCTCGCAGCCGCGTAAGGACGGACGTACGCACATACGAGGACGAGTACGACACGGAGGACTTGCGTGAACCTGCTGCTCGCAGAGGTGGCCCAGGCCACCCAGCGGCTGGCCGACGCCGGCGTGCCCTCGCCGCGCAACGACGCGGAGGAGCTCGCCGCGTTCGTGCACGGCGTGAAGCGGGGCGCGCTGCACTCCGTGAAGGACGCGGACTTCGACGCCCGCTACTGGGAGGTCATCGCGCGCCGTGAGCAGCGCGAGCCGCTCCAGCACATCACCGGCCGGGCCTTCTTCCGGTACCTGGAGCTCCAGGTCGGCCCCGGCGTCTTCGTGCCGCGCCCCGAGACGGAGTCCGTGGTCGGCTGGGCCATAGACGCCGTACGCGCCATGGACGTGGTCGAGCCGCTGATCGTCGACCTGTGCACCGGCTCGGGCGCCATCGCGCTCGCGCTCGCCCAGGAGGTGCCGCGCTCCCGCGTGCACGCCGTGGAGCTGTCCGAGGACGCCCTCCAGTGGACCCGCAAGAACGTGGAGGGGTCCAGGGTCGACCTGCGTCAGGGCAACGCCCTGGACGCCTTCCACGACCTCGACGGCCAGGTCGACCTCGTCATCTCCAACCCGCCGTACATCCCGCTGACCGAATGGGAGTACGTCGCTCCCGAGGCGCGGGACTACGATCCCGAACTCGCCCTGTTCTCCGGCGAGGACGGACTCGAACTCATCCGCGGTCTGGAACGCACCGCGCACCGGCTGCTGCGTCCCGGCGGCGTCGTCGTCGTGGAGCACGCCGACACCCAGGGCGGCCAGGTGCCGTGGATCTTCACCGAGGAGAAGGGCTGGGCCGACGCGGCCGACCACCCCGACCTCAACAACCGGCCCCGGTTCGCCACCGCCCGCAAGGCGCTGCCGTGAGCAGCGCGCCCCAGACTTCAGTCCAGCAGTACGTGTACGAGGAGGCCCGCTAGATGGCACGGCGATACGACACCAACGACGCGACCGACCGCGTGACCGGTCTGCGCGAGGCCGCGTCCGCCGTCCGCCGTGGCGAGCTCGTGGTGCTGCCGACGGACACGGTGTACGGCATCGGCGCCGACGCGTTCTCCTCGGAGGCCGTCGCCGACCTCCTCGACGCCAAGGGCCGGGGCCGCAACATGCCCACGCCCGTCCTCATCGGCTCCCCGAACACCCTGCACGGCCTCGTCACGGACTTCTCCGAGCTGGCCTGGGAGCTGGTCGACGCCTTCTGGCCGGGCGCGCTCACGCTCGTCGCCAAGCACCAGCCGTCGCTCCAGTGGGACCTGGGGGACACCCGTGGCACCGTCGCCGTGCGCATGCCGCTGCACCCGGTCGCCATCGAGCTGCTGACGGAGGTCGGCCCGATGGCGGTCTCCTCCGCGAACCTGACCGGCCACCCGGCCCCCGAGAACTGTGACGCCGCGCAGGAGATGCTCGGCGACTCCGTCTCCGTCTACCTGGACGGCGGCCCGACCCCCGGCAACGTGCCGTCCTCGATCGTCGACGTCACCCGCGAGGTGCCGCTGCTGCTGCGCGCGGGCGCGATCTCCGCGGAGGAGCTGCGGAAGGTCGTACCCGACCTCGAGGTGGCGAATTGACGGCCCCTGACGCGGGGCGTGGCATAGGCAACGGGGAAGTGACGGGCACCTTCGGGTTTCCGCGCGACAGCTTCCGCATCCTCCACGTCAGCACCGGCAACGTGTGCCGCTCGCCCATCACCGAGCGGCTGACCCGCCATTTCGTGGTGGACCGGCTCGGCGGCCTGCTGAGCAGTGGGCTCATCGTGGAGAGCGCGGGCACCTGGGGCCACGAAGGCGCGCCCATGGAGGCCAACGCGGAGACCGTGCTGGCCGACTTCGGCGCGGACGCCTCCGGCTTCGTCGGGCGGGAGCTCCTCGACGAGCACGTCATCATGGCCGACCTGGTCCTGACGGCGACCCGCGACCACCGCGCCCAGGTCATCTCCATGGGCCATTCGGCGGGCCTGCGCACCTTCACGCTGAAGGAGTTCACCCGCCTGGTCCGGGCGATCGACCCGGCGACGCTGCCTCCGCTGGAGGACGGCGTGGTCGACCGTGCGCGCGCCCTGGTGCGGGCGGCCGCCGCGCTACGCGGCTGGCTGCTGGCGCCGACGGCCGAGGCGGACGAGGTGTACGACCCGTACGGGGCCCCGTTGCCGTTCTTCCGGTCCATCGGGGACGAGATACACGAGGCGCTGGATCCGGTGGTGACGGCGCTCACCGGGGTACCGGCGCGGACCTGACGGCGGCAACACCGGGCGCCCCCGACCTCTCCGGCCTACATTGGACGTACGTCAGCGTCGACGCGTCCGGAGTTCATCATGGCGGTCACCCCCACCCTCGAGGCCGATGTCCTGCGCCGGCAGGACCCCGAGCTGGCGGACATCCTGCTCGCCGAGCGGGAACGGCAGGCGACCTCGTTGCAGCTGATCGCCGCCGAGAACTTCACCTCGCCCGCCGTGCTGGCCGCGCTCGGGTCAGCGCTCGCGAACAAGTACGCCGAGGGGTATCCGGGGGCCCGCCACCACGGCGGGTGCGAGATCGTCGACGTCGCCGAGCGGATCGCCGTGGACCGGGCGAAGGCGCTGTTCGGGGCCCAGCACGCCAACGTGCAGGCGCATTCCGGATCGTCCGCGGTGCTCGCCGCGTACGCGGTGCTGCTGCGACCCGGCGACACCGTCCTCGCCCTCGGGCTGCCGTACGGCGGTCACCTCACGCACGGCTCGCCGGTGAACTTCTCCGGGCGCTGGTTCGACTTCATCGGGTACGGCGTCGACGCCGAGAGCGGGCTCATCGACTACGACCAGGTGCGCACCCTGGCCCACACCCACCGGCCCAAGGCGATCGTGTGCGGCTCCATCGCCTACCCCCGGCACCTCGACTACGCCTACTTCCGGGCCGTGGCCGACGAGGTCGGCGCCTATCTCATCGCCGACGCCGCCCATCCCATCGGGCTCGTCGCCGGGGGAGCGGCGCCCAGTCCGGTGCCGTACGCCGACATCGTGTGCGCCACCACGCACAAGGTGCTGCGCGGGCCCCGCGGCGGCATGATCCTGTGCGGCTCGGAGCTCGCCGAACGCGTGGACCGGGCGGTCTTCCCGTTCACGCAGGGCGGCGCGCAGATGCACACCATCGCCGCCAAGGCCGTGGCGTTCGGCGAGGCGGCGACGCCGGCCTTCACCGTGTACGCCCATCAGGTGGTCGCCAACGCGAGGGTCCTGGCGGCCGGGCTGGCGGCGGAGGGCATGGTCGTGACCACCGGCGGGACCGACACCCACCTCATCACGGCCGATCCGGCGCCGCTCGACGTCGACGGACGTACCGCGCGCGGGCGGCTCGCGGCGGCCGGGGTGGTCCTGGACTGCTGTGCGCTGCCGCACGGCGACGCCCGTGGCCTGCGCCTCGGCACGGCCGCGGTGACCACGCAGGGCATGCGGGAGCAGGAGATGGCGAGGATCGCCACGCTGCTCGCGGGCGTGCTGCGGGGCGAGATCGAGGGCGTCCGGGCCCGGGAGGAGGTGCGCGAGCTGGCCCGGGCATTTCCGCCGTATCCCGGCTGAACGGGGGTAGGCGCAGAGGGGTGCACAGGCACACGTGCAACCATCGTCGTTACCCGGAAGTCCCCAACCATATGCGTCGCTCGCTAGGGTGTGGGGCTGAGATGGCCAGCGAGACCTGTGGGGAAGCCTGTGCGTGAATACCTGCTGACGCTCTGCATCACGGCCGCGGTGACGTATCTGCTGACAGGGCCGGTACGGAAGTTCGCGATCGTGGCCGGAGCGATGCCGGAGATCAGGGCCCGTGACGTGCACCGGGAACCCACTCCGCGGCTCGGCGGGATCGCCATGTTCTTCGGCCTGTGCGCGGGCCTGCTGGTAGCGGACCACCTCACCAACCTCAACGAGGTGTTCGAGAAGTCGAACGAGCCGCGGGCGTTGCTCTCCGGAGCGGCGCTGATCTGGCTGATCGGTGTCCTGGACGACAAGTTCGAGATCGACGCCCTGATCAAGCTGGGCGGCCAGATGATCGCCGCCGGCGTCATGGTCATGCAGGGTCTGACGATCCTGTGGCTGCCGATCCCGGGTGTCGGCAACGTGGCGCTGACCCAGTGGCAGGGCACCCTGCTGACGGTGGCGCTCGTCGTCATCACCATCAACGCCGTGAACTTCGTCGACGGCCTCGACGGCCTGGCCTCCGGCATGGTGTGCATCGCGGCCACGGCGTTCTTCCTGTACGCCTACCGGATCTGGTACTCGTACGGCATCGAGGCCGCCGCCCCGGCCACACTCTTCTCGGCGATCCTGATGGGCATGTGCATCGGCTTCCTGCCGCACAACATGCACCCGGCGCGGATCTTCATGGGCGACTCCGGCTCGATGCTCATCGGCCTGGTGCTGGCGGCGGGCGCGATCTCCATCACGGGGCAGGTCGACCCCGACGCGCTGCAGCTGTACGTCCACTCCGAGAAGGCGGCCGTGCACCAGACGGTGCCCGTCTACATTCCGCTGCTGCTGCCGCTGACGATCATCGCGGTGCCGGCCGCCGACCTGGTGCTGGCGATCGTGCGGCGCACCTGGCGCGGACAGTCGCCGTTCGCCGCGGACCGCGGGCATCTGCACCACCGGCTCCTGGAGATCGGGCACTCGCACAGCCGGGCGGTGCTGATCATGTACTTCTGGTCGGCGCTGATCGCGTTCGGCGCACTCGGCTACTCCGTGAACTCGGCGTCCATGTGGATCGTCCTGGGCATCGTGATCCTCAGCGCGATCGGCCTCCTGCTGCTCCTGCTGCCGCGCTTCACGCCACGCGCCCCCCGCTGGGCCGAGCACTTCGTGCCGCCGCGCTACCGGCGCCGCAAGGGCCTCGCCGCGGCGGAGGCGGAGCAGGCGGCGGCCTACGAGGCGGAGGCGGCCGCCGAGGAGGAACAGCGCACCCCGGTCGCGGCCGGAGTGTCCGGTATGTCTGGGGTTTCAGGGGTCAACGGGGCGACCGCCATCGGCTCCCGATCGCGCCTCCGTTGACGGCTCAAGGTAAGAATCTGACTAGAGCATTGCCAAGTCGTGGGAGTGCAAACCGCTCCAATACCAGACAAATTGGCAGCGTTTTTGCACAGACGCGCACTGTCACTCTCATGTGTGACAGCAAGCACACCAACCAGGTAAAGACCTCATCAAATAGTTTGTGATACGGTTCACGAGAACCCGGGATAGAGCCGAAGGACCGTAGTACGAGGGTCCATTGGCGTGAGGTCACCGACACTCGGCCCGGGGCTACGCTCGTCCATGACGACACCCCTGCCCCCCTTTGAAAGCGGAGTTGCCGCCATGCCGTCCAACGACGTCCGGATCCTGGCTCAGGCTGCCGTGCCCACGGCTGCCGTCGGCGCGATTGCCGCCGTCGTCAGCGGCGTGGTCGCGGGCGGCAAGGGTGCGGTCGGGGCGATCGTCGCGACGCTGATCGTGATCCTCTTCATGGGAATCGGGCTCTACGTTCTGCAGCGCACTGCCAAATCGCTTCCGCACCTGTTCCAGGCGATGGGACTGATGCTCTACGCGGCGCAGATCCTGCTGCTGTTCATCTTCGTCGCCGCTTTCAAGCACACGACGCTGTTCAACCCCAGGGCCTTCGCGCTCACGCTCGTCGCCGGCACCCTCACCTGGATCGCCGCGCAGACGCGTGCCCACATGAAGTCCAAGATCCTCTACGTCGAACCCGATTCGACCTCCTCCTCGACCGGTTCCTCGAAGGGCGACAAGCCCGGAAACTCGGGGCACTCGTCGTGAGGGGTAGGGCCGGGATAAAGCCGCATGAGAGATCCTGCTATCGTCCGGTGCCAACTGCGGCATCGCGGGCGCGGGCATCTGAGCTGACGCCTGCTCAATCGCGAGGCGAGATGCCCCTCAGCCGCCCCCACATCCGTAACACCAGTCCCGTGCCGAACCGCGGCCCTGCGCCGCGCCGACACAACGAGGTTGCCGTACCTATGCGCCACGATGAAGGAGCCCGCGGTGAGTGCTGACCCGACGCAGACGCTCGCTTTCGACACGAGCTGTCACCTGTTCGACGGGTGCGGCTTCCCGGCTCCGGGCCTGCACTCGTTCATGTTCGAGCCGCTCTGGGGCGACACCGACGGCCTGTACTTCAACAAGCCGATGCTGCTGGCACTGCTCGGTTCCATCATCGTGGTGGGCTTCTTCTGGGCCGCGTTCGCCAAGCCGAAGCTCGTCCCGGGCAAGCTCCAGATGATCGCCGAGGCGGGTTACGACTTCGTCCGCACCGGTGTCGTGTACCAGACGATCGGCAAGCGCGAGGGCGAGAAGTTCGTCCCGCTCGCCGTCTCCCTGTTCTTCTTCATCTGGATGATGAACCTCTGGTCGATCGTCCCGGTCGCCTCCTTCCCGGTGACCTCGATCATCGCCTACCCGGCGGTGCTCGCTGCGATCGTCTACATCACCTGGGTCTCCCTGACGTTCAAGCGCCACGGCTTCGTCGGCTTCTTCAAGAACGTCACCGGGTACGACAAGTCGCTCGGCGCGGTGCTGCCGCTGTCGATGACCATCGAGTTCTTCTCGAACCTGATCGTCCGCCCGTTCACGCACGCGGTGCGACTCTTCGCGAACATGTTCGCCGGTCACACCCTGCTGCTGCTCTTCACGATCGCCAGCTGGTACATGCTGAACGGCATCGGCATCGCGTACTCGGCCGTCTCGTTCGTGATGGTCATCGTGATGACCGCCTTCGAGCTCTTCATCCAGGCCGTTCAGGCGTACGTCTTCGTCCTCCTGACCTGCACCTTCATCCAGGGCGCGCTCGCCGAGCACCACTGAGCAGGCCCCCCTCACCCAAGAGACATCCGGTGGCCAACCCCCACCGGTCACTGAAAGAGAAGGAAGAACCGGCATGTCCGCTCTCCAGACCCTTGCTGCGGTCGAAGGCAACCTCGGCTCCATCGGTTACGGCCTCGCCGCGATCGGCCCGGGCGTCGGCGTCGGCATCATCTTCGGTAACGGCACCCAGGCCCTGGCCCGCCAGCCCGAGGCGGCCGGTCTGATCCGCGCCAACCAGATCCTCGGCTTCGCTTTCTGTGAGGCGCTGGCCCTCATCGGCCTCGTCATGCCGTTCGTCTACTAAGACGAACGACAGCGACAGCCCCATTCGACGAAAGGCACTGATGTGAACCCCCTGGTTCAGCTGGCGGCCGAGGCGGAGAAGGAGAACCCCCTCATTCCGCCGTGGCCGGAGCTCGTCATCGGCCTGATCGCCTTCGTCATCGTCTTCGGCTTCCTCGCCAAGAAGCTCCTCCCGACCATCAACAAGGTCCTGGAAGAGCGTCGCGAGGCCATCGAGGGCGGTATCGAGAAGGCCGAGGCCGCACAGACCGAGGCCCAGAGCGTCCTTGAGCAGTACAAGGCCCAGCTCGCCGAGGCCCGCCACGAGGCCGCGCGGCTGCGCCAGGAGGCGCAGGAGCAGGGCGCCTCGCTCATCGCCGAGATGCGTGCGGAAGGCCAGCGACAGCGCGAGGAGATCGTCGTCGCCGGTCACGCCCAGATCGAGGCCGACCGCAAGGCCGCCGCGGCCGCGCTGCGGCAGGACGTCGGCAAGCTCGCCACCGAGCTGGCCGGCAAGCTCGTCGGTGAGTCCCTCGACGACCACGCCCGCCAGAGCCGTGTGATCGACCGCTTCCTCGACGAGCTCGAGGAGAAGGCCGAGGCGGCTCGATGACAGCACACGGAGCGAGCCGCGAGGCGTTCGCAGCTGCCCGTGAGCGTCTCGACGCGCTGACGGACTCCACGTCCGTGGACCCGGCCCAGCTCGCCGACGAGCTGGCCGCCGTCACCGCGCTGCTCGACCGCGAGGCCTCGCTGCGTCGGGTCCTCACCGACCCGGCGCAGGCCGGTGAGGCCAAGGCCGAGCTGGTGCAGCGGCTGCTCGGCAGCCAGGTCAGCGGCACGACCGCCGACCTGGTGGCCGGCACGGTGCGCTCCCGCTGGTCGCAGCCCCGCGACCTGGTGGACGCGCTGGAGGAGCTGGCGAACGTCGCCGACCTCACCGCCGCGGAGAAGTCGGGCACGCTCGACGACGTCGAGGACGAGCTGTTCCGGTTCGGCCGGATCGTCTCCTCGAGCACCGAGCTGCGCGCCGCGCTGACCGACCGCACGGCCGGCGACTCGTCCAAGACCGAGCTGCTGCACCGGCTGCTCGGCGGCCGGGCGAAGCCGACCACCGAGCGTCTGGTGACGCGCCTTGTGACCGCGCCGCGGGGACGTAGCCTGGAAGCGGGACTCGAGTCCCTGTCCAAGCTCGCCGCCGAGCGCCGGGACCGCGCGGTCGCCGTCGTCACGTCGGCGGTACCGCTGAGCGATGCGCAGAAGCAGCGCCTGGGCGCCGCCCTCGCGAAGCTCTACGGCCGCAAGATGCACCTGAACCTCGACGTGGACCCCGAGGTCCTCGGCGGGCTGCGGGTGCAGGTCGGCGACGAGGTCATCAACGGCTCCCTCGCGGACCGCATCGAGGACGCCGGCCGCCGACTGGCGAGCTAGCAGCCCCGCCGCAACTCAATACGCAGTACGTAAGCAATTACGGCCCTGGTTGGGCCGTGCAGAGGATTCACCTCTTTCAGGGGGGAGTCCCCATCCCCCCAAAGTGAAACTTCGGGCCCAACAAGGAGAGCAGGGAACCCAGATGGCGGAGCTCACGATCCGGCCGGAGGAGATCCGGGACGCGCTGGAGAACTTCGTCCAGTCGTACAAGCCGGACGCGGCCTCGCGCGAGGAGGTCGGTACGGTCACCCTTGCCGGCGACGGCATCGCGAAGGTCGAGGGTCTGCCCTCGGCCATGGCCAACGAACTGCTGAAGTTCGAGGACGGCACCCTCGGCCTCGCGCTCAACCTGGAAGAGCGCGAGATCGGCGCCATCGTCCTCGGCGAGTTCAGCGGCATCGAGGAGGGCCAGCCGGTGCAGCGCACCGGTGAGGTGCTGTCCGTCGCCGTCGGCGAGGGCTACCTCGGCCGTGTCGTCGACCCGCTCGGCAACCCGATCGACGGCCTCGGCGAGATCGAGACCAGCGGTCGTCGCGCCCTCGAGCTGCAGGCTCCGGGCGTCATGGTCCGCAAGTCGGTGCACGAGCCGATGGAGACGGGCTACAAGGCCGTCGACGCGATGACCCCGATCGGCCGTGGCCAGCGTCAGCTGGTCATCGGTGACCGCCAGACCGGCAAGACCGCCCTGGCCGTCGACACGATCATCAACCAGCGCGACAACTGGCGCACCGGCGACCCCAAGAAGCAGGTCCGCTGCATCTACGTCGCCGTCGGTCAGAAGGGCTCCACCATCGCCTCCGTGCGTGGTGCGCTCGAAGAGGCCGGCGCGCTGGAGTACACGACCATCGTCGCCGCCCCGGCGTCCGACCCGGCCGGCTTCAAGTACCTGGCGCCGTACACCGGCTCGGCCATCGGCCAGCAGTGGATGTACGAGGGCAAGCACGTCCTCATCATCTTCGACGACCTCTCGAAGCAGGCCGACGCCTACCGTGCCGTGTCGCTGCTGCTGCGCCGCCCGCCGGGCCGCGAGGCCTACCCCGGTGACGTCTTCTACCTGCACTCCCGCCTGCTGGAGCGCTGCGCGAAGCTCTCCGACGACATGGGCGCGGGTTCGATGACGGGTCTGCCGATCGTCGAGACCAAGGCGAACGACGTGTCGGCGTTCATCCCGACCAACGTCATCTCCATCACCGACGGCCAGTGCTTCCTGGAGTCGGACCTGTTCAACGCCGGTCAGCGCCCCGCGCTGAACGTCGGTATCTCCGTCTCCCGAGTCGGTGGTTCCGCACAGCACAAGGCGATGCGCCAGGTCTCCGGCCGTCTGCGCGTGGACCTCGCCCAGTTCCGTGAGCTGGAGGCGTTCGCCGCCTTCGGTTCCGACCTGGACGCCGCGTCGAAGGCGCAGCTGGAGCGCGGTCAGCGCATGGTCGAGCTGCTCAAGCAGGCTCAGTACCAGCCGATGGCCACCGAGGACCAGGTCGTCTCCATCTGGGCCGGCACCACCGGCAAGATGGACGACGTGCCGGTCGCCGACATCCGTCGCTTCGAGAAGGAGCTCCTGGAGTACCTGCACCGCAAGGAGCAGGGCCTCATGACCTCCATCAAGGAGGGCGCGAAGATGTCGGACGACACGCTCCAGGCCGTGGCCGAGGCGATCGCGGACTTCAAGAAGCAGTTCGAGACCTCCGACGGCAAGCTGCTCGGCGAGGACGTCCCGGCCGCTGCCGCCAAGTGACGTAAGGAAGGGACCTGACTCATGGGAGCCCAGCTCCGGGTCTACAAGCGTCGCATCCGATCCGTCACCGCGACCAAGAAGATCACCAAGGCGATGGAGATGATCGCCGCCTCGCGCGTCGTCAAGGCGCAGCGCAAGGTGGCGGCCTCCACGCCCTACGCGACCGAGCTCACGCGCGCGGTCACGGCGGTCGGTACCGGTTCGAACACCAGGCACCCACTGACCACGGAGGCGGAGACGTCGACCCGTTCCGCGGTGCTGCTCCTCACGAGCGACCGCGGACTGGCCGGCGCCTTCAACTCCAACGCCATCAAGGCGGCGGAGCAGCTGACCGAGCGTCTTGAGGCCGAGGGCAAGGAGGTCGACACGTACATCGTCGGCCGCCGTGGTCTGGCCCACTACAACTTCCGCGAGCGCAAGGTCGTGGAGTCGTGGTCGGGCTTCACCGACGAGCCCACGTACGCGGACGCCAAGAAGGTCGCGGCTCCGCTGATCGAGGCCATCGAGAAGGAGACGGCGGACGGCGGCGTGGACGAGCTCCACATCGTCTTCACCGAGTTCGTCTCGATGATGACGCAGACGGCGGTCGACGGCCGCCTGCTGCCCCTGCGCCTCGAAGAGGTGGCGGAGGAGTCGCACACCAAGGGCGAGATCCTTCCGCTGTACGACTTCGAGCCGTCGGCGGAGGACGTCCTCGACGCCCTGCTGCCGCGCTACGTCGAGAGCCGTATCTACAACGCGCTGCTCCAGTCGGCTGCCTCCAAGCACGCCGCCACGCGCCGCGCGATGAAGTCGGCCACCGACAACGCGGGCGAGCTGATCAACACGCTCTCCCGCCTTGCCAACGCGGCCCGCCAGGCCGAAATCACCCAGGAAATCAGCGAGATCGTCGGTGGCGCGAGCGCCCTGGCCGACGCGACCGCGGGGAGTGACAGGTAATGACGACGACAGTTGAGACGGCCGTTGCCACGGGCCGCGTCGCCCGGGTCATCGGCCCGGTCGTCGACGTGGAGTTCCCCGTCGACGCGATGCCGGACATCTACAACGCCCTTCACGTCGAGGTGGCCGACCCGGCCAACGCCGGCGAGAAGAAGATCCTGACCCTGGAGGTCGCCCAGCACCTGGGTGACGGCCTGGTCCGCACGATCTCCATGCAGCCGACCGACGGTCTGGTCCGCCAGGCCCCGGTCACCGACACGGGCGAGGGCATCACCGTCCCCGTCGGCGACTTCACCAAGGGCAAGGTGTTCAACACCCTCGGTGACGTGCTGAACTCCGACGAGACCTACGACGGCGAGCGCTGGTCCATCCACCGCAAGGCCCCGCGTTTCGACGAGCTCGAGTCGAAGACCGAGATGTTCGAGACCGGCGTCAAGGTCATCGACCTTCTCACCCCGTACGTCAAGGGTGGAAAGATCGGTCTGTTCGGCGGTGCCGGCGTCGGCAAGACGGTGCTCATCCAGGAGATGATCTACCGCGTCGCCAACAACCACGACGGTGTCTCCGTGTTCGCCGGTGTCGGTGAGCGCACCCGTGAGGGCAACGACCTCATCGAGGAGATGTCGGACTCGGGCGTCATCGACAAGACCGCGCTGGTCTTCGGTCAGATGGACGAGCCGCCGGGCACCCGTCTGCGCGTGGCCCTCGCGGGTCTGACGATGGCGGAGTACTTCCGCGACGTCCAGAAGCAGGACGTGCTGTTCTTCATCGACAACATCTTCCGCTTCACCCAGGCCGGTTCCGAGGTGTCGACCCTGCTCGGCCGTATGCCCTCCGCGGTGGGCTACCAGCCGAACCTGGCCGACGAGATGGGTCTCCTCCAGGAGCGCATCACCTCGACCCGTGGTCACTCGATCACCTCGATGCAGGCGATCTACGTCCCCGCGGACGACCTGACCGACCCGGCCCCGGCCACCACGTTCGCCCACCTCGACGCGACGACGGTTCTGTCCCGTCCGATCTCCGAGAAGGGCATCTACCCGGCCGTGGACCCGCTGGACTCCACGTCCCGCATCCTGGACCCGCGCTACATCGCGCAGGACCACTACGACGCCGCCATGCGCGTCAAGACGGTCCTGCAGAAGTACAAGGACCTCCAGGACATCATCGCGATCCTCGGTATCGACGAGCTCGGCGAGGAGGACAAGCTCGTCGTCCACCGTGCCCGTCGCGTGGAGCGCTTCCTGTCCCAGAACACCCACGTCGCCAAGCAGTTCACCGGCGTCGACGGGTCGGACGTCCCGCTGGACGAGTCGATCGCGGCCTTCAACGCGATCATCGACGGCGAGTACGACCACTTCCCGGAGCAGGCGTTCTTCATGTGCGGTGGCATTGAGGACCTCAAGGCCAACGCCAAGGAGCTGGGCGTCTCCTGAGCCTCGCGCTCTTGACGAGGGGGCGGGCACGTCCCGTCCCCTCTGTCACGCCCACGCTGCATCGCCTGGGGGCGACCCCCAGACCCCCGGCAGTGTTCCGGGGCGGGCCTCGGCACCTTGGTGCTCGGCGCCCTACTAGACTTGTTAGTGACACCCGGCATGAGAGCCGGGTGGTGACCCGAGGAGCCTCCCTTGGCTGCTGAGCTGCACGTCGCGCTGGTCGCGGCCGACCGAGAGGTCTGGTCCGGCGAGGCCACCCTGGTCGTCGCGCGCACCACGTCCGGCGACATCGGCGTCATGCCCGGTCACCAGCCGCTGCTCGGTGTGCTGGAGTCGGGCCCGGTGACCATCCGTACGAGTGATGGTGGAACGGTCGTCGCCGCGGTGCACGGCGGTTTCGTCTCGTTCGCGGACAACAAGCTGTCGCTGCTCGCCGAGATCGCCGAACTGTCGGACGAGATCGACGTCCAGCGCGTGGAGCGGGAGCTCGAGCGCGCGAAGGCGGAGGGCGACGCCTCCGCCGAGCGTCGCGCGGACGTGCGACTGCGTGCGGCGGCGGCGAGCTGACCCAGCTCGCCACGCGATGACGTCACTCAGCCGCGGCTGGGACCGGAGCAGTCCGGTCCCAGCCGCGGCTGAGGCAGATATGGATGTTTTTTCCGTTCCGTTATCTAGTTCCGTTATCTAGGAGACGAGGAGGTCGGTGCCGATGGTCCTCGCCCTGACTGTGTGCGGAATTGTCGTCGCCCTTGTGGTGGTGGGGCTGTTCGTCTTCGGACTGCGGCGCAGACTCATCCAGCGCTCGGGCGGCACCTTCGACTGCAGCCTGCGCTGGGACGTCCCCGAGAAACCCGACACCAGCGGCAAAGGCTGGAGCTACGGCGTCGCCCGCTACAACGGCGACCGCATCGAGTGGTACCGGGTCTTCTCCTACGCCCCCCGCCCGCGCCGCATCCTGGAGCGCGCGTCGATCGAGGTGGCCGGCCGCCGGCTGCCGGACGGCGAGGAGGAGCTGGCACTGCTGTCCGACTCGGTGATCCTCACCTGTCTGCACCGGGGCACGCGTCTCGAACTCGCCATGAGCGAAGACGCGCTGACCGGTTTCCTCGCGTGGCTTGAGGCAGCCCCGCCCGGACAACGAGTGAATGTGGCGTAGCCACATTCACTCGTTGGGTGGGGGTCCCCCCGGACGAAGTCTGGGGGAGCGTCACTGTCGCGTAACTCGCCGAACTGACTTACGACATTCCGCTGTTGATGGCACTCACCAGCTCGCCGTTGCTGGTGTCACCGCTGAACTCCCAGAAGAACGCTCCGCCCAGCCCCTGGGTCTTGGCCCACGCCATCTTCGTACCGATGGTGGCCGGGGTGTCGTAGGACCACCAGTTGCTGCCGCAGTGCGCGTAGGCCGTGCCCGCGACGGTGCCGGTGGCCGGGCAGGACGTCTTGAGGACCTTGTAGTCCTCGATGCCCTGCTCGTAGGTGCCGGCCGCCGGGCCGCTGGCCGTTCCGCCCGGGGCGTCCTGGGTGACGCCGGTCCAGCCGCGCCCGTAGAAGCCGATGCCGATGAGCAGCTTGCTCGCGGGCACGCCGACCGACTTGAACTTGGCCATCGCGTCGGCGGTGGTGAAGCCGGCCTTCGGGATGCCGCTGTACGAGGTGAGCGGGGAGTGCGGGGCGGTGGGGCCCTGTGCGTCCCAGGCGCCGAAGAAGTCGTACGTCATCACGTTGTACCAGTTGACGTACTGGGCGGCGCCCGCGTAGTCCGCGGCCTCGATCTTGCCGCCGGTGGAGCCGTCGGCCGTGGTGGCGGCAGTGACCAGATTGGCCGTGCCGAACTTGGCGCGCAGCGCGGACATCAGGTTCTTGAAGGCCGCCGAGCCGCTGGTGTCGCAGCTGAGACCGCAGGCGTTCGGGTACTCCCAGTCGATGTCGATACCGTCGAAGACGTCGGCCCAGCGCGGGTCCTCGACCAGGTTGTAGCAGGACTGGGCGAAGGCGGCCGGGTTGGCGGCGGCCTGGGCGAAGCCGCCGGACCAGGTCCAGCCGCCGAAGGACCACAGCACCTTGATGTTCGGGTACTTGGCCTTCAGCTCGCGCAGCTGGTTGAAGTTGCCGCGCAGCGGCTGGTCCCAGGTGTCGGCGACGCCGCTCACCGACTGGTCGGCGGTGAAGGCCTTGTCGTAGTCGGCGTAGGAGTCGCCGATGGCGCACTGGCCGTTGGTGACGTTGCCGAAGGCGTAGTTGATGTGCGTGATCTTGGCGGCCGAGCCCGACGTCACCAGGTTCTTGACGTTGTAGTTGCGGCCGTAGATGCCCCACTCGGTGAAGTAACCGAGCTTGACCTTGCTGCCGGTGGTCGGGGGAGTGGTCGTGCCGCCGGTGGTGTGCACGGCGACCGCGGCGCTGACCGGGCCGGTCTGGTCGGCGGTGTCGCGGGCCTGGACGGTGTACGAGTAGTCGGTGCCGGCGGTCAGGCCGGTGTCGGTGTACGACGTCGTCGTCACCGTCGCGACCTTGGTGCCGCCGCGCAGCACGTCGTAGTTCTTGATGCCCTTGTCGTCGGTGGCCGCGCTCCAGGACAGCTGCACCGAGGTGTCGGTGATGTTGGAGGCGGTCGGGGTGCCGGGCGCGGAGGGGGCGCTGTCGCCGGGGACCGTGGTGCCGCCGTCACAGCTTCCGCCGTTGAGCAGACAGTTGGAGGGTGATCCGGAGCCGGCGCCGTTGAAGCCGAAGGAGACGGAGGCGCCTGCGGCGAGGGTGCCGTTGTAGGACTTGTTCTTGGCGGTCCAGTGGGTGCCGGAGGACGTGACGTCGGCGTCCCAGGCAGAGGTGACGGACGTACCGGAGGGGAAGTCCCACTCGATCGTCCAGGAGCTGATGGCCGTGGTGCCGGTGTTCTTCACCGTCCACTTGCCCTCGAAGCCGGTGCCCCAGTCGGAGCTCTTGGTGTAGGTGGCGGTGGCGGTCGTCGCGGCCTGGGCGGGACTCGCGAGGCCGACCAGGCCGGCCAGGGGGAGCAGCAGGGTGGCGAATCCTGCCGCGGCTCTGTGTCTGAAGCGCATGCTGCGCCTCCTCGGGGGTTGGGGGCGCGACTGAGCCTTCACGCCCACGGTGCCGCGAGAATAGAAAGGTCTGGACCATAGGTCAATAGGTCTGGACCACTGCCCCTTTTAAACCTCTGGATCCCCAACTCCTGTGCCGACAAGGCCGCTTGGGTCCGACTGCGCAGCTCCAGCTTCCAGAGGAATCGGCTGACATGGGTCTTCGCCGTCGCCTCGGCCATGTCGGGCGCTGCTGCTGTGCGAGCCGGTGCTGGAGCTGGTCCTGTGCCTGGTGACGGCCGTCGACCTGAGGGGTGGCGCCGAACCGAGCTGGGAGCACGGACTCCCGGCGCTCTGCATCGGCTTCACCGTCGTCGCCTACGCCACTCCACGATCCGCCGGCTCGACGCCCATGCGGCCGACCGCCTGGCGGGCGCGCCACGGCCCGCGCGCCCACCGCGCCACGGCCTGGCCCGCGCCCGCCACGAGGGCCGCCGCTGGCTCCGTACGGTCCTGGCCGCGGCGGTCGCGTGCACGCTGCTGCAACTCGCGATCCGGTACGTAGGGGGGCCCGCGTTCCTGCGCGACGGGCACTGCTCCGCGCTACGGCCGTCGGCATTCACGGCGTGATCGCGCTGACCTGCCAGATCCGTCCCAGGAAGGCCCCGGCGACAGCTGCCGCCCACCGTGCCGGGGAGGGGTGCGACTGAGCGCCCCAAAGGGGCGCGGGGAACTGCGCGACCAGCCACGGCGATGCCGCAGGCGATGGACGGCGTATCGCCGCACATCCCGGGGAGCGCTCAGCGCTCCCCGCCCGGCACCCACAGCACGTCCCCGACGTCCTTGTTGGCCGTCCGCGCCAGGATGAACAGCAGGTCGGACAGGCGGTTGAGGTAGGTCGCGGTGAGCGGGTTCATCGCCTCGCCGTGCACCTCCAGGGCGGCCCACGTCGAGCGTTCGGCCCGGCGTACGACCGTGCAGGCCTGGTGCAGCAGGGCCGCGCCCGGTGTGCCGCCGGGCAGGATGAACGACCGCAGCTTCTCCAACCGCTCGTTGAAGCGGTCGCAGTCCGCCTCCAGCTTGTCGACGTAGAACTGCTCGACCCGCAGCGGAGGGAACTCGGGATTCTCCACGACGGGCGTCGACAGATCCGCGCCCACGTCGAAAAGGTCGTTCTGGACACGGGTGAGGACCTGGACGATCTCCTCTGCGAGCCCGCCCAGGGCGATCGCCGTGCCGATCACCGCGTTCGCCTCGTTGGCGTCCGCGTACGCCGAGATCCGCAGATCGGTCTTGGCGACCCGGCTCATGTCACCGAGGGCGGTGGTGCCCTTGTCGCCGGTCCTGGTGTAGATGCGCGTCAGATTGACCATGTGACCAGCGTAGTAGGGCCTGTCCGGAACGCACGTGCGCCCACGTCATGGTCGGGGCCGCAGTGTGATGCCCAGCCCTTGGCGGAGGCCCACGGCTGTTTAGTGAGCGTCATTCAGGCGGTGTTCGTCCGCGGTTGTCATGAGATGCGCGCCGAGTGAAATCCGGACGAAGTGTCACCAGAGGTGCGCGCGCTCCTCGGCGGCATCGAGGAGCTGTTGGGCGAGAAGGCGCTCAACTACGCCGTACGAGGCGAGCGGTGACACCTGCCCGTGTGACGTCCGTCAGATGAGACGTGACGCGCGTTACTTACCGGTCACACAGCCCCTCACGGGCGCTATCGTCCGCCGGAGAGGCAGACATAAACAGCGTGTTAGTCATGGTTGCAGTAGGGGAGTCGCACAGTGGCACGGAAGCTCGCCGTCATCGGAGCCGGCCTCATGGGTTCCGGCATCGCCCAGGTCTCCGCGCAGGCGGGCTGGGACGTCGTCCTGCGTGACGTCACCGACGAGGCACTGAAGCGTGGCACCGACGGGATCAAGGCCTCGTACGACAAGTTCGTGAGCAAGGGCAAGCTCGAGGCGCACGACGCCGACGCCGCCCTCGGCCGCATCACCGCGACCACCGACCTGGACGCCGTCGCCGACGCCGACATCGTCGTCGAGGCCGTCTTCGAGAAGCTCGAGGTCAAGCACGAGATCTTCCGCGCGCTCGACAAGATCGTGCGCGAGGACACCGTGCTCGCCTCCAACACCTCCGCCATCCCGATCACCAAGATCGCGGCGGCCACCGAGCGCCCCGGGCGGGTCGTCGGGGTGCACTTCTTCTCGCCGGTGCCGATGATGCAGCTCGTCGAGCTCGTCCGCGGCTACAAGACCAGCGACGAAACCCTCGCCACCGCACGGGAGTTCGCCGAGTCCGTCGGCAAGACCTGCATCGTCGTCAACCGCGACGTGGCCGGCTTCGTGACGACGCGTCTCATCTCGGCGCTCGTCGTCGAGGCGACAAAGTTGTACGAGTCGGGCGTGGCGACCGCCGAGGACATCGACCTGGCCTGCAAGCTGGGCTTCGGGCATGCGATGGGCCCGCTGGCCACGGCGGACCTCACCGGCGTCGACATCCTGCTGCACGCCACCAGCAACATCTACACCGAGTCCCAGGACGAGAAGTTCGCGCCGCCGGAGCTGATGCGCCGGATGGTTGACGCCGGTGACATCGGGCGCAAGAGCGGGCAGGGCTTCTACACGTACTGATAGACGTACGGAAACTCACGTACGTACGGGCGGTGAAACCGCACAGCCCCCGGGGGTGTCACCTTCGAGGGTGAATTCGGTATCGGTTCGCTTACAACTAGCAACCGCTCTGCCTCTGAAGCAGTCAGACGTTGCACAGCCACCGTCACGGAGTACGCCACCGCACTCACGGGGAGCGCATATGTACATCAGGGGCGACCACGCCGAGCTGGTCGTCGGGGGCCGCCTCGACGTCCGCAGCGCGGCGGACGCCCGTACGGTCCTGCACTCGGCCGTCGACGACGGAGTCGGCGACCTCGTGCTCGACCTGTCCGAACTGGATTCCTGGGACGCCACCGGACTCGGGGTGATCATGGGCGTCCACCGGCGGGCCGGCCGTATCGGCCGACGCCTGGTGCTGCGTGGTGTACCGCCGCAGATGCAGCGCCTGCTGGTGGCGACCCGGTTGCACCGGATCCTGGCGATCGAGGGCGGTATCGGGGTGGAGTCCCTGCCCCGCGTGTGACGCCCGGTGCGGGGCCGGCCCGGGCAGGCGGGGGAGACCCGGTCAGCCTGCTGCGAAACGCCCGACGCGCGCAATCCTCACGAGACTGTGACGTCTCGGACGGCGCGGTACCCCGGCCTGTCGGAGATACTGTGCGAAGGTTTAGGGTTCGGCTGCCCGCTGACCTTGCAACCCTCTAGCGGGCCCGGACCAGAAGCGACAGCGCGGTGTGCGGCCAGGCCGGGAGGGGCTTTCGGCACTCGACGCTTTTGGGGGGCTTGAACCTATGGACCCGAACAACCGGGGACCCGAGGAGTACGGCCATGACGGCGACGGCTACGCGCCGCGCCCGCGCCCGTCCAGGGACCCCCTCACACCCGATTTCGGCCAGCACACGCCGGCCCTGGCCCGCACGGTCCAGCTGATCACCGGCGACCTGCTGCTCACGGTCAACCCCGTGGACGGCAGCGAGATCGAGATCTGCGCGCCCGGAGCACGGCCCGGCCGGCCCGAGAAGCTCACGGCCGCCGCACGCGCCGAGGTCGAACGCGCGGCCCGGCCGCCCGTCCCGCCCGGCCCCGAACAGCCCGCACTGCCGCTGCTCGGCCGCCAGGACGAGCGTGAGCGCCTGGTCCGACTGCTCGCCCGCGGCCGCTCCGTCCGTCTCACCGGCCCCGCCGGCTCCGGTCGCACCAGCCTCCTCGACGTCATCGCCGAGGACTGCGCGGACCTCGCCCCCGACGGCGTGATCCGCCTGAGCGGCTCCCACCGCACGGCGAGCGACCTGCTGTACGACCTCTTCCACGCCGTCCATGACGCGCCCTTGCACCGCCCGGACCACGACGAGCTGATCGAGTACGTCCGGGAGGTCGGCGCGGTCGTCGTCCTCGACGACGTCGAGTTCGGTGGCGCCGCGCTCGACGAACTGCTGGACGCCACCCCCGAGTGCGCCTTCGTGATCGCCGCGACCCCGGACGTGCCCGCCCCGTCCGCCGACGCAGCCATCGAGGAGGTCTTCCTCGGCGGCCTCGACCGCGCGGGCGGCGTCGACCTCATCGAGCGCGCCGTCGGCCGCGTGCTCACCGAGGAGGAGGCCAACTGGGCCGGCGACCTCTGGTTCGAGTCCGAGGGCCTGCCGCTGCGCTTCGTCCAGGCCGGCGCCCTGCTGCGGCAGCGCGACCGGCTGCGGGCCGGCGTCGGCGCCGTCGACGAGTTCGGCGTCTTCGAGGACGCGCTTCCCGTCGACGCCCCGTTCGACGCCGACACGGCCGAGGACGTACCGCTGCCCTCGCTCGGCGAGGCGGCCGCCCCCGCCCGGCTGCTGGCCTCCCGGCTGAGCGCCTCGGCCCGCGCCACCCTGCGCTTCGCCGTCGCTCTCGGCGGTGAGGTGCCGCACCAGGCGCATCTGCCCGCGCTGGTCGGCGACACCCACGCGGACGCCGCCCTCGGCGAGCTGGCGGCCTGCGGTCTGGTCTCTCCGGTCGGCTCCCGCTATCGGCTGGCCGCCGGCGTCCTGACCCAGCTGGAGGCCGCCGGATACGCCGACGACGTCGAGGCCCGCGCCCTCACCGCCGCCCAGCACTACGCCTGGTGGGCCGGACACCCCTCGGTCACCCCCGAGCGGGTGTGCGCCGAGGCCGACGCCCTGCTCACCGCCCTCGCCGTCCTGGTGCCGGCGACGACCCGGCCGGGCGCGGACGAGGAGAGCACCGCCGTGCAGCTGGCCCGCACGGCCGCGCCGGCGTTCGCCGCCGGACTGCAGTGGAGCGCCTGGGAACGGGCGCTGCGCTTCGGCTCCGAGGCCTCCAGGCTCGCCGGACAGGTCGCCGAGCAGGCCTACTTCCACCACGAGCTGGGCATCCTCGCGCTCTGCGCGGGACAGCTCGACCGGGCCCGCGCCGAACTGGAGGCCTCCATCGGCCTGCGCGGCGCCCTCGCCGACAAGCGCGGCACCACCGCCGGCCGCCGCGCCCTCGCCCTGGTCGCCGACCGTACGGGCGACGTGCCCGGCGTGCGGGCGACGGCGGGCGAGGAGGTGCCCGACGCGCGCTCCGAGGAGTCCGCATCGCCGCCCGGCGGGGTGTCTGCGGTCTACCCGCCCGCCGGGGTGTCCCCGGCCTACCCGCCGCTCGCCGTGGACACGCCCGCCGTGGTCACGTACCAGGCCCCGGCCCAGGGCGCGCACAAGGGCCGTGGCGGCGTCCGGGGCCTCGCCCGGCGCAACCTCGTCGCGGCCGGCGCGGGCGCGCTGCTCGTGGCCGTGCTGGGCACGGTCGTGACCCTCGGCGCCACGTCCGGCAACGGCGACGCCAACAACCCGGCCGACCAGGTCGGCGTCAACCCGTCCGCCAGCCAGGGCCTGGACGACGGCAGCCTGGGCGCCGACAAGCCGAAGAGCGACAACGGCAACGGCGACACCGGCGCGACGGCGGCCGTACCGACGGATCCCGGCCCCGACGGCACCTACGGCACCGCCGACGACCCGACGCCCACGGACGGGGCGGAGCCGTCGGACGATCCGAGCGGGACGAAGGGGTCGGGCGGTTCGTCCAGCTCGCCCACCAAGCCGACCTCGCCCACGCCGAAGCCGACCCGGACGTCACCGAAGCCGACGTCGCCGGCTCCCTCCACATCCACGCCCACCGAGACGACGACCCCGCCCACGCCCACGGAGACACCTTCCGAAACCCCGTCCACCCCGGCCACCACGGACACGGCCAGCGGCAGCGCGCCTGCCACCGCCTCCGAGAGCGCCTCGGAGGGCACCGGGGCCGGGACACCCAGCGACTCGGCCCCGGTGATGTGAGGAGCCGCTCGACACAGAAGGGCCGGGTCCGTTCGTCGGACCCGGCCCTTCTCGTCGTACGAAGTCGTACGCGTCGTACGCAGGCCGCTCAGAACAGCCGCAGCTTGTCGTCCTCGATGCCCCGCAGCGCGTCGTAGTCCAGGACGTGGCAGCCGATGCCGCGGTCCGTCGCCAGGACGCGGGCCTGCGGCTTGATCTCCTGGGCCGCGAAGACGCCCCGCACCGGAGCCAGGTGGGGGTCGCGGTTCAGCAGCTCCAGATAGCGGGTGAGCTGCTCGACGCCGTCGATCTCGCCGCGCCGCTTGATCTCGATCGCGACGGTCCGGCCCTCGGCGTCCCGGCACAGGATGTCGACCGGGCCGATGGCGGTCATGTATTCACGCCGGATCAGCGTGTACCCCTCGCCGAGGGTGTCGATGCGGTCGGCGAGCAGTTCCTGAAGGTGTGCTTCCACGCCGTCCTTGATCAGGCCGGGATCCACGCCGAGTTCGTGCGTGGAATCGTGGAGCACTTCCTCCATCGTGATGATGAGTTTCTCGCCCGCCTTGTTGATGACGGTCCAGACGCCCTCCTCCTCGCCGCTGCCTTCCTTCAGCGTGCAGGGCGGCGACATCCAGTTCAGGGGCTTGTAGGCCCGGTCGTCCGCGTGGATCGAGACGCTGCCGTCCGCCTTCACCAGAATCAGGCGGGGCGCGGAAGGGAGATGGGCGGTGAGCCGGCCCGCGTAGTCGACGGAACACCGGGCGATGACGAGACGCATGGTCCGCAACGCTACTCGACGGGCAGCGGTGGACGCGATTCGCCCTGGAAAACGTGTGTTCGCTCGTGGCCGATTGTGTGCCTACTGGGAGTTCCCTATGTGCGCAATCTCCTGGTGCCGTCACCGGCGGTTGCCTACCGTAGTAAACGGGAGGTCGCAATGCATGTACTCAGCGTGCTCGGTGTTTCGGCATGGCGAACTCCCATCCCCGTCCGGCAACCCCTGCGCTTCGGGGGTGCGAGAGGAGAACCCATGTCGCTCGACGTCTCACCGGCCCTACTCGAACAGGCCGAGCGAGGCGAGGTCGACGAAGCAGCATTCGTCGACTGCGTCCGGACCTCCCTGCCCTACGCATGGGAGATGATCAGCTCTCTGGTGGCCCAGCTGAAGGTGGACGGCGGTCAGTTCGCCGACAACCAGACGCCCCCGCCGTCCGAGCAGGCACGCGGTCAGCTGCTGCGCGCGCTCGCGAGTGACGCGATACGCGGCGCCCTGCAGCGGCACTTCGGTGTGCGGTTGGCCTTCCAGAACTGCCACCGAGTGGCGGTGTTCCCGCTGGACGCCTCGGTCGACGAGACGCTGGCGCGCTTCACCTCGGTTCGTAGTCAGTTGCTGAATCAGTCCCCCGAGTTCCGGGACTGCTGACGCAGTGAGCCGTCTGCTTGCCGCTCCGTACGCGGGAGGTGCAGTCAGTATCGGAGCGGCAAGCTCCCCGCGCGGCAGGGGTGTTCAGCCGAGGTGCGGGAGCACCTCGGCGCCGAGCCGCCGTACGTTCTCCTCGGTTGCCGCCAGGTCTCCCGAGCCCTCGACCAGCAGGGCGAAGCGGCTGATGCCGGTCCGCTCGCTGGTCGCCGCGAGCCGGTCGGCGCACAGCCGCGGGGTGCCCACTGGGTGCAGCCCGCAGAGCAGTTCGGTGTACGCCAGCGGGTCGCGCATCTGCCGGGCACGGTCGTCCACCGTCACATGGGCGTCCAGGCCCTGCTTCAGCCAGCCCGGCATCGCCTTCGTCAGCGCCTCCACCGCGTCCGTACGCCGGTCCGCGATCTGGCAGACGCCGGCCGAGACATGGGCGGCGCCGTGGACCTCCTCCGCCGGTCGCCCGGCCGCCCGCGCGTGCTGCCGCCACAGGGCCACCATCTCGGCCTTCTCCTCGTCCCCGACGTGCATCCCGAGCAGCATCGGCAGCCCGCGCTCGGCGGCCAGTCGCACACTCGCCGGCGAGGTGCAGGCGACGACGACCTCGGGCCCCTCGCCCTCCGTCAGGGACTCCGACGGCCTGGGTACGACGGGGACTTCGCGGAAGCTGAAACGATTCCCGGCGGCCGCCACGGCCGGTTCGCGCAGCCAGCGCACCAGCAGATCGAGTGATTCCGGGAACCCGCTTTCGTACGCCGCCAGGCCGGAGCCGAACACCTCCAGGTCGACCCAGGGCCCGCCGCGCCCCACGCCCAGGGAGAACCGGCCGCCGCTCGTCACATGCAGCAGCGCGGCCTGTTCGCCGAGGGCCACGGGATGGGCGGTGGGCAGTACGCTGACCGCTGTGCCGACCCGGATGCGACGGGTGCGGCCCAGCAGTAACGCGGCCAGGGTGACCGCCGACGGGCAGGTGCCGTACGGCACGAAGTGGTGCTCGGCCAGCCAGACCGTGTCGAGCCCCGCTTCCTCGGCGACCTCGGCGGAGCGGACCGCGCGGTGCAGCGCCTCTCCCTGGCCCTGCCCCGGGAACTGGGCCGCCAACACGAAACTTCCTACGCGCATTGCACTTTCCTGCTTCCTTGGCTCCGACGCGGAGCTCCCCCACCCGGCATAACCGTCTGACACGTGCCGAGGACACGGCCTGGCGAAGAGATTTGCGGATTTTCTGGAGAATGGGTCGCCACGGAAGGGGACTTGTGGGGCTTGGTTCCTTACGCGTACCCACGTCCACGCCGCGTAGGCTGGACATGGCCCCTGCTTCCTGTACAGCCCCGTGAGGTGTTCCGTGTCCCCGCGTCGCAACCGTCCCAAGGGCTCCGGCTCCGGCCGGAGCGCCGAGGACGACTCCTCCGGCCGCTACGGCGGCTGGCAGTCCACGGTGAGCTGGCAGGGCGAGGAGTGGAGCGTGCGCGATGTGGCCGGGGCGAGCGCGCAGGGCAAGGCCTACCGGTGCCCCGGTTGCGACCAGATGATTCCCGATGGAGTGCCACATGTCGTGGCCTGGCCCGAGCACTCGGGCGTCGACGAGCGCCGGCACTGGCACAAGGCGTGCTGGAACGCACGGGACCGCCGCACCACGCGGGTGCAGCGGTCCCGTAACGCGCCTAGATTCTGAGCCGTTCTCGGGCCTTGGCCCTACACGTCCCGCTTCTCCAGCAGCGCCAAGGCGCCGGCGAAGGCGACGGCCGTGATGCCCAGGGCGATCCACAGCGGGTCCCAGCCGGACGGGCCGGACTCGCTGAGCGAGGTCGAGTAGAAGACGCCGAGCTGGTTCGGGATCGAGTACTCGAACAGGGCCTCGCGGACGTCCGCCAGCGACGACGAGAACATGAACAGCGCGATGACCAGCGGGGCCAGCAGGAGGCCGATCATGATGGTGATGGCGCCCGCCGAGTGCCGGATGATCGAGCCCACGACCAGCGACAGCAGCCCGAGCAGCGCCACGTAGAGCGAGACGCCGATCGTGGCCTTGAACCACTCCCCGCCCGACGGCTGCCTCGCGCCGTCCAGCATGGCCACGTCCGCGAGGGCCACGAGGACGGCCGACGCCAGCGTGATCACGAACGCGACCACGAAGAACACCAGTGCCTTCGCCGTCAGCACCCGCCCGCGTGACGGGCATGCGGTCATCGTCGTGCGGATCATGCCGGTGCCGTACTCCGAGGCGGTGGTCAGCACGCCGAGCGTGATGATGCACATGCTGCCGAGGAGCAGCCCGAAGAAGCCGTACGACAGCGGGTTCTCGTCCGACAGGTCCGTGTCGGACGCGTGGCCCGCGACCACCACGCCGGCCAGCAGGCCGATGCCTACGACGAGCAGCACGAACACGCCCAGTGTCCACATCGTGGAGCGCACCGACCTGATCTTCGTCCACTCCGAGGCGATGGCGTGCCCGAGGTGGGTGCGGACGACGGGGATCGGCGAGGTGTAGGTGGGGTACGCGGAACCGGCTGCCGCCTGCCAGTCGGGTGCGGCCTGCGGCATCGGGGGCTGGGGCGTGCTCATCGGGCGTCCTCGGGCTTGGTCAGGTCGTCGGCGGCGGGAGCGGGAGCGGGAGCAGGGATGGCGGTGGCGTCAGCCGCCGCGGGGGTGGCGGGAGCGACCGACGGGGCGGCGGGGGCGACCGGAGGGTGGGTCGGGGGCCCCGCGTACGGGTTGGGCACGGCAGGATCGGGAGCGAAGGCGGGAATGGCGTCAGCCGCACCGTAGGCGCCGTACGGGCCCGCGGGCGCCTGGCCGGGGCCGGGCTGCCGCACCGCGAACGGCTGTCCGCCCCGCTGGGGCGGCGGCGGGGCGTACCAGCCCGGCTGGCCCTGCCCCGGCACCGGCATCGGCGGCTGTGCTCCGGGCGGCAGCTGCTGCATCAGCCCCGCCTTCTGGTCGATCGTCGAGCGGTAGTCGACCGCGCCCTGCGTCATCCGCATGTAGGCCTCCTCCAGCGAGGCCTGGTGCGGCGACAGCTCCCACAGGCGTACGTCCGTCTCGTGCGCGAGGTCGCTGATGCGCGGCAGCGGCAGTCCCGTCACCCGCAGCGCGCCGTCCTGCTCGGGCAGGACATGCCCGCCCGCCTCGGTCAGCACGGAGGTCAGCTTCTCGCGCAGCTGGGGCTCGGTGTCGGGGGTGCGTACGCGCGCGAAGTCGGCGGAGTTGGCCGAGATGAAGTCCCTCACGCTCATGTCGGCGAGCAGCTGGCCGCGTCCGATGACGATGAGGTGGTCGGCGGTCAGTGCCATCTCGCTCATGAGGTGGCTGGAGACGAACACGGTCCGCCCCTCCGCCGCGAGGGACTTCATCAGGTTCCGCACCCAGAGGATGCCCTCGGGGTCCAGGCCGTTGACCGGCTCGTCGAAGAGCAGCACCTGGGGGTCGCCGAGGAGCGCGGCGGCGATGCCCAGCCGCTGCCCCATGCCGAGCGAGAACCCCTTGGACCGCCGCTTCGCCACGTCCTGGAGGCCGACCACACCGAGCACCTCGTCCACGCGCCGCGCCGGGATGCCCGAGAGCTGGGCCAGGCTCAGCAGGTGGTTGCGGGCGTGCCGGCCGCCGTGCACGGCCTTGGCGTCGAGCAGGGCGCCGACCTGGCGCGGGGCGTTCGGCAGTCTGCGGTAGGGGAAGCCGCCGATCGTCACCGAGCCCGCCGTGGGGTTGTCCAGGCCGAGGATCATCCGCATGGTCGTCGACTTGCCCGAGCCGTTGGGCCCGAGGAAGCCGGTGACGGCGCCCGGACGTACCTGGAAGGAGAGGTTGTACACGGCGGTCTTGTTGCCGTAACGCTTGGTCAGGCCGACAGCCTCGATCATGCTCCGCACCCATCGAAAGGATCAGGACAGCGGGGCACACGCCCCCGTAAGGGTTAGGAGCTTATCGGGGCGCTGACGGTTCCGCTCAAGGGAAAGTAAAACAACGCCGCAGGTCAGCACTCCCGTTACGCACTTCCACTACGCGTCACGCCTCTTCAGCAGCACGTAACCGCCCACGAGCGCCGCGATCACCCACAGCACCATGATCCCGAGACCGCCCCAGGGCCCGTACGGGGTGTCGTCGTCGAGCCGGGGGACCACCTGCATGATCCTGCTGCCGGCCTGGTCGGGCAGGAACCGGCCGATCTTCTTGGTCACGTCGACGTTGCCGAGGACGTTGGAGATCAGGAAGAAGAACGGCATCAGGATGCCCAGCGACAGCATCGGCGAGCGGAGCATGGCGGCGACGCCCATCGAGAACATCGCGATGAGGGTCATGTAGAGCCCGCCGCCGATCACCGCCCGCAGCACCCCGGAGTCGCTGATCTGCGCCTGGTGCGGGCCGAGCATGGCCTGCCCGAGGAAGAAGGCGGCGAAGCTGGTGGCGAGCCCGACGGCCAGGGCGAGCCCGGTGGCGACCACGATCTTGCTGAACAGGAACGTGCCGCGTTGCGGTACGGCGGCCAGCGAGGTGCGGATCATGCCGGTGCTGTACTCGTTGGAGACGACCAGCACCCCGAACACGATCATCGCCAGCTGTCCCAGGCTCATGCCGGCGAAGCTGATGAACGTCGGGTCGAAGGACAGCTGTGCCCGGGTGCCCATCCGGTCGAACTCGCTTCTCGACAGCGCCGAGATCAGCATGCCCAGGGCGATGGTGACCACCACCGCGAGGGAGAGCGTCCACACCGTGGACGCGACGGAGCGGATCTTCGTCCACTCGGATCTGATGACCTGCGTGGCCGACATGCTCAGCCCCTCTCCCAGGCGTCGCCCCACTGTTGCGGCGCAGACGTGTCGGAATGCGCGTGGTACTCCACCGACTCCGCGGTCAGCTGCATGAACGCCTCCTCCAGGGAGGCCTGCTGGGGGCTCAGCTCGTGCAGCACGATCCGGTGCCGCGCGGCCAGCTCCCCGATGTGCTCGGGCTTTCCGCCGTCCACCTCCAGTACACCGCTGCCGGTCTCCACGACCGTGATCCCGGCACCGTGCAGCACGTCGAGCAGCCGCTCGCGCTGCGGGGTGCGGATCCGGACGTACGAGCGCGAGTTCCGCTGGATGAAGTCGGCCATGGAGGTGTCGGCGAGCAGCCGCCCCTGCCCGATGACGACCAGATGATCGGCGGTCAGCGCCATCTCGCTCATGAGATGGCTCGACACGAACACGGTCCGCCCCTGCGCGGCCAGCGACTTCATGAGGTTGCGGATCCAGTGGATGCCCTCGGGGTCGAGCCCGTTGACCGGTTCGTCGAACATCAGGATCCGTGGGTCGCCGAGCAGCGCCCCCGCGATCCCGAGCCGCTGCCCCATGCCCAGTGAGAAACCCTTGGCCTTCTTGCGCGCGACCGCCGTGAGTCCGACGGTGTCCAGCACCTCGTGCACCCGGTTCTTCGGGATGCCGTTGCTCTGGGCGAGACACAGCAGATGGTTGAAGGCGGTGCGCCCGCCGTGCACGGCCTTCGCGTCCAGCAGGGCGCCGATGTACTTGAGCGGGTCCTTGAGGTGGTCGTAGTGCCTGCCGTCGATACGGACGTCACCGGCCGTCGGCCGGTCGAGGCCGAGCATCATGCGCATGGTCGTCGACTTGCCCGCGCCGTTGGGCCCGAGGAAGCCCGTGACGATGCCCGGTCTGACGGTGAAGGTCAGGTTGTTGACCGCCACTTTCTCGCCGTACCGCTTGGTCAGCCCCTCGAGCTCGATCATGCGGCCCACGCTAGGGCGGGCGTTCGGCGGCTGCCACCCGGGCGGGCAAACAACGTCCGACGGCGGCGACCGCGCGACGGCGGCGACTGTCCGACGGCGGCGACCGCGCGACGAAGGCGACGGTACGACGAAGGCCCGCACCTCGGGGGAGAGAGTGCGGGCCTCGGTTGTCGCTACGGACCTACCGGGTCTGCTGGGCCGGAACCCCGCGGGAGATCGGCTCGTCGTCGGCGGGGGTGCCGGCGGCGGCCACCGCGGCGCCCGTGAGGGTGGCGAGCATCTCGCGGACGTTCGTCAGCTGGGCGTTGATCGAGTCGCGGCGGTTCGTCAGCGCCGCCAGCTCGCGCTCGGATTCCGAGCGGATGCGGTCGGCCTTGGCGTTGGCGTCGGCCACGATGTCCTCGGCCTGGCGCTGGGCCGTCTCCACCGTCTGGCGGGCGCGGCGCTCGGCGTCCGTGCGCAGCTTCTCGGCCTCCAGGCGCAGCTGCTCCGCGCGGTGCTCGATCTCGGCGAGGCGCTTCTCGGCCTTCTGCTGACGCGACGCCAGGTCGCGCTCGGACTGCTCGCGGCGCTTGGCGAGGTTCGTCTCGAAGTCGGCGGCGGCCTGCGCGGCCTTGGCGCGGGTCTCCTCGAAGAGGGCGTCGGCCTCCTCACGCTTGGACTGCGCGTCCTTCTGGGCCTCGGCGCGCAGCTGCGAGGCGTCACTCTTGGCCTTCTCGACGATCCGGACGCCCTCGTCCTCGGCCTTGGACTTGCGCTCCGCAGCGAACGATTCTGCGTCGTTGCGGACCTGCTGGGCGGCCGACTCGGCGAGCTCGCGGTGCTGCTCGGCCGCGCGACGGGCCTCCTCGCGCAGGTCCTTGGCCTCCTCCTCGGCGAGGCGGAGGATCTTCTCGACACGCGCGCCGAGACCGGCGTACGACGGCTCGGCGTCGCTCACCTGTGCCTGGGCGTTCTGCGTCTCGAGGTGGAGCTCCTCGATGCGCTTCTCGAGAGCGGTGATGCGGGCCAGAGCGCTGTCACGGTCGGAGACGAGCTTCGAGATGCGTTCGTCCACCTGAGCGCGGTCGTACCCACGCCGCACAAGCTCGAAGCCGTAGGGGGAAGTGTCGCTCATGGGGTTCCTGTCGAATGAGACCGGTGAGGTGATAGGTGGAATCCTAGGGGCCGAAGCGGTGTGTCATCGAGCGGATACGTGTTTGATCTGGAGAATGACACCCCTTTTGAGTGGCTCACCGCCGGACGGCTTGCCAAAAACTCGGTCAAAGGCCTCAGACGTTAACGGAACTCTCACGTTGCGCTAGCCCTCTGACGGCTTGCCACCCGAACGAGGGGCACCCACGGTCGCGCCCGCCTTGACTCCGCCGTCCTTGCCGGCTGACGGGGTCTCAAAGGATTCCAACGCCTCCAGGACGTCCTGGACACGGGAGATCTCGGCGTTGATGTCCTCGCGGCGCCGCACCAGGAGCTCCAGCTCGCGCTTGCCCTCCTCGACCGTGCGCCTGGCCTCGCGGATCGCCTCGGCCCTGAGCTCCTCGGCCTCCTTCACGAGCGACGCCTTCTTCTGCTCGGCCTCCTTCAGGAGCAGTTCGGCCTTCTTGACGGCGGCGATACGCACCTTGCCCGCCTCGGAATTGGCCTCCGACAGCAGCTCCTTGGCCTTCGTCTGCGCCTTGCCGAGCTGTTCCTCGGCGGCCTTGATGAGCGCGTCGCAGCGGTCGCCGGTCGACTTCATCGTCTCGGCGGCCTCGCGGCGGGCCCGCTCGTGCAGCTCCTCGATCTCGCCCGTGATGCGGTCGCGCAGCTCCTCCGCGCGCTCCCGGATGGCGGTGGCGTCGCGGCGGGCACCGACGAGCAGTTCGTCCGCGTCCGTACGGGCCTTCTCCACCAGCCCGTTGCCCTCGATCGTCGCCTCGGACACGAGCCGCTCGGCCTCCTTGCGGGCCGCGCCGACCATGGTGTCCGCCTGGGACTCCGCGTCCGCCGTGGTCTTCAGCGCCTGCTGCTGGGCCTCGGTGAGCAGCTTGTCGGCCTCGGCCGTGGTCTCCGTGATGAGCGTGTCGACCTGCTCGGCCGCCTCCGAACGCCGCTTGTTGGCGTCCTGGCGGGCCTCGTCGAGGGTCCGTTCGGCCTCCTCGCGCGCCTCGGACACCAGTCGCTCGGCCTGCGCCGCCGCCTCGGCCCGTCCCCGTTCGGCCTCCGCGCGCATCCGCTCGGCGTGCTGCTGCGCGGAACCGACGGTGTCGGCGGCCTCGGCGCGCAGCCGCTCCGCGTCCCCGGTGGCGTCGCCGATCAGCTTCTCGGCCTTGGCGACCGCCTCGGCCCGTACCCGCTCGGCCTCCGCGATCGTCTCCGACTGCAGCCGCTCCGCCTCGGCCGTGACCTCGGTGATGAGCGTGTCCGCCTGCGTCGCCGCGTCCGACCGGATCCGGTTGGCGTCGTCACGGGCGTCCGCCCGGGTGCGTGCCGCGTCCTGGTCGGCCTGGGCGATGGCGTCCGAGGCCTCGGTACGTACGCGCTGGGCGTGCGCGGCCGCGTCCGTACGCAGCCGCTCCGACTCGGCGATCGCCTCCGCCATGGTGCGCTCGGCGAGCGTCTTGGCGGCCTCCGACTCCTCGTGCGCCTCGCGCCGTAGCCGGGTCGCGTCCTCGCTCGCCCGCTCCCGCTCGGCGTAGGCGTCGGCGCGGACCCGGTCCGCCTCCTCCTCGGCCTCCCGGCGAGTACTGTCCGCCACGTGCTCGGCGGCACTGCGCAGCCCGGCGATCTCCTCCTGCGCCTGCTCGTGCAGCCCGGCGACGGAGTCCCGTACCTGCTGGGCGTGGAGCTCGGCGGCCGACACCATCTCGGTGGCGCGCCGGTCGGCCTCCTCGACCAGACGTACGGCCTCGGTCTGCGCGTCCTCGACGCGCTTGCGCGCGGACGCCAGCAGTTCCTCGCTCTGCTCGCGGGCCCGCTCGCGCTCCTGGTCGGCCTCCTGGCGGGCGGAGCCGAGGAGTTCCTCGGCCTCGCGGCGGCGCCGGACGGCCTCCTCCTGCGCGGCGGCCAGCGTCTCCGAGGCCTCCGCGGCCAGCCGCTCGGCGGCGGCCTGCGCCTCCGCGCGGACCCGGTCGGCGGTGTCCTGGGCCTCCGTCTTCAGCCGCTCGGCCTCGGCCGCGGCCTCCGAACGCAGACGTACGGCGATGGTCTCGCCCTCGGCACGGGAGGCGGACGCGTCGGCGGCGGCCTCGTCACGCAGCCGTTCGGCCTCCGCCTCGGCCTGCGCCTGGAGCGTGCGGATGCGCTCGGCGGCCTCGCCGCGCAGCCGGTCGTTCTCCTCGGCGGCCTCGCGGCGGATCCGTTCGGCCTCCTCGCGGGCGTCGGTCAGCGCCTGCTCGGCCGACGCGAGGCGCTCCTCGGCCTCGGTGTGCAGCCGGGTCAGCTCGTCGGCCGCCTCGGCCTGCCGGGCCGCTATGGCGCGCTCGGTGTCCTCGCGCAGCTCGCCCGCGGCCCGCTCGGCGTCCGCCTTGATGCCCTCGGCCTGCTCGACGGCCTCGTCACGATGCCGCTCGGCCTCGTTGCGGGTGCGCTCCAGGGTCTCCTCGGCCTGCCGGCGCAGCGTGGTGGCGCGCTCGATGGCCTCGGTACGGACCTTCTCGCTGTCCGTGGTGGCGCTCTGGCGCAGCTCGTCCGCGTCCGCCTTCGCCTTGGCGAGCAGCTCCTCGGCGGTCCTGGCCGCCTCCTCGATCTGCTGGACGGCCTCCTTGCGGGCCTCGGCGCGGATCTTCTCGCCCTCGCCGACCGCGTCGGAGCGCAGCTGCTCGGCCTCGCCGCGCAGCCGGCGGGCCTCCTCCTGCAGCTCGACCGTCTTGGCGCGGTACTCCTTGGTGTCGTCCTTCGCCGCGCCCTTGAGCTGCTCGGCGATGTCGTGCGCCTCGGCGCGCAGCCGGTCCGCCTCGGTCTCCGCCTCCGTGCGGATCCGCTCCGCCTCCTCGGCGGCGGCCCTGGTGGTCTGCCGCGCGTCCTCCTGCGCCTTGTTGAGGACGTCCTCGGCGGTGCGCGCGGCCTGGCTGAGCTGGGAAGCGGTCTCTTCCGCGGTGGCGCTGCGGGCCTTCTCGGCGGCCTCGGCGAGGACCTTCTCGGCCTCGGCACGGGCGTCCGCGACGACCTGCTCGGCGTCCGCCTTGGTGGTCTCGGCCTCCTTCGTGGCCTCGCTGACCAGTCGGGCGACCTGCTCCTTCGCGGTGCGGGTGCGCTGCTCGTTCGCCGACTCGGCGCCGGCGAGCGTCTTCGCGGCGGCTTCCTTGGCCTCGGCGAGCAGCTTCTCGGCCTCGGTGCGGGCCTCGCGCAGTGCCGTGTCGGCCTCGGCGATGCGCTGCTCGGCGGCGCGGCTGAGCTCGGCGGCCTGGCGGCGGGCGGCGTCGGACTCGGTCGCCGTGGAGCTGCGCAGCGCCTCGGCGTGGTCGGTGGCCTCCTGGGCCTGGGTGGAGGCGGCGTTCAGCAGGCGTTCGGCGTCCGTGCGGGCGCGGCGCAGCAACTGCTCGGCCTCCGCGCGGGCCCCCTCGGCCTCGCTCTGCAGCCGCTGCCGGGCCTCCGCGGTGACCCGTTCGGCCTCCGCGCGGGCGGCGGTCATGGCCTGCTCGGCCTCGGCGCGGGACTCGTCGAGGAGGCGGCGGGCCTGCGACTCGCTGCGGGCGCGCAGCTGCTCCGCCCACGCCACGTTCTCGTTGACGTGCGACTCGACCGTCTGCCGGCGCTCGGCCAGCTCCTGGTCCAGCTGCTGCCGGCGGGCCACGGCCTCCTGGTGCAGCTCGGCCTGGAGCCGGGCGGCCTGCTCGGCGTGCTCCTGGAGGATGCGCTGGGTCTGCGCCCGGGCCTGGCTGAGCTCGCGCTCGGCCTCCTGGCGCAGTTGGTCCGCCTGCATCTGCGCATTACGCAGCAGCTGCTCGGCCTGATACCCGATGTCGCCGCCGTCGAAGGCGGGCCGGGACATGATGGTGCGCCGCGCCTCGTGCAACTTGGCGCGCAGCACCTCGACCTGGTAGCCGAGGTCCTCGGCGTGCTGGATCGCCTTTTCCCGCTCGGTCTTCAGCCGCTTCATCTCGGCCTCGAACCGAGAGAGGTGGTCGACGTCAGCCGCCGGCTCTCGCTCCTGGCTCTCGTAGCCCCGCACTGCGCGGTCCCATCCGTCCCCTGGTCGCAAGCTTCTCCAACGAGCTCCGTCCATCCGCCGAACGGGGCCCCCGGGGAATGGTGTCAGATCAACAACGGAGCATGGGCTGCTGCCCCGACGCTCGTCCCCCGAAACCCGGACCCCGGCATGCGGTCGCCCCGGTACGAGCGACGACCGCCCCCAACCCTACCGGCCCATATGTACGAGAGTCAGTGCTCAGGTGACTCAACAGGCGCCGAAGTGACCAGTTCTGTCAGTACACCGTGGCAATCCTTTGGATGCAGGAAGGTGATTCGCGACCCCATGGAGCCGCGCCGTGGCTCCTCGTACAGGACCCGTACGCCCTTGTCCTCGATGGCGGCGGCATCCCCGTCCACGTCCGCCGTACCGAAAGCGATGTGGTGGACACCCTCACCGTTCTTGTCGAGCCACTTGGCGACGGTGGAGTCCGGGCGGGTGGGCTCGAGGAGCTGGAGGTACGAGGCACCGCCGTCGGACGTATCGTTGATCTTGAGCATGGCTTCGCGCACGCCCTGCTCCTCGTTGACCTCGGAGTGGAACACCTCGAAGCCGTATGTCGCACGGTAGAACTCGACGGTCCTGTCGAGGTCGAAACAGGCGATCCCGATGTGGTCGATTCGCGTCAGCATGTTGTCAGTGCAGCGCTCCGGAGGTGGTTACGCAACGTGCGCGCGATCACACCGACAGCCCGATGACGGGTGGACTACCGCTCAGTACATTCAAGTAAACCCTCGTTCACTCCTCGGCTGTGCAGGCCGGTAAGGGGATCGCAGCTCATGTCTTCTGGAACGAACAGTTCTGTGATCGTCGCGGGCGCTCGTACGCCCATGGGGCGGTTGCTGGGCTCGCTGAAGTCCTTCTCGGGAGCCGACCTCGGCGGCTTCGCCATCAAGGCCGCCCTCGACCGTGCGGGTATCGGCGGCGACCAGGTGCAGTACGTGATCATGGGGCAGGTGCTCCAGGCCGGGGCCGGGCAGATCCCGGCCCGTCAGGCCGCGGTCAAGGCCGGCATTCCGATGAGCGTGCCGGCGCTCACGATCAACAAGGTGTGTCTGTCGGGCCTCGACGCGATCGCGCTGGCCGACCAGCTGATCCGCGCGGGTGAGTTCGACATCGTCGTCGCGGGCGGCCAGGAGTCCATGACGAACGCCCCGCACCTCCTCCCGAAGTCCCGGGAGGGCTACAAGTACGGCGCGGTGGAGCTGCTCGACGCGATGGCGTACGACGGTCTGACCGACGCCTTCGAGAACATCGCCATGGGCGAGTCCACGGAGAAGCACAACACCCGCCTGGGCATCGGCCGCGAGGCGCAGGACGAGATCGCGGCCCTGTCCCACCAGCGCGCCGCCGCGGCTCAGAAGAACGGCGTCTTCGAGGCCGAGATCACCCCGGTCGAGATCCCGCAGCGCAAGGGCGAGCCGGTCGTCTTCAGCAAGGACGAGGGCATCCGCGGCGACACCACGGTCGAGTCGCTGGGCAAGCTGCGTCCGGCGTTCACCCGGGACGGCACGATCACCGCCGGCTCCTCCTCGCAGATCTCGGACGGTGCGGCGGCCGTGGTCGTGATGAGCAAGGCCAAGGCGCAGGAGCTCGGCCTGGAGTGGATCGCGGAGATCGGCGCCCACGGCAACGTGGCGGGCCCGGACAACTCTTTGCAGTCGCAGCCGTCGAACGCGATCCTGCACGCCCTGAAGAAGGAGGGCCTGGAGGTCTCGGATCTCGACCTGATCGAGATCAACGAGGCCTTCGCCGCCGTCGCGGTGCAGTCAATGAAGGACCTTGGGGTTTCCACCGAAAAGGTGAACGTCAACGGTGGAGCGATCGCCCTGGGCCACCCGATCGGCATGTCCGGCGCCCGGCTCGTGCTGCACCTGGCGCTGGAGCTGAAGCGCCGGGGCGGCGGGGTCGGCGCCGCCGCGCTGTGCGGTGGCGGCGGCCAGGGTGACGCGCTGATCGTGCGGGTAGCCAAGGCCTGAGTTCTCTGTACGTCCCTCGTCGAACGGAGCTGTGATGCAGGACGTCTCCTCTCTGGTGGCCCAGGCCAGGGAAGGCCGGCCGCGGGCGGTGGCCCGGCTGATCTCCCTGGTGGAGGGGGCGTCCCCGCAGTTGAGGGAGGTCATGGCTGCGCTGGCCCCGCTCACGGGCAACGCGTACGTCGTCGGTCTGACCGGTTCCCCGGGCGTCGGCAAGTCGACGTCCACCTCGGCGCTGGTGACCGCGTACCGCAAGCAGGGCAAACGGGTCGGCGTCCTGGCCGTCGACCCGTCCTCCCCGTTCTCCGGCGGGGCCCTGCTCGGCGACCGCGTCCGGATGTCGGAGCACTCCTCCGACCCCGGCGTCTACATCCGCTCCATGGCGACGCGCGGCCACCTGGGCGGCCTCGCCTGGTCCGCGCCGCAGGCGATCCGCGTCCTGGACGCGGCCGGCTGCGAGGTGATCCTGGTCGAGACGGTCGGCGTCGGCCAGTCGGAGGTGGAGATCGCCTCCCAGGCGGACACCTCGGTCGTCCTCCTGGCTCCGGGGATGGGCGACGGCATCCAGGCCGCCAAGGCCGGAATCCTGGAGATCGGCGACGTCTACGTCGTCAACAAGGCCGACCGTGACGGCGCCGACGCCACCGCGCGCGAGCTGAACCACATGCTCGGCCTCGGCGAGTCCCGCGGCCCCGGCGACTGGCGCCCCCCGATCGTCAAGACGGTCGCCGCGCGCGCCGAGGGCATCGACGAGGTCGTCGAGGCCCTGGAGAAGCACCGGGCGTGGATGGAGGAGCGGGGCACCCTGGCCGAACGCCGTCGCGCCCGGGCCGCCCGCGAGGTCGAGACCATCGCCGTCACGGCCCTGCGCGAACGCATCGGCGACCTGCACGGCGACCGCCGCCTGAGCGCGCTGGCGGAGCGCATCGTGGCGGGAGAACTGGATCCCTACCGGGCGGCGGACGAGCTGGTGGCGGGACTGACACAGGGCTGACCCTGGTCGGCGGAACCGGGCCGCCGGGGTGGCCGCGCGGGCTCCTGGCGCCCGTGGGCGTGGCCGGCGGGGTCGGGCTCGCCCCGGGCGCCACGGACCTGCTGGTCCTCGCCGTCGCGGGGCAGCGGCACCAGGGCGACGACACCGTGGCCCGGGTACTCGCCGCGCTGTCGGCCGGCAGCGCGCTCGGCGGTCTGCTTCAACGGGGCCGCAGACTGGCGCGCCACTGCCGCTGATGCCCGACGGGATGCGGGGCGGTCTCGCCCGGGGTGGGCGTCGCGCGGTGCGCGGCCTCGCCCCGGCGCTCGCCTTCCGCCGATACGCCATACGGGTGGGACGCGGGAGCGTCGCGCGGGTCCGCGGTGAGCTCTGCTCGGCGGAAAGCGGCGCCCGGCCGGCGGTGTCGCGCGCGGCCTGCCGTGGGTGTTTTCCGTGGTCCCGCCTGGTTGCCCGACCTCCCCGGGCACGGATGCGCTCACCGGCGGACGGTGCCCATCGGCTCATCGCCTGCCCGGCCGGTCCCCGGCGCACCGACAGGCGGGGGCTCTGTTCGAGTCCCGCCTGTCGGCGTTCGCATGAAGCGCCCTGTCAGGGGCGGCCCCGCTGCCCGCGGAGGTGTTGCGCGATGGGCGTCAGGGCCTTGTCGAGCTCCGCCAGGGCCTCGGGTGAGAGAAGGTCGATGAAGTGCTTCCGCACGGACGCCACATGATGGGGCGAGACCTTCTGCATCGTCTCCAGGCCGTGCTCCGTGAGAACCGCGTACAGTCCGCGGCGGTCGGACTCGCAGTTCTCACGGCGTACCAGGTCGGCGTTCTCCATGCGGGTGATCTGGTGGGAGAGCCGGCTCTTGGACTGGAGGGTGGCGGAGGCGAGGTCGCTCATCCGCATCCTGACGTCCTCCGACTCGGAGAGGTTCACCAGGATCTCGTAGTCGTTCATTGTCAGGCCGAACGGCTGCAGGTCCTTTTCGAGCTGGTAACTCAACAGCCTGTTGACCTCCAGGTGGGTGCGCCAGGCGCACTGCTCCGCATCGGTCAGCCAGCGCGTGGCCGTCTCGGTCTCCATGAATGAAGTCTACCTAAAAGGTTGAAAGGCGAACTAGTGAGGGTGGTGTGACTGTGCGCACGCGTTCGATGTCACACTCCGCAGACTACCGCTCACAGCCCGAAGCGACGCTGGAGGTCCCCCAGCTGTCCGGGAAGGCGCGGTGGGCCCGGTTGCTGCCCGTGCCCACCTGGGACGCCGCCACCGCCGGGCACACCCGCCTGCTGCGGAACCGCCCCCGTGGCCTGCTCGGCCATGAGGGTCTCGGTCGACTGGAGCAGCACCGTGCCGGCTCCCACGAACTCGAACTGATGCTCCTCTCCGGAGGCCCCGCCCAGGCCCGTCATCGCACGTAGACCGCCCATCAGGCCGGTCATGTACCCGTGGTCGTAGTGATGGCACGGCGACGGGCAGTCGGCCCAGCCGACGAGCGCCTGCGGGTCCACCCGGATCGGGGGTTCCATGAACACCACCGGACCGTTAGATGCGGCCACAAACTTTCCGGTTCCGATAAGGGTCAGAAAACCCGGCACGATCGACTGCTTGAGGGCAAGACTTGGCTGAAAAGCGAGCAGGTTGCCAGAGCGAATGGTCAGGTTGCCGTCGTCCAGGTCGTACGAATTGACGTCGAAGGCCCGGTCGGCGAGGAGCATCTTGCCGGATCCCTCCGCCACGACCCAGTCGGCGGCGTGCAGAGGCGAATGAAAGGACGTACGGACAAGACGGTCCAATCGCCCGTACCCGATGCCGTTGAAATCGATCGAGCCGTAGTAGGCGATCATCTTCCCCTTCTGCAGGAACCACTGGCTCCCCTTGAGCTCCACACAGAAGGTGTAGTTGTTGACGTTGTCGTCGACGGGCAGCGTCATCGGGTCGTGGACCGCCGGGCCGCCCGGAGTTCCGTAAGCGCTCACAGTTTGTCCTCCGACGCCTGGACGTACACCGCACCGTTGCCGCTCAGCTCCAGCTGGAACGCCTCCCCGGAGCCGCGGCCCACCATGTCGCGCCAGCCGAGCGCCGTGGACAGCTTGTTGCGTACGTCGCCGTGGTGGGCGACGTACGCCTGTGGGTCGACGTGGACCGGCCGCTGCGGAGTGATGGGGATCTCGAAGACGCCCCCGTGGGCCATCACCGCCACCGCGCCCTGTCCCTTCAGGGTGGTCGTGAACAGCCCCTGCCCGGTGACCTGCCCCCGGACCATGCCCATGACGCCGCCCTGCGCGCCCAGGAACATCGTGCCCTGCTGGAGCGTGCCCTCGAAGGCGAGGAGGCGGTCCGCCTCGACGTACAGCGTGTCGCCGGCGAGGTTGATGACCTGGACGTGGTGGCCGCCGTGCCCGAACAGGACCGTGCCGCTGCCCTCGACGGTCATCAGCGGGGTGGCCTCGCCCGCGACCCGGCGCCCGATCATCGACATGACCCCGCCCTGGCCGCTCTGCATGTTGGGCGTGAAGGACACCTCGCCCCGGTAGGCGAGCATGGCGCCGCGCTGGCTGAACAGGCGCTGCCCCGGCAGGACGGTCGCCTCGACCATCTTCGAGTTGATCTCACGGAAGGTCATGTCACACGTCCCCCGCGATCGTGTTCCGCTCGCTCGGCTGCACGTACACCAGCCCGTCCCCCTCGAAGCGGATCTGGAAGGCCTCGCCGCCGCCCTCCCCGAGGAACGTGCGAAACGTCACACCGGACTGGAAGGACTGCCGGACGTTTCCCTGGTGCGCGATGTACGCGCCCGGGTCGACGGTCAGCGGGTACTGCGGACTGACCCTGAGCACCACCGCCGGCCCGTCCGACGTGATCGCCGCCTGGCCGTGCCCCTCGACGGTCGTCGTGAACAGCCCGTTGCCCTGCGAGGCGCCGCGCAGCCCCGTGAACGTCGTGCCGGTGCGCAGCCCGGCGTCCGTCGCGAGCAGGTTGCTCGACTCCACGTACAGCTTGTCCCCCTGGAGATTCACGAGGTTGATCTCGGAGGCGCGGTCCGCGAACCAGCACGTCCCTTGTCCCCTCACCTCCATCACGGTCATCTGCTCGCCGGTGAGCCGCCGGGTCACCATTCCCCGCAGCCCCTCGCCGCCGCCACTGAGCTTCTTGAAGGCCATCTGTCCGTCGTACGCGACCATCGAGCCGTTCTTCGCCTTCACGGCGTCCCCGGTCATGTCGACGGCGAGCACCTTGCTGCCTTGAAGTCGGAACATCGCCACGCTGCGAAGGTAGCCGCCGCCCGGCCGCGCGGACAGGGCCCACGGGTGGAGACGGCCCCTGATCCCACCCCTAGGGGTGGCCGGGCCGGGCGGAAGCCGCGCCGGGCCGGACCCCCTCCCGGCCGGCGCCCACCCGTTTGTCACAATGGACGCGCGCTTGTGCGTGCGTTCACAAACCGTCGACGTCTTCTCTCCCCCGATCCCACCGAAGGTGACCCGTGGACCTCAAGACCGCCACCGCCCTCCGCCGCCTCCGCCTGGTCTCGGCCCCCGAGGCCGTCTCCTTCCTGCTCCTGCTCGTCTGCTCGGTGCTGAAGCGGACCACCGACTTCGACGCGGTGCCCGTGATGGGATCGGTCCACGGTGTCCTGTTCATCCTGTACGTGATCTTCTGGGCCGACGCCTGGAACCGCACCAAGTGGTCCCTCAGGACCGCCGCGCTCTACTTCGTCCTCTCGGTCCTGCCGACCGGCGGCTTCTTCGCGGAGCGCAAGCTCCGGCGCGAGGCCGAGGACGCGGTGATCGCCTCCCGCGCCCGCAAGGAAGGAATCGTGAACGCATGATCGTCGCCTTTTCCGTCACTCCGCTGGGGGTCGGCGAGGACGTGGGGGAGTACGTCGCCGACGCCGTCCGCGTGGTCCGGGAGTCGGGTCTGCCCAACCGCACCGACGCGATGTTCACCTCGATCGAGGGGGAGTGGGACGAGGTGATGGACGTCGTCAAGCGCGCTGTCGCCGCGGTCGAGGCACGGGCCCCGCGCGTGTCCCTCGTCCTCAAGGCGGACCTCCGCCCCGGCGTGACGGACGGCCTCACCTCGAAGGTGGAGACGGTGGAGCGTCACCTCTCCGCGTAGCACAGCGCAGGCATCCCCTGACCGGCCCCTCGCGAACACCACTTTCGCGAGGGGCCGTTGGGCGTCCGCGTCGCGAAGGGCCCGCGCGGATGCGACTCCGCGAGCGCTGGACCAACTCGGGGCGCCGGCAGCCGCGTTGGCGGAACTCGGACCGGTCGTCCAGTGGGCGGTCTGACACCACCTGCGCCGGGGGAGCCATCGCCGAGCCCTGCGCCCTTTCAGGTCAAGGATTGGGCCATTCGCGCCCCACTTGCCGTAAACAGGTGAGCCAACATGGCGAGTCGGATTTGTGGACCATAACTTCGACTCATGGAGAGAAAACAGATCAGATACCTCGGTTGCACCGCACTCGTGGTGGCCTCGGGACTGGCTGGTGTTCCGTCAGCCCACGCCACGACCGCCCATGTCGTGCTTCCGGGGGAATCGATCCAGAAAGCGGTCGACGCCGCACACGCGGGCGACATCATTTTCATCGCGCCCGGCACCTACCATGAAAGCGTCCTCGTCACGAAGTCCGGTCTGAGTATTCGCGGCTCGGGGAAATGGACCGTACTGAAGCCGGACACGACCAAGGCCGGCAACAGCTGCGCGGCGGCCGGCAACGGTATCTGTGTGCAGGGCACGTCCGCCCGGCCGGTCACCGGTACCAGCATCCGTTCGCTCACCCTGACCGGCTACAAGAAGAACGGCCTGTGGGCATCGAACACCGACGGGCTGACCGTGCGGAGGGTGAGCGCCGAGAACAACGGCAACTGGGGCTTCGCCGAGGAACGGTCCGTCCGAAGTGTGTTCGAGGACAATGCCGCCCGGGACAACGCAGAGTCGGGCCTTTTCCTCTCCAACACGGTCGCCACCGAGGCCGGCGCCACGGACACGCACGGCACCGTCGCCCGCCGCAACACCCTGACCGGCAACCGCATCGGCATCACGGTCAGGCGCCTGCGGAACGTCAGCGTCGAGGACAACTACCTCGCCGGGAACTGCGGCGGCATCTTCGTCGTGGGCGACGAGAACAAGCCGCGCACCGGAGCCATTTCCGTTCGCGGCAACAGCGTCCAGGAGAACAACAAGTACTGCCCGAAAACGGCCCGGCTGCCCTTTGTTCAGGGCGCCGGAATCGTCCTCACCGGAGTCGAGGACACGGTCGTGGAGTACAACGACGTCCGAGACAACGTGGGCACGTCCCCGTTCTCCGGCGGAGTGGTGCTGTACAAGAGCATGGTGGGCACTCCGAACGATCGCAACGTCATCCGGGACAACGTGCTGACGGGCAATTCGACGGCCGACCTGGCCAACCGGGACACCGGAAAGGGAAACGAGTTCGACCGCAACACGTGCCGGCGTTCCGAACCCGCCGGAATGTGCTGACCGGCCGACCCGCGTCTTTGCTGGACCAAGCGAATCGAGACGGTACATGACCACTGTGAGTCCCGCCCCCGAAACGGCTCAGGCCGCGGCTCCGGCCGCCGCCTCCCAGCCCGCTCCGGCCATGCGGCTCAGGGAGCTCGTCTTCGGGGCCGCGTGCGCCGCGGCCGTCCGGGCGGCGGCCAGACTCGGCGTCGCCGACGTGCTCGGCGAGGAGCCCGCCACCGCGGAGCAGCTCGCGGCCGAGCTGGGCACCGAGCCGCGGCCCCTGCTGCGGCTGCTCCGGGCCCTGTCCTGCTACGGCATCTTCGCGCAGAACGAGGACGGACGGTTCGTCCACACCAGCATGTCCCGGCTGCTGCGCGAGGACGACCCGCACAGCCTCCGGTACATCTCCCTCTGGTGCACCGAACCCTGGACCTGGAACGCCTGGCCGCTGCTCGACGAAGCGGTGCGGTCGGGCGGCAGCGTCTTCCACGAGCTGTACGGCAAGGGGTTCTTCGACTACCTGCACGAGGACGCGCACGACTCCGCCCATGTCTTCAACCAGGCCATGACCACGTCCAGCGAGCAGTCGGCGCGGGACGTCGCGGAACTCCTCGACCTCACCGGCGTCTCGACGGTCGCCGACATCGGCGGCGGCCAGGGACACGTACTGGCCAGCCTGCTGGAGAAGCACCCGGGCGTCCGGGGAACCCTGCTCGATCTGCCCCGCGTGGTGGAGAAGGCGGACCCCCGGCTGCGTGACGGCGGGTCACTCGCCGCGCGGGCCCGGATCGTCGGCGGGGACTGCCGCGAGAGCATCCCGGTCGAGGCCGACCTGTACATCATCAAGAACATCCTGGAATGGGACGACGACAGCACCCGCAGGACCTTGCGGAACGTGCTGGCGAAGGCCCGCCCCGGGGCCAGGGTCGTCGTCATCGAGAACCTCGTCGACGACACCCCTTCGATGAAGTTCACCACCTCCATGGACCTGCTGCTGCTCCTCAACGTCGGCGGAGCCAAGCACACCAAGGAGAGCCTGGTCACCCGTATCACGGAGGCCGGTCTGACCGTCGGGGAGATCCGGCCGGTCAACGCGTATCTGCACGCGTTCGAGTGCGTCGTACCCGCCTGATCCGAGGTGACAAGGGCCCGCCCCCGGTACTGGCCGGGGGCGGGCCCTTGTCACCTCGGGTGTCAGGAACGGCTGTCGCGTTCCCAGCGGTAGAACTCCTGGGCCATCGCGTCCTTGGGACTGCGCCAGGTCATCGGGTCGTACGCGCTCACGTAGGCGGTGAGTCTGTCGCTGACGTCCCGGAAGGCCGGGTGGTCGGCCACCTTGGCGATCGCGGGGCCGAGCGGCCGGTCCCCCTGCACGAGGTGCATGTACACGTCGTCGAACTGGAACAGGGTGCGACGGGTGACGCCGATGAGGTGCGGCAGTTCGCCGCTGTCGGACTCCGCGAACACTTTCGCGATGTCCGGGGCCGTGCCCGGTGCCATCCGGGCCACGATCAGGGCTTGGTGCATGGGGAGCGTCCTTTCGCGGGACTTGTGCGGGACTTTCGCGGGCGACAGCCGGGCGGACCGTCCGAAAGGACGGTCCGCGGGCCGACAGGAGTGGAGGGTGGAGGGTCAGTCGGTGGTGGCGGAGGCGGTCGCGCGCTCACGGGCGCGCTGTTCGACCTTGTCCCGGATGAGTTCCAGCTGGACGACCGAGTTGCGGTTGATGTTGTCGGTCATCCAGGCGTCGTCGACGGGCGCGTCGGGCTTCATCGCGAAGTCCTGCGTCCAGTGCATCCGCGTGCCGCGGGGGGTCTCCGAGTACACCCACTTGATGTTCATGTACGCGAAGGGGCCGGTCTCGACCCGGCGGGCGTTGACCGTGAGCTTCGGCCGGTCGGGCTCCCGCTCCGACACCCAGCTCCAGACCTTGCCGTTGTCGTCCGGGTGCATGGTGAGACGGAAGGTGGTCTTGCCGTTCTCCCGGGACAGGACCTCGACGGACGCGTACTCGCTGAACAGCTGCGGCCAGTTCTCGATGTCGTTGGTCATGTCCCAGACGACGTCCAGGGGGGCGTCGATGGTGATCTCGTTCTCGGTGTGTCCGGCCATGTCAGGCTCCTGCCACTACGTTGCTGCCGACGAGGTCGAGGAACTCGCGCGGGGTCCTGCAGCGCTCCGCGTCGGGCGGCAGGATCAGGCCGTGGTTGTTCTCCAGCTCGCCGACGATGCCGAGCAGGCCGAGCGAGTCCAGCCCGAACTCGTCGAAGCCGGAGTCGAGCCGGTCCGCCAGCTCGCTCGCGTCGACGGTGACGCCGGCCGCCTTCTTCATCAGAGCGGCCAGCTCCTGGACGGTCAGTTGGTTGTCCATCGGTTTCTCCTTCTCATGAGAGGGCGTGGGCGCCGTGCCGCAGCACGAGTGCCGCGTTGGAGCCCATGAGTCCCCGGCTGAGGACCAGCGCCGTGCGCAGTTCGGCGGGGCGGGCACGTCCGGTCACCAGGTCGAGGTCGTGGCAGGGGTCGAAGACGTTCGGCGTGGGCGGCACGAGGCCGTGTTCCATGGCGAGCACCGCCGCCGCCACGTCCAGCACCGGCGCCCCGCAGTACGCCCGGCCGATCCCGGTCTTGGGCGCCGTCACCGGCACCCGTCGGCCGTGTCCGCCCAGGACGTCGGCGATCGCCAGCGCCTCGGCACGGTCGGCCGCCGGCACCCCGAACGCGTCCGCGAAGACGACGTCGACCTCCTCGGGAGCGCACGCGGCCTCGTCGAGGGCGACCCGTATCGCCTGGGCCAGTCCCTCCCGGGACTGCTCCCATTGGGACGCGCCGGTGAAGGTCGCCCCGTGCCCGGCGACGAACGCCCGGACGGCGGCGTCCCGTTCCCGCGCGACGGTCTCCGCCTCGACGACGAGCATGGCGCCGCCCTCGGCGGGCACGAACCCGCACGCGCCGTCCGTGAAGGGCCGGTAGGCGTGCGTCGGGTCGTCGCTGGTGCTGAGGTCCTCGTAGCCGAGCTGGCAGACCATCGAGTACGGCGCCAGCGGAGCCTCGGCGGCACCGGCCACGATCACGTCGGTGCCCCGCCGGACCGCCCGGGCGGCGTGCGCCAGGGCGTCCAGGCCACCGGCCTCGTCGCTGGCCACCACGCCGCACGGCCCCTTGAAGCCCCCGCGGATGGACACCTGGCCGGTGCTCGCCGCGTAGAACCAGGCGATGGACTGGTACGGACCCACGAATCTGGGCCCCTGCCCCCACAGCCGCTGCAGTTCCCGCTGCCCGAACTCGCCGCCGCCGGATCCCGCGGCGGTGACCACGCCGACCGCGAACGGATCCCGGTCGGTGTCGGCGCGGCCGAGCCGGGCGTCCGCCAGCGCGCCGTCGGCGGCGGCCATCGCGAAGTGGCTGAACCGGTCCGTCTGGACGAGGAACCGCTCCTCGATCAGTGCCGCCGGATCGAATCCGTGGACCTCGCCGGCGATCCGCAGGGGCAGGTGCTCACACCCCTCGCGGGTCACCCGGTCCAGGAAGCTGAGGCCCTCCTGCGTGGACTTCCAGAAGGTCTCGGTGTTCACTCCGTTGGGGGCGACGACACCTATGCCGGTGACGACGGCGCGCCGGGTTCGCTGTGGCTTCATCGCGTCCTCCGATCTGGTCGGGTCAGGATCACCGCGGACTGGAAGCCGCCGAAGCCGCTGCCCACGGACAGCACGTTGCGCAGCTTGGCCTGGCGTGCGGTGCGTGGCACGTAGTCGAGGTCGCACTCGGGGTCCGGGGTCGTGTAGTTCGCCGTCGGCGGCACGACCTGGTGGACGAGGGCCAGGACACAGGCCAGGACCTCGATCGCCCCGATGGCGCCCAGGGAGTGGCCCACCATCGACTTGATCGAGCTCATCGGCGTCCGGTACGCGTGGTCGCCCAGCGACCGCTTCACCGCGGCCGTCTCGTGCCGGTCGTTCTGCTGGGTGCCGGAGCCGTGGGCGTTGACGTAGTCGATGGCGGAGCCGTCCAGGCGCGCGTGGGCGAGCGCGTCGTCGATGGCGCGCGCCATCTCCAGGCCCTCCCGGGTGAGACCGGTCATGTGGTAGGCGTTGCCGAAGGTGGCGTAGCCGCCGATCTCGCAGTACACGTGCGCACCGCGGGCACGGGCGTGTTCGAGCTCCTCCAGGATCAGTACGGCTCCGCCCTCACCCATGACGAACCCGTTGCGGTCCTTGTCGAACGGCCGGGAGGCGTGCGCGGGGTCGTCGTTGTTCGGCGAGGTCGCCTTGATGGCGTCGAAGCACGCCATCGTGATGGGCGAGATCGGCGAGTCCGAGGCCCCGGCTATGCAGACGTCGACCCGGCCCTCCTGCACTGCGTGGAAGGCGTAGCCGATCGCGTCGAGGCCGGAGGTGCAGCCGGTGGAGACGGTCTGCACCGGGCCGCCGGCCCCGAACTGCTCGGCCACCTCGGAGGCGAGGGCGCTCGGCGAGAACGCGCGGTGCAGATGGGCACCCGCCAGGCGGTGGTCGACATCCCACCGCCGGCCGGTCTCGCTGACCGCCACGTAGTCGTTTTCGAGGCGCGTGGTGCCACCGACGGCGGTGCCCAGGGACACCCCCATGCGCCAGGGATCCTCCTTCTCCGGGTCGAGTCCCGCGTCGCGCACCGCCTCCCGGGCGGCGACCATGGCGAACTGGACATAGCGGTCGGCACGTTCGGTCGTCGCCGCGTCGATTCCGTGGGCGGCCGGGTCGAAGTCGACCTCCGCCGCGATACGCGAACGCAGACCCGCCGGGTCGAAGAGCGTGATGCCCCTCGTCGCGGTGCGGCCGTTCGCCAGGAGGTCCCAGAACGCCGGTACGCCCACACCGCCGGGGGCCACGATGCCGACGCCGGTGACCGCCACGCGCCGGGTCATGACACCGCCTCGGCTCGCGCTGGGGTCAAGACCTGTCCGGCTCCCTCCATCTCGTCGGTCACCTCGGTGTCGACGTGGCCGAGCTTGGGGCGTGGCGCCAGCGGGCCCAGGTGGAAGACCATCCGGGCCTCCACATCGCCCACGTTGCGGAAGCGGTGCCGCATGTTGATCGGGATCAGCAGGCCCTGGTCGGCCCGGATCGGGAACGTCTCGCCGTCCAGGTCGACTTCGAGCACACCGTTCACGACGTAGACGAACTCCTCGGAATACGGGTGGTAGTGCTCCCCGATGCGGTCGCCGGGCTGGATGATGGCGAGGCCCATGAAGCCGCTCTTGGCGCCCACCGCGGTGGGCGTGAGCATGGCGCGCAGATCACCTCCGCGCCGGGTGTTCGGCTCGGTCTCGCTCAGGTCCACGATGCGTGGGCGGGGCGTGGTCATGTGTGTTTCCTCCGGTTGATGTGTGCCGACGGCGCCTGCGCGTCCGGCCGTGACCGGGCCGGACGCTCCGGTCAGGAGCGCGATGAGCTGCGGTCGGTGATCAGCTGCATGTCGGACCGCTCCAGGAAGTGCGCGATGTCCTTCTCGGTCTCCGGCGCCCCGTAGACGCCGAGCGCGTCGCCGTCGAGCAGGCGGCTCAGGACGGCCCCGTCGCGGCCGCCCTTGAGACCGACGGCCAGGACGGGGTCGTGCTTGATGTCACCCCGTACGTCGACCAGGCGGACAACGATGTCGTCGCGCTGGAAGATCGTGCTGCCGTGTACGGGGTTGGCGGGGTCCTCGGCCGCCGCCTCGTCCTCGCGGGCGAGCAGCCGCGCCAGGGCCATGCCGGACCCCGCCTTCGCCGGGTAGAAAAGTGCGTGCCGCTTCACGTCCGACGGCTCGCCGGTGCCGATCGCCACGTGGTGCACCGCGGGCAGCGCCGCCCGGGTGAAGAAGACCCGGGCCGACCCCGGATCGCTGAGGTCCCGGTCCTGCTCCAGGTAGGGGTTGATGGCCTCCTCGACCGCCCGGACCTCGGGCTGCCGGGACACATGGCGCAGGGCGGCCATCAGGTCGCCCTCCACCTCGATGGCCCGGACCACCCGGTTGCCGTGCATGAAGAGCGAGGTGCGGCGCAGCCGGGTGTTCTCGTCGACCTGCGCCTGCGGCGAGGAGTATCCGGCGAGGAGCTCGGCGACGACACGCTCGCTGCCCGGCTTCACCGTGAAGGTGAGGGCGTGGCGCACCACGCCGTCGCCCAGCCGTGCCGTCGGCTGGAAGTGGCCCTTCTCCGACTCCGGCAGCGGCGCGGAGGCGTTGCGCGTCTCGCGCAGGACGCTGAAGCGCAGGGAGCGGGTGTCACGGACGCAGCTGTGCAGCGGCTGGACCGTCTCGACGTGCTCCTCGCTGTTCACCCAGGCCAGGAACGGCGGGGCGCTCTCCCACTCGCTGGTGATGAGCCACTGCGAGGGGTTCTCGATCGACTGGCACAGCTGGTCACTGATGTGGCCGGGCACGGAGGCCACTTGGTTGCGCAGCTGCTCGTAGGCCTCCAGGAACTGCTGCTGGGCGCCGTCGTGAAGGTCCAGCAGCAGGACGACCCGCAGACGCGAGCCGTCGAACGCGGACTGCGACACACGCTCCGAGACACGTTCCGTTACTCGTTCCGTGATGGTCATTCAGCACACATCTCCTCGGTGACAACCGGGGCGCTCCCGGTGTCGGGAGCGGCGATCAGCCCGGACCCCGATCGTGATTCGGTCTGAAGGACGGCGCGAGTCGCGTGAACCACGTGGGTGACCCCCCGGGCGAAGCGGGTGACGAACCGGGTGCACCAGTCGGGTGAATGGGGCGAGCGAACCCCTCCCGCCGGGGCATGGAAGCCCTGTAGCCGGAGGGTCCATGGAAGCCCTGAAGCCGGGGTCCGCTGCTGGAGGCATTGATGAACGCAGAAGTCGACCACCACGTGCCCGTTCTCGTCGTGGGGGGCTCCCTCGTGGGCCTGTCCGCCTCACTGTTCCTGGGCCGTCTCGGGGTCCCGCACCTGGTCGTCGAGAAGCATTCGGGCACCTCCATGCACCCACGCGGGCGCGGCAACAACGTGCGCACGATGGAGTTGTTCCGGGTCGCCGGGGCCGAACAGCGGATCCGGGCGGCCGCGTCGACACTGGCGGACAACCACGGCATCCTGCAGACCCCGTCCCTCGTCGGCGACCAGGGCGAATGGCTGTTCAAGGAGATCGACCCGGGCGGCGGCCTGGCCCGCTTCAGCCCGAGCGGATGGTGCCTGTGCAGCCAGAACGACCTGGAGCCGGTGCTGCTGAAGTGTGCCCGTGACCTCGGCGGCGACATCCGGTTCTCCACCGAACTGCTCTCCGTCGACCAGGACCGGGACGGCGTCACCGCGGTCGTCAAGAACCGGGACACCGGCGCGCACACCACCGTACGGGCCGAGTACCTCATCGCGGCCGACGGTCCGCGCAGCCCCGTCCGCGAGGGACTGGGCATCGGCCAGACGGGTCCCGGCGACCTGTTCCACAACGTGAGCATCACCTTCGACTCCCGCGGCCTCGCGGACGCGGTCGGCGAGCGGCGCTTCATCTGCTGCTACCTGACCGCCCCGGAGGCGGACGGGGCGCTCCTGCCGGTGGACAACGTCGAGAAGTGGGTGTTCCACGCCCCCTGGCACCCCGAGCGGGGCGAGACGCTGGAGGACTTCACGGAGGAGCGGTGCGCCGCCCACATCCGCCGGGCCGTCGGCGTCCCCGACCTGGACGTGAAGATCACCGGCAAGGCGCCCTGGCACGCGGCGCAGCGGGTCGCCGAGCGGTACTCGGCGGGCCGGATCTTCCTCGCCGGGGACTCCGCCCACGAGATGTCGCCGACCGGGGCGTTCGGCTCCAACACCGGCATCCAGGACGCGCACAACCTCGCCTGGAAGCTCGCCGCCGTGCTGAACGGCTGGGCAGGGCCAGGACTGCTGGAGTCCTACGAGGCGGAGCGGCTGCCCGTGGCGCAGGCGACGAGCGCGCGTGCCGCCGCCCGCTCCGTGGAACACAGCCACCCGGGCTACGCCCCCGCGCCCGGTGCGGGCGGCGGCGGACGGCAGGGCGGCGTCCTCAAGGTGGCCCTGGGCTACCGCTATCCGCGTGGCGCCGTCGCCGGCACCGACCCCGAGGGTCCGGTCGTGCCCGAGCAGATGGCGATGACCGGCGAACCCGGCAGCCGCGCCCCGCACATGTGGCTCCTGCGCTCCGGCGTCCGCATCTCCACGCTCGACCTGTACGAGCGGTCCTTCGTGCTGCTCGGCGGCGCCGACGACGACGCGTGGCACACGGCGGCGAGCAAGGTCGCCGAACGCCTCGCGGTACGCCTCGACTCGTACCGTATCGGCAAGGGCCCGCACGCGGACCTCGTCCCCCAGGACTCCACGGACTGGTCCGAACTCCACGGCACGACACCGCGGGGCGCGGTGCTGGTCCGGCCCGACGGGTATGTGGCATGGCGGTCGGAGGAGGCGGTGAGCGATCCGGAGACGACGCTGTACGACCTCATGGCATCCCTGCTCGACCTGGCCTGAGCCCCGCGGACGCGGGACCGGAAGAACGGCGACCCCCGAGGGATCTCAGCCTCCCGAGGCCAGCGCGATCCCCAGGGGGGTCCGCTCGTACAGCACCTGATGCCCGTACCGCCGCGCGGTCAGCAGGCCCGCGTCGCGCAGGGCCGTCAGATGCGCGGACACCGACGACGGTGCGAGCCCCAGCCGGTGCGCGAGGGCCGTCGTGGTGGCGGGCTCGTCCAGCGCCGTCAGCACGGCGGCCCGGCCGCGCCCCAGCAGCCGTACGAGCGCCTCGGACAGCCGGTCCGCCGGCTCGGCCCACAGGCCGCCGACACCCCGCGCCGGGTAGACGAGCGTCGGCTGCCAGGGCGGGTCGAAGCCGCTGATGACGTCCGGCCAGCTGAACACGCTCGGCATCAGCACCAGCCCCTGCCCGCCGAGGTGCCGCTCGTACTCGACGTGCGCCTCGACGGTCAGCGTCCCGGCGTGCCAGCCGCAGCGCCGGTTGATCTCCGGCAGCACCCCGCCGAGACCGACCTCGGCCAGCCGGCGTGAGTGGAAGGCGATGTCCGCCTCCAGCAGGGCCCGCAGCCGGGGCCAGTCCGGGGCGAGGAGGGTGTGCCAGACCTCCTCCAACGCGTCGGACAGCTCCCGGATCATGCGTGCCGGGTCCGCCAGCCACGCCCGGCCCCGCGGCGAGTCCAGCGCGCCCGGGGTGTCCGCGAGCGACCGTGCCGTGTCCGCGCGGGCCGCCTCGGGATCGGCGGCGCGGACCGCGGCGATCTCCTCCTCGAAGCCGGCCGCCGGGCCGATGGGCGGCGAGCCCAGCCAGTCGGGGGAGTGGCCGCGGCGCGGCATCAGCAGCCACAGGCCGGTCAGGTCCAGCGCGTCGGCCGCGGTCCGGATCCGGCGCAGCCAGTGCGCGTGGTAGCCGTGCCGGTCGGGTCGCTTGAGGGTGCGCACCACCTCCTGCGTCTCCCACAGCGGGGAGAGCGCGAACCGGCAGCGGAGGAAGTCGTCCTCCCCGAAGCGCAGACGCATCGGCACGACGTCACCACCCCGGAAGATTCGGCCTGTGCCGAAACTCTACGGTCACCGGTCCTCGGGGCCGCACGCTGCTGCCCATGCCGGAAGAACCCGAGGCCACGACGACCCTGCCCGAACCCCCCGCGCCCGCACCGCCCACGGGATACGCCCGCGTCTTCGCGGCCCCCGAGTTCCGGGCCGTCTTCGCCGCCCATCTGCTGTCCATGCTCGGCGTGGTCGTCAGCGAGATCGCGCTGTCCGTCCTGGTCTACGACCTCACCGGCTCGCCCCTGCTGAGCGCGCTGACCTTCGCGCTCGGCTTCCTGCCGTACCTCGTCGGCGGCACCCTGCTCGCCGGCGTCGCCGACCGCTACCCGGCCCGACGCGTGCTGGTGGTGTGCGACCTCGTCTGCGCCGGGTGTGTGGCGCTGATGGTGGCGCCGGGCGCGCCCATCGCGGCGCTGCTCGCGCTGCGCTGCGTCCTGGCCGTCGTCTCACCGGTGTTCTCCGGGACCCGCATGGCCACGCTCGCCGACATCCTCGGCGACGGCGACCTGTTCGTCCTCGGCCGCTCCCTGCTGCGGATCGTCGCGCAGAGCGCGCTGCTCGTCGGCTACGGGCTGGGCGGCCTGCTGCTCACCGCCGTCTCCCCCCGCCACGCGCTGCTGGTCACCATCGGCACCTTCCTCTCCTCGGCGGCCCTGCTGCGCTTCGGCACCCGGCGCCGCCCGGCCCGGGCACGGGACACGGGCGCCCTGGTGGCGGACTCCCTCAAGGGCGCCCGGCAGGTGCTGGCCGACCGACGGGTACGGGTGCTGCTCCTGCTCTTCTGGGTGCCACCGATGTTCTCCGTCGCACCGGAGGCACTCGCCGCGCCCTACGCCGACGACCTCGGCGTCGGCTCCACCGGCCTCGGTCTGCTGATGTGCGCGCTGCCGGTCGGCACGATCGCCGGGGAGCTGTACGCGGGCGCGCGGCTGCGGCCCGCGACCCGGGAACGCGTCGCGCTCCCGCTGGTCTGCCTCACCCTGCTGCCCTACCTCGGCTACGCCCTCCAGCCCGGCCTCGCAGTCTCGCTGCTGCTGCTCCTGATCTCGGGTGCGGGCTCCGCGTACACGCTCGGCCTGGACCAGTGGCTCGTGCGGGACGTGCCGGAGGAACTGCGCGGCCGGGCCATGACCCTGCTGACCGCCGGGCTGATGACGGTCCAGGGTGTGGGCATGGCGCTGGCGGGTGCGGCGGCCGAGGTCGTGGGCGTGACCGCGGCGGTCGCGGGCGCCGGGGCGCTGGGCACACTGTGCTGCGTGGTGCTCGCGGTACAGACCTGGCGGACCGAAAGGCGAGACGGGGCTGACCGCGATATGACCGCCGGGTAATGTCTGGTGCCGTGCCGAAGCCCCTCAGTCTCCCCTTCGATCCCATCGCCCGCGCCGACGAACTGTGGAAGCAGCGCTGGGGAAACGTGCCGTCCATGGCCGCGATCACCTCGATCATGCGCGCGCAGCAGATCCTGCTCGCCGAGGTCGACGCGATCGTCAAGCCCTATGGGCTGACGTTCGCGCGGTACGAGGCGCTGGTGCTGCTGAACTTCTCCAAGGAGGGCGAGCTGCCGATGTCCAAGATCGGCGAGCGGCTCATGGTGCACCCGACGTCGGTGACGAACACGGTGGACCGGCTGGTCAGGTCCGGCCTGGTGGACAAGCGCCCCAACCCCAACGACGGCCGCGGCACCCTCGCCTCCATCACCGGCAAGGGCCGCGAGGTGGTCGAGGCGGCCACCCGTGACCTGATGGCGATGGACTTCGGGCTCGGCGTGTACGACGCCGAGGAGTGCGGGGAGATCTTCGCGATGCTGCGGCCGCTGCGGGTCGCGGCGAAGGATTTCGACGAGCAGTAGGACAGGCCGTGACCCGGGACAAGATCTCCCGGAACGGGCGGTTACGCTCGTCGGCATGAAGAAAAGCGTGCTGACGCGCTACCGCGTCATGGCCTACGTCACCGGTGTGCTGCTCGTCCTGCTGTGCCTGAGCATGATCGCCAAGTACGGCCTCGACGTCGACGGCGCCGCCGACTTCACCCGTGTCGTCGCCATCGCGCACGGCTGGCTGTACGTCGTCTACCTGGTCTTCGCCTTCGACCTCGGCTCCAAGGCGAAGTGGCCCGTGGGGCGCCAGCTGTGGGTGTTGATCGCCGGGACGATCCCGACGGCCGCGTTCTTCGTGGAGCGGAAGATCAGCCGCGAGCTGGAGGCGAAGGTCGCGGAGGGTTCCCCCGCGGTCGCCAAGGCGTAACCCACACCGCCGTACGGGTGTCGTGCGGCGGTTGCCCATCGACATTTACTAGGACGTCCTAGTAAATTCGAGGGTATGGACGCTGACGCCATCGAGGAGGGCCGCCGACGCTGGCAGGCCCGGTACGACGCCGCACGCAAGCGCGACGCTGACTTCACCACGCTCTCCGGCGATCCCGTGGAGCCGGTGTACGGGCCCCGACCGGGAGACGAGTACGAGGGCTTCGAGCGGATCGGCTGGCCCGGGGAGTACCCCTTCACCCGCGGGCTGTACCCGACCGGCTACCGGGGGCGGACGTGGACCATCCGGCAGTTCGCCGGGTTCGGCAACGCCGAGCAGACCAACGAGCGCTACAAGATGATCCTCGCCAACGGCGGGGGCGGGCTCTCCGTCGCCTTCGACATGCCGACGCTGATGGGCCGCGACTCCGACGACCCACGCTCGCTGGGCGAGGTCGGGCACTGCGGGGTCGCCATCGACTCGGCCGCCGACATGGAGGTCCTGTTCAAGGACATCCCCCTGGGTGACGTCACGACGTCGATGACGATCAGCGGCCCGGCCGTCCCCGTCTTCTGCATGTACCTGGTCGCCGCGGAACGGCAGGGCGTGGACCCGTCCGTCCTCAACGGCACGCTCCAGACGGACATCTTCAAGGAGTACATCGCCCAGAAGGAGTGGCTCTTCCAGCCCGAGCCGCACCTGCGCCTCATCGGCGACCTGATGGAGCACTGCGCGGCCGGCATCCCCGCCTACAAGCCGCTGTCCGTCTCCGGCTACCACATCCGCGAGGCCGGCTCCACGGCCGCGCAGGAGCTGGCGTACACACTGGCGGACGGCTTCGGGTACGTGGAGCTGGGCCTGAGCCGCGGCCTCGACGTGGATGTCTTCGCCCCCGGCCTGTCCTTCTTCTTCGACGCGCACGTCGACTTCTTCGAGGAGATCGCCAAGTTCCGCGCGGCGCGCCGGATCTGGGCGCGCTGGATGCGGGACGTGTACGGCGCGCAGTCCGAGAAGGCGCAGTGGCTGCGCTTCCACACGCAGACCGCCGGCGTCTCGCTGACCGCGCAGCAGCCGTACAACAACGTGGTGCGTACGGCGGTGGAGGCGCTGGCGGCGGTGCTGGGCGGCACCAACTCGCTGCACACCAACGCCCTCGACGAGACCCTCGCCCTGCCCTCCGAGCAGGCGGCGGAGATCGCGCTGCGTACCCAGCAGGTGCTGATGGAGGAGACCGGCGTCGGCAACGTGGCGGACCCGCTGGGCGGTTCGTGGTACGTCGAGCAGCTCACCGACCGGATCGAGGCCGACGCCGAGAAGATCTTCGAGCAGATCAAGGAGCGGGGCCTGCGGGCGCACCCCGACGGGCGGCACCCGATCGGGCCGGTCACCTCCGGGATCCTGCGCGGGATCGAGGACGGGTGGTTCACCGGGGAGATCGCGGAGGCGGCGTTCCGCTACCAGCAGTCCCTGGAGAAGGGCGACAAGCGGGTCGTGGGCGTGAACGTCCACACCGGCTCCGTGACCGGGGACCTGGAGATCCTGCGGGTCAGCCACGAGGTGGAGCGGGAGCAGGTGCGCGTGCTGGCGTCCCGCAAGGCGGCGCGGGACGACGTGGCCGTGCGCTCGGCGCTGGACGCGATGCTCGCCGCCGCGCGCGACGGCTCGAACATGATCGGCCCGATGCTGGACGCCGTACGGGCGGAGGCGACCCTGGGGGAGATCTGCGGGGTGCTGCGGGAGGAGTGGGGGGTGTACACGGAGCCGGCGGGGTTCTGAACGGCCCTCTTCCTGCGGTTTCTCGGCCTTCGCACGGCTGGATCACACCCGTAACGATCTTGTTACGGGTGTGATCATTTTGTCTACCCCTGGTTACCTGTGGGTTCTTGGTGAAGATTATTTGATCTTCCGTTGGTGAACCTGAGCGTGAGAGCGTCCCTTGGGGTTCGCCCCGGTACCGCACGGGGGTGGTGTGGTTGCTCTCTGTGGCGTCGGGCACGTGTCCCGCTTTCCAGCGGCAGTGTCCGGCTCTCGTGCGCGCGTCCGGAGGCTGTCGACCCTTCAGGACATTAGTTAGGTAAACTAGATGTCATTGGGAAGATCGTACGGCAGGCGCCGAAGGCGTTTGCGTGACGCTCTCACCAGAGCGACAGCAGGGACGGCACTCGTCACCGCTGCCGCTCTTTTCGCCGGTCTGATACAGGCCGTGCCCGCCTCCGCCGACACGGCGGAGGAGGACGACGGCCTCTACCGCAACAGCATCGGGGAGTCGGCGCGCCTCGACCGCTGCCTCGCCGGTGTGGCGCTGCACTACGGCGGCGCGAACATGAAGGCCAAGGCCATCGAGGGCCTGACCGGCACCGTCGACGAACTGCGAGCCGTCGTCGGCGACATCGGCTGGATCGGTCTCGAACCCCTCGGGCAGGCGCGGGACGCCGACACCGAGGCGGCGCACGACTACGGGACGGCTTTCAAGGCCCGCACCGAGGCGCTCGACGCGGCCAATAAGCCCTACGCCTCGTCCGCCTGGCTCAGCGGCGACATGCAGTGGTACGCGCCCGAATTCGGCGCGGACATACGCCAGTTCACCCTGCACACGCAGGAGGAGATGGCGGGCAGGCTCGGCTGGGACGGCCACACCAACGCCGGCGCCGACGCCGTTGCCCGGGCCAAGGAGATCGCCGCGCAGGCCGACGGCCAGGACACCTGGAACGACTGGGCCGCGGCGAGCATGCTCAGCGACTTCAACACCCTCTACTCGCGCGGCACCACTGCCAGCGACATCGCCTCCTACCTGCGTCACGGCGGATTCCTCACCGAGGCACCCGCCGCGGGTACGGCCGAGTACCGCATCGAGGTCGAGGCCCTCAAGCAGGCCTGGGCCGCGTGCGACAGCCAGAACCCGGTTGATGCCCGCCGCGTGCTCAACGGCCCGGTGATGACCGCGATGGCCGAGTGGGAGGCGGAGTACGCCGCCCAGGCAGCCCCGCGCGCCACCATCATCCAGGCGGAGGCGGACGCCGCTGCCGCCACCCGCGAGGCCACGGACGACATGATCGAGGCCATCGGGGAGGCCTGGCTGGCCGAGCAGATCCTGACCTGGCGCAAGTACTGGCAGGGCAGGCTCGCCAACGACCCCGACGCCGTCGGCAAGCCCGACCAGGCGCTCTACGACCAGGCTGACGCCGACCTGGCCCGCACCCGCGACAACCTCGCGGCCCTGGTCACCTCGGCCGAGCAGTACGCGGCCACCGCTGCTGCCGCCGCCCAGAAGGCCGCGACCGCTCAGCAGACCGCCTGGGCCATCGCCGACACCGACAACGTGCCGCGCGGCCGGGGTCTGGTGTACGCCCAGCAGTCGGTCCAGGTCGCACGTGCCTCCGGCGCGGCCGCCGAGGCCGCCGCGAAGGCGACGCGGACCACGCTGGAGGCCGCCAACGCCACCGTCGCCGACAGCGACACCCTGCTGGCCAAGGCGCAGACCGAGTCGCACGCCGTGAACACCGAGTTCCGCCGGATCGCCGCGCAGGAGGCCGCCGCCCAGGCGAAGGCCGCCGCCGACACCGCGGACGCCAACGCCAAGGCCGCCGCCGACAGCGCCATGGACGCGAAGGCCGCCCAGGCCACCGCCGAGGCGAAGAGCGACAAGGCCCACGACGCCGCTGCCACCGCGCAGACCCAGCGCGCCAAGGCCGAACTGGAGCACGCCACCGCCGTCGCCTCCCGGGTCACGGCCGCCACCGAGCGCGCCAAGGCGCAGGAGGCCGAAGCACAGGCGGAGAACGGGAAGACAGCCGCACAGGAGGCCAAGTCGGCAGCCGAGACGGCTGCCGACACCGCCAAGGACAAGCGCGCCACCGCCGATGCGAAGGCCAAGGCCGCCCAGACTGCGCGCGAGGCGGCCGTCGCCGCACTGCAGAAGAAGCAAGCCACCGCGGCCGGCGCCGCGGCTCTCCAGGCCGCCGCCACGGCTGCCGAGGGCAGCGCGGCCGGCACCGAGACCCGGGAGGCTGCCGACAAGGCGCGCACCGCCGCGGACGAGGCGGCGACCGCCGCCACCGCCGCGCAGACCGCCGCGAACGACGCCACCGCCGCCGCGGTCACCGCCCGCTCCGCCGCCACCAAGGCGGAGGGCGCGGCCGAACGCGCCCAGGCCGACGCCGACAAGGCGTGGTTGGCCTATCTGAAGGCCACCGGCGCCGCCGCGACCGCGCACGCCGCGGCCGCCGAGGCCCTGGACGCCGCCCAGGACGCCGCCCTCCGCGCCGACAACGCCGCCACCGCCTCGGAGAACGCCACCGAACTGGCCAAGAAGGCCGGCGAGGAGGCCGCGGCCGCCGCCCCCGAGGCCGATGCCGCCGTCAAGACGGCCGCCACTGCGGCCGGCCGCGCCTACGCCGCCGGGCAGGCCGCGCTCGCCGCCCGCGACAGCGCCAACGACGCCGTGGTCGCCGCCGACGACGCCGTGGCCGTCGGAACTCCATACCGGGAGACGGACTCCTCGGCCGCGTTCGCCGTGCTCGTCGGCCAGTCCTCAAAGTCCCTGGCGGAGCAGCAGGCCGCCGCGGCCGAGGCCAAGGCCGCCGAGGCCGCCGACGCCGCCGAAGCCGCCCAGCAGGCTGCCGACCAGGCACTCGGCGACGCCAAGCTCGCCGCCGAGGCCGCCGCCCAGGCAGCCACCGACTCGGTGCGCGCCGCGCAGGCCGTGACCCGGGCCCAGGCATCCGCGGCGGAGGCGGCGGCCGCGCAGAAGGCCGCGCAGAAGGCCGCCGACTCCGCCTCCGGGTACGCCCAGCAGGCCGGTTCGGACGCCGTCAGCGCCCGGCTGACCGCAGGCGAGGCCCAATCCGAGGCCACCCAGGCCGACCGCGAGGCCACCGAGGCCGAGCGGGACGCCGTGAAGGCCGGGGAGGTCTCCGAGCGGGCGGCCAGCGCCGCCGGTGACGCCGAGAACGCTGCGACTGAGGCGGAACAGGACGCCAAGGACGCCGAGACGAAGGCGGCCGACGCCGACGCCGACTCCAACGCCGCCGAGGACGCCGCCGCCCAGGCCGAACAGGAACAGCGCGAACAGGACGAGGCTGACCTGGAGGACGCCCTCGCCGACGGCGCCACGCCCATCAAGGGAGGCGCCGCCAACTGGCCCGCCCTGGGCGACCAGGAGAAGCAGATCCTCCTCGACGAGTGCGGCCAGACCTGCGTCGACGAGTACAACGACGGCCGCGCCGCCGTCTCCGTCGACGTCCTCGAGTGGACCGCCGCCAACGGCGGCCAGATCCTCCTCGACCAGCTCGGCGCCGCGAAGGTCAAGCAGTGCCTGGCCTTCGACGGAACCGAGAGCTGCCTGTGGTCGCTCGTCGACATCCCGTCCTCCGCCATGATCGTCGGCCGGATCCCCGCGCTGGAGAAGGCCATCGAGGCCGTCTCCACCGGCATGCACCAGGTCTTCGCCGACGCCTATGACGCCCAGCGCAGACTGACCGAACTCACCGCCCTCATCAGCAAGGTCCGCAGCACGCCCCGCCTGGAGCAGTGCGTCGCCGGAGTCGCCCTGCACGCGGGCGGCGCCAACATGAAAGCGAAGGCCATCGAGGGCCTCACCGGCAGCGCCGCCCAACTCCACGAGGTGGTCGGCGACATCGGCTGGATCGGTCTCGAACCGCTCGGCCAGGCACGCGCCCTGGACACCGAGGCCGCCTTCGACTACCGGGACGCCTCCGCCGCCCGCACCGACGGCCTGGAGGACGCCAACCGCCCGTACGCGCTCAGCTCCTTCAGCGACGAGATCTCGCTGCACGCGCCCGAGTTCGACGCGGACGTCCTGCAGTTCACCCTCTTCACACAGGAGGAACTGGCGGGTCGGCTCGGCTGGGACGGCCACAGCAACGCCAGCCCGGAGGCGATCGCCCGGGCAAAGGAGATCTACGAGGAGAACCTCGGCGAGGACTCCTGGAACGACTTCGTGGCGGCCGACATGCTGCGCGACACGAAGCTGAACAACACCCGCTACTGGGGCGGCACCACCGCCACCGACGTCGCCTCCTACTTGAAGCACGGCGGCTTCCTGACCGAGGCCCCCGCCGCTGACTCGGCCGAGTTCCGCATCGAGGTGGAGAACCTCAAGCAGGCCTGGTCGTCCTGCGACAGCGCGGACCCGGTGGACCCGCACAACGCCCTCGCGTCCGTCGTCTCCACGGCGACCGCCGAGTGGAACGCGGAGTACGCCGCCCAGGCCGCCCCGCGCGCCGCGATCCTCCAGGCGGAGGCCGATGCGTCGGCCGCCACCCGCGAGGCCACCGACGACATGATCGAGGCCATCGGTCAGGCATGGCTCGCCGAGCAGATCCTGCTCTGGCAGAAGTACTGGCACGACATACTGAAGGCCGACCCGGACTACATCCTTAAGCCCAAGCAGGCGCTGTTCGACCAGGCCAACACCGACCTGGCCCGCGCCCGCGGCAAGGTGCAGGCGCTGGTCACCTCCGCCAAGCAGCAGGCCACTGCCGCGTCCACCGCCGCCACCCGTGCGGTGACCGCGCAGCAGCAGGCGTACGACATCGCCGACGCCACCCAGGCGCCGCGCGGCCGGGGCCTGACCTACGCCCAGCAGTCGGTCCAGGTCGCCCGTGCCTCCGGCGCGGCAGCCCAGGCCGCCGCGAAGGCGACCGAAACGGCCTTCAACGCAACCAACGCCACTGTCTCCGACGTCAAGGCGCTGCTCGCCCTGGCCCAGACGGAGACCCACGCGGTGAACACCGAGTTCCACCGCATCGCCGCTCAGGAGGCCGCCGCCCAGGCGAAGGCCGCCGCGGACAGCGCCGACGAGCAGGCGGACGAGGCCGAGGCCAACGCCGCGAAGGCGAAGGCGGCGCAGGCCACAGCCGAGAAGGAGGAGGAGGTCGCCCGCCAGGCGGCTGCCACCGCCCAGAGCCAGCGCGCGGTGGCGGAACTGGAGCGGGCCAACGCTGCGGCGGCTCGCGCGACGGCGGAGTCGGAGCGCGAGAAGGCCGCCGGGGCCGAGGCGCGGGCACAGGACGAACGCGCCCGTGCCGGTGACGCGCTCAACGACGCCACCGCCGCGGGTAGTACGGCGGCGTCAAAACGCGCAGCGGCTGAGACAGCCGAGTACGACGCCGCCGAAGCACGGGACCGTGCGGTAGAGGCGGAAAAGCAGAAACGGGCCTACGAGTCCCGGGCCGCCGCCCTCGAGTCTGCCGCAGCCGCGGCGGAGGGGACCGAAGCGGCCGAGGAGACCCGGGCGGCCGCGACGGAAGCGCGCGCCGCGGCCAACGAAGCGGCGTCCGCCGCGTCCGCGGCCCGTTCGGCGGCCGACGACGCGTCCACGGCGGCGGTCAACGCGCGTGCGGCGGCGACCACCGCGAGGGGCGCGGCCACACGGTCCCAGCAGGCCGCGGACGGTGCGTGGTCGGCGTACTACACGGCTGCGGGAGCGGCGGCCAACGCACATGCGGCGGCGGCCGAGGCGATCGACGCCTCCGAGGCCGCGGCACAGAACGCCAAGAACGCCGAAGCGGACTCCAAGAAGGCCTCCGAGGCGGCGGACACCGCCAAGACCGAAGCCGCAGCCGCCCAGAGCGAAGCCGTGGAGACCGCCAAGTGGGCGGCCGAGACCGCCGGTCACGCCTACGCCACCGCTGTGTCCGCAGCAGCGGCGCGGGACACCGCCACGCAGGCGGCGGCACCGGCGAACGAGGCCATCGCGATCGGTACCCCGTACCAGGAGACCGATGCTTCCGCCGCCTTCGCTGTGCTCACCGGCCAAAGTGCGCTGACCCTGTCGGAGCAGCAGGCCGCGGCGGCCCAGGCCAAGGCGGACGAGGCGGCGGGCTTCGCCGTCGAGGCGCAGCGCCTGGCAGAGCAGGCGGACGCGGACGCCAAGCTCGCAGCCGAGGCGGCGGCAGCGGCGGCCAAGGACGCGCAGCGTGCGGCGAACGCGGTCAAGCGTGCCCAAGCGGCCGCCGCCGAGGCCGCCAAGGCCGCCGCCGCGGCCCAGGCAGCGGCCGAACGGGCCTCGGGCTATGCCCAGGAGGCCGGCACCGATGCCGTGTACGCGACGTTCGCCGCCAACGAGGCGGCGACCGATGCGGCCGCGGCCGACCGCGAGGCGACTGACGCGGAACGTGACGCGGCCAGCGCACGTTCGGCCGCGGACGACGCCGAGGCGGACGCAGGGCTGGCCGACCGCGTGGCGACCACTTCGGAACGCGACGCCGACGCAGCGGAAACCGCCGCGGCCAACGCCCAGGAATCCGCGACTGATGCCGACAAGGCCGCCGACCGCGCCGAGGAGGAGGAGCGCAAGCGACTTGAGGAGGAGCGCAAGGCCGCGATGGCATCGGGCGACCAGGGGGTCATCTATGACCCCGGCAGCCAACTGTCCGCCGAGGACGAAGCCATCCTGCTTGAGGCTTGTGGCCAGCAGTGCGTCGACGACTACCGGGACGCTTTCGCCTCGGTGTCGCAGACCATCGTTGACTGGATCCGTGAGAACGGCGCCGATGTGCTGCTTGAGCTCATCGGGGTCAGCGACCTGAAGCGCTGCTTCGGTGAAGGCGACGTCGAGAGCTGCCTGTGGACACTGGTCAACGTCGGCAGCCTGGTGGTCGTCCTCGGTAAACTGCCCGCGGTCTCCAAGGCGATCGCGACAGTGACTGCTGGCATCGCACGGTTCTTTGAGCGGGCCGAGTGGGGAAAGAAGACCCTCGACCGGCTTCGGAAGATCATCGAAAAGGCGAAGAAGGAGCCCGAGCCGAAGCCTGACAAGACGCCGAGCTGCTTCTCGGCCACCAAGCCCAAGGCCGTCAGCTTCGCGAGTGCCGCCAGCGACCCGTTGGACTGCGACGGCATCTCCTTCGATGACCCCAAGCGGCCGCGTCTCGGCTCCGACGGGAAGTACCATATGAAGGAGGGTGACCGCGATGTGAACATCGACGACCCGGCCAACCTCGCAGACACCATCACGGACATCGACTACCTCAAGGACGGTGTCCTCTGGGAGGAGAAGACCGCCTCCGAGAGAAACTTCGCCAAGGGCTACGCGAAGTGGGTCGACAAGAACGTCGAAGGTAAGATCAGGTCTTATCTGCGCGCTCGTCAATACATCAGAGGATACGAGGACGCGCCGATCGGACTGTGGTTCACTGACTCGGCGATCAACACCGTGAATCCCGGGCTTCGTCCACTCGTCGAGCAGAGAATCAGAGAAATGCAGGCCGAGTTCCCGAACCTTACCATCCATCTGAAATGGCCGTCATGAGCTATCTATTCGAAATCGAGGGAGCGGACGTCTGGAGTCCGTCGCACCGAGCGGGAAAGCTGTTCGTCGGTATGGTGACCGCTGCCGCCGACATGGCGAAGCTGCCTAACGGACTTGGTCCGAATCTCGGTGAGATGTACGAGATCGACCGTCAGGAATTCCAGAACCTGGTTCAGGAGTTGTTGACGATCCGCGCTAACAGCGATCACCGGTACCTGGTGATGATGCTGGACGGTGTCCTCCCCATCATGATCGCCATGATCGAGCGGGTGGGGTATCCGGTCCGTCCCAACACCGAGGCGGAAGCGGGCTACCTGTCGTGGGTCCGTGAGCAGGAACTGCCTATGAACAAGATCAGGTAGACAGGGGCGAGGCACGTAAAGCCGAAGGGCCGCTCCCACCAGGGGAGCGGCCCTTTCACTTCGGTCCGGTGCGCAGTGCGCGTGCCGTCAGTCCGTCAGTCCAGCTGTGCCAACTGCGCCTTGACCACCGATTCCGGGATCGCGCTGTCCTTCGGCGTGAGCATGTTGACGCCGTAGAACGCGGCGATCACACCGTCCTTGCGGACCACCGTGTACGTCATCGGCACCGACTGCTTGGCGACGACGTTCGTGATGCGGTAGCTGACCGCGTCGTCCCCGAGGTCCGGGTCCTTGAGCTGCTTCACATCCTTGTAGGCGAGACCCAGCGTCTTGAAGCCGTCGGGGCACTTCTTCAGGGAGGTGCGCAGGTCGGACATGACCAGCTTGGCATTCTTCTCGGAGTGGGAGGCGAGCCACATCGAGCCGATGGTGGCGTTGGTGGCCTCCGTGGGTTCCAAAGAGCGGTGTTCCACGCTCACCGCTTCGATGTGGGTATAGCCGCCGGCGAGGCTGGCGATTGGCTGGCATTCGGTTTTGTCGGCTTTCATGTCCCGGCCCGCCTCGGCGTCCGCCTTGGACACCTGCTTGAACTCGAAGCCCTTGCTCTTCCCGGAGATCGTGGCCTTTTCCAGGGTCTGCGGGTCCATCGCGCCGATCCGCTTGGCCTCGGCGGCCTTGGCCTCCGCACTCGGCGTGCTCTTCGCGGAGGCCGTGGCCTTCTTGTCGTCGGAGCCGTCCGCATCACTGGTGCACGCGGATATCACCAACAGGGTCGGCAGTGCGGCGACGACCGGAAGGACCCTTCGCAATCTCATGCTTGTTCCTGACATTTCTCGCGGGATGAAGCATTGGCGAAATGATCTTACCGACGGAAAACCCGTCCCCCCATTACGTTTTGACTACGCTGTTTCCGGCCGCGCTGAAGCACCCGTCAGCCCGAGCAGCAGCACCCGGGTGAAGCTCCGCACCCATTCCTCGTCCGCCGGTTCCGCGCTCACCAGGGTGCGGTGCACCACCGCGCCCGCGACCACGTCGAAGATCAGGTCGACCGTGCGGGCCGCCTCCCCGGGGTCTGTCGCGGGGGGCAGCTCGCCGCGGGTCTGCGCGCGGGCGCGGCCCGCCAGGACCAGACGCTTCTGGCGGTCGACGATCGACGAGCGGATGCGTTCCCGCAGCGCGTCGTCCCTCGTCGACTCCGCGACCACCGCCATCAGCCCGCTCTTCGCCTCCGGCCGGGCCAGGATCGCCGCGAACTGCAGCACCACGCCCTCGATGTCGGCGGCCAGGCTGCCCCGGTCGCGGAGTTCCAGCTCGTCGAAGAGTTCGGCGACCGCGTCGACCACGAGTTCGTGCTTGCCCGCCCAACGGCGGTAGAGCGTCGTCTTCGCGACCCCCGCCCGCGCCGCCACGTCTCCCAACGTGAGCTTCGACCAGCCCAGTTCGACCAGAGCCTCCCGTGTCGCGGCCAGGATCGCGGTGTCCGCGGCGGCGCTGCGCGGGCGTCCGGTACGGCTGGCTGGGGTGCGGCTCTGCATCCCACGACCATAACCGGGGGGTTGGCAGCTGCTGGGCAATCCATCAGCAGGTCTCAGTGTCTGTCGGTCCGTGTCGTGATGGTGTGAGGTTCTCCCGGTGGGGCGGTGGGTCATGGTGTGTCCTGCCCATGGCCGGGGTCTTCGCCTTCCGGGACAGGAACGTGAGTTCCTCCGTCGAATGTGTGACCTTTGGGTGCGGTGCTCGTTGGGTGTGGTGAGGGGATCATCGAAGCGGGCGGGGGGTGAGACTGCCGAGTGAGCGGGAAATTCCGGCTACGGCCCGGCTGCGTGGTGCAGGCCTACAGGTTCGCCCTCGACCCCAACGCCGGACAGGAGCGGTCGCTGCGTTCGCACTGCGGTGCCGCCCGCGCCGCCTACAACTGGGCCGTGTCCTGGGTCACCGCCTCGTGGTGGCAGCGCAGGGCCGAAGCCACCTACGGCATTGGCGAGAGGGAACTCACCCCGTGGCGGCCGTGGTCGCTGCCCGCGCTGCGCAAGGCGTTCAACGAGGCCAAGCACACCGATCCGAGGTTCGCCGCCTGGTGGGAGGAGAACTCGAAGGAGGCGTACTCCACCGGCCTGGCGAACGCTGCCGCCGCGTTCGACAACTACGCGAAGTCGAAGAACGGCAGGCGTAAGGGCCGCGCGATGGGGATGCCCCGGTTCAAGGTGAAGCGGAAGGCGCGGCTGGCGTGCCGGTTCACCACCGGCACGATCCGCGTCGAGACGGGCGGCAGGCATGTGACGCTGCCGAGGCTCGGCACGATCCGCGTCCATGAGCCCACCGGGAAACTCCTCGCCCGCATCCAGGCGGGGACGGCCCGTGTTCTGTCGGCGACCGTCCGGCATGAGCGGGGCCGCTGGTTCGTCTCGTTGCAGACCGAGGTGAAGCGTGATCTGGTGCGGGTCGCACGCCCCGATGTGGCGGTCGGTATCGACCTCGGGGTCAAGCACCTGGCGGTGATGGCCGACAGCACCGGCGAGATACGTTACGAGCCGAACCCCAAGCACCTGGACGGCTCCCTGAAGCTACTGCGCCTGCACTCGCGCCGGGTCTCCCGACGGCAGGGGCCCGACTACAGGACCGGGCAGCAGCCCTCGAAGCGGTGGGAGAAGGCCAACCGCGAACGCAACAAGGTGCACCACCGGGTGGCGAACCTGCGCACGGACGCCCTGCACAAGTTCACCACCCGCATCCGGGCCGAGTACGCCACCGTGGTGGTGGAAGACCTCAATGTCGCCGGAATGCTGAAGAATCGGCGCCTGGCCCGGAAGATCGCCGACGCCGGATTCGGGGAGATCCGCCGCCAGCTCAGCTACAAGGGCCGGCGCAACGCCACCCGCACCATCGTGGCCAGCCGCTGGTACCCCTCCTCCAAGACCTGCTCGAACTGCGGCGCGACGAAAGCCAAGATGCCGCTGCACGTGAGAGTCTTCGACTGCGACTCCTGTCCGCTCGTGATGGACCGGGACGAGAACGCAGCACACAACCTCGCCGCCCTCGCGGCGGCCGCAACAACAGGTACCGGAGTGGCCGGAGACCTGGACACCATCAAGGTGTCGAAGCCTCGTGGAGCCGACCGTAAGACCCGCACCACCCGGCCCGGCCGCAAGGCCGGGCCGGGGCGGGCAGGTGGCGCAATCCCCGCCCCACGCGGGAAGGAAACGAGAGACCGTACCCAAACCGAAGCCCTCACGCTTTGGTGATGTGACGGACCTTCCGGGGCGAAATGCCCGGAATGCTGAGAGCCGCTGAGGCTCTGAGCAACGGCCGTGAGGGAGATCACCGAAGGCGGGTGTTCCGGAGGCACTCAGTGCCATTACGCTACGACTCGTAGCGAAAGCTCGTGACGGACGTACACGGGCGACGACCACACGGCGCGGGTGGGGACCCGGCGCCGAACAGCACACAGTCTGGCCCGGCTTTGACGACGTTTTTCACCATGAGCGGGAACGGGGGAGGATAGGCGCATGCAGCCACGGAATATGTCCATGAGCGGCGTCGTCGACCTCGCCGCGGTGAAGGCGGCCCAGGAGGCCAAGGCCAAGGCCGAGCAGACGCGCGCCGAAGCGGCCCGTCAGGGCGGGGTGGGAGCCGTCTCTCCGGCCGACCTCGTCATCGACGTCGACGAGGCCTCATTCGAAAGCGAAGTCCTGCAGCGCTCCGCCGAGGTACCGGTCGTCATCGACTTCTGGGCCGAGTGGTGCCAGCCCTGCAAGCAGCTGAGCCCCGTCCTCGAGCGGCTCGCCGTCGAGTACAACGGGCGCATCCTGCTCGCCAAGATCGACGTCGACGCCAACCAGATGCTGATGCAGCAGTTCGGGATCCAGGGGATCCCGGCCGTCTTCGCCGTCGTGGCGGGGCAGGCGCTGCCGCTCTTCCAGGGGGCGGCCGGTGAGGAGCAGATCCGGCAGACCCTCGACCAGCTGGTGCAGGTCGCCGAGCAGCGCTTCGGTCTGACCGGCCTGACCGTCGACCCGGACGCAGAGCCGGGCGGCCGGCCCGCTCCCGAGGTGGCGGAGGGGCCGTACGACGCGCTCCTCGAGGCCGCCGTCCGGGCGCTGGACGCGGGCGACCTGGGCGGGGCCGTCCAGGCGTACAAGAACGTACTGAGCGACGACCCGGGGAACATGGAGGCCAAACTCGGGCTCGCCCAGGCCGAGTTGCTCCAGCGGGTGCAGGACCTCGACCCGCAGCAGGTGCGCAAGGACGCGGCCGACAAGCCGAAGGACGTGCAGGCGCAGATCGCCGCCGCCGACCTGGATCTCGTCGGCGGGCATGTCGAGGACGCGTTCGGGCGGTTGATCGAGACGGTGCAGCGGACGGCGGGGGAGGACCGGGACGCCGTACGGCTGCGGCTGCTGGAGCTCTTCGAGGTCGTCGGGGCCGAGGACCCGCGGGTCGCGGCGGCGCGGCGGGCGCTGGCGCGAGCCCTGTTCTGAGCGGGACGGAGGCCGGTTCAGGGCGGGGCGGAAGCCCCGTTCTGACCTGTCGCTAAACGCCAGGGCATGTGATGCCCGAGTGAAAGATTTGCTGACGAGACGCCACTGCGGCCGCGCTTTACCAAATCTTGGTAATCGCGGCCGCTGTTACTGCGAGTAAGTTCGGGGCGTTGTTCTGTCGGATTCTGTCCGATGATCAACTAATTTGCTCCCCTCTCGAGTGCCACCCTGTGTCGCGGGCCGAGGCCTCTGGGTCGTTGTTCGGTTATCCCGCCGTTACTAGCCAGTAACGAACCCCCTTGTGCGGGCGGCGAGAATGCACCACGATCGGCGACGCTCGGTCCATTCCCGTACCTCGACAGCCGGTTGGGGCGACGGGACACTGTGGGTCCCCACCGGGCAGAGCCGACGGCAGTGGCGTCGGCTCTTGGGCAGGGGGGTCTTCGCCCGACGGCGGAGCCTGCCCGGCAGGGTTGTGCGTGATGTGTGTCAGGCGCGACCAGTGGTTGTCGCTCGGGGGTGATCGCCGGTGATTCGGGCGCGGTTCGCGCCACCGAGTGCGGGCGCTCCCCTTCCCGAGGACGTAGCACTTCTCCCATCCCTGCCCGGCCGAGCCGCCGACCAGGGGCGAGCCGGGGGGCAGGCGATGTACGTCCGAGAAGGAGGAAATATGGAGTCCCAGGTGCGTGGCGGGACCAGATGGAAGCGGTTCGCTGTGGTCATGGTGCCCAGCGTCGCCGCCACGGCGTGTATAGGTGTCGCCCTCGCACAGGGTGCGCTTGCCGCGTCGTTCAGTGTGTCGGGCCAGTCGTTCAAGGTGACGGCGAAGGAGCTCCACGGCGACGGCTTCGCGCAGTACGGGGCGATCGACTCCGGTTACACGATGACTGGCGAGAAGACGCTTCACCCGGTCGCGGTGTCGTCGTTCAAGACCGCCAGGATCGAGAAGATGTGCCAGTCGGTCGTCACGCCGAACATCCCGATCCTCGGGTCGGTCACCCTGACGCTGACGGCGGGTAACAGCAGCGACGAGGACAAGCAGGTCAAGGCCGACAACCTGTTCATCGACGTCGAGGACCTCGGCGCCGACAAGGCCGTGTTCACCGGCATCGACATCGGTGTGGCCGCGGGCAACACGGGTCCCGTCGCCATGGAGGGCCAGGACGCCGGCAAGAGCACGGGCATGAAGGGTGGCAAGGAGCAGGCCAACCCTTACGGCTTCGCCCAGCAGGCGACCAAGGCGGACCTGTACGGCGTGAAGCAGACGGCGTGGGCGACCACCGCCGGAACCTTCACCCTTCCCGGCCTCAGCATGAAGCTGTCCAAGGGGTCCAACGAGTGCTACTAGGCACTCCGTGACAGGCGGGGGAGCCGCAAGGCGCCCCCGCCCGTCACCTCCGCCCGACTTCGCAACACCCCGCATCCCTCCATCGCAGTACCACCCTCACCACAGCAAACGCCGCACCAGGGAGCTGTTTTCCATGAGCGCCGAGACTCCTGCCGCACCGGGCCAGTTCACTCGCCGGAGGCTGCAGTTCCGCGCCTGGCGGGGAACTCGACCGTTCTGGGCCGGTCTGTTCGTCATGATCGGCGGCTTTCCGATCATGTACTTCCCGTACGCGCACCTCCATGTCGGTCATCTGACCCTGGCGATGTCCACCACCGCGGGCGCCGGGTCGCTGATCATCGGCGTCCTGCTCGTCGTTCTGGGCATCAGTCTCTGGTTCCAGAAGCACGTACAGGTCTTCGCGGGTGTCGCGGCGATCCTGCTGGGGCTGGTGTCCATTCCGGTATCCAACTTCGGCGGCTTCATCGTCGGCTTCCTGTTCGCCCTCGTCGGCGGTGCGATGGCCGTGTCGTGGGCGCCCGGCGCGCCGCCCGAGGCGGAGCCGGCGCAGAAGTCCGACACCGGGGCGGGCGACTCCCCCGAGAGCGCGGTGACCGACGGCGGCACTCCCGTGGGCGGTGCGTACGACGCCTCGTACGGCGGGGGCCCGGACTTCACCAAGGGCCCTGGCGGAACGGGCGAGACGAACGATCTGTCAGGAACGATCCCGGCCAACGGGGCGAACGGGAGGCACAGTGTCGGCTGACGAGGTGACTCACGGGATTGACGCGGACGCGTCGCTTGTGAGAACCGGGCCGCGCCACGCGGCTCCCAAGAAGCCGCTGTTCACCAGGTTCCACGTGCCGGCCGGCAAGGCGATAGCCCTGGCGGCGATGCCGACGGCGGTCCTCATGGGAATGGGGCTCACGCCGACGCTCGCCCTCGCCGACGACCAGCCGACGTCCAGCAGTCAGGCGGCCGAGGAGTACAAGAACTGCGTCGCGGCCCTCGCGGACTCCACGGATGCCTCGGCATCGGCCTCGCCGTCCGCGTCGGCGAGCGCAAGTGAGTCGGCCGACTCCAAGACGGACGAGGGCACGGACTCGGGGTCGAAGTCCTCGGACACGTCGGGCACGTCCTCTTCGTCGGATTCAGGTTCCGACGACAAGGACGAGCCCACGCCGTCGCAGTCGTCCTCCGCGAGCGACTCGTCCGCGTCCGGCAGCGGCGACACGAGTACGGCGTCGCCCTCGGCGTCCGCGACCAGCGGCAACCTGCTAGACACCATCGGGGACACGCTCAAGGACGTCTTCACCGGAGGCAGCGGCTCCACGGAGAGCGTGAGCGCCACCCCGACGCCGTCCGCCTCGTCCTCGGCGAGCGACGACAGCAAGGACAGCTCCTCCTCGGACAAGAGTGTGTCCGACACCGTCAAGGACACCACCGACAAGCTCACCGACACGGTGAACGACACGGTGAAGGACACCACCGACGCGGCGTCCAAGGCGGCCGAGTCGGTGGAGAAGGCGGCAAAGGACGCCACCGCGTCCCCGAGCTCCACCACGGACCCCGACGACTGCCAGGCCGCCACGGACGCGGAAGGCGGAGTCGACAACAGGATGCCGCTGCCCGACCGCCCCTGGTACCTGAACGCCAGCTCGCTGACGCTGAAGGGTGCCTCCTACAAGGGCATCGTCAAGGTCAAGACCGCCAACGGCACGGTCAAGGAGGTCCTGAAGTACGTCATCTCCGACGGGACGGACATCGGCGACCTGCACCAGACGGTGAAGGACGAGCAGTCGGGCAAGACGTACCACGTGCAGGCGGGCAAGGGCACCACGTCCACGATCGCCGACGGCGACACGATCATGTACACCGAGAGCATCTCGGGCAACCTGTTCGGTCTGATCCCGATCACGTTCAGCCCGAAGAGCCCGCCGCCGCTGGACCTCCCGCTGATCTACTTCACCAACGTGAAGGTCCAGCAGGCCGGCCAGTTCGGCGGCACGCTGACCGTCCCGGGGATGCACCAGTACATCACCGACTGACGGTCCCACAGAGCCCGTTCGGGAGCCGCACAGACTGAGGGCGCCCCCTGGTGACCAGGGGGCGCCCTCAGTGCCGTACAGCCGTGTCCGCGGCCTTACTTGCCGCTCTCGCCCAGGTGGTGGACGCGGACCATGTTGGTGGTGCCGGGGACGCCGGGCGGGGAGCCGGCCGTCATGACCACGATGTCGCCCGTGTCGAAGCGGTTGAGCTTGATGAGCTCCTGGTCGACCAGGGCGACCATCTCGTCGGTGCTGTTCACGAACGGCACGATGTGCGACTCCACGCCCCAGCTGAGCGCGAGCTGGTTGCGGGTGCCCTCGTCGGTGGTGAAGGCGAGGATCGGCTGGGAGGCGCGGTAGCGGGAGAGACGGCGCGCGGTGTCACCGGACTTGGTGAAGGCCACCAGGCCCTTGCCGCCGAGGAAGTCGGCGATCTCGCAGGCGGCGCGGGCGACCGAACCACCCTGCGTACGCGGCTTCTTGCCGGGGACCAGGGGCTGCAGGCCCTTGGACAGCAGCTCTTCCTCGGCCGCCTTGACGATCTTCGACATCGTCTTGACGGTCTCGATCGGATACGCGCCCACCGACGACTCCGCGGACAGCATGACCGCGTCCGCGCCGTCCAGGATCGCGTTGGCGACGTCGGAGGCCTCGGCGCGGGTCGGGCGGGAGTTGGTGATCATCGACTCCATCATCTGGGTCGCCACGATCACCGGCTTGGCGTTGCGGCGGCACAGCTCGATGAGGCGCTTCTGCACCATGGGGACCTTCTCGAGCGGGTATTCGACGGCGAGGTCACCACGGGCGACCATCACGGCGTCGAACGCCATCACGACGTCCTCCATGTTCTCCACCGCCTGCGGCTTCTCCACCTTGGCGATGACGGGGACCCGGCGGCCCTCCTCGTCCATCACCCGGTGGACGTCGGCCACGTCCTTGGCGTCGCGGACGAAGGACAGCGCGACCATGTCGCAGCCCATGCGCAGCGCGAACCGCAGGTCCTCGATGTCCTTCTCGGACAGCGCGGGCACGTTCACGGCCGCGCCCGGGAGGTTGATGCCCTTGTGGTCGGAGACGACACCGCCCTCGATGACGATCGACTTCACCCGGGGGCCCTCGACGTCCAGCACCTTCAGCTCGACGTTGCCGTCGTTGATCAGGACCTGGTCGCCGCGCGAGACGTCGCCCGGCAGGCCCTTGTACGTCGTTCCGCAGATGTGCTTGTCGCCCGGCACGTCCTCGGTCGTGATGACGAACTCGTCACCGCGCTCCAGCTCCACGGGACCCTCGGCGAAGGTCTCCAGACGGATCTTCGGGCCCTGGAGGTCGGCGAGGACACCGATGGCACGGCCGGTCTCCTTGGCGGCGGCCCGGACGCGGTCGTACCGCGCCTGGTGCTCGGCGTGGGTGCCATGACTGAAGTTGAACCGGGCCACATTCATGCCGGCCTCGATCAGGGCGACCAGCATCTCGTGGGAGTCGACCGCGGGGCCGAGAGTACAGACGATTTTCGAACGGCGCATGGGGCGATCCTATCGGTTTGTTTCGCTCCGGAATATTCCGTCTGGCGGAAGATACAAATGGGCGGACCGGTGCTCAGGCGTGTATTACTCGTCGGTAATTGCTCAGCTGTTCTTTTCGACCAGTGCGTAGGTCTGTGTGGCGATCTCCAGTTCCTCGTCGGTCGGCACCACGGCGACCGCCACCCGCGCGCCGGCGGGCGAGATCAGCCGCGGTTCGTCGGCGTGTACGGCGTTCAGTTCGGCGTCGACCGCCAGGCCCAGTCCCTCCAGGCCCGCGATCGCGGCCTCCCGCACCGGCGCAGCGTTCTCGCCGACCCCGGCGGTGAAGGCGACCGCGTCCACCCGGCCGAGCACCGCGTAATAGGCGCCTATGTACTTCTTGAGCCGGTGAATGTAAATGTCGAAGGCGAGCCGGGCTTCTTCGTCGCCCTCGTCGATCCGACGGCGGATCTCGCGCATGTCGTTGTCCCCGCACAGGCCGAACAGACCGCTCCTCTTGTTGAGAAGAGTGTCGATCTCGTCCGTGGACATTCCGCCAACACGGGCCAAATGGAAGATGACCGCCGGATCCAGATCACCGGATCGCGTGCCCATCACGAGACCCTCCAGAGGCGTCAGTCCCATGGAGGTGTCCACGCACCGGCCCTGCTCGACCGCCGACGCCGAGGCGCCGTTGCCGAGGTGCAGCACGATCACGTTCACCTCCGACGGGTCCTTGCCCAGCAGTCGCGCGGTCTCCCGGGAGACGTACGCGTGCGAGGTGCCGTGGAAGCCGTAGCGGCGGATACGGTGGCGGTCCGCGATCTTCGGGTCGATCGCGTAGCGCGCCGCGGACTCCGGCATGGTCGTGTGGAACGCCGTGTCGAAGACGGCGACCTGCGGCAGGTCGGGGCGCAGCGCCTGCGCGGTGCGGACACCGGTGAGGTTGGCCGGGTTGTGCAGCGGCGCGACGGGGATCAGCCGCTCGATCTCGGCGAGCACCTCGTCGTCGATCACGGTGGGCTCGGTGAAGAACATGCCGCCGTGCACCACCCGGTGCCCGATCGCGGCGAGTTCCGGCGAGTCCAGGCCCAGGCCGTCGCGGGTCAGCTCCTCGGCGACCGCCTTGAGGGCGGCCTCGTGGTCCGCGATCGGGCCGCTGTGCTCACGGGTGTCACCGGTGGTGAGGCAGGTGTGCTTCAGCCGGGAGGTCTGCTCGCCGATGCGCTCGACAAGGCCCACCGCCAGCCGGCTGCTGTCCCCCATGTCCAGCAGCTGGTACTTCACTGACGAGGAGCCGGAGTTGAGGACGAGGACTCGCGTAGGAGGGGCCGAGCGGAGCTCGTCGGACAGGGCGGTGGTGGGAGACGGGTGGGCGGGACTCACTGGGTGGTTGCCTTCTCGCTCGGGGTCTGGGCCTGGATCGCCGTGATGGCGACGGTGTTGACGATGTCCTGGACGAGCGCGCCGCGGGACAGGTCGTTGACGGGCTTGCGCAGACCCTGCAGGACCGGGCCGACAGCGATCGCGCCGGCCGAGCGCTGCACGGCCTTGTAGGTGTTGTTGCCGGTGTTGAGGTCCGGGAAGATCAGCACGCTGGCCTGACCGGCGACCTCGGACCCGGGCAGCTTGGTCGCGGCGACGGTCGGCTCCACGGCCGCGTCGTACTGGATGGGCCCCTCGATCTTCAGGTCGGTACGGCGGGAGCGGACGAGGTCGGTGGCCTCCCGCACCTTGTCGACGTCGGCGCCCGAGCCGGACGTACCGGTCGAGTACGACAGCATCGCGATCCGCGGCTCCACGCCGAACTGCTCGGCGGTGGCGGCGGACTGGATGGCGATGTCGGCGAGCTGCTCGGCGTTCGGGTCGGGGTTCACGGCGCAGTCGCCGTAGACGAGGACCTTGTCGGCGAGGCACATGAAGAAGACGGACGAGACGATGTCGGCGTCCGGCTTCGCCCTCCCGTCTCCCACCACCGCCCTGCCCGACGCGCTTCGCGCGGCCCCCCTTGTCTTGATGATCTCGAAGGCGGGCCGGATGGTGGCGGCCGTGGAGTGCACGGAGCCCGACACCATGCCGTCGGCGAGGCCCTCCTGCACCATCAGCGTCCCGAAGTAGTTCACGTCGCTGACCACGTCGTACGCCAGCTCGACGGTCACGCCCTTGTGGGCGCGCAGCTTGGCGTACTTCTCGGCGAAGGCGTCACGCAGCTCGCTGGTGTCCGGGTCGATCACCTGGCAGCCGGCCAGGTCGATGCCGAGGTCCGCGGCCTTCTTGCGGATCTGGTCCTCAGGACCGAGGAGGGTCAGGTCGCAGACACGCCGGCGCAGCAGCACCTCGGCGGCGTGCAGGACCCGCGGCTCGGTGCCCTCGGGGAGGACGACCCGCCGCATCTGGGAACGGGCCTGCTCCAGCAGCTTGTGCTCGAACATCATCGGCGTGACACGGTCACTGCTCGGCGCGGAGACGCGCCCCAGCAGGCCGGTGGTGTCGACGTACCGCTCGAACAGGCCGAGCGCGGTCTCGGCCTTGCGCGGGGTGGCCGCGTTCAGCTTCCCCTCCAGGGAGAAGAGTTCGGCGGCGGTGGGGAAGCTGTTGCCGGCCACCGAGAGCACCGGGGTGCCGGGGGCGAGGCGGGCGGCGAGGGTGAGGACCTCGTCGCTGGGCACCTCGTCGAGGGTGAGCACCATGCCGGCTATCGGTGGGGTGCCGGCGCTGTGTGCGGCCAGCGAGCCGACGACGAGGTCGGCGCGGTCGCCGGGGGTCACGACGAGGCAGCCGGGCGTCAGGGCGGTCAGCAGGTTCGGCAGCATGGCGCCGCCGAAGACGAAGTCCAGGGCGTCCCGCGCCAGCCCCGAGTCGTCGCCGAGGAGCACCTTGGCGCCGAGGGCGTGGGAGATCTGCGAGACGGTGGGGGCGGAGAGAGCCGGCTCGTCGGGGAGGACGTAGCAGGGGACGGGGAGGCGGGAGTCGAGCTGCCGGGCGATCTCGGCCCGGTCTCCCTGGGCGACCCGGTTGGTGACCATGGCGAGGACGTCGCAGCCGAGTCCGTCGTACGCCCGGTAGGCGTTGCGCGTCTCGGCGAGCACCGACTCGGCCGGCTGCTTCCGCCCGCCCACGACGGGGATGACCGACGCCCCGAACTCGTTGGCGAGCCGGGCGTTGAGGGACAGCTCGTCCGGGAGCTGGGTGTCGGCGAAGTCGGTCCCGAGGACGAGGACGACGTCGTAGTCGCGGGCGACGAGGTGGAAGCGGTCGACCAGGGTCGACACCAGTTCGTCCGTCCCCTGCTCGGCCTGGAGGGCGGAGGCCTCGTGGTAGTTCATGCCGTAGACCGTCGCCGGGTCCTGGGACAGCCGGTAGCGGGCGCGCAGCAGTTCGAACAGACGGTCGGGGCCGTCGTGGACGAGCGGACGGAACACGCCCACCCGGTCGACCTGCCGGGTCAGGAGCTCCATGACTCCCAGCTCGACGACCTGGCGGCCGTCGCCCCGGTCGATCCCGGTCACGTACACGCTGCGCGTCACGCGTGCTCTCCGTTTCGTCTGTGTGTGCACGGATTCATCCACGTACAAAAATCGCCCACCGAGGTGAGCAGAACCCTCTTGACAATACCTCTGCGGCTGGATAAGGCGCCCGTCAGGTTCGAGGGTCCCGTGAGGGTCCGGCAGGGCCGATCGGGACGGACCGCGCGGAAGCGACACCGTCCAGAGGGCCATGAAACAATCGGACTGGCTCACCGGTGTCAACAGCGAGCAGGAGACACAGCACGATGCGTATCGGAATTCTCACCGCAGGCGGCGACTGCCCCGGCCTGAACGCAGTGATCCGGTCGGTCGTGCACCGAGCGGTCGCACAGTACGGCGACGACGTCATCGGCTTCGAGGACGGCTACCGCGGTCTGCTCGACGGTCACCACCGCACGCTCGACCTCGACGGAGTCAGCGGCATCCTGGCCCGCGGCGGCACCATCCTCGGCTCCTCCCGCCTGGAGCGCGACCGCCTGCGCGAGGCCTGCGAGAAGGCGACCGACATCGCCCGCGACTTCGGCATCGACGCGCTCATCCCGATCGGCGGCGAGGGCACCCTGACGGCGGCGCGGATGCTGTCCGACGCCGGCCTGCCGGTGGTCGGCGTTCCGAAGACCATCGACAACGACATCTCGGCGACGGACCGGACGTTCGGGTTCGACACCGCGGTGGGCGTCGCCACGGAGGCCATGGACCGCCTGAAGACCACGGCGGAGTCCCACCAGCGGGTGATGGTCGTCGAGGTCATGGGCCGGCACGCCGGCTGGATCGCGCTGGAGTCGGGCATGGCGGCGGGCGCGCACGGCATCTGCCTGCCCGAGCGGCCCTTCGACCCGGCCGACCTGGTGAAGATGGTCGAGGAGCGCTTCGCCCGCGGCAAGAAGTTCGCCGTCGTGTGCGTGGCGGAGGGCGCGCACCCCGCCGAGGGCACCATGGACTACGGCAAGGGCGCGATCGACCAGTTCGGCCACGAACGCTTCCAGGGCATCGGTACGGCACTGGCGTACGAGCTGGAGCGACGCCTCGGCAAGGAGTCCAAGCCGGTCATCCTCGGCCACATCCAGCGCGGCGGCACGCCGACCGCGTACGACCGGGTGCTGGCGACGCGCTTCGGCTGGCACGCGGTGGAGGCCGCGCACCGGGGTGACTTCGGGAAGATGACGGCGCTGCGCGGGACGGACGTCGTGATGGTCCCGCTGGCGGAGGCGGTCACCGAGCTGAAGACGGTGCCGAAGGACCGCATGGACGAAGCGGAGTCGGTCTTCTAGGGGCCTCGAAGGGCCGCCCAGGGGGTGGGGGTGTGGTGACTACGGGCTGTTCGGCCACAATCACGGATTGTGGAACGGAACAGCCCGTCCGTCGGCGTCACCCCTTGACCGCCCCGCCCAGCGCGAACCCACCCCCCAACCGCCGGGCCACCAACACGTACAGCAGGATCACCGGCGTCGAATAGACGACCGAGAACGCCGCCAGCTGCCCGTACGCCACCATCCCCCGGTTCCCGAAGAACTCGTTGATGCTCACGGACGCCGGCATCTGGTCCGGAGTCAGCAGGAGCATGAACGGGACGAAGAAGTTCCCCCACATCATGACGAACGAGAACACCGTCACCACCGCGGTCCCCGGGCCCATCAGCGGCAGCACGATCCGTATGAGCGACTGGAAGGCCGACGCGCCGTCCGTCCACGCCGCCTCCTCCAGCTCCTTCGGTACGCCGTCCATGAAGTTCTTCATCAGCCAGATGGCGAAGGGGAGTTGGGACGCGGCGAAGAACAGGATGGTGCCCTGGAGGGTGTCGATCAGGTTCACCTGTACGAACAGGGCGTACACCGGGACCATGATCGCCGTGATCGGCAGGCTCGTCGCGAACAGGATCGTCAGCAGGAACGGGCGGTTGAGGCGGGAGCGGAAACGGGAGAGCGGGTAGGCCGCGAGCGCCGCGCACACCACTGTCAGCGCGGTCGCGCCGCCGCACAGGATCAGGCTGTTCAGCAGGGGCGTGAAGGTGATGTCGGGGGTGAGGATCTCGTCGAAGTTCCGCAGGGTGAGGCCGTCGGGGGCCTTCACCCTGAGGTCGGCGTGCGGGTCCAGGGAGGACAGGACCACCCAGGCCAGGGGGAGCGCGAAGGCGGCGGCCACGACGAGGAGGCCCGCGTCCGCGGCCAGGCGGCGGCGGGTCGTGCGTGCCATGGGCGTCAGACCTCCGTTCGCAGCAGACGCATGTAGACGACCGAGAAGAGAGACGCCACCACGAGCAGCAGGAGCGCCACCGCCGTGCCGTAGCCGATCATGCTGTTCTGGAAGGCCTGTTCGTACATGAAGAGCGGAAGCGTCTGGCTCCTGTCACCCGGGCCACCTCTCGTCATCACCCAGATGAGGCCGAAGACGGAGAGGGTCTGGAGGGTGTTGAGCATGAGGTTCGTGCCGATGGAGCGGCGGATCATCGGGAGGGTGATGTGCCACATGCGGCGCCAGCCGCCGGCGCCGTCCACCTCCGCCGCCTCCGTGATCTCCTTCGGGATCTCGTTCAGGGCCGCCGAATAGACCAGCATCGAGAACGCCGTGCCCCGCCAGACGTTCGCGAAGGAGACGGCCAGGACGGGGAGCGTGAACAGCCAGTTCTGGGAGGGGAGATGAAGCCAGTCCAGGATGGCGTTCAGCGTGCCCTCGCGACGGAAGAAGGCGTAGAGGAGGAAGCCGGCCACGACCTCCGGGAGCACCCAGGCCGTGATGACGACGGCGCCGGTGAGGGTGCGCACCGGCTTCGACGCGCGCTGCATGAGCGAGGCCAGTGCCAGGCCCAGGGTGTTCTGGCCGATCAGGGACGACAGGACCGTGAAGACGAGGGTCAGCCATACGGCGTTCAGGAACTGCTCGTCCTTGAACGCCGTACGGAAGTTGTCGAAGCCCACGAACGACGAGTGGGCCTGGCCGGTGAGCTGGAGGTCGGTGAAGGCGATGTAGGCGCAGTACGCGATCGGGCCCGCCAGGAAGAGCAGGAGCAGGATCAGGGCGGGGGTGAGGGGGAGAGCCCGGGTGAGCGAGCGCGCGGTCACTTCTCGACCACTTGGTCGTCGGTGACCTCCTTGAGCGTCTCGTCGTAGCCGCTCGCCGCCTTGTCGACGGACAGGTCGCCCGTCGTCACGCCCTCCATGGCCTCCTGGACGGCGGTGGAGGCCTTCGGGTACGCCGGATAGGCCGGGCGGTAGTGCGTGCTGGCGACGAGGTCGGTGAAGAACTTGATGCCTGGCTGGGCCTTCACGTACGCGGGGTCGGCGGCGACGTCCTTACGGACCGCGATGCCGGAGTTGGCGATGTACCACTTCTGGGCGTTCGCCTTCGTCTGCATGGTCTTGACGAAGTCGAAGGCGACGCCGGGGTTGCCCGCCTTGGCCGGGATCGCCCAGGTCCAGCCGCCGGACATGCTCACCTTGCCCGGGGCCTGGCCGTGCTGGGTGGGCATGGCGGCGAGGCCGAGGCTGTCCGACCACTCGGGCCACTCGTGACCGCTGCCGGGGAGCCAGTCCTGCGGGAGCCAGGAGCCGTCGAGGTCGATGCCGAGCTTGCCCTGGGGGAGGAGTTCGCCGCGGACGCGGGTGCCGAAGTTGGGGTCGAGGGCGTCGGAGACGTCCGGACCGAGCTTCTCCTTGTAGACCGTCTCCACGAAGGTGAGGGCGTCCTTGAAACCCTGGCTGCCGGCGATCCACTTCTTGGCCGTCTTGTCGTACAGGGGGTCGGAGCTGCCGTCGCCGGTGCCGTAGAGCAGCATCTCGAAGCCCTGCATGGTGGCGGCCTCACCGGCGGGTTTGCCGGTGTAGACGTTGAGGGGGGTGACGCCGGGGACCTTCTTCTTGATGGTACGGGCGGCGGTGAGGACGTCGTCCCAGGTCCTGGGCTGCCAGTCGGCCGGGAGCCCAGCCTTCTCGAAGATGCCCTTGTCGAACCAGAGCCCTCGGGTGTCCGTGCCGTCCGGGATGCCGTACGTCTTGCCGTCCTGGCCCCGGGCGGCCGCCTTCGCCGTGTCGATGAACTGGTCCCAGTCCTGCCACTTGGCGAGGTAGGTGTCGAGGGGCTTCAAATACCCGCTGGTGATGTCCGAGTTGATGAGGAAGGTGTCCTCGTAGACCAGGTCGGGGGCGGTCTTGGGGGAGCGGAGCATCTGCTGGAGCTTGGTGTAGTACTCCGAGTCCGCGGCCTTGATGGGGACGAGCTCGACCTTCTTGCCGGGGTTCGCCTTCTCGAACTCCTTCTTGATGCCGGCGAGGTAGTCGTCCATGACGTGGATCGAGTTGTCCGTGGACTGCTTGTAGGAGACCTTGACGGTGTCCGGGTCGCTACCGGAACCGGAACCGCAGGCGGTGAGGGTGGTCGCGGCGAGGAGAGTGGCGCATACGGCGGTGGGGACTGTGGCGGTGGGGCGCACGGGCATGACCTCCTGCGGGCTCACTTCGTTGTGGCCGGGATGGCTGCCGTGTGAAGGTAAGAGGAGTGGTCTAGTCAGGTCAATGCGTGTGCGTCGGATTGGGACCTCGGCGGCCTCAGTGGGGCCCTTGGGGTCTGCCCGGACGAGCCGGAATCCGACCCGGCCTGTCCTTCCTACCTCCCCCTCTCCACCCCCCGAACCCACCGATAGACCAGCTCAGGCCTGCCCACCTGCCCGTACAGCGGCTTCCGCTCGGCCCGCCCCGCCTCCACCAGATGCTCCAGGTACCGCCGAGCCGTGATCCGCGAGATCCCCACGGCCTCCGCGACCCCCGCCGCGGTGTGCCCCTCCTCGGCCTCCCGCAGCGCTCCCGTCACCCGCTCCAGCGTCGGCGCGCTCAAGCCCTTCGGCAGGGCGGCCGGTCCCGGTGCCCGCAGCGTGGCCAGCGCCCGGTCCACCTCGTCCTGCCCGCTCGCCTCGCCCGCCGCGCCCCGGAACTCCGCGTACCGCACCAGCCGGTCCCGCAGGGTCGCGAAGGTGAACGGCTTCAGGACGTACTGCACGACACCGAGCGACACCCCCTCCCGTACGACCGTCAGGTCCCGTGCCGACGTCACCGCGATGACGTCCGCGTGGTACCCGGCCGCGCGCAGCGACCGTGCCAGCTGCAAGCCGTGCGCGTCCGGCAGATGCAGGTCCAGGAGCAGCAGATCCACGGCTGTGCGGTCCAGCAGCCGCCGGGCCTCCGCGCCCGTGTGCGCCTTGCCGACGGCCACGAAACCCGGCACCCGGCCCACGTACATCACATGCGCGTCCGCCGCGACGGGGTCGTCCTCCACGACGAGGACCCGGATGGGCTGTTCAGTCGTCACGCGCCGCCTCCGGAAACCGCGCTCCCGGAAACCGCGCTCCCGGAAACCGCGCTCCCGGAAACCGCGCTCCCGGAAACCGCGCCTTCGGAAACCGCGCCTTCGGAATCCGTGCCACCCGAAGCCCCGTCTCCAGAAACCGCACCGTCCGGCACGGCGCCCGTTCGCAGCGGCAACCGCACCACGAACTCCGCCCCGCCCCCGTCGGCCTCCGCCACCGACAGCACCCCCTCGTGCCGCGTCACCGCCTGCCGTACGAGAGCCAGGCCCAGACCCCGTCCGCCCGGGCCCGCGGGCTTCGTCGAGAAGCCGCGCTGGAAGACCAGCTCGGCATGGTCCGGGTCCACGCCCGCCCCCGTGTCCGAGACGCGCAGCACCAGGTCCGTCGCCTCCGTGTACGCCGTCACCGTCACCCGCGCCCGCCCGCTGCCCTGTGCCGCGTCCACGGCGTTGTCGATCAGGTTCCCGAGGATGGTCACCAGATCCCGCGCGGGCAAGGTCTCCGGCAGCACCGCGTCGTCGAGGTCGCTCTCCTCCGACACCACCAGCTCCACACCCCGCTCGTTCGCCTGGGCCGCCTTGCCCAGCAGCAGCGCCGCCAGCACCGGCTCGCTCACCGCCGCCACGACCTGGTCGGTGAGCGCCTGCGCCAGCTCCAGTTCGGCCGTCGCGAACTCCACGGCCTCCTCCGCCCGGCCCAGTTCGATGAGGGACACGACCGTGTGCAGCCGGTTCGCCGCCTCGTGCGCCTGGGAGCGCAGCGCCTGCGTGAAGCCCCGCTCCGAGTCCAGCTCGCCCATCAGCGACTGGAGCTCGGTGACGTCGCGCAGGGTGACCACCGTCCCTCGGCGCTCGCCCCCCGACACCGGTGAGGTGTTCACCACCAGCACCCGTCGCGCGGTCAGGTGCACCTCGTCCACCCTCGGCTCCGACGCCAGCAGCGCCCCGGTCAGCGGCGCGGGCAGGCCCAGCCCCGCCACCGACCGGCCCACCACCTCGCCCGACACCCCGAGCAGCTCCCGCCCGCCGTCGTTGATCAGCGCCACCCGGTACTGCCCGTCCAGCATCAGCAGCCCCTCGCGCACGGCGTGCAGGGCGGCCTGGTGATAGTCGTGCATACGGCTGAGCTCCGCCGCGTTCATGCCGTGGGTGTGGCGGCGCAGATGGGCGTTGATGACGTACGTGCCGATCGCGCCGAGGGCGAGCGCGCCCGCCGCGACGCCGAGCAGGGCCGTGACCTGGTCCTGCACCCGCGCGCTGATCGCCTCGACCTTGATGCCCGCGCTGACCAGGCCGATGACCCGCTTGTCGTCGTCCTCGACGGGGGTGACCGCGCGGACCGAGGCGCCGAGGGTGCCGGTGTAGGTCTCGGTGAAGGTGTCGCCGTTCAGGGCGCGCGCGGTGTTGCCCCGGAAGCGCCGTCCGATCTGGTCCTGGTCGGGGTGGGTCCAGCGGATGCCCTGCGGGTCCATGATCGTGACGAAGTCGACCTCGGTGTCGCGCATGACCCGCAGCGCGTACGGCTGGAGCTGGGCCGTCGGGTGGGCGGTGCGGATGGCCGCGTGGACCGAGGGGGCGTCGGCGACCGACCGGGCCACCGCCGTGGCCTGGCGGCCGGCCGCGTCCTCGGCCTGGCTGCGGTCGCTGACATAGGTGAACAGCGCGTACCCGGCGACGACGACCGCTATCAGCACGGCCTGCATCGCGAAGAGCTGGCCTGCCAGGCTGCGGGGCCTCGGGAAGGGGATGCGCATGTCGTCAGTGTGCCTCCCGCGTTAAGCGTGAACTAAATGAACGGAAGGGTGACCGCCCTCACAGCTCGGGAGATGCTCACCGCATTCCCCACATCTCCCGGGAGCCCCGCTCCCACATCCCCCGGACGTGAGCCGCACGCCGGAGATGCCGACGAAGACGTCAAGGAGGGCAGCCGTGGCCGCCGCCAGCACCCCCGATACGGCACCTGCCGCACCCGCCGCGAAGCGGGACCGCACGCAATACCTGTACATCGCCGTGATCGTCGCCGTGGCCCTCGGCATCGCCGTGGGCCTGATCTGGCCCGACGCCGGGGTCGAGCTCAAGCCGCTGGGCACGGGCTTCGTGAACCTGATCAAGATGATGATCTCGCCGATCATCTTCTGCACGATCGTGCTGGGGATCGGGTCCGTCCGCAAGGCCGCCAAGGTGGGAGCCGTCGGCGGTATCGCGCTCGGCTACTTCCTGGTGATGTCGCTCGTCGCGCTCGCCATCGGTCTTGTCGTGGGCAACATCCTGCACCCCGGTGACGGGCTGCACCTGACGGAGGCGCTCAAGCAGACCGGGCACGACCAGGTGTCCAGCGAGGCACTGCCGCCCGTCGAGTTCGTGCTGTCGATCATCCCGCTGACCTTCGTCTCCGCCTTCACCGAGGGGCAGGTGCTGCAGACCCTGCTCGTCGCGCTGCTCGCCGGATTCGCGCTCCAGGCGATGGGGCCGGTCGGCCAGCCGGTGCTGCGGGGCATCGAGCACATCCAGCGGCTCGTCTTCCGCATCCTCGCCATGGTGATGTGGGCCGCCCCGATCGGTGCCTTCGGCGCCATCGCCGCCGTGACCGGTTCGGCCGGTCTGGACGCGCTCAAGAGCCTCGCCGTGCTGATGCTCGGCTTCTACGTGACGTGCTTCCTGTTCGTCTTCATCGTGCTCGGCGCGCTGCTGCGAATCATCACCGGCCTGAACATCTTCTCGCTGTTCAAGTACCTGGCCCGGGAGTTCCTGCTGATCCTGTCCACCTCCTCCTCCGAGTCCGCGCTGCCGCGGCTCATCGCGAAGATGGAGCACCTGGGCGTCAGCAGGCCGGTGGTCGGCATCACCGTTCCGACCGGCTACTCCTTCAACCTCGACGGCACGATGATCTACATGACCATGGCGTCGCTGTACATCGCGGACGCTCTGGGTACGCCGATGTCGATCGGCGAGCAGATCCCGCTGCTGCTGTTCCTGCTCCTCGCCTCCAAGGGCGCGGCGGGCGTCAGCGGCGCCGGCCTGGCCACGCTGGCCGGTGGTCTGCAGTCCCACAAGCCCGCGCTGGTGGACGGCGTCGGCCTCATCGTCGGCATCGACCGCTTCATGAGCGAGGCCCGAGCCCTGACGAACTTCGCGGGGAACGCCGTCGCCACCGTTCTGATCGGCACCTGGACGAAGGAGATCGACAAGGGCCGCGTCCGGCAGGTGCTCGCCGGTGAGCTGCCCTTCGACGAGCGGACGCTGCTGGACGAGGGCGCCGCCGCCGACGACGCCGACGTGCCCGAGCCGCGCGAGGGCGGCGAGAAGGAACTGGCCAAGGCCTGAGGTCCCCGACGTCCGAGGCGCCCGCACTCCGGGTGCCCGGCCCGGCCTGAACCCGGCGCCGGGTGCCCGGCTCACGGACACCGGGCGGCTGAGCAGCTCCCCCGTGGCTCAGCCGCCCGGTTTCACACGTCCCGGACATTTCGCTGATCGAGCACCCCGAGATCACCGAGGTTCACCATGTCGTCGGCGAGGACCGCTGTGTCGATCGCGCTTTCCTCGCCGGTGCGGCGGAAGCCGCTGCTGTCACCGACACCGTCCGCCGAACGAGTGCTTGCCTTGACGTCGGCGTCAAGGCTTACGTTCGTACGCATGCGAATCGGCGAGCTGGCCGCACGGGCCGGAACCACCACGCGGACGCTGCGGTACTACGAGTCGCGAGGGCTGCTGCCCGCGCGGCGGGACGACCACGGGCACCGGTCCTACGACGAGCGGGATCTGAAGCTGCTGCGGCAGATCAGGACGTTGCAGGACTTCGGGTTCGATCTGGAGGAGACCCGGCCCTTCGTGGAGTGTCTGCGGGCCGGGCACCCCGAGGGTGACTCGTGCCCGGCGTCGCTCGCGGTCTACCGGCGCAAGCTGGACGAGCTCGACGCGCTGATCGGCGAGCTTCGCGCGGTGCGGGCGCAGGTCGGCGACCAGCTGGCGAAGGCCGAGCAGGCGCGGACCGAACTGGCAGCCGAGGCGCTGGTTCCGGGCGGTCCGGAACCCCGGTGCGAACTGGGAGGGCAGGAACGGTGATCAAGACGGACGGCGTGGCCGAGGTGACGGACGAGGACTTCGAGGCGGAGGTGATCGGCTCGGATCTGCCGGTGCTGGTGCAGTTCACGGCCGACTGGTGCGGGCCGTGCCGACAGCTGGGGCCGGTACTGAAGGACATCGCCTTCGAGGAGGGGGACCGGATCAGGATCGTCCAGCTGGACGTGGACCGGAACCCGCAGACCACCATCGCCTACGGCGTGCTGTCGACGCCCACGCTCATGGTGTTCCGCGACGGCGAGCCCGTGAAGTCGATGGTGGGCGCCCGGCCCAAGCGACGGCTGCTGGAGGAGCTGTCCGACGTGCTCGAGGCGGTCTGAACGCACGCAGTACACAAAAAATCCCCCGAGCAATTGCGCTCGGGGGATTTCTTTGCGTATATTCAATGATTCGCGACTTCAAGGGTATTGGGTCGCAAAGAAGTCCAGTGACCAGAGTATATCCGGGCGGGAGCGGAATTGTCAAACACCGGCTTTCCACACAGTGAAGACACCGAATTGCGGCGCGAGCAGGAATTCATCGACGGGCTGTACGCGCGCGTGGACGCCCTGCGTGGAGACACCGAGGCCGGCGTCACGGACGCGCTCGCACAGGGCAACACACCCATGCAGGCCCGGCTGGAGCGGGACATCCTGGTCGCCGAGCGCTCGGGGCTGCTCGCCGCGCTGAACGCCGTGGACGGTTCGCTCTGCTTCGGCCGTATCGACCTCTCCCCGACCCTCGACTCCGCTCGAGCGGGGGGACCCCCATCGATCACGAGCCACCACATCGGCCGTATCGGCCTGCGCACCGACGACGCGGAGCGCACGCCGATCCTGATCGACTGGCGTGCGGACGTCGCCCGGCCCTTCTACCTGGCCACCGGGCACACGCCGATGGGTCTGCGACGGCGCCGGCACCTCACCACCAGCGGCCGTACGGTGACCGCTCTGCACGACGAGATCCTCGACCTCGGGGACCAGGAGAGGACCGGCCACGAGGACCCGACCGGCGACGCCGTGCTGCTCGCCGCGCTCAACTCCGCGCGCACCGGCCGCATGAACGACATCGTGCAGACCATCCAGGCCGAGCAGGACGAGATCATCCGGGCGCCGCACCGCGGGGTGCTGGTCGTCGAGGGCGGCCCCGGTACCGGAAAGACGGCCGTGGCCCTGCACCGGGCCGCGTATCTGCTCTACGAACACCGGGAGCTGCTCGCCAAGCGCGCCGTCCTGATCGTCGGTCCCAACCCCGCCTTCCTCGGCTACATCGGCGAGGTGCTGCCCTCGCTCGGCGAGACGGGCGTGCTGCTGGCGACGGTCGGGGAGCTGTTCCCCGGCGTGCGGGCGACGGCGACCGACACCCGCGAGGCGGCCGCCGTGAAGGGCCGCGCCGACATGGCGGACGTCCTCGCCGAGGTCGTACGTGACTGGCAGGCGCTGCCCGACCCGGTGATCGCGATCGAGCACGACCGCGAGGTCCTGATGCTCGACGACGGCCTGGTGAAGGTCGCGCGCGAGCGCACCCGCTCCGCCGGACTGCCCCACAACGTGGCGCGTGAGCACTTCGAGGGCCACATCCTCAACACGCTCACCGACATGGTCGCCGAGCGCATCGGCACGGACCCGTTCGACGGCACGAACCTGCTGGACCCGAGCGACATCACACAGATCCGTGACGAGCTCGCCGAGAACCCCGAGGTCTGGGCCGCCATCGACCGGCTGTGGCCCCGCCTGACGCCGCAGCGTCTGGTCGCGGACTTCCTCGCCGACCCGGTGGGCCACCTCTCCGACGAGGACGCGAACGCCATCCGTCGCCCGGTGACGCGGGCGTGGACCGTCGCGGACGTCCCGCTGCTGGACGAGGCGGCCGAACTGCTCGGCGAGGACGAGCGGGTGGCGCGGGCCCGGGCGGAGCGCGAGCGGGAGACACAGGTCGCCTACGCGCAGGGCGTGCTCGACGTCTCGTACGCCTCACGCACCTACGAGTTCGAGGACATCGACGAGGAGGACTCCGAGGTCCTGTCCGCGCACGACATCATCGACGCCGAACGGTTCGCCGAGCGGCACGAGGAGGACGACCACCGCAGCGCCGCCGAGCGCGCGGCGGCCGACCGGACCTGGGCGTTCGGGCACATCATCGTCGACGAGGCGCAGGAGCTGTCGCCGATGGCGTGGCGACTGCTCATGCGGCGCAGTCCGACCCGCTCGATGACCCTGGTCGGCGACCCGGCGCAGACCGCGGAAGCGGCGGGCGTCGGCTCCTGGGCGAAGATCCTCCAGCCGTACGTGGAGGACCGCTGGGAGCACACCCGCCTCGGCGTCAACTACCGCACGCCCGCCGAGATCATGGAACTCGCGGCGGCCGTCGTCCGCGCCGAGAACCCCGACTTCGAACCGCCGAGTTCGGTCCGTTCGACGGGCGTACGGCCATGGGTGCGCGCCACCGACGACCTGCCCGGCGCGGTCGCCGAGGCGGTCGGGGAGCTGACCCCCGCCGAGGGGCGGCTCGCGGTCATCGCCCCGCGTCACCTGCACCGGAAGCTGGCCGCACGGCTGGACGGGGTGACGGTGGGCGCGGAGCCGGACCTGACGCGGAGCGTCGTACTCCTGGACCCGCGGCAGTCGAAGGGGCTCGAGTTCGACTCCGTGCTGGTGGTGGAGCCGGGGCTGTACGGCACCAGTGACCTGTACGTGGCGCTGACCCGGGCGACGCAGCGGCTGGGGGTGCTGCACAGCCGGGCACTGCCGAAGGCGCTGGCCGACGCGTGCGCGTGACCAGGGATTTCCGCCCCCGCCGACGCTACCCGTCCCGCCCCCAGGCCCCCGTTCGGCCCTGAACGGGCTGCGTCCTCGAACGCCGGACGGGCTGCGACAGCCCGTCCGGCGTTCGACGAGGTCAGGCCGGGCGCAGCCACACCGTCGCCAGCGGCGGCAGGGTCAGCCTGATGCCGGCCTGGCGGCCGTGCCAGGGCGTGGGTTCCGGTTTGACCGGGTCGGGATTGGTGACGTCGCTGCCGCCGTATGCCGCCGCGTCGGTGTTGAGGGTCTCGTGCCAGGCGGGGACGTCGTCGGGGACGCCGAGGCGGTAGTCGTGGCGGACCACGGGGGAGAAGTGGGAGACCGCGAGGAGGGGGACGCCGTCGGCGTCGTACCTCACGAAGGCCATGACATTGTCCTCGGCCGCGTCGCCGACGATCCACTGGAAGCCGTCGGGTTCGGTGTCGCGTTGCCAGAGGGCGGGCGTGTGGTGGTAGACGGTGTTGAGGTCGCGGACGAGATCGCGTACGCCGCGGTGGTCGGCCTCCGCCCCGTACGCCGGGTCGAGGAGCCACCAGTCGGGGCCGTGGGCCTCCGACCACTCCGCGCCCTGGGCGAACTCCTGACCCATGAAGAGGAGTTGCTTGCCGGGGTGGGCCCACATGAAGCCGAGGTAGGCGCGGAGGTCGGCGCGCCGCTGCCACCAGTCGCCCGGCATCTTCGACACCAGTGAGCGTTTGCCGTGCACGACCTCGTCGTGGGAGATGGGCAGGACGTAGTTCTCGCTGTAGGCGTACACCATCGAGAAGGTCATCTCGTTGTGGTGGTACTTGCGGTGCACCGGCTCGCGACTCATGTACTCCAGCGAGTCGTGCATCCAGCCCATGTTCCACTTCAGCCCGAAGCCCAGGCCGCCGAAGCCGCTCGGCCCCTTGTGATGGGTGGCGCGGGTGACGCCGTCCCAGGCCGTGGACTCCTCCGCGATCGTCACGACACCCGGTGCCCGCCGGTACACCGTCGCGTTCATCTCCTGGAGGAACGCCACCGCGTCCAGGTTCTCCCGGCCGCCGTGCTCGTTCGGGACCCACTGGCCCGGCTCGCGCGAGTAGTCGAGGTAGAGCATCGAGGCGACGGCGTCCACCCGCAGCCCGTCGATGTGGAACTCCTCGCACCAGTACACGGCGTTGGCGACCAGGAAGTTGCGCACCTCGCGACGCCCGAAGTCGAACTCCAGCGTGCCCCAGTCGGGGTGGGCGGAGCGGAGAGGGTCCTCGTGTTCGTACAGGGGGCGGCCGTCGAACTCGGCCAGCGCCCAGTCGTCGCGCGGGAAGTGCGCGGGGACCCAGTCCATGATCACGCCGATGCCGGCCCGGTGCAGTGCGTCGACGAGGAACTTGAAGTCGTCGGGCGTGCCCAGGCGGGCCGTGGGCGCGTAGAAGCCGGTGACCTGGTAGCCCCACGAGCCGCCGAAGGGGTGCTCGGCGACCGGCATCAGCTCGACGTGGGTGAAGCCGAGATCCCTGACGTACGCGGGGAGCTGGTCAGCCAGTTGGCGATAGGTCAGCCCCGGGCGCCAGGAGGGGAGATGGACCTCGTACACGGAGAACGGCGCCTCGTGCACCGGCGTGTCCCCGCGGTGCGCCAGCCACTGCTCGTCGCCCCACTCGTAGTGCGAGGCGTGCACGATCGAGGCCGTCTCGGGCGGGGTCTGGGTGCGGCGGGCCAGCGGATCGGCGCGCAGGGTCCGCGAACCGTCGGGCCGGGTGATCTCGAACTTGTACAGCTCGCCCTCGCCGATGCCCGGCACGAACAGTTCCCAGACGCCGGAGGAGCCCAGCGAACGCATCGGGTGTCCCGTGCCGTCCCAGAAGTTGAAGCTGCCCGTCACCCGCACCCCGCGCGCGTTCGGCGCCCACACCGTGAAGCGGGTGCCCGTCACGCCCTGGTGCGTCATCGGCTCGGCGCCGAGCGCCGTCCACAGCTGCTCGTGCCGGCCCTCGCCGATCAGGTGCAGGTCCAGCTCGCCCAGGGTCGGCAGGAATCGGTAGGCGTCCTCGGTGTCCTGGACCGTCCCCTCGTACGCCACCAGGAGGCGGTACTCGGGGACGTCGTTCAGGGGGAGCAGGCCTGAGAAGAACCCGTCCCCGTCGTCGTGCAGTTCGGCACGCAGGCTGCCGGCCACGACGGTCACGGACAGCGCGTACGGGCGGAAGGCGCGGAAGGCCACGCCACCGGGCACCGGGTGGGCGCCCAGGACGGAGTGCGGGGCGTGGTGGGTGCCGTGAAGGAGGCGTTCGCGGTCGCCCGCGTCGACGGCGGGGGAGACGGCCAAGGGCACGGGCCGGGGCGGCGCCGGCTCGGGCACCGGCGCGGACTGCGGGGGCAGCTTCTTGGGGGTGGCCCGCTTCAGGGCCTTCTTGGCCGCCTTTTCAGCCACGACTTTCGTGGTCGCTCCCTTCTTGGCGGCTGCTTGTTCGGCGGCTGCTTTCTTGGTGACCGGCTTCTTGGCCGCGGTCTTCTTCGCTGCCGCCTTCTTTGCCACGGCCTTCTTTGTCACCGCCTTCTTTGCCACCGCCTTCTTCGCTGTCGTCTTCTCCTCGGCCGTCTTCTTCGGATGCGAACCGTTGGACGGGGGGCTGGGGGTCACGGACGGAGCCTCCTGGGCGAGGGTGAGGTCAGGACAGGTCGGGCGCGGCGAGGCGGCGCACCGCGGACAGCGGGACCGGGAGCCAGTCGGGGCGGTGCCGGGCTTCGTAGAGGACCTCGTAGACCGCCTTGTCCGTCTCGTAGGCCCGCAGCAGTACGGGGTCGGTGCGCGGATCCGGGGCGCCGGTCTCGGCGTACCCGGTGCAGTAGGCGGACCGGCAGGCGTCCGCCCAGCCCGGCACGGTCGGGCTCACGGAGTGCTCGGCGTAGTCGAAGGAGCGCAGCATCCCCGCGACGTCCCGCACCGTGGGCTGCGGCATGCGCCGCTCGGCCAGCGGCTTGGCCGGCTCGCCCTCGAAGTCGATCAGCGACCACGCTCCCCCACCGCTGGACGCGTGGGAGGTGCCCCCGGACGGCGAGCGCAGACACTGCCCGAGGTGCAGGTCGCCGTGGATGCGCTGGGCGGTCCAGGCCCGGCCCTCCGCCGCCAGCTCGGCCAGCGTCTCGAAGGCGGTGCGCAGTCCAGGAGCGTACGGGCGCAGCGCGGGCACTGCCTGAGCGGCCGCGTCGAGGCGCTCGACCATGCCGTCGACCAGCGGCCGCAGCTGGGCGTGCCCCAGGGTCACCGTGGGCAGCGCGCGGGCGAGCGCCGTGTGCACCTCGGCCGTGGCGCGCCCCAGGGCCCGCGCCTCGGCGACGAAGTCCTCGCCCTTGGCCAGCTCGCGCAGCGCCAGTTCCCAGCCGTCCGAGGCGCCCTGCAGGAACGGCTGGAGCACACCCAGCACGTACGACTCCCCGGACAGCTCCGCCCGCAGCCACGCCGTGGGTGCCGGCACGCGCGCGCAGCCCTCGCGGGCCAGGGCCAGCGGCAGCTCCAGGTCCGGGTTGGTGCCGGGCACGACGCGGCGCAACAGCTTCAGGATGAACGTATCTCCGTAGACCACCGACGAGTTGGACTGCTCGGCGGTCATCACCCGTGATACCAGACCGCTCCGGATCTCCTGGCCGCGGTCCCGCTCGAAACGCAGCCCGCCGATGCGGGCCTGGGAGCGCAGGGCTTCCAGGAGCACATCGGCGGGCCGGGGGTCGTACAGGGCCTCGTACACCGTCCGTCCGGCGAGTGGCCCTTGGGTGACGTGGCCTATCAGCGCGGGCGCCAGCCGGGGCGGCAGCGCCTCGCGCGCGCCTATGAGGAGCTGGTAACAGTCACCGGGGTGGGCCGAGCCGCCCAGCACGGACGGCTGGTGGGCGCGCACCAGCAGGTGGTACAGGCCGAGCGTGCCGCCGGTCGGCAGCAGCTCGGTGGCCGCGACCAGCGAGAAACCGGTGACAGGGCGTCCCTTGCCCGCGAACCAGCGCTGCCGCGGCAGCCACTCCCGCAGCAGCGGAGCCAGGGACGCAAGGAGGCCGGGGCTTGTGGTGGCGGTGCGAGTGACGGCTTCCGACATGGGTCGCGTCCTTTCCCCGGTGGGTCGGGGTGTTACTGATGCGTGCCCCGGGCGGGGCGGGGGAAACCGCCCCGCCCGGGCTTCTAGGCGGCGTCCTTGCGAAGCCGGAACCAGTAGAAGCCGTGCCCGGTCAGGGTCAGCAGGTACGGCAGCTCACCGATGGCCGGGAAGCGCACCCCGCCGAACAGCTCGACCGGATGCCTCCCGCGGAACGCCCGCAGATCGAGCTCGGTCGGCTGTGCGAAGCGGGAGAAGTTGTGTACGCACAGGACGAGGTCGTCCTCGTATTCGCGCAGGAAGGCGAGGACGGCGGGGTTGGAAGACTGGAGTTCCGTGTAGGAGCCGAGTCCGAAGGCGGGGTTCTGCTTGCGGATCTCGATCATGCGGCGGGTCCAGTGCAGCAGGGACGACGGCGAGGACATGGAGGCCTCGACGTTGGTGACCTGGTAGCCGTAGACCGGGTCCATGATGGTGGGCAGGTACAGCCGTCCGGGGTCCGAGGACGAAAAGCCCGCGTTGCGGTCGGGGGTCCACTGCATCGGGGTGCGGACGGCGTCGCGGTCGCCGAGCCAGATGTTGTCGCCCATGCCGATCTCGTCGCCGTAGTAGAGGATCGGCGAGCCGGGCAGGGAGAGCAGCAGGGCGGTGAAGAGTTCGATCTGGTTGCGGTCGTTGTCCAGCAGCGGGGCGAGGCGGCGGCGGATGCCGATGTTGGCGCGCATGCGCGGGTCCTTGGCGTACTCCGCGTACATGTAGTCGCGTTCTTCGTCGGTGACCATTTCGAGGGTGAGCTCGTCGTGGTTGCGCAGGAAGATGCCCCACTGGCAGCCGGACGGAATCGCCGGCGTCTTGGCCAGGATTTCCGACACCGGATACCGGGACTCCCTGCGCACCGCCATGAAGATGCGTGGCATGACCGGGAAGTGGAACGCCATGTGGCACTCGTCGCCGCCGCCGGCGTAGTCGCCGAAGTAGTCGACGACGTCCTCGGGCCACTGGTTGGCCTCGGCGAGGATCACCGTGTCCGGATAGCTCGCGTCGATCTCCTTGCGCACCCGCTTGAGGAACTCGTGCGTCGCGGGAAGGTTCTCGCAGTTGGTGCCCTCCTGTGCGTACAGGTAGGGCACGGCGTCGAGGCGGAAGCCGTCGATGCCCAGGTCCAGCCAGAACCGCAACGCGGAGACGATCTCCTCCTGCACGGCCGGGTTCTCGTAGTTGAGGTCCGGCTGATGGGAGAAGAAGCGGTGGAAGAAGTACTGCTTGCGGACCGGGTCGAAGGTCCAGTTCGACACCTCGGTGTCGACGAAGATGATGCGGGCGTCCTGGTACTGCTTGTCGTCGTCGGCCCACATGTAGTAGTCGCCGTAGGGGCCGTCGGGGTCCTTCCTCGACTCCTGGAACCACGGATGCTGGTCGCTGGTGTGGTTCATGACGAAGTCGATGATGACGCGCATGCCGCGCTGGTGGGCGGCGTCGACGAACTCCACGAAGTCGGCGAGGTCGCCGAACTCGGGCAGGACGGCGGTGTAGTCGGAGACGTCGTAACCGCCGTCACGCAGGGGGGACTTGAAGAACGGCGGGAGCCACAGGCAGTCGACGCCCAGCCATTGCAGATAGTCGAGTTTGGCGGTCAGACCTTTCAGGTCGCCGATGCCGTCGCCGTTGCTGTCCTGGAAGGAACGGACGAGGACCTCGTAGAAGACGGCGCGTTTGAACCAATCCGGGTCCCGGTCCTTGGCGGGAGTGTCCTCGAACGTGTCCGGAACGGGCTCGTTGACGATCATTGTGTGGGTGACCCTCCGGTCTGCGGGGTGGACGGTCGCAGGACGGTGAATACGTGCGCGGGCCGGCTGCCCGGTTCCAGGCGCACGTAGTTGGTCCTGCCCCAGTGATAGATGTCGCCGGTGAGCTCGTCGCGCACCGGCACCGACTCGTGCCATTCGAGGCCGAGTTGCGGCATGTCCAACGAGACCGTGGCCTCCTGGGTGTGGTGGGGGTCGAGGTTGACGACCACCAGAACCGTGTTCGAACCGCTCCGCTTCGAGTACGCGATCACGGCGTCCTGGTCCGCGTGGTGGAAGTGGATGTCGCGCAGCCGGCGCAGGGCCGGGCTCCGGCGCCGGATGTCGTTGAGTCTGGTGACGAGGGGGGCGATGGTGCGGCCCTCGCGGGCGGCGGCTTCCCAGTCGCGGGAGCGGATCTGGTACTTCTCCGAGTCGAGGTACTCCTCGCTGCCCGGGCGCAGCGGGGTGTTCTCGCACAGTTCGTAGCCGCTGTAGATGCCCCAGGTGGGGGAGAGCGTCGCGGCCAGGACCGCGCGGATCTCGAAGGCGGGGCGGCCGCCGTGCTGGAGGTAGGCGTGCAGGATGTCGGGGGTGTTGGCGAAGAAGTTGGGCCGCATGTAGGCGGCCGACTCCCCGGACAGTTCGGTGAGGTACTCGGTGAGCTCCTGCTTGGTGTTGCGCCAGGTGAAGTAGGTGTAGGACTGCTGGAAGCCGATCTGGGCCAGGGTGCGCATCATCGCGGGGCGGGTGAACGCCTCGGCCAGGAAGATCACGTCGGGGTCGGTGCGGCCGACGTCCGCGATGACCCGCTCCCAGAAGACGACCGGCTTGGTGTGCGGGTTGTCCACGCGGAAGATCCGCACGCCGTGGTCCATCCAGTACCGCAGGATGCGTACGGTCTCTGCGACGAGGCCGTCCATGTCCGCGTCGAACGCGATGGGGTAGATGTCCTGGTACTTCTTCGGCGGGTTCTCCGCGTGAGCGATCGTGCCGTCGGGGCGGTGGTGGAACCACTCCGGGTGCTTCTCCACCCACGGGTGGTCCGGCGAGCACTGCAGGGCGAAGTCCAGCGCCACCTCCAGGCCCACCTCCGTGGCCTGGGCGACGAACCAGTCGAAGTCCTCGATCGTGCCGAGGTCGGGGTGGACCGCGTCGTGTCCGCCCTCCGGGGAGCCGATCGCCCAGGGCACCCCGACGTCCCCGGGTCCGGCGGACAGGGTGTTGTTGGCGCCCTTGCGGAAGGTGGTGCCGATGGGGTGGACCGGCGGCAGGTAGAGCACGTCGAAGCCCATGTCCGCGATGGCGGGCAGCCGGCGCGCCGCGGTGCGCAGGGTGCCGTGCGGCCGTGCCGGTGTGCCTTCCGAGCGGGGGAAGAACTCGTACCAGGCGCCGTACAGGGCCCGCTCCCGCTCCACCAGCAGCGGCAACGGCTGCGAGGCGGTGAGCAGTTCCCGCAGCGGATACCGGGCCAGGACCTCGTCCACCTCCGGCGTCAACGCCCCCGCCAGCCGGGACGCGGCCGGGCGGGTCTCGTCGCGGAGGGCGGCCACGGCGGCGCGCAGGACGGACCGTTTCCCGCCGCCCTTCGGCACTCCGGCGGCCGCCCGTTCGTACAGCCGCGCGCCCTCCTCCAGGACCAGGCCCGTGTCGATCCCCGCCGGGATCTTGATGCGTGCGTGCTGCCGCCAGGTGGTGACCGGATCTCCCCACGCCTCGACCGTGTAGGTCCAGCGGCCGGGTGCGCCGGCGGTGACGGTGGCTCCCCAGCGGTCGGTGCCCGGGGCGAGTTCGCGCATCGGGGTCCAGGGGCCGGGGCGGCCGTCGGGATCCTTCAGTACGACATTGGCGGCGACGGCGTCATGGCCCTCGCGGAACACAGTGGCCGAGACCTCGAACGACTCGCCGGTCACGGCCTTGGCGGGCCGCCGGCCGTTCTGGACGATCGGCCGGACGTCCAGAACGGGTATGCGCCCGACGACGGCGGCGTCGCCCGCGGAGGATGGCTCCGGGGCCGGCGGACCAACGTCGGCGGGGCGCACGGGGGGTGCGTCGGTACGGGGTGTCGGGGGTGCTGACGAGTGGTGCGTGGCGGGCATGACCGCTCCTGTCCGCGTCAACGTGGGTGGGCGGATGGCTGTGGGGAGGTGGGTCCTGCGTCGGTCCACCTGGGGTCTACCTGCGTGGTGTACCTGGGTGTTCCAGAGGGGTGTTCCTGACGGGGTGTACCTGAGGGTGTACCGAGGAAGCCTTCCCACCCTATTCGAGTGCGCAATCCGGCACTTTGTTAACTACTCACGCGTATGTCTACACGCAAGACCGGCCCCGTTCGAGAGGAACGGGGCCGGTGCCGGGACTTGGCCATCACGAGCGGGGGACTCTGCCAGGACCGGTCCCGGGATCCGTCATCAAGAGGGCGGCACTTGAAGGATTTTGTCCGGCGAGCCGAGCCCCCGGCCGGACACCCTGCCGTTGGCCGCCTGCGCGACCAGCGCCTTGGCGACCTGAGCGGGCGTGGCCCTCGCATGGTTGGCCAGATAGAGCGCGGCCGTGCCCGCCGCGTGCGGCGCCGCCATCGACGTTCCGGAGTACGTCGCCCTGCCGGTGTCGCTCGCGTTGGACGCCGACGTGATCGACACGCCCGGCGCGAACAGGTCGAGAGCCGAGCCGAAGTTGGAGAAGGCGGCCCGGGCATCCCTGTTGTCGGTCGCGCCGACCGTGACGGCCTCCTTCACGTCCGCGGGCGAGTACAGGGCGGCCGCGAGACCGTCGTTGCCCGCCGCGACCGTATACGTGACGCCGGAGGCGATGGAAGCGCGTACGGCAGAGTCGAGCTGGGCGTTGTGAAAGCCGCCCAGGCTGAGGTTGGCGACCGCCGGCTTCTTCGCGTGCTTGGTGACCCAGTCGATGCCCGCGATGACCTGGGCCGTGGTGCCGGCCCCCTCGTCGTCGAGCACCCTTACGGCGACCACCTCGGCCTTCTTGGCGACGCCGTAGCCCGTGCCGGCGATGGTGCCGGCGACGTGCGTGCCGTGGCCGTTGCCGTCCGCGGCCGTGCGGTCGTTGCCGACGAAGTCCCAGCCGTAGCTCGCGCGCCCGCCGAAGTCCTTGTGCGTGATCCGGATACCGGTGTCGATCACGTACACCGTCACGCCGACCCCCGCCGACTCCGGCCAGGTGTAGCTCTTGTCCAGCGGCAGATTCGGCTGGTCGAGACGGTCCAGGCCCCAGGACGGCGGGGTCTTCTGAGTGTGGTCCAGGGTCACGCGGGTGTCCTGGACGACCGAGGCGACGCGGGAGTCGGCCGCGAGGAGCCTCGCCTGTCTCTCGTCGGCCCGGATGGCGTAACCGTTCAGAGCCGTGCCGTAGGTGTGGCTGATTCTCGCCCCGTACCTCTCGGCGACGTCCTTACCGGCCGCCGACGGGGCCTTCGTTCCCCCCTTCAGTGCCACCAGGTAGCTTCCGCTGACGGAGCCGGGTTCTCCGGCGCCGAGTATCAGCCCCTCCGGTGCGGCGTGCGCGGGCAGGGTGATGGCCGAAAGCACCGCGGCCGTGGTGACCGCGATCAGGCCCGCCCCCCAGCGCAGACGCCGTGTTCGCGTCCGTGCCATGGTCCGAGTTCCCCTCCTCGACTCGGCATACGGCAGCCGCCGCGCGGGGTGCACCCCACGCCGGCCGGTACGCCACTGGCAGCCTTTCGCGCCGCGTGAAGCACCACAAGAAGGCCTACGGGGGTGGAATCGGCCATATCGGCCGGGTGCGTCTGTTCGGGCCGAAACGGGGGGTCTGCGGGCGTAGCCCCCAGCGACGGCGACACCAACGCCGGTACCGTCGAGAGCGACGACGAGACGCACACCGCCGTGCGTCCGCACAGCGACTTGCGCCGAGGTGGAATGTGAAGGCGATCCGTCGATTCACCGTCCGTCCCGTTCTCCCCGACTCCCTCCGGCCGCTCAGCGATCTGGCCCGTAACCTGCGCTGGTCCTGGCATGCGGAGACCCGCGACCTCTTCCAGTCCGTCGACCCCGAGTGCTGGGCCGCCTGCGGCGGTGACCCCGTACGACTCCTGGGCAGCGTGCCGCCCGCGCGGCTCACGGAGCTGGCCGACGACCGCCGTTTCCTGCGCCGCCTCACCGCGGCCGCGGGCGACCTCAACGACTATGTGACCGGCGCCCGCTGGTACCAGACGCAGTCCGCGGACCTCCCGGCCGCGGTCGCCTACTTCTCCCCCGAGTTCGGCATCACCGCCGCCCTGCCCCAGTACTCCGGCGGCCTCGGCATCCTCGCCGGCGACCATCTGAAGGCGGCCAGCGACCTCGGTGTACCGCTCGTCGGGGTGGGGCTGCTCTACCGGCACGGCTACTTCCGTCAGAGCCTCTCCCGGGACGGCTGGCAGCAGGAGCACTACCCGGTCCTCGACCCCAACGAGCTGCCCGTCGCCCTGCTGAAGGAGGCCGACGGCACCGCGGCGCAGGTCTCCCTCGCCCTGCCCGGCGGCAGGTCCCTGCGCGCCCGGATCTGGCTGGCCCAGGTCGGCCGGGTGCCGCTGCTGATGCTCGACTCGGACGTCGAGGACAACGACCTCGGCGAACGCGGCGTGACCGACCGGCTCTACGGCGGCGGCAGCGAGCACCGGCTGCTCCAGGAGATGCTGCTCGGTATAGGAGGTGTCCGGGCGGTACGCACGTACTGCCGCCTGACCGGCCACCCCGAACCGGAGGTGTTCCACACCAACGAGGGTCACGCGGGCTTCCTCGGTCTGGAGCGCATCGCGGAACTGGGCGAGCGGGGCCTGGACTTCGACGCGGCCCTGGAGGCGGTCCGCGCGGGGACCGTCTTCACCACCCACACCCCCGTCCCGGCCGGCATCGACCGCTTCGACCGCGAGCTGGTCGCCCGCCACTTCGGGCCCGAAGCGGAACTCCCGCACATCGATGTCGAACGTGTGCTGCGGCTCGGCATGGAGACCTACCCCGGAGGCGAGCCCAACCTCTTCAACATGGCCGTGATGGGCCTGCGCCTGGCCCAGCGCGCCAACGGCGTGTCGCTGCTGCACGGCCAGGTCAGCCGGGAGATGTTCGCCGGCCTGTGGCCCGGATTCGACCCCGAGGAGGTGCCGATCACCTCCGTGACGAACGGCGTGCACGCCCCGACCTGGGTGGCCCCGGAGGTCCTCCGGCTCGGCGCCCGCCAGATCGGCCCCCAGCGTACCGAGGACGCGCTGACCGTCGGCGGTTCGGACCGCTGGGACGCGGTCGGCGACATCCCGGACCAGGACATCTGGGAGCTGCGCCGGGAACTGCGCGAGCAGTTGGTGGTGGAGGTGCGGGAACGGCTGCGGGCCTCCTGGCGGCAGCGCGGCGCCGGTGCGGCCGAGCTCGGCTGGATCGACGGGGTGCTCGACCCGGACGTCCTCACCATCGGTTTCGCGCGCCGGGTCCCGTCGTACAAGCGGCTGACGCTGATGCTGCGTGACCGCGACCGTCTGATGGACCTGCTGCTGCACCCCGAGCACCCCCTCCAGATCGTGGTCGCGGGCAAGGCGCATCCGGCGGACGACGGCGGCAAGCGGCTCGTCCAGGAGCTGGTGCGGTTCGCCGACGACCCGCGGGTGCGCCACCGGATCGTGTTCCTGCCGGACTACGGCATGGCGATGGCGCAGAAGCTCTACCCGGGCTGCGACATCTGGCTGAACAACCCGCTCAGGCCCCTGGAGGCCTGCGGCACCTCCGGCATGAAGGCGGCCCTCAACGGCTGCCTCAACCTCTCCGTGCTGGACGGCTGGTGGGACGAGTGGTTCCAGCCGGACTTCGGCTGGGCGATCCCCACGGCGGACGGCTCCGGCACCGACGTCGACCGCCGCGACGACATCGAGGCGGCCGCCCTCTACGACCTCCTCGAACAGCGGGTGGCGCCCCGCTTCTACGAGCGGGGCCGGCACGGTCTGCCCGACCGCTGGATCGAGATGGTCCGCCAGACCCTGACCCTGCTCGGCCCGAAGGTGCTGGCGGGCCGCATGGTCCGCGAGTACGTCGAACGCCTCTACACCCCCGCCTCCCACGCCCACCGCTCGATGACCCCGGCCGCCGCCGGCGAACTCGCCGCGTGGAAGGCCCGGGTGCGCGCCGCCTGGCACGGCGTGAGCGTCGACCATGTGGAGACCGCCACCGCCACGGCCACCGCCGAGCTCGGCACCACCCTCGTCCTGCGGGTGCGCGTCGCCCTGGGCGAGCTCGGCACCGACGACGTCGAGGTGCAGGCGGTCTCGGGCCGCGTGGACTCCGAGGACCGCATCACGGACGCGGCGACGGTCCCGCTGAAGCCGACGGGCGGGCCGGACCTGGAGGGGCGGTGGATGTACGAGGGGCCGCTGTCGCTGGACCGAACGGGGCCCTACGGCTACACGGTCCGCATCCTTCCCGCCCACCGACTCCTGGCATCCGGCGCGGAGTTGGGGTTGCTGGCGGTTCCGTCGGAGGAATCCGTGGAGGCGGCGGGAGTGCTGATGCGATAGCGGTTTGAGGTGGCGGACACCAGGAGTCCGTCCGCGCAATGACAAACGTTCATCTGTGATGTTAATCACTCCCCGGGCTTTGTGGGTTCATGGGAGACCGGTGAACGTTTGCCTGTTTTGCGCAGTCTGGACGGCCGTACAGGCCCCCCCTAGATTCCCCTCCCGTCCGTGTCGTAAGAGACACGTGAGGGAACGGGGGAGGGAACGTCATGGGGAGACGTCTGTCCAGACGTCCGTCGGCGCGTGGCTTCGGAGGACTGCTCGGCGCCCTGCTGGTCGCCGGGCTGCTCACTTCGCCACCGCCGGCGGCAGCCGCCGCCAGGGCGGAATCAACGTCCGTCGCCGACACCGTCGCTGACACCGCTGCCGGGAACGGCACGGAGGACGCGGCCCTGGCCGAGGCCAGGCGGACCGGCAAGGACGTGGAGGTCGCCGCTCTGCGGAGCGAGACGGCCGAGGTGTTCGCGAAGCCGGACGGCACGCTCGAGGCGATCGAGCACATGCGTCCGGTGCGCACGCGGGTCGACGGGGCGTGGAAGGACATCGACACCACGCTGGAGCGACGGCCGGACGGATCGGTGGCGCCGAAGGCGGCGGCGACCGGGATCGCGTTCTCGGGCGGCGGGGACCAGCCGCTGGTCCGGCTGGAGCAGGCGGGGCGTGAGCTGTCGCTGTCGTGGCCGGGCAAGCTGCCGGCGCCGGTGCTCGACGGCGCGACGGCCACGTACCCGTCGGTCCTGCCGGACGTGGACCTCCAGGTACGCGCCGACATCGACGGCATCTCGCAGGTGCTGGTGGTCAAGTCGGCTCAGGCGGCGGCGAATCCGAAGCTGGCCGAGCTGCGCCTCGCGATGGACGCCGACGGCATGACTGTGGGGGAGACCGCGGACGGCGGCCTGGCGGCGACCGACTCCGGCGCCGGCGGCACGGTGTTCGAGGCGCCGCGGCCGCTGATGTGGGACTCCAGCAAGGGCACCGACCCGGCCACGGCCAAGGCGGCCACCGCCAACACGGCTGCCCTGCGCACCACCAGCACCACCAGCACCACCGCGCCGCCGGCGTCAGCCGCCGATGACGAGGCGCCGGGCCCGGGTGAGTCCGCCCAGGTCGCCCCGCTCGGGGTCGAGGTCACCACCGGCGGTGACGAACTGGTGCTGACGCCCGACCAGAAGCTGCTGAAAGACGCGACCTACCCGGTCTACATCGACCCGCAGTGGTACTCGCCGAAGGCGGGCGACTGGACGATGGTGTCGCGGTACTGGGCGTCCTCCCCGCAGTGGCGCTTCAACGGCGACTCCGACTCGGGCATGGGCTACTGCGCCGGTGACGCCCGGTGCGCGCCCGAGGACGTCAAAAGGCTCTTCTACGCCGTTCCCACCTCGCGCTTCGCGGGCAAGACGATCCTGTCCGCGGAGTTCGTCGTACCGGAGACGCACTCCTACAGCTGCACCAAGACGGACGTGCAGCTCTACCGCACCAAGGGCATCTCGAAGTCGACCACCTGGAACACCCAGAACAACGACGCCTTCTGGGTCGATCTGCTCCAGACGCGCAGTGAGGCGAAGGGCTGGAGCGGCGACTGCCCCGGCGGCAACGTGGAGTTCTGGGCACTGCGGGCGGTGCAGCAGGCGGCCGCGAACGGCTGGGCGACCACGACGTTCGGGCTGCGCGCCAAGAGCGAGACCGACCCGTCCGCCTGGAAACGGTTCGCCGACGACGCGTGGCTGCGGGTGCAGTACAACCGTCCCCCCGGCCAGATCAAGATGTCCCAGCTGACACAGAACCCCGGCGGCACCTGCTCCTCGACCGTCAAGCGGGTGCGGATCCTGCCGACCCTGCGCGCGAACGACGTGACGGACCCCGACGGCGACAGTGTGGCGGTGCAGTTCCAGGCGTCCTGGGACACCGGTGACAGCAAGGGCTGGACGGCGCGCTGGACCTCGGCACGGTCGGGGTACAAGGCCTCCGGTTCCGACTTCTCGGTCACCCTGCCGTCGAGCATCCCGAAGAACACGAAGATCGGCTGGCACGCGCGGTCGTACGACGGGGCGCAGTGGTCGCCGTGGTCGTACACGGGCTCGGCCACCGACTGCGCGATGATCTACGACACCAGCGTGCCGGCCGAGCCGTCGATCGCCTCCACGCAGTATCCGGAATCGGACCCGGAGAACCCCAACGACCCCTGGCTGGACGGAGTGGGCCGCTACGGCTCCTTCACCATCGACTCCACGGCCACGGACGTCACCAAGTACTGGTTCGGCATCAACGGCCAGCCGAGCAGCGCCCACACACTGACCACCACCACCGGTGGCGCCAAGACGATGAAGTTCATGCCGACCAAGTCCGGCGTCAACTACGTCACCGCGCAGGCATTCGACGCGGCGGGCAACGGCAGCAGCATCGGCATCTTCTACTTCCGCGTCCGCGCCGGACAGCCGGACCGGATGTCCTGGCAGCTCGACGAGAACGCCGGCGGCAGCACCGTCGCCGGTTCGGGCGGCCCCTGGGAGGCCACTCTCAACGGGGGCGCGCAGACCGGTGTCGCGGGCGTCAGCGGCAACGGCCTCCACCTGGACGGCACCGACGACTATGCGACGACGGTGTCGCCGGTCCTGAACACCGCGAAGAGCTTCTCGGTGTCGCTGTGGGCGAAGGTCGGGGACATCCCGGCCGACGCCCCGGAGGGAGCGGTGGCCCTCTCCCAGGTGGGCAGCGTGCGCAGCGCCTTCGAGCTGTACTACTCGCCGTCCCGCGCGGGCTGGGTGTTCGTACGGCACGGCGCGGACTCGGAGAGCGCCACGGCGTCGCGCGCGATGCAGCCGGCCTGCGCGAGCGGCGACACGGCCTGCGTGAGCTCGCGGGCCAACACGTGGACCCACCTCGTGGGCGTGTTCGACAACGTCAACTCCCAGGTGAAGTTGTATGTGAACGGCTCGCTGGCGGGAACGGCGGCCTTCAGCGGCCCCTGGGACGCCCGCGGCTCCACGCTGATCGGGGCGACCCGCAAGTCGGGCGTGCTGGGCAGCTTCTTCAAGGGCGACCTCGACGAGGTGCAGCTGTTCGACTACCAGCTGACCGACGCGCAGGTGTCCACCCTGAACGCCAAGAAGCCGGTGGTGAGCGGCGGCCGGCCGGCGAAGCTGGTCTTCCCGCTGGACGAGGCGTCCGACGCCTCGCTGGTGACGGGCCGGGCCCAGACGCTGTCGGCCACCCTGCGCGGCGGCGCCGCCCTGGGCACCACGGGCGCGGCGGGCACGGCGCTGACCCTGGACGGTACGGACGACTACGCCGAGACGAGCCAGCCGGTGCTGGACACCTACCAGAGCTTCTCGGTGTCCCTGTGGGCGAGGCTGCCCAAGGACAAGGAAGCCCGGGCGATGACGGCGATCAGCCAGAGCAGCACCGTCAACCGCGGGTTCGAGCTCTACCACTCGTCCGCGCTCGGCGGCTGGGTGTTCCTGCGGGAGACCGCCGACACCGCCGACGCCACCGTGGTGCGCGCGCAGGAGAACGCCTGCCCGGCGAACACCAACTGCGCGGCGGCCGGGCTCGGTGAGTGGAGTCATGTGGTCGGGGTCTACGACTACGACGTCGGCGAGATGCGGCTGTACGTCAACGGTGTGCTCAAGGCGACCAGCCCGTTCACCACGCCGTGGCTCGCGGTCGGCAAGGTGACGCTCGGCGCGGCGGGCAACGCCACCGGCAGCCCGACGGGCTTCCTCAAGGGCGACATGGACGACGTACGCCTCTACGACCGGGTGATCTCGGGCGACGAGGTGAAGAACCTGTTCAAGGCGCACCCGGTGGTCAAGGGCCGCTGGAAGGTGGAGTCGGCCTCCGGCTCGCCGGTCGCCTCGGCGGACGCCTCCGCGGGCAACCGCCCGGTGACCCTGTACAACGGGGCGACCACGGGCAGCGGCTGGGTGGACTCGGGCGCGCTGCTCCTCGACGGCACCGACGACTACGCGGCCACCGCCTCCGTTCCGGTCGACACCAGCCAGAGCTTCACGGTGACGGCGTGGGCGCAGGCTCCGTCCGGCCGTCCGCAGCAGCCAGGGGCGGTGCTGAGCCAGGAGGGCGCGGTCAACAGCGCCTTCGTCCTCGGCTACGAGCCGGGACCGGACGACGGGGACCCGTCGACGCCGATCCCCACCGGGAACTGGCGGATCACGATGCCGGACGCGGACTCCACGTCGGCAAGTGAGGCGTCGGCGGGCAGCACGCTCTTCGACGACTACAGCGCCAACGGCTGGAACCACCTGGCGCTGGTCCACGACGCGTTCGCCGACACGATGAAGCTCTACGTCAACGGCCAGCTGGAGCAGTACGTCTGCGCCGACGACGACGCGGACGGCACCCAGGACGACCCGGCGTGCACCGACCACGTCTCCTGGGCCGACAACGCCCTCGGCTTCAACGCCACCAAGACCCTGCAACTGGGCCGGGCGAAGAGCGCGGGCACGTGGGGTGACAACTGGTCCGGCGGCATCGACGACGTCTGGGCGTTCCAGGGCGCCCTCGACCAGGACCAGATCCAGCAGCTGGCACTCGGCGCCGCCGATCTGCCGACCGTGGTTCCGGGCAGCGGGGAGGCCCAGTGAAGACGCAGAGGTGGAGAGGGACCCGCAGACGCACGGCACTCGTCGTGTCGGCGGTACTGGTGGGTTCCCTCGTCCCGATGGTGACGGCCCGGACGGCCGTGGCGGCCGGCTCGGGCAAGGGCGGCACGGCCGTCGTCCAGCCGGACAAGCCCGTCTCCGGTCACGACGCCAAGGTCAAGCCGCGGGCGCGGACCACGGCGCCGCTGACCCCGCAGGGGGATCCGGCCGCGGCCTGGCCGGTGTCCGGTGAGGCGACGGCGGCGGTGCCCGCGGCCCGTACGACGGCGCAGGGCACACCGGCCCGCACCAGGGCCGGCGAACTGCCCGTGGCCGTGCGCGCACCCAAGTCGGCCGAGGCCGCGACCGAGCGCGTCGCCAAGGCACGGGTGCGGGTCCTGGACCGCGACACGGCGACGGGCGCCGGTGTGGACGACGGGCTGCTCCTCGCCGTCGACCGCGCCGACGCCGGCACCCGGGCGGGCAAGATCGGCCTGGAGATCGACTACGGCCGCTTCGCCGAGGCGTACGGCGGCGGCTACGGCTCCCGGCTGCGCCTCGTGCGGTTGCCCGCCTGTGCGCTGACCACCCCCGAGCGGCCGTCGTGCCGTACCGCCGAACCGGTCGCGGCCGTCAACGACACCGAGCACCACACCCTGGCGGCGGACGCGGTCGGTGTCCCGGCCACGTCGTCGGCGACCGCCCTGTCGGCGGAGGCCGGCTCCGCGACCGTCCTCGCGGTGACCGCCGAGGCCTCCGGCAGCGACGGCGACTACAAGGCCACCAGCCTCTCCCCGTCGGCCACCTGGCAGACGGGCCTGAGCACCGGCGACTTCTCCTGGTCGTACGGGATGAACGTGCCCGCCGTCCCCGGCGGCCTCGTGCCCACCGTCGGTCTGAGCTACTCCTCCGGCTCCATGGACGGCCGGACGACCACGTCCAACAACCAGGCGTCCTGGGCCGGCGACGGCTTCGATCTGTGGCCCGGTTTCATCGAGCGCTCCTACAAGCCGTGCGCCGACGACGGGATCACCGTCGACGGCAACAAGCCCGGTGACCTGTGCTGGGGCTACGACAACGCCACGCTCAGCTTCAACGGCAAGGGCGGCGAGCTGATCCAGGCCTCGGACGGCAAGTGGCGGCTGAAGAACGACGACGGCACCCGGGTCGAGCGGCTGACCGGCACGACGTCCGACCCGCGGGACAACGGGGACGACAACCAGGAGTACTGGAAGGTCACCACGACCGACGGCACCCAGTACTTCTTCGGCTACCACAAGCTGCCCGGCTGGGCCTCCGGCAAGGAGACCACCGACTCCACCTGGACGGTGCCGGTCTTCGGCGACGACGACAACGAGCCCTGCCACGCGAGCACCTTCGCCGCGTCCTGGTGCCAGCAGGCCTGGCGCTGGAACCTGGACTACGTCGTCGACACGCACGGCAACGCCATCGCGTACTACTACGACAAGGAGACCAACAACTACGGGCGCGCGCTGAAGGCCGCCGACGACACGCCCTACGTGCGCGGCGGCACCCTGGACCGCATCGAGTACGGGCTGCGCAGTGACACGGTCTACTCCGCGAAGGCCCTCGCCAAGGTGGACTTCACCTCGACCGAGCGGTGCATCCCGGAGACCGGGGTGACGTGCGCGGCCGACACGATCGACGACAAGTCGTTCTACTGGTACGACACGCCGTGGGACCTGAACTGCAAGACCGCCACGGACTGCACCGGCCAGTACTCGCCCACCTTCTGGACCCGCCAGCGCCTGGCCTCCGTCCTGACCCAGACGCTGAAATCGGACGGCACGTACACGGACGCCGACTCCTGGGCGCTGACCCAGCGCTGGGGCATGGCGGACATCGACTACTCGCTGCTGCTGGACTCCGTCCAGCACACCGGAAAGTCGGCCACCCCGTCGATCACCCTGCCGAAGGTCACGTTCACCTACCACCAGGACGCCAACCGCCTCGACAGGACGGGCGACGGCACCGCGCCCTTCATCAAGCACCGGCTGTCGACCATCGCGGACGAGTCGGGCGGCCAGATCGACATCAACTACTCGGCCGCGCCGTGCTCCTGGGACGCCCTGCCCACGCCCGAGACCAACACCACCCGCTGCTATCCGCTCTACTACACGGCCTCCGGTGACGCGGACCCGTCCCTGCAGTGGTTCAACAAGTACGTGGTGACCTCGGTGACGCAGACCGACCGCACGGGCCGGTCCCCGGACATGATCAGTCAGTACTCGTACCTCGACGGGGCGGCCTGGCACTACAACGACGACGACGGGCTGACGAAGGAGAAGTACAAGACATGGTCGCAGTGGCGCGGCTACCGGCACGTACGGGTCCAGACCGGCGGCACGTCCGGAATGGAGACGCAGACCGACCACTACTTCCTGCGCGGCATGCACGGCGACCGCCTCGACAAGGACGGCGGCACCAAGACCGTCACGCTGGACAACGGTGAGGGCGCCACCCTCAGCGACTGGGAGGCCCTGCAGGGCTTCGAGTACCGCACGGAGAAGTACTCCGGGCCGGGCGGCCGCATCCTGGACAAGACGGTGAACCACGGCTGGTTCCACGAGACCGCCAGGCGCACCCGCTCCTGGGGCACCAGCACCGCCGACTTCAGCGGCACGGACTCCACCCACACCTACACATCGCTGGACGACGGCGTCGGCGCCAAGTGGCGCGAGACCACCAGCTACACCACGTTCGACGACGCCACCGGCCGCCCCACCCAGGTCAACGACCTCGGCGAGACGGGTGTGAGCACCGACAACACCTGCACCCGTACGACGTACGCGGACAACGCGACGGCCAACCTGTACTCCCTGGCCGCCCGCGTCGAGACGGTCTCCGTCGACTGCGACACCACCCCGAAGCGGGCCACCCAGGTCCTCTCCGACGTGCGCACCGCCTACGACGGGGCCGACTACAGCGCCCGGCCCGGCAAGGGCGAGGCACGTTACGTCGCCACGCTGAAGTCCCACGACGGAACCACCGCCACCTACCTGGAGAAGGGCACCACGTACGACCTCTACGGCCGCGCGGTCAGCACCACCGACCTCACCGCGAACGTGACGGTGAACGGCTCCGGCACGCTGAGCCGCACCGAGCGCAAGGACGGCCGTACCACCACGACCGCCTACACCCCGACCACCGGAATCCCGACCAGCAGCAAGGTCACGACCCCGCCCGCCAAGGCCGGTGACAGCACCACCGCCCAGTCGTCCACCACGACGCTGGACCCGGTGCGCGGCGTCCCCACGGCCGTCGTGGACACCAACTCCAAGCGCACCGACCTGACGTACGACGCGCTCGGCCGTTCGCTGAAGGTGTGGCTGCCCAACCGGTCCAAGGCCAACAGCCAGACCCCGAACTACGAGTTCACCTACACCGTCGCCGAGAACAAGGCGGTGGCCGTCGGGACGAAGACCCTCAACAACGACGGCAGTCAGGAGACGGCGTACGACCTGTACGACGGCTTCCTGCGCCCCACCCAGACGCAGGACCCGGGCCCGGACGGCGGCCGGCTGCTGACGGACACCTTCTACGACGACCGTGGTCTGACCGCGAAGACCTTCGCGAGCTACTACAACACCTCCCCGCCCTCCACCGTCCCGCTGGTGCTGGACGACGCGCTGAGCGTGGAGACCCAGACCTGGTTCAGCCACGACGGCCTGGGCCGGGAGACCCAGCGCAAGGAGGTCGCGGGCAACGGCGACGGCGGCACGGTCCTGTCCACCACGACCACCGTCTACGGCGGCGACCGCGTCACCGTCACCCCGCCCAAGGGCTCCCCGGCCACCACGACGGTCACCGACGCCCGGGGCCGGACGCGGGAGCTGTGGCAGTACCGGGGCGGCACGCCGGCCGGCGCGCACGACACCACCGCGTACGAGTACACCCCCGCCGGACAGTTGTCGCAGGTCACCGACCCGGTCGGCAACAAGTGGACCTACGAGTACGACCAGCTCGGGCGCACCAAGAAGTCCACCGACCCCGACAAGGGCACGGTGGACTCCCAGTACGACGACCGCGGACAGCTGACGTCCGTGACGGACGACCGCGAGGTCACACTCGCCTACGTCTACGACGACCTCGGCCGCAAGACCGAGCTGCACAAGGACACCGCCACCGGCACCCTGCTGTCGAAGTGGGTCTACGACACCGTCTCCGGCGCCAAGGGCCGGCTGGCGTCCTCGACGCGCTACGACGGCACCAACGAGTACACGACCAACGTCAACGCCTACGACGGCCTGTACCGGGCGACCCGCACCACGACCGTCATCCCGGCCGCCGAGAAGGAGCTTCAGGGCTCCTACCAGATCAACACCCAGTACAACCTCGACGGCACGGTCGCCGGCACGTCCTACCCGGCGGCCGGCTCACTGCCCGGCGAGGCCCTGAACCTCGGCTACGACGCGACCCACCGGCCGGTCAAGGCGTCCGGCGCGACCTCCTACCTGACGAACGTCGACTACAGCTACACCGGCAAACCGATGCAGCTCCAGGTCGCCACCACCGGAGGGAAGTACACACAGGTCTCCAACTCCTACGAGTGGGGAACCCAGCGCCTGAAGACCTCCCGCGTGGAACGTGAGGGCGTCGCCGGGGTCGACCGTGCCCTCACCTACGGCTACGACGAGACCGGCAACGTCCTGTCGATCGCCGACACCTCCCGCGACGGCACCGACCAGCAGTGCTTCAGCTACGACTACCTGCGACGCCTCACCGAGGCCTGGGCGCAGGGCAGCACCGGCTGCGCGGCGACCCCGGCGGCCTCGGTACTGGGCGGCCCGGCCCCGTACTGGACCTCCTACAGCTATGACAAGGAGACGAACGGCGCGTCGGTCGGCAACCGGGCCACCGAGGTCGAGCACGCCCCCAGCGGCGACACGGCCAAGGACGTCAGGAGCACGTACACCTACCCGCCCGCCGGCTCGGCGAAGTCCCACACCCTGACGCAGGTCGACACGACCGGCCCGAACGGCGCCACCTCCAAGACCTCCTACACCTACGACCCGACCGGCAACACCGAGACCCGCACCATCGGGGGCGTGACCCAGGACCTGGACTGGGACGCGGAGGGGCGCCTGGCCAAGGTCACCGAGCCGAACGGCAGCGGCGGGACGAAGACGACCTCGTACCTGTACGACGCCGACGGCAACCGGCTGATCCAGCGCACCGACGCCGACACCACGCTGTACCTCGGCAACAGCGAGATCGTGCTGCCCAAGGGCGCCACCAAGCCCCAGGCCACCCGGTACTACGACCTCGGCAACGGCATGCAGGCTGTACGCACCGACGACGACAAGGTGTCCTTCGTCATCCCCGACCACCAGGGCACCGGCCAGCTCGCGGTCGACGCCGCGACCCAGGCGCTCCAGCAGCGCCGCACCACCCCCTTCGGCGAGGAACGCGGCACCGCGGCGACGGCCTGGCCGGGCACCAAGGGATTCGTCGGCGGCACGGACGACACCACGACCGGGCTGACCCACCTCGGGGCCCGCGAGTACGACGAGTCGACCGGACGCTTCCTGTCCGTCGACCCGGTCATGAACCCGACCAACCCGCAGCAGATCAACGGCTACAACTACGCCGACAACAACCCGACGACGGCCAGCGACCCCACCGGCCTCGAGAGCTGCTACCCCCACTACTGCTCGGGCACCAACGGCACCTACGGCACGTACAAGCCGGAGAACGACCCCGCGTCCGACCAGTACGACGGGTCCAGCCACGACGGCACCGGCAGCGGTAACGGCAACGGCAATTCGGGCGGCAGCACCAAGCCGATCGACAAGAAGACCTACGACTGGCTGCAGAAGGACCTCAACTACACCGGCAGCAAGAACTACAGCAAGCTGTCCAACGGGGAGTACCGGAACTGGTTGAACTCCCTGAAGGGCGCGGACCGCGACAAGGCCATCGAGTTCGACGTCTGCATGCGCTCCGGCAAGCCCGCGGCGAGCTGTATGCGGACGGCGAAGGCCAAGGCGGCCAAGGAGAACAAACCCAAGGAAGAGGAGGAGGACGAGGGCGGGCTCAACTCGACGGCCAAGACGATCATCGGGGTGGGCACCGGCGTCGGCACGGCCTGGCTGGGCATGTGCGAGCTGACGACCATCGGCGCGGGCACGCCCGTCTGCGGCGCCTCGGCGCTCGCCATCGTCGGCATCAGCGTCGCCGTCGGAGGCGCGATCCTGACCTACGACAGCTGCCGGACGAAGGACTGGGGAGGCTGCGTCGGCGGTATCATCGGCATGGCCACGGGTGTCGGCGGGCTCCTCAAGTCGGGCGCCTTCCCAGCCGCCTGGAGCGGCATCAGGTCCGGTTGGAACGCGACGAGCGGGGTCCGGTCGTCGATCGGCAGCGCGGCGAGATCGACCTGGGAAGCGGTGAAGTTCTGGTGAGTCCGCAGACGTTCAAGGGCTTCAACGCCAAGGTCACGCTGTACGACGACCGGGTCGAGATCAAGAGGGCCCTGACCGCCAGGATCGGCGGCGCGAAGGATTGCGTCGTCACCCTCGCCGAACTCGTCCAGCCGCTGTCCAAGGCCCCCACCCCGATCGTCAACGGCTACGTGTTCCTGGCGACGGACCCCGACCCGGCGCACCTGAGCCACTGGGCGGACGCCCCGAAGACGAAGATCGGCGGGCAGCCGCAGGCGATCCTCTTCACCTGGTTCCAGCGCTCGGCCCAGGCGGAGTTCCTCGCCGCCCTGGAGAGGGCCTGGCGCGCGGTACGACCGCAGAGCTGAGCATGCAAAAGGGGCGTTCCGGTATTCCGGGACGCCCCTTTTCCGGACGGTCCGGTCCATGGCCCGCGCCAGGTCCGCCTTGCGCTCTTTCAGGTCCGCCGGGTGCTCCGGCCGGAGGGCGGTCTCGCCGCCCACCCGGTCCGGCAGGACGAGCGAGGTGACCAGCAGGCCGTGTACCTCCCCGGCGCCGACGGGCCGCCGCGATGCGTCACGCCTCGTCGAGGTCCGCGCACATCCGGCGCAGCACGATCCCGCACCGCCGGGCGTACGCGTGCTGCAACCCCCGCGTCGCCGCCCCGCCCGCCCGGGCGTACCACTTGGCGGCGCGGCTGAAGGCGGAGATGGTCAGCCAGACCGTGCCGTCGCCGGTGCGGTCGACGACGAAGGACTCCTCGCCGCACTCGGGATGGCCGGCCAGTGTGCCGTAGGCCCAGCCGGCCCGGCGGGGTTCCTCGACCGTCCAGACCACACGGCAGGGGGCCTTGATCATGCCGGCGAGGGTGATGGTGACGTCGACGCCGGGGGCGGCACGGTCGGCGTCCGCGTCGACGCCGACGCCCATCGTGCGGTGCATCTCCCAGGTGAGGACGGCCTCGGCGGCCCGGCGGAAGAGTTCCTCGCCCTCGCCGAGGCGGGTGCGTGCGTGCAGGCGGTGGAAGCCGGGCGGGCAGAAACCGGCGTTCTCGCGGGTCGCGCCGACGTCCGCGTACGTGAAGGACATGGGAGACAAGGGTAGGGCGGCACCCAGGGACGCCTTCGCCCCGGGTACCGCCCTGCTCAAGCCGCGTGGATCAGCTCACGTTGACGGCCGTCCAGGCCGCCGCCACCGCGTTGTACTCGGTGCTGCCGGAGCCGTACAGTGCGGCCGCCGCCGAGAGGGTGCCCGTGCGGGCGGACTTGTAGTTCGTCGTCGACGTGAAGTACGTCGTCAGCGCCTTGTACCAGATCTGCAGCGCCTTGGCGCGGCCGATGCCGGTGACCGTGGAGCCGCTGTACGTCGGCGAGTTGTAGCTCACCCCGTTGATCGTCTTGCTTCCGCTGCCCTCCGACAGGAGGTAGAAGAAGTGGTTGGCGACACCCGACGAGTAGTGCACGTCGAGGTTGCCCACGCTGGAGGACCAGTAGTTGGCGGAGCCGCCGTCCTTGCTGGGCTTGTCCATGTAGCGCAGGGGGGTGCCGTCCCCGTTGATGTTGATCTTCTCGCCGATGAGGTAGTCACCGACGTCGTTCGAGTTGGCCGCGTAGAACTCCACGCCCGTGCCGAAGATGTCCGAGGTGGCCTCGTTCAGACCGCCGGACTCGCCCGAGTAGTTCAGGCCCGCGGTGTTGGAGGTGACGCCGTGGCTCATCTCGTGGCCGGCCACGTCCAGCGAGGTCAGCGGGTGGGTGTTGCCGGAGCCGTCGCCGTAGGTCATGCAGAAGCAGCTGTCGTCCCAGAACGCGTTGACGTACGCGTTGCCGTAGTGGACGCGGGAGTACGCGGCCACGCCGTTGTTCTTGATGCCGCTGCGGCCGAAGGTGCTCTTGTAGAAGTCCCAGGTCACCTGGGCGCCGTACGCGGCGTCGGCGGCCGCGGTCTGGTCGGTGGTGGAGCTGGAGGCCGCGCCGGTGCCCCACACGTCGTCCGCGTCGGTGAACAGCGTGCCCGCGGAGGAGGTCGTGGAGTGCGCCTTGTTGTACGTCTTGTGGCCGCCGCGCGTGCTGTCGGTCAGCTGGTACGTCGAGCCCGACAGGGTGGTGTTGAGGGTGACCGTGCCCGAGTAGAGGGTCTTGCCGGTGCCGGTCTCGACGCCCTGGTACTCGTAGAGCTTCTTGCCGGTGGCCGCGTCGGTGATGACGTGCAGCTCGTTCGGGGTGCCGTCGTCCTGGAGGCCGCCGACGACCGTCTCGTAGGCGAGGACCGGGGTGCCGCTGCCCGCCCAGATCACCTTGCGGGGCGCGGAGTCGGCCGCGGTCTTCTCCGAGCCGGCGGCCTGCGCCGCGGTCAGCGCCTGCTTCTCCGCCTTCGCGGCGGTGATCTGCGGCTTCACGGAGGCGACCTTGATGCTCGCCTTGACGGCCTTGGTCACGCTCTTGGTCGCGCCGGACGCCGACTGGTGGACGACCAGGTCGCCGCCGAGGACCGGGAGGCCCGCGTAGGTGCGCTCGTAGCGGGTGTGGACCGTGCCGTCGACGTCCTTCACGACGTCCTTGACGACCAGCTTCTCCTTGGCGCCGAGACCTATCTCCGTGGCGGTCTCGGGCGCGTCGGCCTGCTGCTGCTGGATGAGCGTGGTGCGGGCTGCCGAGGACAGCTGGAGGGGGGCCGCCGCGAGGGGCGCCGCCTTGCCGGAGTCCGCCGGGGTCTGGGCGGCAGCGGTACCGGTGGTCAGACCGGTGGTGAGCAGGGCTCCGGCCGCGACGGCGGTGGCGATGGCCAGAGTGGTGCGCTTGTGACGCGCGTAGAGGGGGCTCACGCAAGCTCCTTGGTGGGGGAGTCCGGACAGCGTGGGGTACTGACCGGAGGTGATGTGAAGTTGCTGTGCTGCGGCGGTTGGAGGAAGAGTGACATCAAGGGCGCGTACATGTCAGGACCCGGATGTGATGTTGGCTGGAAATCGACTACCGGGTGAACGTTGCTGGAATGTAAACGGACTTGGCCCGGGTAAAGGGATCACCAGGGGTGGGCATGCGCATGGCAAAATGGGGGCGCCGCCCCGGGGAGCCGAACCACCGGGGCGGCGCCCTGTCTGCGGGTGCCTGGTGAGCGGGGAGGCCTACGGGAAGGTGAGCTTCCAGCTGTTGATGTAGCCGGTGTCCTGGGCCGCCTGGTCCTGGACCTTCAGCTTCCAGGTGCCGTTCGCGACCTCGGAGGACGCGTTGACCGTGTAGGTCGTGCTGACGTTGTCCGCCGAGTCGGAGGAGCTGAAGTTCTTCAGGCGGTACGTCGACCCGTCCGGGGCCACCAGGTCGATCACGAGGTCGCCGCGCCACGTGTGCACGATGTCGACCGAAACCTGAAGGTTCGACGGGGCGTTGCCGGTCCGCCCGGACACCGTGATCGACGACGTGACGGCCGCTCCGTTGTCCGGAATCGATACGTCGGCGGTGTTCTCGAAGGACGTGCCACCGCCGCCGCCACCACCGGAGCGCGAGCCGACCGCGACGGCCGCCCAGGCGTCCTGCACCGCCTTGTACTCGGCGCTCGTCGTGCCGTACAGCTCACCCGCCGCCGCGAGCGTGCCGGTACGGGCCGCCGCGTAGTTGGTGGTGGACGTGAACTTCGTCGTCAGTGCCCGGTACCAGATCTGCAGGGCCTTGTCGCGGCCGATGCCGGTGACCGGAAGGCCGTCGGAGGTCGGCGAGTTGTAGCTGACGCCATTGATCACCTTGGCGCCGCTGCCCTCGCTGAGCAGGTAGAAGAAGTGGTTGGCGACACCCGACGAGTAGTGCACGTCCAGGTTGCCCACGCCCGAGTACCAGGAGTCGGCGGAGCCGCCGTCCTTGCTGGGCTTGTCCATGTAGCGCAGGGGGGTGCCGTCGCCGTTGATGTCGATCTTCTCGCCGATGAGGTAGTCGCCCACGTCGGTCGAGTTGGCCGCGTAGAACTCCACGCCCGTGCCGAAGATGTCGGACGTCGCCTCGTTGAGGCCGCCGGACTCGCCGCTGTAGTTGAGGCCGGCCGTGTTCGACGTGACGCCGTGGCTCATCTCGTGGCCCGCCACGTCCAGCGAGGTCAGCGGGTCCGCGTTGCCGGAGCCGTCGCCGTACGTCATGCAGAAGCAACCGTCGTCCCAGAACGCGTTGACGTACGCGTTGCCGTAGTGGACCCGCGAGTACGCACCCACGCCGTTGTTCTTGATGCCGCTGCGACCGAAGGTGTTCTTGTAGAAGTCCCAGGTCTCCGCGGCGCCGTAGTGCGCGTCGGCGCCGGCCGTCGCTGCGTTCGACGTGGTGCCGTTGCCCCAGGTGTCGTTGGTCTGCGAGAACAGTGTGCCGGTGCCCGACGTTCCGCGGTTCAAGTTGTACGTCTTGTGGGCTCCGCGCGCGCCGTCGTTCAGCGTGAAGGTGGAGCCCGACTGGGTCGTCGTCAGCGTCACCTGGCCGCTGTACTGGGTGTTGCCGATGCCGTTCTTGATGCCCTGGTACTCGTAGAGCTTCTTGCCGGTGGCCGCGTCGGTGATGACGTGCAGCTCGTTCGGCGTGCCGTCGTCCTGGAAGCCGCCGACGACCGTCTCGTACGCCAGGGTCGGCGTGCCGTTCGCCGCCCAGATCACCTTGCGCGGAGTGCTGTCGGCGGTCGACTTGCTGCCGCCGAGGGCCTTGGCGCGCTGGACGGCCTGCTGCTCGGCGGCCGCCACGGTGATGTCCGGGGTGACGTCCGAGACCCTGAGGGCGGCACTCGTCGCCTTGATGACGCGCTGGGTCGCACCCGACTTGGCGGTGTCGACGACCAGGTCGCCGCCGAGGACCGGGAGTCCGTCGTAGGTGCGCTCGTAGCGGGTGTGGAGGGTGCCGTCGGCGTCCTTGAGGACGTCGCGCACGACCAGCTTCTCCTTGGCGCCCAGGCCCAGGTCCTCGGCGGTGTCCGCCTTGGCGGCGTCGGCGTCGCGTATCAGCTCGGCGCGCTGCGAGGGCGAGAGCTTGACGGCGGTGTGGGCGGGATCGGCCTTGCCCGTGGGGGCGCCGGCGGGGGCCGCGCTCGCGGCGCCCGACTGGACGGCTGCGGCAAGGAGGGCGGTGACGCCGGCGAGGGCGACGGCGGCGGCCCGGCGGTGCGTGCTGTGGGAGGTGCGTCTGCGAGAGGAACTGCTGCTCAACACTGACTCCTTCTGCGTGGCCGCGGGTCGCACGGCCAGGGGAGACCGGACGGCGGGTCGGCCGTCCGGGCAGAACAGGGCGGTACGCAGAACCACGTGCGTGAGAGCTACGGCCCCGGCACAGCGACGAACCTGTGGGGTTGCTGTGAAGTGGCCGTGGGAAGAGTGGCAGGAGATTGCGCTCTCTGTCAGGGCCGCGTCAGGAAGTTGGCCGGAAACGGTCCGTTGTCCGGTAGTTCATGTTCGATATGCGGAGTGTTGGGTGTGTGGCGCGTCGGATGCATGGCGCGTCGGACGCGCGGCGATCGGCTGCGTGGCGGTCGGGTGCGTGGCGCGAGGCGTCAGGCAGTGCCGCCTGCCGGGTCCCCGTGCCAGGTCCGCCACAGCGCCGCGTACGCCCCGCCCGCCTCCACCAGCTGCTCGTGCGTGCCGAGTTCGGTGAGGCGGCCGTCCTCCATCACGGCCACGCGGTCGGCGTCGTGCGCGGTGTGCAGCCGGTGGGCGATGGCGATGACCGTACGACCCTCCAGTACGGCGGCCAGGGCGCGCTCGGTGTGGCGGGCGGTCGTCGGGTCGAGCAGCGCGGTGGCCTCGTCGAGGATCAGCGTGTGCGGATCGGCCAGCACCACGCGGGCCAGGGCGAGTTGCTGAGCCTGCGAGCCGTCCGTGCCGCAACCGTCCTCCCCCAGAGGGGTGTCGAGGCCGTCCGGAAGCTCGCGTACCCACGCCTCGGCGCCGACCGTGGCGAGCGCCGCCCACAACTCCGCGTCCGTGGCGGACGGTTCGGCGATGCGCAGGTTGTCGCGGACCGTGCCGAGGAAGACGTGGTGCTCCTGGGTGACGAGCACGACCTGGCGGCGCAGCCGCTCCGGCTGGAGCCCGGCGACCGGCACCCCGCCCACCGTCACCGTGCCGACGCTCGGCGCGTCGATGCCCGCCAGCAGTCGGCTCAGCGTGGTCTTGCCGGCGCCGGAGGGGCCGACCACCGCCAGCCGCTCACCGGGCCGCACGGTCAGGTCGACCCCGCGCAGCACCTCGCCGCCGCGGTCGTAGGCGTAGCGCACACCGGTCACGTCGATGCGGTCGTCCGACGGGACCGGGGAATCCGCGGCATCGTTCGCCCGCGGGGCCCGCGCGAGCCCCTCCACCCGTGCGAACGACGCGCCGCTGCTCTGCAGTTGCTCCACCCGCATCAGAACCTCGTCGAGCGGGGTGCTGAACTGTTTCAGGTACAGCGCGCCCGCCACCACCGCCCCCAGGCTCATCGCCCCGTGCGTGTGCAGCACCCCGCCGACCAGCAGTACCCCGGCCACGGGCAGGACGTACGACACCTCCACCGCCGGGAAGAACACCGTCCGCAGGAACAGCGTGTACAGCCGTTTGCGGCGGGAGACCTCCAACGCCTCCCGGCTCGCCGCGATCCGCCGCTCCCCGAGACGGAACGCCTCGACGGTACGCGCCCCGGACGCGGTCGCCCCGAGGATCTCGGCGACCTCCGAGTTGGCGGCGCCCTCGGCCAGATAGCCGTCCCGCGCCCGGCGCAGGTACCAGCGCAGCGCCACCCCGATCGGGGCCAGGCAGCACACCCCGACCGCGCCGAGCAGCGGGTCGAGCGCGAAGACCGCGCCCAGCAGGAACAGCGCCTGCACGGAGTTGACCAGCAGCTCGGGCCCGGCGTCGCGCAGAGTGGTACCGACGGTGGCCACGTCGGCCGTGCCGCGCGCGGTCAGGTCGCCGGTGCCGGCCCGTTCCACCACGGACGCGGGCAGCGCCAGCGCACGGTCGACGAACTCCTCACGCACCCGCGCCAGTGTCCGCTCCCCGAACCGGTGCCCCGCGTACCGGGCCCAGCGCGCCAGCAGCAACTGCGCCACCGAGCACACCACGATGCCGACCGCCAGCCGGTCCACCGCCCCGACCCCGCTTCCGGCCCGCACCTCGTCGATGATCCGGCCCAGCAGCCACGGCCCGGCGAGCCCGACCCCGGCGGCCGCCGCGTTCAGCCCCAGCACGGCCCCGAACCCCCGACCGTCGGCCCGCACGAGCCGCGCCGCGGCCCGGCGCACGTCGGCCGGTTCGGCGATGGGAAGCTGCCCTCGGCTCATGCCACGACCTCCTCGGCGTCGGTATCGGTGTCCGTGTCGGTGTCCGGGTCGGCGTTTCGTGCCACCAGGGCCCGGTAGCCGGCCTGTTCCGCCAGCAGTTGCCGATGGGTGCCCGTGGCCGTGACCTTGCCGTCGGCCAGGTAGTGGACGGTGTCGGCGTGGTCGAGCACGAGCGGGGAAGTGGTGGTCAGCACGGTCGTACGGCCGGTGCGCGCGTGCCGCAGCCGGGCGGCCACCGCCGCCTCGGTGTGCGCGTCGAGCGCCGACGTCGGTTCCACCGCCAGCAGTACCTCGGGGGCGGCCAGCAGCGCCCGCACCAGCCGGACGCGCTGACGCTGGCCGCCGGAGAGGTTGCGGGCCTGGGCGTCGATCGCCGAGTCGAGCCCGTCCGGCAGGCCTTGCACGATGTCGTCGGCCGCTGACGCGTGCACCGCGTCCCAGAGGGCCTGTTCGTCCGGTTCCCGGCGCCCGCCCACCAGCTCGCGCAGCGACCCCGCGAACAGGTCGGCCTCGTGGTCGGCGACCAGGATCCGCGCCCGGACCTGCGGCAGCGGGATCTCGTCGAGGCGTGTCCCGCCCCAGGTCGCCGCCGACGGGGCGTACCGGCCGAGGCGGTCGAGGACGGCGGCCGAGTCGGCGGGCCGCGCCCCGGCCAGCGCGGTCAGCCGCCCCGGCGCCACCCGCACCCCGGACTCCGGGTCGTGCAGCACCGCCGGTTCGGCGGGAGCGGCGCACCGGCCGTCGTCCGTCTCCGGCTCCAGCCGCAGCAGCCGCACCACCCGCCGCGCGGCCACCACACCCCGGCCGAGCTGGTAGCCGCACTCGATGAAGAACGCCACCGGGACCACCAGGACCGCGACATAGCCGTACACCGCCACCAACTCGCCCACGGTGATGTCCCCCTGGGCGGCCAGCCGGGCCGCGAGCCAGGTCACCACGGCGAGGAACAGCGTCGGCAGCCCCACCCCGAGCGCCTGCATCCAACTCGTCACCGCACCGACCCGGTACCCCTGCTCCCGCAGCCGCCCCGAGTCCCGGCGGAAGGCATCGGCGAACAGCCCCTTGCCGCCCAGGCCGTTGAGGACCCGCAGACCGCCCGCCAGATCGCCGATGCGCGCGGTCAGCACACCCTGCCGCTCCCGGTACTCCGACTCCACGCCCTGCAACCGCCCCATCAGCGGCCCGACGAGCACGACGATCACCGGCACCCCGAGCAGCACCACAGCGGCCAGCTGCGCGGACACCGACAGCAGCAGCACGGCGACCACCGCGTAGGCGACGATCGCGCCGACACCGGGCCCGACCACCGTCAGGGACGAGCTGATCGTCTGCACGTCGCCCACGCCGATCGTGACCACCTCACCGGCCCCGACCCGACGCGGCAGCGCGGCCCCCAGCCGCACCGCGTGGCCGACGACCACCTTGACCGTGCGGAAGTTGGCGTCCATCCGGACCCGGGTCATCGTGCGGTGCCGCATGATCCCCAGCCAGGCGTTGAACGCCCCGACCCCGACCAGCACGGCGGTCCACCCGGTCAGCGTGCCCAGGTCGCCCGGCTCCAGACCGTCGTCGATCGCCCGGGACATCAGATACGGCGTCGCCGCACCCAGCACCATCCAGACACTGGCGATCGCCGCACCCGCGACGGATCGCCACGGCTGCCTGGTCACCAGCCACCACAGATACCGCCAGCCGCCGCGACAGTCGGGCGTGCCGGGGTCCTCGTACGCGTCGATCATCCTCGGAGTCCCCCCGCTCAGACCAGACTGTCCCGCCAGGCCCGGTGCAGGTCCGAGAACCTGCCGGTACCCGCGGTCAGTTCGGCCGGGCTGCCGTCCTCCACGATCCGCCCGTGTTCCATGACCAACACCCGGTCGGCGATCTCGACCGTCGACAGCCGGTGCGCGATCACGACCGCGGTACGGCCGAGCAGCACCGTCGACATCGCGCGCTGCACGGCCCGCTCCCCGGGGATGTCCAGCGAACTGGTCGCCTCGTCGAGGATCAGCACCGCCGGGTCGGCGAGCAACGCCCGGGCGAACGCGACGAGCTGGCGCTGCCCGGCGGAGATACGGCCGCCCCGCTTGCGTACGTCCGTGTCATAGCCGTCGGGCAGGGCGCTGATGAACTCGTGCGCGCCGATCGCCTTCGCTGCCCGCTCGATCTCCTCCCGGGTCGCGTCCGGGCGGCCGATGGCGATGTTCTCCGCGACCGTGCCGGAGAACAGGAACGCCTCCTGCGTCACCATGACCACCCCGCGTCGCAGTTCCGGCAGGGCGAGGTCGCGCAGGTCGACCCCATCCAGCAGGACCCGGCCGTCGGAGGGGTCGTAGAAGCGGGCGAGCAGCTTGGCCAGGGTGGACTTGCCGGCGCCGGTCGAGCCGACGACCGCGACGGTCTGTCCGGCCGGGAGGGTCAGGTCGAAGCGGGGGAGGACCTCGCCGCCGGTGCGGTAGGCGAAGCGGACGCCGTCGAAGACGACCTCACGGCCGGGGTGCTCGCCCTCGCGCACCGGAAGTTCCCGGGGCTCCGCGGACTCCGGCACGGACGGCGTCTGGGCCAGCAGTCCCGCGATCTTCTCCAACGAGGCGGCCGCCGACTGGTAGGAGTTGAGGAACATACCGAGCCGGTCGATGGGGTCGTACAGCCGCCGCAGGTACAGCACGGCCGCCGCCAGCACGCCCAGCTCCAGCGAGTCGTCCGCCACCCGGTAGGCGCCCCACAGCACGGTCGCCGCGAGGGCCGCGTTGGACACCAGCCGGGAGCCGACGACATAGCGGGCCATCTCGAGGAGCGCGTCGCCGTTCTTGCGTTCGTGCCGCCGGTTGAGGACGGCGAACTCGGCGTCGTTGGCGGCCTCGCGGCGGAAGGAGCGCACCGGCCGGATGCCGTTCATCGTCTCCACGAACTTCACGATCACGGCAGCGATCGCCGTGGACCGCTCCCGGTACACCTCGCCCGCGCGCCGCTGGTACACCCGTACGAGGAGATAGAGCGGCACGGCCGAGGCCACCGCGACCGCGCCGATCCCCAGGTCCAGCCAGAGCAGCATCGCCGAGATGTACACGAACGACAGCAGGACCGTCACCAGCTCCTGCAAGCCCTCGCTGAGCAGCTCGCGCAGCGACTCGACGTCCGTCGTGGAGCGGGAGATCAGCCGGCCCGAGGTGTAGCGCTCGTGGAAGTCAACGCTGAGCGCCTGGGCGTGACGGAAGATCCGGCCGCGCAGATCGAGCAGCACGTCCTGGTTCACCCGGGCGGAGACGACGGTGAACGCGTACTGCAACCCGCCGGAAGCCAGCGAGCACGTCAGATAGGCGACCGCCACCGCGATCAGCGGACCGTGGTCGCCGTCCCGGAACGCCGGGACGGCCCGGTCGATGGCGTACGCCACCAGCAGCGGCCCCGCCTGCACCGCCGCCTGCTGGAGCAGCAGCAGGACCGTGGTCAGCACGACCCTCGCTCTCATGGGAGCGAGCAGGGAGCGCAGCAGCGTGGCTGTGGCGCCGGGCGGGGTGGGCAGGATGTCACGGTCGAAGGGGTCGCCTGCCCCCGCGTCCTCGCGGCGAGTCAGTTCCTCCTCACCGTCGGCGGCGGGAACGGACGTCGTGGCGGCGGTCATCGGTCGTCCTCCTCATTGCCGGACGCTTTCCCGGGCTCGTCGCCGGACCCGGCCCCGGACATCAGCCGGGCGTACTCCGCGTTCGTGCGCAGTAGTTCCTGGTGGGTGCCGACAGCCGCGATGCGGCCGGCGGAGAGCAGGGCGACCCGGTCGGCGAGGAGGACCGTGGAGGGGCGATGGGCCACGATCAGGGCCGTGGTGTCCGCGAGTACGTGACGGAGGGCGGCCTCGACGGCGGCCTCCGTGTGGACGTCCAGCGCGGAGAGCGGGTCGTCGAGGACCAGGAACCTCGGCCGGCCCACCACCGCCCGGGCCAGCGCCAGTCGCTGCCGCTGGCCGCCGGACAGGCTCAGGCCCTGCTCACCGACCTGGGTCCGCGTCCCTTGCGGCAGCGCGTGCGCGAAGTCGGCCTGGGCGACGGCGAGCGCCCGTTCCAGTTCCGGTGCGCCGGCGCTGCCGTCGGCCCCCATGAGGACGTTGTCGCCGACGCTCGCGGAGAACAGCGTGGGTTCCTCGAAGGCGACGGCGACCTTCGCGCGCAGCTCCTCGCGGGGCATCGCGGTGATGTCCTCGCCGTCCAGCGTGATCCGCCCGGACGTCACCTCGTGCAGCCGGGGGACCAGCGCGGTCAGTGTGGTCTTGCCGCTTCCGGTGGCCCCGACCAGGGCCATCGACTCACCGGGGCGGATGTGCAGGTCGATGCGGTCGAGCAGGGGAGGGGAGTCGGGCGGGGCGTCGGGGTAGCGGAACCGCACGTCGTGGAAGCGCAGTCCGCTGTCCCCGCTGTCCGCGGGCTCCCCGGCGGCCCCGCGCACGGTGGACGACTCCGGCTCCGCGTCCATCACCTCGAAGTACCGCTCCGTCGCCGTCGACGCCTCCTGGCTCATCGCCAGCAGGAAGCCGATGGACTCCACCGGCCAGCGCAGCGCGAGCGCGGTCGACAGGAAGGCCACCAGCGTGCCCGAGGACAGGTCCCCGTCCGCGACCTGCACCGACCCGACCACCAGCGCCGCCCCGATGGACAGCTCCGGCAGCGTCACGATGACCGACCAGATCGTCGCCAGCAGCCGCGCCTTGCGCAGCTCCGTGCCCCGCAGCGTCCGGGACAGCTCCCGGAACGCCCGCGCCTGACTCCGGTGCCGCCCGAACCCCTTGATGATGCGGATGCCGAGCACGCTCTCCTCGACGACCGTCGTCAGATCGCCCACCTGGTCCTGCGCGAGCCGCGCCACATCGGCGTACCTCTTCTCGAAGACCACGCACATGACCATCACGGGCACCGCGGGGCCGAGGATCACCAGACCCAGCGTCCAGTCCTGGAGCAGCATGATGACCACGCCGATCAGGATCGTCACCCCGTTGACCAGCAGGAACGTCAACGGAAAGGCGAGGAACATGCGCAGCAGCATCAGGTCGGTGGTCGCCCGGGACAGCAACTGCCCCGACGCCCAACGGTCGTGGAAGGCCACCGGCAGCCGCTGGAGGTGGCGGTACAGCCGCGCCCGCATCGACGCCTCGACGTGCGACAGGGGCCGCGCGACCAGCCACCGCCGCAGCCCGAACAGCAGTGCCTCGGCGAGCCCGAGCAGCAGCAGGTACAGCGCGCCCAGCCACACGCCGCCGGGGTCCCGGTCGGCGACCGGGCCGTCCACCATCCACTTCAGGACGAGCGGTATCACCAGCCCCACGCAGGAGGCGAGGATCGCGACGAACGCGGCGGTGAACAGCCGCCCCCGCACCGGCCGTACGTACGGCCACAGACGCAGCAGGGTGCGTACGGCGGAGCGGTCCTTGGTGGTTGCACGTGTCGTGGGCATCAGGGGCGAGCCTACGGATCGCCACTGACAACGCCCACCGAGTTTTGGCCGGACCCGGATCGTGCGTCGGTCCTACGACCTGGGTGTTCGAGAGGTCGTACGGGCGTATCAACCGATCGGCTGATGCCCCTTCGAGCGGGACGGCCGATGTGCCCGATCCGGCCTCCGCGGCACGCTCGACGCATGTCCGTCATCGAAGTCACCGACCTGCGCAAGGCCTACGGGGGCCGGGCCGTCGTCGACGGTGTCTCCTTCGCCGTCGAGGAGGGCGAGATCTTCGGGATCCTCGGTCCGAACGGCGCCGGCAAGACCACCACCGTCGAGTGCGTCGAGGGCCTGCGCGTCCCCGACGCGGGCCGGGTCCGTGTCACCGGCCTGGACCCCGTCGCCGACCACGAGCAGGTCGCCCGCGTCCTCGGCGCCCAGCTCCAGCAGAGCGAACTCCAGCCCAAACTCACCGTCCGCGAGGCGCTGGAGCTGTACGCGGACTTCTACCCGAGCCCGCTGGACTGGCGCCCGCTCGCCGAGCGCTTGGGCCTGACGCCGAAGCTCACCACCCGGTTCGCGAAACTCTCCGGCGGCCAGAAGCAGCGCCTGTTCATCGCGCTCGCCCTGATCGGCAATCCGCGCATCGTCGTCCTGGACGAACTGACGACCGGTCTGGACCCGAGGGCCCGCCGGGACACCTGGCAGCTCATCGAGGACGTGCGGGCGGGTGGCGTCACCGTCCTGCTGGTCACCCACTTCATGGAAGAGGCGCAGCGTCTGTGCGACCGGATCGCCGTCATCGACAAGGGCCGGATCGCCGCCCTGGACACCCCGGCCGGCCTGATCCGGCGCTCGGCGGGCTCCACCGTCATCAGCTTCACCCCGTCCGCCCCGCTCGACGACCGTGACCTGAACGCACTCCCCGAGCTCGCCTCCGTCGAGCACAAGAACGGCCGCATCACGCTCTCCGGCACCGACGAGACCGTCAACGCCGTCATCACCCTGCTCGCCCGCCACCACATCACCGCCCACCAGCTGCGCGTCGTGGACGCCACGCTCGACGACGCGTTCCTCGACCTGACGAAGGAGGCAGCGGTATGAGCACCGCCGTGCTGAAGACCGAGGTCCGCCTCTTCCGCCGCGAACCCGGCAGCATCTTCTGGATCCTGCTGTTCCCGACCCTCCTCCTGGTGATCCTCGGCTCCATCCCGTCCTTCCGGCAGCCCGACGACGACTTCGGCGGCCTGCGCACCGTCGACGCCTACGTCCCGGTGGCCGTGCTGCTCGGTCTGATCGTCGGCGGCCTGCAGTCGATGCCGCAGACCCTCACCGGCTACCGCGAACGCGGCATCCTGCGCCGGATGGCCGCCACGCCGGTCCGCCCGTCCACCCTGCTCTCCGCGCACATGCTGGTGTACGGCGCCGCATCCCTGGCATCGGCGCTGCTCGTCCTCGTGGTCGGGCGCCTCGGCTTCGACGTACGCGTGCCGAAACAGCTCTTCGGATACGGTCTCGCCCTGCTGCTGGCCGTGATGGTCGCCCTCGCACTCGGATCGGTGGTGTCGGCGCTCTCCCGCACGACCAAGATCGCGGGGGCGATCGGGTCGGCGGTGTTCTTCCCGTCTATGTTCTGCGCGGGCGTGTGGCTGCCGGTGCAGGCGATGCCGGACGTCCTCGCCCGGATCGTCGGCTGCACCCCCTTCGGGGCGGCCGCGCAGGCCCTGAACCAGGCGGCGGCGGGCCACTGGCCGGGCTGGACCCACCTGAGCGTGCTGGTGGCGTGGATCCTGCTGCTGACCGGCGCGGCGACGCGCTGGTTCCGCTGGGAGTGAGCCCGTCCGTGCACGACACTGGCGCCATGACGGACAACGCCCGGGCGGGCTTCACGGGGGCGGTCGGTACCTCGTTGGCGATGCCCGGCATCGCGGCGCGGGCCGACGCCGCTGCGGTCGGGCCGCGACGGGCGGCCTTCTACCGCTGGGGGCCCTACGGGCTCCTGGCCATCGGCACCCTCGCCTCCGTCGTCTCGGCCGGTCTCGTCGGCATGACCACGGGCGAGGAGCACGTGGCCACGGTCCTCGTGCTCGCGAGCCTCGCCCTCCAGCTGGTGTGGGGCAGGGCGGTCCGGAGCCGGCCGGGCCCGTCCACGGCGGGCACCGTCTACTACACCGTCCGCTGGGCCCTCGGCTTCGTCCTGTCCTGGCTCAACCCGTTCTTCGCCTTCTACGCCGTCACCGGGTACTACGACGCCAGCTGGTTGCTGCGCCCCCGCCTGATCAAGGTGGGCCTCTTCGCCACGGCCGTCACCATGTCCGGCTCCCAGGTCGGCGGCATGCCGCCGCACGGCCGGGTGCTCTGGCTCGGCTTCGGCCTGGTGCTCGGCGCAAACGCCGGCCTGCTCGCCGTCTTCAGCCGCCTCGCGGCCCAGGACGACGAGCGCGCCCGCGTCCAGATCGCCACCATCGCCGAACTCGAACGCACCAACGCCGCGTTGCAGCAGGCCCTCGACGAGAACGCCGCCCTGCACGCCCAACTCCTCGTCCAGGCAAGGGAGGCCGGGGTCGCCGACGAACGCCGGCGCCTGGCCGCCGAGATCCACGACACCCTCGCCCAGGGCCTGACGGGCATCATCGCCCAGCTCCAGGTGGTCGCGAACGTCTCCGACCTGGCCGTGGCCCGCATCCACCTGGACCGCGCGGCCGACCTGGCCCGGCACAGCCTCGGCGAGGCCCGCCGCTCCGTGCACAACCTGGCCCCGGTGGCGCTGGAGAACGACGGACTGCCCGAAGCCCTGGAGAAGACGGTCGCCGAATGGGGCGAACGGACAGGCGTGCGCGCCGAGTTCACGCTCGCCGGCACCGCGGAACAGCTCCACGAGGAGCTCGCGGCCACCCTCCTGCGGATCGTCCAGGAGGCCCTGTCGAACGCCGCCCGTCATGCGCGGGCGACCCGGGTCGGCGTCACCCTCACCTTCCTGGGCGACGAGGTCATCCTCGACATCCGAGACGACGGCACCGGCTTCGACCCCCTCGCCCTCCCCGCCCGCCCCCTCCCGCACTCCCGACTTCTCCCCCACTCCCGACTTCTCCCCCACTCTCGACTTCGCTCGAGCGGGGGGACCCCCATGAGCGGGGGGACCCCCATGAGCGGGGGAACCCCCATCGGCGGCTTCGGCCTCGACGGCATGCGGGCCCGCGCCGAACGCGTCGGGGGCGCGCTGACGGTCGAGTCCGAGCCGGGGCAGGGCACGGCGGTCTCGGCTCGCGTACCGTTGGTCCGCCATGACCGATGACGCGCTGATCTCCCTGCTGATCGTCGACGATCATCCCGTCGTACGCGACGGCCTGCGCGGCATGTTCGAGTCCGCGCCCGGATTCACCGTGCTGGGGGAGGCCGCGGGCGGCGTCGAGGCCCTCGAACGGGCCGCCGCTCTCGACCCCGACGTGATCCTCATGGACCTGCGCATGCCGGGCGGCGGCGGAGTCGACGCGATCGCCGAACTGACCCGGCGCGGCGCCCGCGCCAAGGTCCTCGTCCTGACCACGTACGACACCGACTCCGACACCCTGCCCGCGATCGAGGCGGGCGCGACGGGCTACCTCCTCAAGGACGCCCCGCGCGACGAACTCTTCACGGCCGTCCGCGCCGCCGCCGAGGGCCGCACGGTGCTCTCCCCTGCCGTCGCCTCCCGCCTGGTCTCCGCGGTCCGTACCCCCAGGGCCCCCGGCAACGAGTCCCTCTCCGCGCGTGAGCGCGAAGTGCTGGCCCTGGTCGCCAAGGGCACGTCGAACCGCGAGATCGCCCGCGAACTGTTCATCAGCGAGGCGACCGTGAAGACCCACCTCACCCACCTGTACGCCAAGCTGGGCGTCAAGGACCGGGCGGCGGCGGTGGCGGTGGCGTACGAGCGGGGAATTCTCGGCTGACCCTCGGCCGATCAGGCCGCCGGGTACGGCAGCGGCCCGCCCGCCGTCTTCTCCCGGGCCGCCTTCACCTCGGCGAGCAGCTCGGGCCGGTCCGCCGCGAGGCCGGCCTGTTCGCGGGCGTCGGCGGCCAGGTCGTAGAGGTGGTCCTTGCCGTCGGCTGTCCACGGACCGGAAAACGGTGTTCAGCGGACCCTCAGCAGCAGCACGGCCCGCGGCGGCACCGTGATCGCCACCCCCGCCCGGTGCACCACGTCCGGCGCTCCCGCCTGCTCCTCCCTCGACGTGTCGACGACCACCTCGTACCGCTCCGCCCACGGCGGCCCCGGCAGGACGAAGCTCACCGGCCGGTCCCCGGCGTGCAGTACGGCCAGGAAACTGTCGTCGACTATCGGCGCGCCCCGCTCGTCGCGGCCCGGGATGTCCCGCCCGGAGAGATACATGCCGAGGGTGGCGGCGGGCGCGTACCAGTCCCGTTCCGTCATCTCCGTGCCCCGCGCGGTGAACCAGGCCAGGTCCCGCAGCCCGTCCGCCGAGTGCGCCCGCCCGGAGAAGAACGCCCGGCGCCGCAGCACCGGATGCCGGTGGCGCAGCTCGATCAGCCGCGAGGTCAGGTCGAACAGGGCCCGCCAGCCGGGGTCGTCCAGCAGGCTCCAGTCCAGCCAGCTGATCTCGTTGTCCTGGCAGTACGCGTTGTTGTTGCCGCGCTGCGTGCGCCCCAGCTCGTCGCCCGCGACCAGCATCGGCACGCCCGTGGACAGCAGCAGGGTGGTCAGCAGGTTCCGCAGCTGACGGCGGCGCAGCGCCCGGATGCGCTCGTCGTCGCTCCCGCCCTCGGCCCCGCCGTTCCACGACCGGTTGTCGTCCGTGCCGTCCCGGTTGCCCTCGCCGTTCGCCTCGTTGTGCTTGCGCTCGTACGACACCAGGTCCCGCAGGGTGAAACCGTCGTGCGCGGTGACGAAGTTGACGGAGGCGTACGGCCGCCGCCCGCCCCAGGCGTACAGGTCGCTCGACCCCGACAGCCGGTAGCCCATCTCCCGGACGTCCGGCAGGGCGTGCCGCCAGAAGTCCCGTACGGCGTTGCGATAGCGGTCGTTCCACTCCGTCCACAGCGGCGGGAACGCGCCCACCTGGTAGCCGCCCGAGCCGACGTCCCACGGCTCCGCGATGAGCTTCACCCGCCGCAGCACGGGGTCCTGGGCGATGACCGCCAGGAACGGGGAGAGCATGTCGACGTCGTGCATGGAGCGGGCCAGCGCGGCGGCGAGGTCGAAGCGGAAGCCGTCCACGCCCATCTCCGTCACCCAGTAGCGCAACGAGTCGGTGATCAGGCGCAGCACGTGCGGCTGGACGACGTGCAGGGTGTTGCCGCAGCCCGTGTAGTCGGCGTAGCGGCGGGCGTCCGACTGGAGGCGGTAGTAGCCGCGGTTGTCGATGCCCTTCAGGGAGAGTGTCGGGCCCAGCTCGCCTGCCTCCGCCGTGTGGTTGTAGACCACGTCGAGGATGACCTCGATCCCGGCCGCGTGCAGGGCCCGGACCATGCTCTTGAACTCGCCGACCTGCTGTCCCGTCGTACCGGAGGCGGCATAACCGGCGTGCGGGGCGAAGTAGCCGATCGAGTTGTAGCCCCAGTAGTTCTTCAGTCCCCGCCGCAGCAGATGGTCCTCGTGCGCGAACTGGTGCACCGGCAGCAGCTCCACGGCCGTGACGCCCAGCCGCACCAGGTGCTCGATCGCCGCCGGGTGCGCGAGACCCGCGTACGTGCCGCGCAGCTCCTCCGGGATGCCGGGGTGCAGCTTGGTGAATCCCCTGACATGCAGTTCGTAGATCACCGAGTCGGCCCACGGCGTCTTCGGGCGGCGGTCGTGAGCCCATTCGTCGTCGGGCGCGTCGTCATGGACGACGACGCCCTTGGGGACGTACGGCGCGGAGTCCCGGTCGTCGCGCACGGTGTCCGCGACCTGCTGCTGGGGCCAGTCGCGCACATGCCCGTACACCTCCGGCGGCAGACTGAAGTCGCCGTCCACCGCGCGCGCGTACGGGTCGAGGAGCAGCTTCGCAGGGTTCCAGCGGGCGCCGGTCCACGGGTCCCAGCGGCCGTGCACCCGGAAGCCGTAGCGCTGCCCCGGCATCACGCCCGGCACGAAACCGTGCCAGATCTCGTGCGTCAATTCGGTCAGCCGGGCGCGGGTCTCCTTGCTTCCCGGGCCCGGCCCGTCGAACAGACACAGCTCGACCGCCTCCGCCCCGCCCGCCCACAGCGCGAAGTTGGTGCCCGCCACCCCCTCCGGGCCGACCCGGAACCGGGCGCCCAGTGGCATCGGCGCACCCGGCCACACGGGCACGCCCGGTGTCCTGCGCTGCGCGCCGTTCGCGGCGGCGGCCGGGCGCCCGTCCTCGGTGGCGCGCTCTTCCGCCACCGCCTCCTGCTCGGCTGCGCTGGACACGGTTCGGCCTCCCGCGGCTCATGGCACGACGTGGATCACGGGGAACTGGGCGTGCGGCGTCCCGGCCGCCGCTCCCCATCGCGTCGTCCTCCCCACTGTTCTGCCCAGCTCATGGCTCGCACTCACGTTTCCCCGGGGCGGGCCGGTCGTTGGGGTCGGTGTGATGCACGTACAAGGGCGCGCGCGGCGCGCGGGGGCCGCGCTGGCCGCCGTACTGACATGGGCAGGGCTGCTGGCGGGCGCCGCCGGCTGCGATTCGGACCCGACGGGAGGGATCGACAGGGCGCTCGGCAAACCGCCGGCACCCGAGGACGTCATCCGGATCTCGCCGGACGACGGCAGCAAGGACGTGCGCCCCGGCAAGGCGCTACGGATCCAGGTGCCCAGCGGGCACCTGGAGTCGGTGAAGGTCGTCAAGTCGCAGGATGCGCAGGAGACTCCGGTGTCCGGCCGCATCTCCGCGGACGGCCGGCGCTGGGAACCCGGGGGAAAGCTGGCGCTCGCCGCCAAGTACACGGTCGACGCGGTGGCCCTCGACGGCCGAGGCCACCGCTCGGCGCGGCACACGACGTTCACGACGTACGTCCCCGAGGAGCGGTTCATCGGGTACGCCACGCCCGAGAACCGTTCCACGGTCGGCACCGGGATGATCATCTCGCTGGAGTTCAACCGGGAGATCGAGAACCGGGCGGCCGTCGAGCGCGCCGTCCACGTCACCGCGAAGCCGGCCGTCGAGGTCCGCCCGCACTGGTTCGGCAAGTCCCGCCTCGACTTCCGCCCCGAGCACTACTGGAAGCCCGGCACCCAGGTCACTGTCGCCCTGCGCTTCCGGGACGTCGAGGGGGCACGCGGGGTCTACGGGCTGCAGTACAAGACGTTCTCCTTCACCGTCGGCCGCAGCCAGGTCTCGCTGGTCGACGCCGCCGAACACACCATGGAGGTACGGCGCGACGGCGAACTGCTGGCCACCGTGCCCATCACCGCGGGCGCTCCGCAGCACACCACCTACAACGGCAAGATGGTGATGATGGAGATGCTCGAGGTCACCCGCATGAACAGCCGCACGGTCGGCTTCGGCGGCGAGTACGACATCCCCGACGTCCCGCACGCCATCCGGCTGACCGACTCCGGCACGTTCCTGCACGGCAACTACTGGGCGCCCGACGCCCCGGGGAACAGCAACGTCAGCCACGGCTGCGTGGGCCTGCGGGATGTGAAGGGCGGGAGCCCGGACACCCCCGCCGGCTGGTTCTTCGACCGCAGCCTGGTCGGTGACGTCGTCGAGATCGTGAACAGCAACGACAAAACGGTCGCTCCTGACAACGGGCTCGGAGGGTGGAACATGGGATGGAAGGAGTGGAAAGCAGGCGGCGCGGACAAGTAACCAGGTGGGGCGCGGAATTGGGGGCCCGGGAAACGGCGGAGTTGGGACTGAACAGTGACAATCGCCGGGCGCCGACCGCACTGATCATGTGGTTAATATGCGCCAATGTGCGCGTGGGACGCGCTGGGGTGTGGGCCGGACCGGGGTCCGGCGAGGGGAGAAAAATTGAACGTGCGACCGATATCGGGGGCGTCGGTTGACGCGCGCTCGGGCCGAACAGAGGGGCGGGGCCGCGGGGGGCTGCGGGCGCTGGCTCTCGGGGCGCTGCTGGTCGCCGTCACCGCCTGCGGCGGAGGCGGCGGCTCGGATTCCGGATCCGGCTCCGCCGACGGCAAGGACAAGGAGTCGGCAACGGCGCAGAGCGCGCAGTCGGAGGCGGTCGTCACCATCGCCCCCGAGGCCGGCGCCAAGGAGGTCGACACCAGCGGCGTCCTGAAGGTCACCGCCGCCAAGGGCAAGCTGACCGAGGTCACCGTCAAGGACACCAAGGGTACGGAGATCGACGGCTCGATCTCGGCGGACGGCACCGGTTGGACGCCCGCCACGCACCTGGCGGCGTCCACCAAGTACGAGGTGCACGCGGTCGCCAAGGACTCCGAGGGCCGTACGGCCGCCGAGGACTCCTCCTTCACCACGCTCAGTCCGCAGAACACCTTCATCGGCAACTTCACGCCCGAGGACGGCTCCACCGTCGGCGTCGGAATGCCGTTCTCGGTCCGCTTCACGCGCGGCATCACCAAGCCGGACGACGTGGAGAAGGCCATCGAGATCAAGACCGAGCCGGCCGTGGACGTCGAGGGCCACTGGTTCGGCAACGACCGCCTGGACTTCCGTCCCGAGACGTACTGGAAGTCCGGCACCAAGGTCACGGTGAAGCTGAACCTCGACGGCGTCGAGGGCCGCAAGGGCGTCTACGGCAAGCAGTCCAAGACCGTCTCCTTCACCATCGGCCGAAACCAGGTGTCCGTCGTGGACGCCAAGAAGCACACGATGAAGGTCACGCAGGACGGCAAGGTCGTCAAGACCATCCCGGTCACCACCGGTAAGCCCGGCTACGCCACCTGGAACGGCCAGATGGTCATCAGCGAGAAGTTCACGGTGACCCGGATGAACGGCGACACCGTCGGCTACGACGGCGAGTACGACATCAAGGACGTCCCGCACGCCATGCGCCTGACCAACTCCGGCACCTTCGTGCACGGCAACTACTGGGGCGGCGGCGCCTTCGGCAACTACAACGCCAGTCACGGCTGCATCGGCCTGCGAGACGTGCGCGGCGGTTACGACAGCGGAGTGCCGGCCGCGTGGTTCTTCAACCACTCGATCGTCGGCGACGTGGTGGAAGTCAAGAACTCCACCGACCCGACGGTCGACCCGTCCAACGGCCTGAACGGCTGGAACATGTCGTGGGAGAAGTGGAAGGCCTGAGCCACACCTGACGTACGGCGGCCCCGGTGTGAGGTACGGCACCGGGGCCATTGCCGTTAGTCTTCGTTAACCTGCCTGCATGACTGTGCAACTCGAAGTCGCCGAAGGCGTGGGCACCATCCGCCTGGACCGCCCTCCCATGAACGCGCTGGACGTGGCCACCCAGGACCGCCTCAAGGAACTCGCCGAGGAGGCCACGCGCCGCGAGGACGTGCGCGCGGTGGTGCTGTACGGCGGGGAGAAGGTGTTCGCGGCGGGCGCGGACATCAAGGAGATGCAGGCGATGGACCACACGGCGATGATCCTGCGGGTGCGCGCCCTGCAGGACTCGTTCACGGCGGTGGCCCGCATCCCCAAGCCGGTGGTCGCGGCCGTCACGGGTTACGCGCTGGGCGGCGGCTGCGAACTGGCCCTGTGCGCGGACTACCGGATCTCGGCGGACAACGCCAAGCTCGGCCAGCCGGAGATCCTGCTCGGCCTGATCCCGGGGGCGGGCGGCACCCAGCGCCTGGCCCGCCTGATCGGCCCCTCCAAGGCGAAGGACCTGATCTTCACGGGCCGCATGGTGAAGGCCGAGGAGGCGCTGACGCTCGGCCTGGTGGACCGCGTCGTCCCGGCCGCCGAGGTCTACTCGGAGGCGCACGCGTGGGCGGCCAGGCTGGCCCAGGGTCCGGCGCTGGCGCTGCGCGCCGCGAAGGAGTCGATCGACACGGGTCTGGAGACCGACATCGAGACCGGCCTGGCGGTGGAACGGAACTGGTTCGCGGGCCTGTTCGCCACGGAGGACCGGGAGCGCGGGATGCGCAGCTTCGTGGAAGAGGGCCCGGGCAAGGCGAAGTTCCTGTGAACGACTCCGGACCAGTCCGCCGAACTCCTCCGCGGAACCCGTCCACTGAAACTCGCTGACTGAACCTCCCCTGAATCACTTGCAATTGACGCGGCGTCTGATCCGGGGTCCCTCGATGGGGCGGTTTATGGGAACCTTAAGGCAACCTTAAGCCTGCCTTGTCGAGGGAGCTTGGCGATTGCCTCCAGTCGATCCGTTGCAGCAGGTCAGAGGGGATGCGGAGGTCTCCGAACTGCCAGTGGCACATGCCAATCGAATCGACCGGAATGATGCGTTCCGGGGGGTGTATTCCTCCAGAACGACCCCGGAGGTGCCCACGGGCGGCCATGATGGGGGCATGGCGGGGCTGGAGGGTATCGAACAGCCGCGGGGACACGGCCGTCCGACTGTGACGGCGCGCTGGTCGCCCGCGGTCGAGGACGAACGGGCGCTCCGGGCCCTCGAGTTGTTCGGCAACCCGACGGACGCGGAGGTTTCGCTGCCGTCCCGCCCCGAATCCGCGGCGACCGCACGCCGGCTGGCTCAGGTAGTGCTTCTACGGCAGTGGCGCCTGACCCCCAGGATGACCGAGGACGCGGTCTTACTCGTCTCCGAACTCGTCGGCAACGCCGTACGCCACACCGGCGCCCGCGTTTTCGGCCTCCGTATGCGCCGCCGCCCGGGCTGGATCCGCATCGAAGTCCGCGACCCCTCCCGCGGTCTGCCCTGCCTCATGCCGGTCCAGCAGATGGACATCAGCGGCCGCGGACTGTTCCTCGTCGACAAACTCTCCGACCGCTGGGGCGTCGACCTGCTCCCGCGAGGAAAGACGACATGGTTCGAGATGAGGGTGGCGGACCGCTGACAGCGGCACTTCTCGGAGAACCTGCCCCTCCGGCGTTCCAGGAGCGGGGGTCCAGGGAGCGGAGCCCCCTGACGGGGTCGAAGGGGCGGAGCCTCTGGGGACGGGACGGGTAGGGGCGGCGGGGGCGAGAAGCCTCCTGTCCGCGACCCGCACCGCGCATGAATCGGGCCAATCATCCATTTCCTCCCGTAATCCGCCTTAAATGGTGCGGGTGACCCAGACAGACCGCCGCACGGCACTGCGCACGGGCGCCGGACTCGTCGCCGGCGGAGCGCTGGCCGCCGGATGCGCCACGACCGGCGCCGCCGCCCACCCCGCCCCCACGCCCCCCGCCCCCACGCCTTCCGGACCGGCGAGGACACCGACACCCCTCGCCGCCCCCGCCCCCCACCGCTACCCCCACCAGCCCACCCAGCTCACCCACGGCCCCCGCACCCACCCCCGCGTGGCCCTCACCTTCCACGGCCAGGGCGACCCGGCCATCGCCCGTTCCCTCCTCACCGAGGCCGAGAAGCACGGCGCCCGCCTCACCGTCCTCGCCGTGGGCAGCTGGCTCGACGCCCACCCCGAGCTGGCCCGCCGCATCCTCGACGGCGGTCACGACCTCGGCAACCACACCCAACGCCACCGCGACATCAACGCGATGTCCGAGACCGACGCGCAGGCGGAGATCACCGCCTGCGCGGACCGGCTCAAGCGCCTCACCGGCTCCATCGGCACCTGGTTCCGCCCCTCCCGCGCCCCCCGCGCCTCCCCCCTCGTCGAACGCCTGGCAGCCCGCGCCGGCTACCCGCACGTCCTCTCCTACGAGGTCGACTCCCTCGACTTCACCGAGCCCGGCGCCCTCGCCGTCACCCGCAAGATCCTCGACGAGGTCCGCAACGGATCCGTGGTGAGCCTCCACTTCGGCTACCCGGACACGGTCGCCGCGCTCCCCGCCGTACTCGCAGAACTCGACCGCCGCGGACTGCACGCGGTCACCACCACGGAGCTGTTCAGCTGATGCACGCGAATCCCCTCAGGCGCACCCTCCTCGTCGGCGCCGCCCTCGTCTCCCTCACGCTCCTCGCCGCCTGCGGCGCCGACTCCGGGGACCACGCGCACGAGGCCCACGGCACGAAGGCGGCGGCCGTCCGTCCGCCCCAGCCGAAGAAGAAGACCGATGCCCACGGCCTGCCCGGTATGCCCCCCGTCCTCGACCCGCACGACATCTACGCCGCCGACCGCCCGAACCAGCTCTCCCCGGTGGTCAAGGACTTCCCCTCCCGCGTCTACGTCCCCAACACCCTGTCCGACACGGTCACGGTCATCGACCCGAAGACGTACGAGGTCATCGACACGATCCCCGTCGGCCACCAGCCCCAGCACGTCGTCCCCTCCTGGGACCTGAGGACCCTGTGGGTCAACAACGACCTCGGCAACAGCCTCACCCCCATCGACCCGAGGACCGGCAGGGCGGGCAAGCCCGTGCAGGTCCACGACCCGTACAACCTCTACTTCACGCCCGACGGCAAGTACGCCGTCGTCATGGCCTCCATGGACCGCGAACTCGTCTTCCGCGACGCGCACACCATGAAGCGCGTCAGGACCGAGCCGGTCAGCTGCTACGGCGTCAACCACGCCGACTTCTCCGCCGACGGCCGGTACTTCATCGTCTCCTGCGAGTTCAGCGGCGAACTGCTCAAGGTCGACACCGAGAAGATGAAGGTCGTCGCGCAGGAGAAGCTCCCCTTCCAGGGCGCGATGCCGCAGGACGTCAAACTCTCCCCCGACGGCAAGAGGTTCTACATCGCCGACATGGTGGCCGACGGCGTATGGATCCTGGACGGCGACAAGTTCACCAGGCCGACCCTCCTGCCCACCGGAAAGGGCTGCCACGGCCTGTACGTCAGCCGGGACTCCCGCGAGATGTACATCTCCAACCGCGGCGAGGGCACCATCTCCATCTTCGACTTCACGAAGAACCGGCTCACGAAGAAGTGGCACCTGCCCGACGGTGGCAGCCCCGACATGGGCGGCGTCTCGGCCGACGGCAAGGTCCTGTGGCTGTCGGGCCGTTACAACGCCGAGGTGTACGCCATCGACACCCGCACCGGTCACCAGCTGGCCCGCATCAAGGTCGGCAGCGGCCCGCACGGCCTCGCGGTCTACCCCCAGCCCGGCCGCTACTCGCTCGGCCACACCGGCGTCTTCCGCTGACGCGAGGTCAGCTGCCACGCTGCCGTATCAACAAGACCATCGGCGACACCCACAAGTGGGCCGACCAGGTCGAGGTCGCCTTCCCCGGCGGCGTGGCCCGGGAGTACATCATCGGCGTCTGCCCGGTCGACAAGACCACCAAAGTCGAGATCATGAGCGACTGCGAGAGCAACCCGTACTACGAGCCCTGGCACTGAGCCGGCCGGCTACCGGGGGATGAGCAGCGCCTCCGACCCCACCGGCAGATAACCGGCCGCCTGGAACGCCCGCAGACTGCGGGCGTTGCCCGGCGAGACCTGGGCCCACACCGGTTCGCCCCCGCTCAGGTGCCGCGCCGCCGTCGCCAGTCGCCGCCCCAGCCCCCGGTGCCGTACGTCCTCGTCCACCTCGACCGCGACCTCGAGCCGCCCCGCGACCCCGCGCCCCAGCACCAGCACACCACCCTCGACGGTCCACACCCGTACGTCGTCCCGCCGTCGGCGGGAGCTCACCACCCGCGGATGGCCCGGGTCCGCGAGCTCCGTCAGGGGCAGTGGCGGTTCGCCCGGCAGCGGAGCGCCGACCGTGAGGAGGTCGATCGTGTCGGTCCCGCGCCCCGTGCGGTCCAGGAAGGCGGTCAGGAACCGGGCGTTCATGGTCGCCGCGAGCGCGTCGCAGTCCGCCGCCCGCAGCGCCTGGTGCACCCACTGCGGATCCTCGTCCGTGAAGACGACGGAGTGCGCGGTGAAGGCGATGACCCCGGCGTCCCGGTGGCCGTACTGGGGCACGACGGTCGTACCGCCGTCCGCCGGAGGGAAGACACCCCGGGCCGCCGCGTCGAGAATGTCCCGCAGGGTCTCCGCCATGGTGCCCGTCTCCTCGCTTGAGTCTCCACCCACTGGAAGGCCCAGACTCGCAGACATGATCGAAGACGGCACCGGACTTCTCACCATCGGGGAGCTGGCCCGGGCGACCGGCCTGTCCGTGCGCACCATCCGCTACTGGTCCGACGAGGGCGCCCTGCCCCCGGTGGCCCGTTCCGCGGGCGGCTACCGCTTGTACGACGCCGAGTCCGTCGCCCGCCTGGAACTGATCCGCACCCTGCGCGAACTGGGTCTCGGCCTGGGCGACGTACGCAAGGTGTTGGCCGGCGAGGCGACGGTCGCGGAGGTCGCGGCCGCGCATGTGAAGGCGCTGGACGCGCAGATCCGCGCGCTGAAGGTGACCCGTGCGGTGCTGTCCACCGTGGCACGACGCGGCTCGACCGCAGAGGAGACGACCCTGATGAACAAGCTGGCGCGACTGTCGGCCGCCGAGCGCAGGCGGATCGTCGAGGACTTCATGGAGGAGATCTTCGAGGGGATCGACACGGCGGACCCCGACATCCGCCGACGGCTGCGGTTCGCCGCGGCCAACCTGCCCGACGACCCCACGCCCGAGCAGGTGGACGCCTGGGTGGAACTCGCCGAGCTGATCCAGGACCCGGAATTCCGGGTCCTGATGCGCCGGATGATCGAGTTCAACGCGGCGGACCGGGGTCCGGACGTCCCGGCCGGCTCCTCCCTGTGGTTCATGAGCCGGCTGATCCAACTCTCCGGAGAGGCACTGCGGCAGGGCATCGCCCCCGAGGCGCCGGAGGCCGAGGACGTGCTGCGCGAGGTGCTCGGCGACGGCGACCGGACCGCCGTACTGGAGCGACTGACCGCGGGCTCGAACGTCCGGGTCGCCCGGTACCGCGAGCTGTCGGCCATCGTGAACGGACTCGAACCCCAGCCCGCGTACGAGGAGGAGTTCGCCTGGGTGGTCGCCGCGCTGCGCGTTCGGGCGGGCCGTTAATCTGACCTGCGTCAGGATGACAGCAAGGTACGACGAAAAGGGGCGGATCGATGGCCGACATCGAGGAAGCACGCAAGCAGTTCCAGCGGATCGACACGGACGGTGACGGATCCATCACCGCCGCCGAGTTCAAGGCCGCCCTGGCTCAGCAGGGCGACTGGAACGTCACGGAGTCGGTCGCGGAGGCCATCATCAAGACCCGTGACCTCAACGGCGACAAGGTCCTGTCGTTCGACGAGTTCTGGACCTACCTGGGCAAGTGACGCACGTGGAAGGGGCGCCCTGTCTTCTCGGCGGCGGGCGCCCCTTCGTCATGCCGGGGTCTGGGCGGGCCGTTCACCCGGTTGCCACGGCTGCGGAATAGCGTCGGGATCTCCGGGGTTGATGCCCCGCAAGAAGCATGCGTGTGCATCAAATTCGGAGGGCCAGTCATGAAGATCGGCATCATCGGCGCGGGCAACATCGGCGGCAACCTGACCCGGCGGCTCACCGCCCTCGGACACGACGTGTCCGTGGCCAACTCCCGTGGCCCGCACACCCTCACGGCGCTGGCCGAGGAGACCGGCGCGACAGCCGTCCCGGCCGAGCAGGCGGCGCGCGACGCCGAGGTCGTCGTGGTCACCGTCCCCGTGAAGGCGGTCCCGAACCTCCCGTCCGGCCTGCTGGACGGCGCGGCGAAGGGCGTCGCCGTCATCGACACCGGCAACTACTACCCGCGGGAGCGGGACGGCAGGCTCGCGGAGATCGAGGACGAGGGCCTCACCGAGAGCCGCTTCACGGAGCGACACCTCGGCCACCCCGTGATCAAGGCGTTCAACGGCACCTATGCCCAGGACATCCTGGAGCGGCCGCTTCCGGCCGGCGACCCCGGCCGCATGGCCCTCCCGGTCGCCGGCGACGACACGGCGGCCAAGGCGAAGGTACGGGCCCTGATCGACGAGCTCGGCTTCGACACCGTCGACGCGGGCGGCATCGACGACTCCTGGCGCCAGCAGCCCGGCACCCCGGTCTACGGCCTGCAGGCCGGCGTCGAGGCGGTCACCAAGGCACTGGCGGAGGCGTCCCCGGACCGCACCCCGGACTTCCGCGGCTAGCCGTACGCCTCGGACGATCTCCAGCGGCAGGTGCGGCCCATCAGGCAGCTCGACCCCGATCGAGTCCCCGGGCCGCACCGCACCGCCGCGCAGTCCGGTCACCTCGCTCTCGCGGTTGGGCTCGGTGAAGGAGTACGCGCCGTTGCTGCTGACCGCAGTGATGGTCCCACCCGTGTCGAGCAGCTCCCTTTTCTCCGCGGTCGCTGTCCGGCCGCAGGTCGGAGCGTAAGGGCAGGGTTCATTCCACGGTTGCCCACTCCCGCAGGGCGGCCTTGCTCGCGAAGTCCGCCACGTTCGTGTCCCGCGGATCGGCGGTGTACTGGTGGAAGCGCCACTTCGCCTTGATGCGGGGCTTGCCCGCAGTCACGTAGTCCGCGATCCAGAGACCGTCACCGGCGTAGGACGTACTGTCCATACTCAACCAAAAATGGCGATTGCAATAGAGCACGACCTTATTGTTCGGCCGCAGCTCCTTCACCTTCCGGATGAACCGATCCTTCTCCGCGTTGCTCGCGTGCGTGCCCTCGCTGGTCGTCTCCCAGTCGACGGCGAGTATGTCGCCCGCCTTCTCCGGGGCCTTGCTCACGAAGTACTCCGCCTGGGCGGTGATGTTGCCGGGCCAGAGGAAGTGGTAGAAGCCGACGACCAGGCCGGCGTCACGGCCGTGCTTGGTCTGGGCGCTGAGCCTCGGGTTGACGTACGAACGCCCCTCCGACGCCTTGATGAAGACGAAGGAGAGGCCGTCCGTGTCGTAGGACGAGGACTGGAACGCGCTCACGTCGATGCCGCGCAGCATGTGGGGACTCCCTTGACTGTCAGTGGGGGGACAGGAGTTGGAGTTGGTGTATGCCCCACCTTGGCACGGGCGATCCCTCGACGCGGCGGAATACCAGCCTCGGCCCGCAATTCGTGCGGCGCTCCTCGGCCGGACGGGTGACAGCCGTTCAGCACTCGATGATGTTGACCGCCAGCCCGCCCCGGGCCGTCTCCTTGTACTTCACGGACATGTCCGCGCCCGTGTCCTTCATCGTCTTGATGACCTTGTCGAGGGACACCTTGTGGGAGCCGTCGCCGCGCATGGCCATGCGGGCGGCGGTGACGGCCTTGACCGCGGCCATGCCGTTGCGTTCGATGCAGGGGATCTGGACCAGGCCGCCGACCGGGTCGCAGGTCAGGCCCAGGTTGTGTTCCATGCCGATCTCGGCGGCGTTCTCGACCTGCTCGGGGCTGCCGCCCAGCACCTCGGCGAGGGCGCCGGCGGCCATGGAGCAGGCGGAGCCGACCTCGCCCTGGCAGCCGACCTCGGCGCCGGAGATGGAGGCGTTCTCCTTGAAGAGCATGCCGATGGCGCCGGCGGCGAGGAGGAAGCGGACCACGCCGTCCTCGTCCGCGCCCGGGACGAAGTTCATGTAGTAGTGCAGAACCGCCGGGATGATGCCGGCGGCGCCGTTGGTGGGGGCCGTCACCACGCGGCCGCCGGCCGCGTTCTCCTCGTTGACCGCCATCGCGTAGAGCGTGATCCACTCCATGGAGTGGGCCAACGGGTCGCCCTCGGCGCGCAGTTGACGTGCCGTGACCGCGGCGCGGCGGCGCACCCGCAGGCCGCCGGGCAGGATGCCCTCGCGGGACATGCCGCGGGACACGCAGGCCTGCATCACCCGCCAGATCTCCAGCAGGCCGGTGCGGATCTCGTCCTCGGTGCGCCACGCACGCTCGTTCTCCAGCATCAGGGAGGAGATCGACAGGCCGGTCTCCTTCGTCAGGCGCAGCAGCTCGTCGCCCGTGCGGAAGGGGTACTTCAGGACCGTGTCGTCCAGCTTGATGCGGTCCGCGCCGACGGCGTCCTCGTCCACGACGAAGCCGCCGCCGACGGAGTAGTACGTCTTGGTCAGCAGCTGCGCGCCCGAGGCGTCGTAGGCCCACAGGGTCATGCCGTTGGCGTGGTAGGGGAGGGTTTTGCGGCGGTGCAGGACCAGATCGTCGTCGAAGGAGAACGGTATGTCGTGCTCGCCGAGGAGCCGGATCCGTCCCGCCTCCTTGATCTCCGAGACCCGTTCGTCGGCCCGTTCCACATCGACCGTGCGGGGCGAGTCGCCCTCCAGGCCGAGGAGCACGGCCTTGGGGGTGCCGTGGCCGTGGCCGGTCGCGCCGAGCGAGCCGTACAGCTCCGTGCGGACGGACGCGACGGACGTCAGCAGGTCCTCGTTGCGCAGCCGGCGGGCGAACATGCGCGCCGCGCGCATCGGGCCGACCGTGTGGGAGCTGGACGGGCCGATGCCGATCGAGAACAGGTCGAAGACCGAGATGGCCACGGTGACTCCTCAGAACGGGGGTGGAACAAGGGACGGGGCACCGCGCTCACCTCTCAGTGTGCGCGCGGTGCCCCCGTACAGCGGTACTACTGCCCCAGGGTGGGGTAGAGCGGGTGCTTGTCGGCCAGGGCCTTGACCCGGGACTTCAGCGCCTCGACGTCGTAGGACGGCTTCAGCGCCTCCGCGATCACGTCCGCGACCTCGGCGAAGTCCTCGGCCCGGAAGCCGCGGGTGGCCAGGGCCGGCGTGCCGATCCGCAGGCCCGACGTCACCATCGGCGGGCGCGGGTCGTTCGGGACGGCGTTGCGGTTGACCGTGATGCCGACCTCGTGGAGGCGGTCTTCGGCCTGCTGGCCGTCCAGCTCGGACTCGCGCAGGTCGACCAGGATCAGGTGGACGTCGGTGCCGCCCGACAGGACGTTCACGCCGGCCTCGCGGGCGTCCGGTGCGGTGAGCCGCTCGGCGAGGATCCGCGCGCCGTCGACCGTACGGCGCTGGCGCTCCTTGAAGTCCTCGCTCGCGGCGACCTTGAAGGAGACCGCCTTGGCCGCGATCACGTGTTCCAGGGGACCGCCCTGGAAGCCCGGGAAGACGGACGAGTTCAGCTTCTTCGCGAAGTCCTTCTTCGCGAGGATGATCCCGCCGCGGGGCCCGCCCAGCGTCTTGTGGGTGGTGGAGGTGACCACGTCCGCGTACGGCACCGGGTTCGGGTGCAGCCCGGCCGCGACCAGGCCCGCGAAGTGCGCCATGTCGACCCACAGGTAGGCCTCGACCTCGTCCGCGATCCGGCGGAACTCCGCGAAGTCCAGCTGCCGCGGGTACGCCGACCAGCCCGCGATGATCACCTTCGGGCGGTGCTCCTTGGCGAGCCGCTCGACCTCGGCCATGTCGACCAGGCCGGAGTCGTCCACGTGGTACGCGACCACGTTGAACTGCTTGCCGGAGAAGTTCAGCCGCATCCCGTGGGTGAGATGGCCGCCGTGGGCCAGGTCCAGGCCGAGGATGGTGTCGCCGGGCTGGGCGAGCGCGAACAGCGCGGCCTGGTTGGCGGAGGCGCCCGAGTGGGGCTGCACGTTGGCGTACTCGGCGCCGAACAGCTCCTTCACCCGGTCGATGGCGATCTGCTCGGCGACGTCGACGTGCTCGCAGCCGCCGTAGTAGCGGCGGCCCGGGTAGCCCTCGGCGTACTTGTTGGTGAGGACCGAGCCCTGCGCCTCCATGACCGCGGCCGGCGCGAAGTTCTCGGAGGCGATCATCTCGAGGGTGGACTGCTGGCGGTGCAGCTCGGCGTCGACGGCGGCGGCGATGTCCGGGTCGAGCTCGTGCAGGGGCGTGTTCAGAAGCGACATGTGTACGTGACTCCTCAGCCGGCGGAAAAAGCGGTGTACTCGTCGGCGGAGAGCAGGTCGGCCGGCTCCTCCGCCACGCGCACCTTGAACAGCCAGCCGCCCTCGAAGGGGGCCGAGTTCACCAGCGACGGATCGTTCACCACGTCCTCGTTGACCTCGGTGACCTCACCGTTGACAGGGGAGTACAGGTCGCTGACCGACTTGGTCGACTCCAGCTCGCCGCAGGTCTCGCCCGCGGCCACCGTGTCACCGACCTCCGGGAGCTGGACGAAGACGACATCGCCGAGCGCGTTGGCCGCGTGCTCCGTGATGCCGACTGTCGAGACGCCGTCCTCGGCGCCCGACAGCCACTCGTGCTCCTTGCTGTAGCGCAGCTGCTGGGGGTTGCTCATGGCCTGAATTCTCCTGTACGCGGGGGAGTGCTGGTGAATGGGGGGCTGCTGGAACCGCTGGTGAGCAGCGGAAATGTGCGCGGTGTCACGTAAGGGACGTAAGGACCGCGCTCAGTGTTACTTCTGGCGCTTGTAGAACGGCAGCGCCACGACCTCGTACGGCTCGTGGCTGCCTCGGATGTCCACGCCGACTCCCGGCGTGCCCGGCGCCGCGTGTGCCGCGTCGACGTACGCCATGGCGATCGGCTTGCCCAGCGTGGGGGAGGGGGCGCCGGAGGTGACCTCGCCGATCACCTCGCCGCCGGCGACGACGGCGTACCCGGCGCGGGGGACGCGGCGGCCCTCGGCGACCAGGCCGACGAGGACACGCGGGGGCTGCGAAGCGGCGCGCTCGGCCGCCGCCTCCAGCGCCGTACGCCCCACGAAGTCGCCGTCCTTGTCGAACTTCACGACCCGCCCGAGCCCCGCGTCGAAGGGCGTCAGGGAGGTGCTCAGCTCGTGCCCGTACAGCGGCATGCCCGCCTCCAGGCGCAGCGTGTCCCGGCAGGACAGGCCGCAGGGGACCAGGCCGACGCCCTCGCCGGCCTTGGTCAGGGCCTGCCACAGTTCGACGGCGTGCTCGGGTTTCACGAACAGCTCGAAGCCGTCCTCGCCGGTGTATCCGGTGCGGGCGATGAGCGCGGGGACGCCGGCGACGGTGCCGGGCAGGCCCGCGTAGTACTTCAGGCCGTCGAGGTCGGCGTCGGTGAGGGACTTGAGGATGCCGGGGGATTCCGGGCCCTGGACCGCGATCAGCGCGTACGCGTCCCGGTCGTCCCGCACCTCGGCGTCGAAGCCGGCGGAACGCTCCACGAGCGCGTCCAGCACGACCTGGGCGTTGGAGGCGTTGGCGACGACCATGTACTCCGTCTCGCCCAGCCGGTAGACGATCAGGTCGTCGAGGATGCCGCCGTCGGCCCGGCAGATCATGGTGTAGCGGGCGCGGCCGGCGCCGACGGAGGCGATGTTGCCGACCAGGGCGTAGTTGAGCAGCCGCGCCGCTTCCGGCCCCGTGACCGTGATCTCACCCATGTGCGAGAGGTCGAACAGGCCGGCCCTGGTGCGCACCGCGTTGTGCTCGTCGCGCTCGGAGCCGTAGCGCAGGGGCATGTCCCAGCCGGCGAAGTCGGTCATGGTCGCGCCGAGCGAGCGATGCAGGGCATCGAGGGCGGTGTGACGGAGTGGGGTGCTGCTCATCGGTCGGTCGTCTCCAAGGGCGATGGGGGCACCTCCCGCGCGAGCGAAGTCGAGCGTGGGGGAGGGCGAGGTAGTTCCTCCCCATCTGTCATCGGAACCTGAGAGGTTCACCATGACCACACGTGATCATGGTTTGCACCTTGGGTGGAGCCGCTGTCGCAGCGGCCCGCTTTTCAGATGTGCCTCGCCCGCGCGGTAACGGGGCCTGAGAGATTCAAGGGAGGGACTTGCTCCTTCGGCGCCCCGGTGCAGCACTGCTGCTGGGGACTCTCCCGCGCGGATTCAAGCGGCCGGTATGCAGTTGGCGCGGACATCATTGCACGCATCGCCCGGCAAGGGCAGGCCGCATCTGTAACCGGGCTGTGGCGGTACGCGAACGAAAACACGAGACACCGCGCATTACCTTCTCTTTACGCTCGGCGGGGAAAGGACTTACCTGACCCCAGGGGAGGACGATCACGGTGAACAGGATCACGGCGTACGCCACCAGCTCGGCCGCGGCACTGCCCAAGCAGCCCGCGGCCCCGGCCGTGGAGGCGTGCGGCCCGCGGTCGGCGCCGGTCGTCCGCGATCTGCGCGAGCGCTCCCGGCACAGCCCGCACGGCCTGGTCTTCGGCCCCCGCGACCTGGTCGTGATCACCGGCCTGCCCGGCAGCGGCAAGTCCACGCTGATGCGGCGCGCGGTGCGGGGCGTACGCATCGACTCCCAGGACACCCGCGACCGCTGGGACGCCCGGGCGCCGCGCTTCCTGCCGTACGCCGTCTACCGCCCGCTCGTCCGCCTCGCCCACTACGCCGGACTGCGCCGCGCGCTGCGCACCGGTGAGGGAGTGGTCGTGCACGACTGCGGCACTCAGGCCTGGGTGCGCGACTGGCTGGCCCGCGAGGCCCGCCGCCGGGGCGGCACCCTGCACCTGCTGCTGCTCGACGTCACCCCCGGCACGGCGCTCGAGGGCCAGCGCGACCGGGGCCGCGGCGTCTCGCGCTACGCCTTCCTGCGCCACCGCCGCGCGGCCGCCCGCCTGCTGCGCGCCGTGGAGAAGGGCGAGCTGCCCCCGGGCTGCGGCTCGGCGGTACTGCTGGACCGGGACGCGGCGGACGTGCTGCGACGGATCGCCTTCACGAGCTGAGCCGGACCTGAGCGGTACCGGAGCCGGACCTGATCCGGACCGGAGCCGGACTTGCTTCGGACCTGCTCCGGACCAGCTTCGGACCTGCCTCCGGGGTGATCCGCCGACGGGCGGCCCGGAGGTGGATCGGTCTCCGGGACGATTCAGTCGGGGTTCGTACCGGTTAGCCTTTTCAGCCACAGCAGCGGTTCCCAGCAGGCGGTAGAGAGATGGACTTCCCGGCGGACCTTCCCGCGGACTTCCCGGCGGGCTTCCCCGCGCAGACGCACCCCCATCCGCACGGCGGATGGCCCGGCAACGAGCTGGAGGAGGTGCTCGCCGCCTCCCTCGGCGTCCCGACGGCCGGCGGACGGATCGTCGAGGTGCTCGGCCGCAGCTTCGTCTGGGTGCCGCTGCCCAACGGCGGAGGCCCGCACAGCGGCCCTCTCGACCTGCCCACGCTGGAGATCGAGGGCCAGGTGTACGTGCCGGTCTTCAGCTCCGAGGAGCAGTTCCGGCAGGTCGTCGGCTCGCACATGTCGTACACCGTCGCGCCCGCCGTGGAGTTCGCCCGCGGTCTGCCGCCGCAGGTCGGCATCGTCGTGAACCCGGACGGCGTGGTGGGCATCCCGCTCCCGCCGGCCGCCGTGGCCGAGCTGTGCCGGAGCGGGCGGACCCCGCTCGACGGGTTCGCCGGCGGCGGCCGGGTGCGGCTGTTCGAGCCCGACTGGCAGGACGACCCGGTGGACTTCCTCGCCGCGGCCTCGGCCGAGTTCGCCGACATCGGCGTCGTACTCACCGCCCGCCGCTGCCTGGCCGCCATCGAGACCGGCGATCCCGTCCTGTTCGTCGGCGTCGAACTGTCCCAGTGGGAGGGCGACCTGCGCGTCCTCCCGCTGGACGCACTCGGCCGGGCGCTCGCCAAGGTCGCCGTCCAGTGGCCGGTGAACCTCGTCCTCCTGGACGTGGTCGAGGACCCGGTGACGGACTGGATGCGGGAGCGGGTACGCCCGTTCTACCAACGGGACCACTGAGAACCGACCGCGCCCGCCGACGCGGAACAACCCCCGAACGCAGAACAACCCCCGAACTCCTGGGCGGCTGTTGTCTAACGAGCCACCTAAGGTGGTTTCATATCCAAGGCCACGTTTCTCGAAGGGGCGGTAAAGGGTGAGCGCGAGCGGCACTGCCGCGACCGGGCAGGTCGAGCACATGCTGCGCCAGGTGACGCCCGGGCGTTACGACGCCTACGAGGCGCTCCTTCGTGCGCTCGCGACCCCGTCCTCCGGCCAGGTCTGGATGCTGCTGTGGCACGGCCAGGCCGGCTCCCCCGACGCCCAGTACGGGAACATGGAGGTCAACGGCTACGGCTACGCGCCCTGTGTCACCTCCGCCCAGGAACTCTCGGCCAGCGGCTGGAACCGTTCGTACGAGGTGGTGGACGGCCTCGACGTCGCCCGCACGCTGTACCCCGACCACTTCGGCCTCTGGCTGAACCCGCACGCCCCCGGCGGCGGCCTCGGCATCCCCTGGCTCGACCTGCGCCGGATCGCGACGGGCCTGGAACGCCAGCCGGCCGGCCCGCTGCGGCTGTCCGAGCCCGGAATCGAGATCCCCCAGTTCTACGCCCTGCTCGCGCAGAACGCCCACCGCACCCCGGCGGTCCGCGCGCTGCGCCGCGCCTGGGTGCAGCCCGCGCTCGGGGCGCCGTACCTCGCCATCGGCCTCGACGTGTACGACACCTCGCCGCCCGCCGTCGACTCCGTCCGCGGGATGATGCAGCAGTCCATCGGCGCGGTGCCGGACGGGCTGCCGGTGTCGACCGTGGCGATGTCCGACGAGCACGACCCGGTCGTGATGTGGATGCGGGCCAACGCCCGCCCCTTCTACGACCGCGAGGCCCACGCGGCGCCCGCCCCGGCCCAGGCTCCCGCGGGCGATTACGGCTACCCGGGCTCGCGCCCCTACTGACCGTCGGCTTCGGTTCCAACTGGCCTCTGGCTTCGGTTTGAACTGACCTCTGGCTTCGGTTTGAACTGAACTGCTGGCTTCGGCTCGACCTGAACCGCTGGCTACGGCTCGACCTGACCTCCGGCGTCGGCTCGAACTGACCTCCGGCCTCCGGCCCGATCCGACCTCCGGCTCGACCTGACCTCCGGCTCCAGCTCGACCGGCCGGACAGGTCCTGGTCGGCCGGGCGCATGCCGGACGGACGGTCGGCCGGCTCGGGAGACCGGACCGGCCGCTCAGCAGCCGTGAGTTCGGGCGACGGTGGTGGGCGAGCCACCCGCCATGGGCCGGCCGACGGTGGTGGGCGAGCCGCACGCCCAGGACTCGCCGACTGCCGTTCCGGCGGCGGCCGGAGCGGTTCTCGTCGTGACCGAACAGAGCGCACGCCACCGATGGGTCGCCGCGTCGGCGAGACAGAAGTCGGCCACGCCGTTCGGGCCCGGCAAGTGCCATGCCGGGGGAGCCCGTTCGCATCGCGACGTGTGGAGCCGGAAGGCCGATCTCCGGAGGGCGATGCCCCGTGTTCGGATAACGGAACACCCAGATCGGCATCACGGTTGCGCATACATTCTCCGTGAGGCCTGGCGTGTGATCGTGAAGGCGTCGAATACTCGCCTTCTCAGACGCGAGGCCATGGATCCAGCGAGTGCGTACCCATCGGTGCCAATCCGGGATCAACTGGACAGCTGGGCCGCACTCATCGGCGCAGGCCGCGTAGCAGGTAAGTGAACCAAGCCGCCTACAGCGGCGGATGAAGGCCGGTCACCACCGGCGAGAGGGGTCGGGTCACCGTGACCGCACCGATCGAGACCACCGGATCGGCAGCCGAGGCACAGCCGGAGGCTGTGCTCGTCGGCGTCGAGAAGGGGCAGATCGAGGGCCGTTCCCTGGGGCAGATCGCCTGGTCCCGCTTCAAGAAGGACAAGGTGGCGGTCGCCGGTGGCGTGATCGTCATCCTGCTCATCCTGCTCGCGGTGCTCTCCCGGCCCCTCCAGGCGCTGTTCGGCCTGGATCCGAACGCCCTGCACCAGGACCTCATCGACCCCAACACCTCGCTGCCCAAGGGCGACTTCGGCGGCATGAGCTGGGACCACCCGCTCGGTGTGGAGCCGAAGTTCGGCCGCGACATCGCCACCCGCATCCTGGAGGGCTCCTGGGTGTCGCTGGTCGTCGCCTTCGGCGCCACGATCCTGTCGAACACGATCGGCGCGGTCCTCGGTGTGGTGGCCGGCTACTACGGCGGGCGGGTCGACACGATCATCAGCCGGCTGATGGACACCTTCCTGGCGTTCCCCCTGCTGCTGTTCGCGATCGCCATCTCCGCCACCCTGCAGGGCGGTGCCTTCGGGCTGGAGGGCCTGCCGCTGCACATCAGCGTGCTGATCTTCGTCATCGGCTTCTTCAACTGGCCCTATCTGGGCCGTATCGTCCGCGGCCAGACGCTGGCCCTGCGTGAGCGGGAGTTCGTCGACGCCTCGCGGGGGATGGGGGCCAGGGGCCCGTACATCCTCTTCCGGGAGCTGCTGCCGAACCTCGTGGGCCCGATCATCGTCTACTCGACGCTGCTCATCCCGACCAACATCCTCTTCGAGGCGTCCCTGAGCTTCCTCGGCGTCGGCATCCAGCCCCCGCAGGCGTCCTGGGGCGGCATGCTCAACCAGGCGGTCGACTTCTACCAGGTGGACCCGGAGTACATGATCGTGCCTGGTCTCGCCATCTTCGTGACCGTGCTGGCGTTCAATCTGCTCGGCGACGGTCTCCGCGACGCTCTCGACCCGCGCAGCCGCTGATCCGGCCGCGGTGAGAGTCCACAAGTTTCCGACAATGGAGGGGAAGCAGACCATCATGCGAAGGTCAGCGCTGGCCGCGGTCGCGGCCATCGGCAGTGTGAGCCTGCTGCTTGCAGGTTGCAGCAAGGCCGATGACAACAAGGAAAACGGGAACAAGTCGGCTGGGGCCAACGCAGCGACCAAGGGCGTCGTCAACGCCTCCACCCAGAAGGGTGGGACGGTCACGTACGAGTACAGCGACGTCCCGGACTCCTTCGACCCCGGCAACACGTACTACGCGTACATGTACAACCTCAGCCGGCTGTACGCCCGCCCGCTGATGACCTTCAAGCCCGGTGCGGGCGAGGAGGGCAACACGCTGGTCCCGGACCTCGCCGCGAGCGCGGGTGTGCCGAGCGACGGCGGCAAGACCTGGACGTACAAGCTGCGTTCGGGCCTGAAGTACCAGGACGGCACCGCGATCACCTCGAAGGACGTCAAGTACGCCGTCGAGCGCTCCAACTTCGCGCGTGACGTGCTCTCCCTCGGCCCGAACTACTTCCAGCAGTTCCTCGAGGGCGGCGACAAGTACAAGGGTCCCTACAAGGACAAGAGCGCCGAGGGCCTGAAGTCCATCGAGACGCCGGACGACACCACGATCGTCTTCAAGCTCAACCGCGCCTTCCAGGAGTTCGACTACCTGGTCGCGACGCCGCAGACGGCTCCGGTGCCGCAGGCCAAGGACACCGGCATCGACTACGTCAAGAGCATCGTGTCCTCGGGCTCGTACCAGTTCCAGAGCTACGAGGAGGGCAAGCAGGCCGTCCTCGTCCGCAACAAGAACTGGGACGCGGCGACGGACCCGCTGCGCAAGCAGTACCCGGACAAGATCGTCGTCAAGCTCAAGGTCAACGCCGAGACCATCGACCAGGACGTCCAGGCCGGTGACGCGATCGACCTCGGCGGTACGGGTGTCCAGGCCGCGACGCAGGCGAAGGTCGTCAACGACGCCGCTCTGAAGGCCAACACCGACAACACCTACGGTGGCCGCCTGGTCTACATGGCGATCAACACCCAGGTCGCGCCGTTCGACAACGTCGCCTGCCGCAAGGCCGTCGAGTACGCCATCGACAAGGTCTCCGTGCAGACCGCCGAGGGCGGCCCGATCCGCGGTGACATCGCCACCACCGTCCTGCCGCCGGACATCCCGGGCTACCAGAAGGCAGACGTCTACGCCACCACGGGCAACAAGGGTGACGTCGCCAAGGCCAAGGAGCAGCTGAAGGCCTGCGGCAAGTCGACCATCACCACCAACATCTCGGCGCGCAGCGACCGTCAGCAGGAGATCGACGCGGCCACCGCGATCATCGCCTCGCTGAAGAAGGTCGGCATCAACGCCACCCTCAAGCAGTACCCGTCGGGCAAGTACTTCACCGACTACGCGGGTGTGCCGACGTTCGACAAGAAGCAGAACATCGGTCTGCACATGATGCAGTGGGGTGCCGACTGGCCCGGCGGCTACGGCTTCCTGCAGCAGATCCTGCACGGCGACGCGATCGGTGCGTCCGGCAACACCAACATCTCGTACCTCGATGACAAGCAGGTCAACGAGATGCTGGAGACGGCCATCGCCACCCAGGACGAGGCCAAGCGCAACAGCCAGTACGCCGAGATCGACAAGCGCACGATGGACCTGGCGGCGCTCGTCCCGCTGACCTACTTCAAGGTCCTGCTGTACCGCCCGGCCAACTACACCAACCTGGTGTCCACGGCGGCCTTCAGCGGTCAGTACGACTACCTCAACATCGGCACGACCAAGAAGTAGCCCCGGAAGGCAGGTGAAGGCATTGGTGCCCGCGGGCTTCGCGGCCCGCGGGCACCGACGCCGGTCCCCGTGATCTCGTACATCCTCCGTCGGACGTTCGCGGCAGTGATCCTGCTGTTGGTCGTCACCGCGGTCACCTTCGCGATCTTCTTCCTGCTGCCCCGGATGGCCGGCCAGACCGCCGACCAGCTCGCGCAGCAGTACATCGGAAAGAGCCCGACGAAGGCCGACATCGCCGCAGTCAAGCAGAACCTCGGTCTGGACCAGCCCTTGTACGCCCAGTACTGGCACTTCATCAAGGGGATCGTGTCCGGTGCCACCTACAACCTGGGGCCCACGACGGCGCACTGCGACGCGCCGTGCTTCGGTTACTCCTTCAAGAACCACGTCGCGGTGTGGCCGCAGCTCACCTCGCGCCTTCCAGTGACGATCTCGCTGGCTGCCGGCGCCGCCGTGCTGTGGCTGGTGTCCGGTGTGCTGATCGGCGTGGTCTCCGCGCTCAAGCCCCGCAGCTTCTTCGACCGCTCCTTCATGGGCGTCGCGCTCGCGGGTGTCTCGCTGCCCATGTTCTTCACGGGCAACCTGGCGCTGCTGCTCTTCACCTACCAGTGGCCGATCTTCGGCCGCACCTACGTACCGTTCACCGAGAATCCGGCCCAGTGGGCCAACACGCTCTTCCCCGCGTGGTGTTCTCTGGCCCTCCTCTACTCCGCCATCTACGCGCGGCTCACCCGCTCGGGCATGCTGGAGACGATGAATGAGGACTTCATCCGCACGGCCCGCGCCAAGGGCCTGCGCGAGCGCAAGGTCGTGGCCCGGCACGGGCTGCGGGCCGCGCTGACCCCGATCATCACCGTCTTCGGTATGGACCTGGGCCTGCTGCTCGGCGGCGCCGTGATCACCGAGAGCGTGTTCTCGCTGCCCGGCATCGGCCAGTACGCGGTGCAGGGCATCACCGACAACGACCTGCCCCCGATCCTCGGCGTCACCCTGCTCGCCGCCGTCTTCGTCGTGATCGCAAATCTCCTGGTGGACCTGCTGTACGCCGCCGCCGACCCTCGCGTGAGGCTCTCGTGACCGAACTCTCCAAGACCGGTGCCGCCGTGGGCGAACCCACGAGCTCGCCGGCGAACGCGCCCGACGCGTTCCTCGCGGTCCGCGACCTCAAGGTGCACTTCCCCACCGACGACGGTCTGGTCAAGTCCGTCGACGGGCTCAGCTTCCAGGTGGAGAAGGGCAAGACCCTCTGCATCGTGGGCGAGTCCGGCTCCGGCAAGTCCGTCACCTCGCTGGCGATCATGGGCCTGCACCGGCTCGGCGCGCGCGGCAAGAACGTGCAGATGTCCGGCGAGATCTGGCTCGGCGGCAAGGAGCTGGTCGGCGCCGACCCGGACGAGGTGCGCCGGCTGCGCGGCCGCGAGATGGCGATGATCTTCCAGGACCCGCTGTCCGCGATGCACCCGTACTACACGATCGGCAACCAGATCGTGGAGGCGTACCGGGTCCACCACGACGTCAGCAAGAAGGTCGCCCGCAAGCGGGCGGTCGAGATGCTCGACCGGGTCGGCATCCCCGAGCCGGCCAAGCGCGTGGACAGCTACCCGCACGAGTTCTCCGGCGGTATGCGTCAGCGCGCGATGATCGCCATGGCGCTGGTCAACAACCCCGAGCTGCTCATCGCGGACGAGCCGACGACCGCCCTCGACGTGACCGTCCAGGCGCAGATCCTCGACCTCATCCGGGACCTGCAGAAGGAGTTCGGCTCCGCGGTCGTCCTCATCACCCACGACCTCGGCGTGGTCGCCGAGATCGCCGACGACGTCCTGGTGATGTACGGCGGCCGGTGCGTGGAGCGAGGTTCGGTGGACGACGTCTTCGAGCGGCCGCAGCACCCGTACACCTGGGGTCTGCTCGGCTCGATGCCCCGCATCGACCGCGAGACCTCCGAGCGGCTCATCCCGGTCAAGGGTCAGCCGCCGAGCCTCATCAACGTCCCCTCGGGCTGCGCCTTCCACCCCCGCTGCCCGTACGCGGACGTCCCCAAGGGCGATGTCACCCGTACCGTGCGCCCGGAGCTCCAGCCGGTCGGCAGCGGACACTTCTCCGCGTGCCACCTCTCGCCGGAGGACCGTACGCGGATCTGGACCGAAGAGATTGCGCCGAAGCTGTGAGTGAGACGAAGAAAACGGACGTGGCCTCCTCGGTTCCCCAGCAGGCGTCGGCTCCCGAGGAGCGGGAGGTGCTGCTCAAGGTCGAGGGCCTGCAGAAGCACTTCCCGATCCGCAAAGGCGTGCTCCAGCGGCAGGTCGGCGCGGTCAAGGCGGTCGACGGTCTCGACTTCGAGGTACGCAAGGGCGAGACCCTCGGCGTGGTCGGTGAGTCGGGCTGCGGCAAGTCGACGATGGGCCGGGTCATCACGCGGCTCCAGGACCCGACCGGCGGCTCGATCCACTTCGAGGGCAAGGACATCACGAGGCTGAACTCGGCCGGGATGCGTCCGCTGCGGCGGGACATCCAGATGATCTTCCAGGACCCCTACGGTTCGCTGAACCCGCGGCACACCATCGGCGGGATCGTCTCGGCGCCCTTCCGGCTCCAGGGCGTGGAACCGGAGGGCGGGGTGAAGAAGGAGGTCCAGCGGCTCCTCGAGCTGGTGGGTCTGAGCCCCGAGCACTACAACCGCTACCCGCACGAGTTCTCCGGCGGTCAGCGCCAGCGCATCGGCATCGCCCGCGCGCTCGCCCTGAAGCCGAAGCTGGTCGTCGCCGACGAGCCGGTCTCCGCGCTCGACGTGTCGATCCAGGCCCAGGTCGTCAACCTGATGGACGACCTCCAGCAGGAGCTGGGCCTGACCTACGTGATCATCGCGCACGACCTGTCCGTGGTACGCCATGTCTCGGACCGCATCGCGGTGATGTACCTCGGGAAGATCGTCGAACTCGCCGACCGCACCTCGCTGTACGAGTCACCGATGCACCCGTACACCAAGGCGCTCATGTCGGCGGTGCCGGTCCCGGATCCCAAGCGCCGGGGTGCCAAGAGCGAGCGCATCCTGCTCAAGGGGGATGTGCCCTCGCCGATCTCGCCGCCGAGCGGCTGCCGGTTCCACACCCGGTGCTGGAAGGCGACGGAGATCTGCCGGACGACCGAGCCCAAGCTCATCGAGCTGCGGCCCGGCCAGCAGGTCGCCTGCCACCACCCGGAGAACTTCGCGGACCAGGCCCCGCAGGACACGGTGCTGCTGACCGCCGCCAAGGAGGCCGCGGAGCTGGTGGCGGACGAAGTCCTCGCGGAGTCGGCCGAGACGTCGGCGGCGGTGGCCGCGGAGATGGCTTCCACCGAGGGGACGCCTGCCGCCGAGGAGGCGGCCCCGTCCGAGGAGGCGGCCCCGTCCGAGGAAGCGGCTTCCGCCGAGGCTTCTGACGAGCCCGGTGACGCCGAGCCCGGTGACGCCGAGAAGCAGGAGTCGACCGACAAGTAGCGCATGACGAGATACCGAAGTCATGCACATGCCCAAACGGGGGAGCGCAGAGTCGTCCGCGTCCGCAGACGACTCATGGCGGTCTCCCGTTCGGCATGTTCAGGAGCAACCACCCCCGCAGGCCTCGCTTTGTAAGGTCCATAGGCTTCGGCAGGTAAGAATGTGAGGGTGCTCCAGCAACTGTTCAGCCCTTCCGTCCAGCACACGCTCGACCTGATCGGCATCTTCGTGTTCGCCATCTCGGGTGCGCTGCTGGCCGTCCGCAAGAACTTCGACGTCTTCGGCATCGCCGTCCTCGCCGAGGTGACCGCGCTGGGCGGAGGACTGTTCCGCGACCTGATCATCGGCGCGGTGCCGCCGGCCGCGTTCACGGACCTGGGCTACTTCCTCACACCGCTGCTCGCCGCCCTCCTGGTCGTCTTCCTGCACCCCCACGTGGAGCGCATCCAGGTCGGCGTGAACGTCTTCGACGCGGCAGGCCTCGGCCTGTTCTGCGTCGCCGGCACGACGAAGGCGTACGACTACGGGCTCGGGCTGCCCCAGTCGGCCGCCCTCGGACTCGCCACCGCCGTCGGCGGCGGCGTGCTGCGGGACGTGCTGGCCAACGAGGTGCCGTCGCTGCTGCGCTGGGACCGCGACCTGTACGCGGTGCCGGCCATGGTCGGCGCCATCATGGTCGTGGTGTGCATCCGCTACGACGTCCTCACCCCGCTGGCCAGCGGATTCGCCGCCCTCACTGCCTTCGTTCTGCGCCTGCTCGCGATGAAGTACCACTGGCGAGCGCCGCGCGCGTGGAATCGCCGGTCGACGGTACGAGAGGAGTAGCGCCCCTGACGGCGACGTGGTGCGGGCCCAGCTGCTGGGTCAGCCAGCGGAACGCCGGGACCACCTGCGGCCGCCACAGCGCCATGGTGTGGCCGCCCGCGCTCCTCGGGACGTACTCCACGTGTACGAACGTCGGCGGCCGCGCGGTCTGTTCCAGGGCCACGGCGGCCTCGTAGCCGTCGTGGGGCTGGCCGGAGAGGTAGAGCGCGACGGGGGGCGGGGTGCTCGCCCCGCGCAGCAGCAGGTAGGGATTGTTCTCGGCGCGCAGGGCCGGGTTCTGGGCGGTGAGCGAGTCGCGTTCGCCGATCGGGTCGTTGTAGCCGGACAGGCTCACCGCGGCCCGGTAGCGGTCGGGGTGGGCGACGGCGAGCTTGACCGCGCAGTGCGCCCCGGCCGAGTAACCCGCGACCGCCCAGCCGCCGGGCGCGGGCTCGGCCCGGAAGTTGTCCATGACCATCTTCGGCACGTCGACGCTGAGCCAGGTGTCGGCGTTGACCGTGCCCGGGACGTTCGCGCAGCCGGTGTCCACCCCGGCGAGGAGCGTGGTCCGCGGGGCGACCAGGATGAACGGCGCGATCTGGCCGGAGCGCATCAGCGGCAGCAGCTGCTCGTGCGCGCGCAACGAGCCGAACCACGCCTTCGCCGAGCCGGGATAGCCCGGCAGCACCTCGACGACGGGGAACCTGTGGTGCCGGTAGGCGGGCTCGTCGTACTGCGGCGGCAGCCAGACGTAGACCTCGGCGTCGACGCCGGAGACCCGGCCCTTCAGCTGGGTGACGCGGACCCCGCCGGCGGCCTGCATGCCCCGTCCGTCGGCGCGGGTGAAGCGCTGTCCGACCCGGGGCAGCCGTTCCAGCGCTATGCCGCCGGTGCCGTCCGAACCGAGGTCGGCCGCCTGCTGGACATGGCTGCCGGTGCCGAGGAGGTCGGCCCAGTTGTCGTAGAGGTTGTTGGCGTTGTTGACCAGAGTGAAGACCAGGGCGACGGCCGTGACCTGGGCGAACAGCAGCATCACCATCCGGACGGCCAGGCGTACGACCCTCGGTCCCCGCATCCGCGACCACAGCAGCAGCGGCAGCGCGACGGCGACGACGGACAGCACGATCAGGGTGGTGAGGAACGCAGTCCCGGTGAGGCTCATGTCCCCATAGAGGGCAATCAGGGGCCCCGGGTTACGGACGAGTACGGGCACTTACCAAGAAATTGCCGGAACCTCACCCGGGTGCGCGGCCGGATGTCACGTAATGGCAATATCCAAAGCTACCGCTTAGTAGTTACTTCTTGTACGGTTCAGGTATGCCAGAAGCAGCTTCCGCACCGGCCGTGCAGGCCACGATCGGCGACAGCGAGTTCGACCGGGACACCGCGCTCACCCGTCGCGAACCCGGCGTCTACGACATCGACCTCTCGCCCGGCTGGACGATCATCAGCGCTGTCAACGGCGGCTATCTGCTGGCCGTCCTGGGCCGCGCCCTCGCCGACGCCCTGCCGCACCCGGACCCGTTCACGATCTCGGCGCACTACCTGACGGCGTCGCAGCCCGGCCCGGCGGTCGTCCGCACCGACCTCGTCCGCACCGGCCGCACGCTCTCCACCGGCCAGGCCGCGCTCTTCCAGTACGACGACGAGGGCAACGAGGTCGAGCGGATCCGCGTCCTCGCCTCCTACGGCGACCTCGACTCCCTCCCCGACGACGTCCGTACGTCGGCGAAGCCGCCCGCGATCCCGCCGCTGGAGCAGTGCTTCGGCCCCCAGGACGGTCCGAGCCCCGTCCCCGGCAGCTCGGCCATCGCCGACCGCCTGTTCCTCAAGCTCGACCCGTCGACCCTGGGCTGGGCGCTCGGACAGCCGTCCGGCAAGGGGGAGATGCGGGCCTGGTTCGGCCTCGCCGACGGCCGCGACGCCGACCCGCTGTCCCTCCTGCTCGCGGTGGACGCCCTCCCGCCCACCGCCTTCGAGATCGGCCTGTCCGGCTGGGTCCCGACGGTGGAGCTCACGGTCCACGTCCGCTGCCGCCCCGCTCCGGGCCCGCTGCGCGTCTCCATCACCACCCGCAACCTCGCCGGCGGCTTCCTGGAGGAGGACGCCGAGGTCTGGGACAGCGCCGACCGGCTGGTGGCGCAGTCACGCCAGCTGGCCAGGGTCAGGCTCGGCTGAGGGGCTCCCGGCCCAGCCGCGCGGCCGGCCGCGCGTAGGGCCGGCTCTTTCGGGGGTCGGCCCTACGAGCGGCTCGAAGGGACGCCCGTCACGCGGCCCTTCGGGGAGGGCGGCGTGGGCGACGCCGAGGGAGAACCAGCGAGTAGCCGAGGGATCCGGCTGAAAGTCCAGGTCAGCGCGGTGCCTTGGGTCGTGCTTTACCTGATTGACAGGCCGGGGACAGTAGGGCCCCAAGGAAGCCTTAAGGGCCGTTGGTTGAGTGCGCTTCTCAAGGCTCCCTCATATTCCTTGGAGTTGTCTCTCATGAAGCGTGTGCGTCTCGTCCCCGCAGCGGCTCTGCTGGCGCTCTCGCCTCTGGTCCTGGTGGCCTGCGGCTCGGGTGACTCGTCGTCCTCGAACAGTGGCAACTCCGGGCAGCAGGCCTGTCAGGCACCGTCCGGCATGCCGACCGGGAACGCGTCCGGGCGGCCGAGCGGCGCCCCCTCAGGAGCGCCGTCGGGCATGCCGCCGGGCGCGCCCGGCGGCAACCCCTCGGGCGCCCCGTCGGGTATGCCGAGCGGTGCGCCCGGCGGCGGGCTGGGTGGTCCCGGCGGCGGTCAGGGCGGTGGCTGCGGCGGCCCGGGCGGCCGGCAGAGCGGTCAGGCCCAGCAGGGCTGACCCGGGACGCCGTACGACAGGGGCGCCGCGCTCGGTGAACGAGCGCGGCGCCCCTGTGTGTTCGCGGGACCCCCGGTCACCTGAGCCAGTGGTGCCGGCCGATGCTGATGAGCCGCATCTGCCGGGTCGCGACCTGCGTGACGCGTTCCCGCTCCTCCTCCGGCGCCTCCAGGGCCTCCAGGAAGAGCGAGGCGGTGATGAGCATCTGGTCGACGTAGAGGTGGGCGAGCATCAGCAGGTCGTCGTCGCTCCATCCCTCGGACTCGGGGTCTTTGGCCAGCTCGTCCCGCACTTCCTCGGCGAACCGGACCAGTTGGTCCCGGATGGCCTCCCGCACCGGCTGCACCCCGCCGTGACGCTCGCGGGCGATGAAGCGGACATGGGCGGGGTACGCGTCCACATGGCGGGCGATCAACTGCACGGCCCGGGCTATGCGTTCCTCGCTGGTGCCGGCGTCGGTGACCGTCGTCCGGATCATCGGGTGCAGGCTGCCGAGCGCCTCCTCGACCAGGGCCACGCCGAGGTCCGCGGTGGAGCGGAAGTGCCGGTAGAAGGCGGTCGGCGCGACTCCGACGGCGCGGGTGACCTCGCGCAGGCCGAGACTGCTCAGGCTCTGCTCCTCCAGGAGGCCCAACGCCGCTTCCAGGAGCGACTGTCGGGTCTTCTGCTTCTGGGCCTGCCGGATGCCGAGGGTGTGACTCATGACACCCAGTTAACAACTGTTCTCCGGAATTGAAAAGCCGCCGGGCGCGCTAGACTCAGAAGTCAGTGAACAACTGTAACTACAACCGTTCACCGAAACGTAACGAGAGGTATCCGCGAGAGGTATCTCGGAGGGGGATCCGATCCCATGCTGTTCCTCGTCGCCGCACTTCTTCTGCTCGGCGTTGTCATGGGCACTGTGGCCCACGCGCCGCTGACCTTCACCGTCGTCGCCGCCGCCGTGATCGCGGCCTGGCTCGGCATCTTCGCGCTGCGCGAGCGGCACGGCCGCCGGCGCGGCACGTCGACGAACTGACCTGTCGCCACTCGTCCTTCCACTCGTCCGACCCTCGGGAGCTGACCCTCATGCAACTCACCGCACCGGCTACGCGCCCCACCGGCACCCGCGACGCGGGCACGCGCGACGCCGACGGCATGGCCGTCGCGTCCTTCATCCTCGGCCTGCTCGGCCTCCTCGTCCTCAACCTCTTCCTCGGCCCGGTAGCCATCGTCCTGGCGGCAGTGGCCCTGTGGCGCGGCACGGCCCGCCGCGGCCGCGCCTACCTGGGCCTGGGCCTGGGGATCGCCGACCTGCTGGTGCTGGTGGCGTTCGTGCAGGCGGACAGCACGGTGTCGTGGAGTTTCTGAGGCCGGGAACCGGCTGACGCCGGTCCCGGCCCCGGGCAAGGGTGCCCGCAACCCCGGACCGGTCACCGGGGCCCGTAGAATCGGCCCCACCATGGCATACCTCGACCACGCCGCGACCACCCCCATGCTCCCGGAGGCGGCAGAGGCCCTGACCGCCCAGCTGGGCGTCACCGGCAACGCGTCCTCCCTTCACGCATCCGGCCGCAAGGCCCGCCGAACGGTCGAGGAGTCCCGCGAAATCCTCGCGGAAGCGCTCGGCGCCCGCCCCAGCGAGGTCGTCTTCACCTCCGGCGGCACCGAGGCCGACAACCTCGCCGTCAAGGGCCTGTACTGGTCCCGTCGCGCCGCCGACCCGCGCCGCACCCGGGTTCTCGCCAGCCCCGTCGAACACCACGCGGTCCTCGACGCCGTCCACTGGCTGGGCGAACACGAGGGCGCCACGGTCGAGTACCTCCCGGTCGACTCCTACGGCCGAGTCCACCCCGAGGCCCTGCGCGAGGCCATCGCCCGCGACCCGGACGATGTCGCCCTGGCCACCGTGATGTGGGCCAACAACGAGATCGGCACGGTCCTGCCGGTCCGCGAACTCGCCGACGTGGCAGGGGAGTTCGGTGTCCCGCTGCACGCCGACGCGGTCCAGGCCTTCGGTCAGGTTCCCGTCGACTTCGCCGGCTCCGGCCTCGCCGCGATGACGGTCTCGGGCCACAAGATCGGCGGCCCGTACGGCATCGGCGCCCTCCTCCTCGGCCGCGAGTACACCCCCGTACCCGTCCTGCACGGCGGCGGCCAGGAGCGCCACGTCCGCTCCGGCACCCTCGACGTCCCGGCGATCGCCTCCTTCGGTGTCGCGGGCCGGCTGGCGGCCGAGCGGCGTGAGTGGTTCGCCCGCGAGATCGGCGCCCTGCGCGACGACCTGATCACCATGGTCCGTGCGGCGGTGCCCGACGCGATCCTGGGCGGCGACCCCTCCCCGGCCGGCCGCCTGCCGGCGAACGCCCACTTCACCTTCCCGGGCTGCGAGGGCGACTCCCTGCTCCTGCTGCTGGACGCCCAGGGCATCGAGTGCTCCACCGGCTCCGCCTGCACCGCCGGCGTCGCCCAGCCCAGCCATGTCCTCCTCGCCACCGGCACCGACCCGGACCTGGCCCGCGGCACCCTCCGCTTCTCCCTGGGGCACACCTCCACGGAGGCCGACGTCGAAGCGGTCGCCAAGGCGATCGGCCCGGCGGTGGAACGGGCCCGGGCGGCGGGGCTGACCTAGGGCCTGTTCCGCCCTGGCGGCACCACTGACGCGAGGGCGCGCACCGCACCGGCCCGCGTCCCGCCGGCCCGTCCAGGACCGCGTCGCGGCTACGCGGGAGGAGCGCCCGCCTCCCGCACGAGCCGCATGTACCGGTCCCAGTCCCAGTACTTCCCCGGGTCCGTGTGATCCGTCCCCGGCACCTCCACGTGCCCGATGATGTGCTCACGGTCGACGGGTATGCCGTACCGCGCGCATATTCCCGCCGTCAGGCGGGCCGAGGCGGCGTACATCGCGTCGGTGAACGAGGAGGCGCGCTCCACGAAGCCCTCGTGCTCGATGCCGACGCTCCGCTCGTTGTACTCCCGGTTCCCCGCATGGAACGCCACGTCCAGCTCGCGGATCATCTGGGTGATGTGCCCGTCCTTGCGGACGATGTAGTGCGCGGCGGCCTTGTGCCCCGGATCCTGGAAGACCTTCACCGCGCTGTCGAAGCTGCCCTGGGTGACATGGATGACGACCATGTCGACGGAGTAGTCGTCCGGCCGGTCCGCCCGCCGGAAGTTCGCCTGGGACGCGGCCACCCACTGCGCACCCCGGAAGTCGACCGCCCCCGCCACCCGCGGCTTCTCCACGCCCGGCAGCCGCCACCACAGGTGCGCCAGCTCGTCGCGCGCCAGCGCGGCGGTGCCCACGGCGGCCGCGACCCCGCCGACCAGCAGGGCCCGCCGCCCGATCCGCCGGTCCGAGTCGCTCTTCTTCGCCCCCGCCTGAGTCTCCCCCATGTGATCGAGAACGGATACTCGCGGGATTCGGTTCCCGCGCCCCCTTACTCTTGAAGAGCTATGACTGACACCCCGCAGCGCTCCCGCCCCCTCCGCGTCCTCGCCGCCATGTCGGGCGGGGTCGACTCCGCCGTCGCCGCCGCCCGCGCGGCGGAAGCCGGCCACGACGTGACCGGTGTCCACCTCGCGCTCTCCGCGAACCCGCAGTCGTTCCGTACGGGCGCGCGTGGCTGTTGCACCATCGAGGACTCGCGCGACGCCCGCCGCGCCGCGGACGTCATCGGCATCCCGTTCTACGTCTGGGATCTCGCCGACCGCTTCCGTGAGGACGTGGTCGAGGACTTCGTCGCCGAGTACGAGGCAGGGCGCACCCCGAACCCGTGCCTGCGCTGCAACGAGAAGATCAAGTTCGCCGCCCTCCTGGACAAGGCGCTGGCGCTGGGCTTCGACGCGGTGTGCACGGGGCACTACGCGAAGGTGCTGGTCCGGGAGGACGGCACCCGCGAACTGCACCGCGCCTCAGACATGGCCAAGGACCAGTCGTACGTCCTCGGCGTCCTGGACGACAGGCAGCTGGCGCACGCCCTGTTCCCGCTCGGCGACACGCTCACCACGAAGGACGAGATCCGCGCGGAGGCCGAGCGCAGGGGCCTGGCCGTGGCCAAGAAGCCGGACTCGCACGACATCTGCTTCATCGCCGACGGCGACACCCAGGGCTTCCTGGCCTCCCGCCTGGGCAAGGCGGAGGGCGACATCGTCGACGAGTCCGGCACCAAGGTGGGCACGCACGAGGGCGCGTACGGCTTCACCATCGGCCAGCGCAAGGGCCTGCGCATCGGCACTCCGGCCGCCGACGGCAAGCCGCGCTACGTGCTCGACATCTCGCCGGTCGACAACACGGTGACGGTGGGCCCGGCGGCCGCCCTGGACGTGACGGGACTGACCGCCGTCAAGCCCCGCTGGTGCGGCGCCGCCCCGACCGGCTCCGGCACCTACACCGCCCAGCTGCGCGCCCACGGCGGCGAGACCGAGGTGACCGCCGCCCTGGTCGACGGCACCCTTGAGGTCACCTTCACGGAGCCGGTCCGCGGGGTGGCCCCCGGCCAGGCGATCGTGCTGTACGACGGCACACGCGTGGTGGGGTCGGCGACCATCGCGACCACGGTGCGGGCGACGGCCGGGGTGGCCTGAGCCGTTTGCGCACGCGCGCGTGCACTACGCGGTGAAGAACTCCGCCAGCACCGGTGCCAGCGCGTTCGGGTCCACCATGTGGGTCTGGCCCTCCAGGACGCGGTAGGTGCCCTGGGGTGCGGACTCCGCGACCGCCCTGGTCGCCTCACGCAGCCACTTGGGGCTCTCGCCGCCCGCGACGGCCAGGACGGGGACAGTGATCGACGCCAGCCGGTCCCGGGGGACGAGGCCGTCGCCCATGACCGCGTTGTCGTAGGCCAGGGTCGGGGCGATCGCCTCCATCGGGGGCCACATGGGGGACCGGCGGGCGCTCTGGATCATCTCCTCGGCCAGGCCGGTGAGACGGAGGAACAGCTCGACCGCGTCACCGCGCCGCCCGTCGGCGAGCGCCCGGTCCAGGTTCTCGGTGTACTCGGCGCGCCCCTTCGCGCCGCCCCCGTAGTCGGCGAACGGCGTCTCGTACACGGCGACCTGACGGACCGGCAGTCCGGCGGCCGCCGCCTGCAGCGCCAGCGCGCCGCCCGACGAGATGCCGTACAGCGCCGCGTCACCGCCCGCCGCCTCGACGAGCGCGGCGATGTCCTCGACCTCACGGGCCACCGCGTACGGCGCCGTGTCGCCGCTCTCGCCGCGGCCCCGGCGGTCGTACGAGATGACGCTGAAGCGGTCCGCGAGGGGCCCGGCCAGCGGCGCCACCGTGCCGCGCGCGGACATCGCGCCGCTCACCAGGACGACCGCCGGGCCCTGGCCGGTGCGTTCGTACGCGATGGAGGTGCCGTCGCGCGAGATCGTCTTCTTGTCCATGCTTGTCGAGACTGCCATCCGGAACCGGACTAATCGGTCACGACACCTCTACTTCGTAGAAGCAGAAGTGGTCCTTGATCTCGGCGACGTCCGGCTTGGGGTCGGGATAGGCCCAGACGAGGTCCGCCGCGTCGGGCAGCGACCAGTACGAGGCCGTCCCCTTGAACGGGCAGTACGTGTGGGTGTCGGAGGGCGTCAGCAGGTCGAGCCGTACGTCCTCGGCGGGGATGTAGTACCGCGGGGGACAGCCCGTCTCGCGCAGTACGAGGGGGCGGTCGCTCTCCGCCAGTGTCCGGTCGCCGTGGACGACCCGGACGCGCTGTGTGCCCTGCTCGATGGTGATCGTGTGTCCTTCGGCCATACCTGGAGAGCGCCTACGGGGCCCCGGTTCTTCCCGCGTACGGTGGCCGCATGCGTATTTGTGTCTTTCTCTCCGCCGCCGACCTCGACGACCGCTACACCCGCCCCGCGCGCGAGTTCGCGGAGCTGCTGGGCAAAGGCGGTCACACGCTCGTGTGGGGCGGTTCGGACGTCGGTCTGATGAAGGTGGTCGCCGACGGAGTCGAGGAGACAGGCGGACGGCTCTGCGGGGTCTCCGTGGACTTCCTGGCGGCGAAGGCCCGTCCGGGCGCCGACGAGATGGTGATCGCGCGGGACCTCGCCGAGCGCAAGAAGCTGCTCCTGGAGAAGGCCGACGCCGTCGTGATCATGGTCGGCGGCACCGGGACGCTCGACGAGGCCACGGAGATCCTCGAACTGAAGAAGCACGGGCACACCGACAAGCCGGTGGTGCTGCTCAACAGCGCGGGCTTCTACGACGGCCTGAAGGAGCAGTTCCGACGCATGGACGCCGAGGGCTTCCTGCCCATCCCCCTCACCGACCTGGTGTTCTTCGCGGAGGAGCCGGTCGGCGCGCTGGCCTACCTGGAGGAGAGCCAGGGCATCGAGTGATGCGAGCATGGCAGGCATGGCTACTCATGTGATCACCGGGGCGGGTTCCGGCATCGGCGCGGCCGTCGCCCGCCGCCTGCACGCGCGCGGAGACGAGCTCGTGCTGCACGCGCGCGACGCCGGGCGTGCGAAGGAACTGGCGGCCGGGTTCCCCGGGGCGCGGACCTTGGTCGGTGACCTGGCGGACCCCGACAAGCTGAGCTGGGCGTTCTCCCACCAGACCCTTCCGGACCGGGTGGACTCCCTGCTGCACATCGCGGGCGTCGTCGACCTGGGCCCGGTGGGGGAGCTGACCCCGAAGTCCTGGCGCCACCAGCTCAACGTCAACCTGATCGCCCCCGCCGAGCTGACCCGCCACTTCCTGCCCCAGCTGCGCGTCGCAAGCGGCCACGTGGTGTTCGTGAACTCCGGCGCGGGCCTGAACGCCCACGGCGACTGGTCGGCGTACGCGGCCTCGAAGCACGGCCTGAAGGCCCTCGCCGACTCCCTCCGCCACGAGGAGCACGCGAACGGCGTCCGCGTCACCTCCGTCTACCCCGGCCGCACGGCCAGCCCGATGCAGGCCAAGGTCCACCAGCAGGAGGGCAAGGAGTACGACCCGGCGAAGTGGATCGACCCCGAGTCGGTCGCGACGACGATCCTGATGGCCCTCGACCTGCCGAGGGACGCGGAGGTCAACGACCTGACGGTGCGACCGGGGCGGTGACGGAGGGTTTCTTCACGGGCGGCACACCCCGAACCGGCGCACCGGCGGAGCCGTACGCTTCCGGGGTGAGTGAAGACAAGCAGTTCAGCTTCGGTCCCGCGACCGGCGTCGGCTCCCTCCCCGGCGGTGGCGCCCGCGAGGCCGCCAAGACCGCCACCGGGTCCTTCGAGGACTTCCCGTTCCTGCCCGAGCTGCCGGCCCGCGGACCCGGCGCGGACATGATCGGACGGACCGCCGGGATGCTCGTCGAGCTGTACGCGCGCGTGGAGCCCAGCGGGTGGCGGCTCGGGGACCGGCCGGGGCGGGACACCAAGCGGGCCAGGTCGTGGCTGGGGGAGGACCTGGACGCGCTGGAGGAGTTCACGCAGGAGTACGAGGGGCCGCTGAAGGTACAGGCGGTGGGTCCCTGGACCCTGGCCGCCGCCCTGGAACTGCGGAACGGCGAGGCGGCCCTCTCCGACCCCGGCGCCTGCCGCGACCTCGCCGCCTCCCTCGCCGAGGGGCTCCGGCTGCACCTCGCCGAGGTGCGCCGCCGCATCCCCGGCGCCCGGCTCGTCCTCCAGCTCGACGAACCCTCCCTCACCGCCGTCCTGCGCGGCCAGGTGAAGTCCGCGAGCGGCTACCGCACCCACCGCGCGGTCGACCGGCAGATCGTGGAGGCCACCCTCCGGGACGTCTTCGGGGTTCACGGCGACGGCCCTGTCGTGGTCCACTCCTGCGCACCGGACGTCCCCTTCGCCCTGCTGCGCCGGGCCGGCGCGGCGGCGGTGTCCTTCGACTTCTCGCTCCTCACCGAGCGTGACGACGACGCGATCGGCGAGGCGGTGGAAGGCGGGACACGGCTGTTCGCCGGTGTGCTGCCCGGCACGGACGGCCCGTTGTCGGACCCTGCCGGTAGCGTCATGGGTGTCAGGACGCTGTGGCGCAGGCTGGGGCTGCCACCGGGACTTCTCGCGGAGGCGGTCACGATCACTCCGTCGTGCGGACTCGCGGGGGCTTCGCCCGAGTACGCGCGCAGGGCGCTCGCCCACTGCGTCCTGGCGGCGAGATCTCTCGCGGACAACCCAGAGTAACGGGAGGACAACACGGTGGCCGGCGACAAGCAAGCGGAGACGACGGTGCCCGTCGAGGCACGGGAGAAGCACGCGCAGCTGGCTGAGCAGATCGAGGAGCACCGCTTCCGGTACTACGTGAAGGACGCTCCCGTCATCAGCGACGTGGAGTTCGACAAGCTCCTGCGCTCCCTGGAGGCGCTGGAGGAGGAGCACCCCGAACTGCGCACGCCCGACTCACCGACCCAGAAGGTCGCGGGGGCGTACGCGACGGAGTTCACGTCGGTCGAGCACCGCTCGCGCATGCTCTCCCTCGACAACGCCTTCAGCGACGAGGAACTGGCCGCCTGGGCGGAGCGCGTGGCCAAGGACGTAGGTACCTCCGGCCATCACTTCCTGTGCGAGCTGAAGGTCGACGGCCTCGCCGTCAACCTCACCTACGAGCGCGGCCGCCTCACGCGCGCGGCCACCCGCGGTGACGGCCGCACCGGCGAGGACATCACGCCCAATGTCCGTACGATCGCGGAGATTCCGGACCGCCTGACCGGCGACCGGGTCCCGGACCTCGTGGAGATCCGCGGCGAGGTCTACTTCCCGATGGAGAAGTTCGAGGAGCTCAACGCACGCCTGGTCGAGGCCGGGGACAAGCCTTTCGCCAACCCGCGCAACGCGGCGGCGGGTTCACTGCGCCAGAAGGACCCGCGGGTCACCGCGACCAGGCCGCTCCACATGGTCGTCCACGGCATCGGCGCCCTGGAGGGGTACGCGGGCCTCACTCGCCTCTCCCAGGCGTATGACCTGCTCAAGACCTGGGGCCTGCCCACCTCCCGGCACAACAAGGTGGTCGACGACCTCGACGGCGTACGGGAGTTCATCGCGTACTACGGCGAGAACCGGCACTCCGTCGAGCACGAGATCGACGGAGTCGTCGTCAAGCTCGACGAGATCCGCCTCCAGGGTCGGCTGGGGTCCACGGCCCGGGCGCCGCGCTGGGCGATCGCGTACAAGTACGCGCCGGAGGAGGTCAACACCAAGCTCGTCAACATCCGGGTGGGTGTGGGCCGTACGGGCCGGGTGACGCCGTACGCCCAGGTCGAGCCCGTCACGGTGGCCGGCTCGGAGGTCGAGTTCGCGACCCTGCACAACCAGGACGTGGTCAAGGCCAAGGGCGTCCTCATCGGGGACACCGTGGTGCTGCGCAAGGCCGGTGACGTGATCCCGGAGATCCTCGGACCGGTCGTCGACCTGCGCGACGGCAGCGAGCGTGAGTTCGTGATGCCGGCCGAGTGCCCCGAGTGCCGTACGCCGCTCAGGCCGATGAAGGAGGGCGACGTCGACCTGCGCTGCCCGAACGCCCGTACCTGCCCCGCCCAGTTGCGTGAGCGTCTGTTCTATCTCGCCGGTCGCAAGGCGCTGGACATCGAGCACTTCGGATACGTCGCGGCCGCGGCCCTGACCAAGCCGCTGGAGCCCGCCGACCCGCCGCTGACGGACGAGGGTGACCTGTTCGACCTCACCATCGAGCAACTGCTGCCCATCAAGGCGTACGTGCTCGACCAGGACAGCGGCCTGCCCAAGCGCGACCCGAAGACCGGCGAGGAGAAGGTCGCCACCGTCTTCGCCAACCAGCAGGGCGAGCCGAAGAAGAACGCTCTTGCCATGCTGGAGAACATCGCGGCCGCCAAGGAGCGCCCGCTCGCCCGCATCCTCACCGGCCTGTCGATCCGTCATGTGGGGCCGGTGGCGGCCGAGGCGCTGGCTCGCGAGTTCCGCTCCATCGACCGCATCGAGCAGGCGACCGAAGAGGAGTTGGCGAACACCGACGGCGTCGGAGCGATCATCGCCGCCTCCCTCAAGGAGTGGTTCGCCGAGGCGTGGCACCAGGAGATCCTCCGCAAGTGGAAGGCCGCCGGCGTCCGCATGGAGGAGGAGGGTTCCGGTGAGGACGAGGGCCCGCGTCCGCTCGAAGGCCTGACTGTCGTGGTCACCGGCACACTCGAACACTTCACCCGTGACGGCGCCAAGGAGGCGCTGCAGAGCCGCGGAGCGAAGGTGACCGGTTCGGTTTCGAAGAAGACGTCATTCGTCGTTGTGGGTGACAATCCCGGATCGAAGTACGACAAAGCGATGCAACTCAAGGTTCCGGTTCTGAACGAGGACGGCTTCAACGTCCTACTGGAACAGGGGCCGGAGGCGGCGGCCGAAGTCGCCCTTCCGACCGAGGAGTAGCGGTTGAAGACCACCCGATCGGCGCATACCAGATGCATACGGGTGGTAGGGGCGCAATCGGGCAACCGTCGACGACCGCTGCCCGTGGAAGCCTTCTGCGGCCTACTGTTGAGGCGTGCGCCTGCCGTGCCCAGCTGCGGTCGGGGCATCTCCGTGCTCCTGGTGGGCAAGGGGAAGGGTTTTCCAACGCGGCGCCGTTGATGGTTGTCGGGCATCGGGCCGCGTGGCGTGGGCACCGCCGGCTGTGAGAGGGACGGGAATGGAACCGACCGAGAGCGCCGACCCGGACGCACGGCTGCGCCTGCGCCGGGTCACCGGCGCCTGGCGGGACAGCCGGTGGGGGACGCGGGCTTCGGCGCGCGATGGCACGGAGGGGCGCGCGGCCGGCCGTCGCACCACCGTGGACGGCCATGGCTCCGCCCGGCCCCTGACGACTGACGGCCACGGCTCCGCCCGGCCCCTCACGACTGACGGCCTCCGCCACGCCCGCCTCGACACCGAACACGCGACCGGCCTGCCCGGCACCGAGTCCGAACGGCACCTGTCCTGGCCCGCGCTGCCCGCGGGGGTCGTCGCGGCGGCCGGGTTCGTCCTGGGCGCCGGCTTCTACCGGGCGTTCACCGGCAGCCACGCACTCTTCCCGGCCGGTACCGTCGGCTGGTCGCTGGCCGTACTCACCGGCATCATCGTCGGCCACCTCGTCATGCTGGGCCACGCCCGCTGGTGGGGCGGCACCGGATCCGGCGCCGCCCTCACCCTCTCCGTGCTGCTGCTGTACGGCTGGGCGCCCGCCGGCATGGTCAGTCTCACCGTCGTCGTCCTGGTCGGCATAGCCAGGCGCCACCGCTGGCGGCCGGGCGTCCTGCACGGCGCGGTGGACATCCTCGGCATCGGCGCCGGAGCCCTGGTGCTCGCGGCCTTCGGACGCGTGCCGTCCGTCGAGACCCCCTGGAACCCCGACACCTGGACCCTCTACACCGCCCCCCAGGTGGTGCTGGTCGCAGCCGCGTACCTCGCGGTGACCCGCACCGTGCTGTGGTACCTGCACGCCCCCCGCGACGGCGGACTGCCCACCGTCGCTCGCACCGCCCTGGTCAGACAGGGCCTGGTCGCGGTCGCGCTGCTCGGCATCGCACCCCTGGTCTGCGTGGTCGCCGCCGCCGAGCCCATCCTGCTGCCGCTGTTCTCCATCCCGCTCGTCGCCCTCGACGCCACCCTGTGGATAGCCCGGGCCCGTGCCGAGGAGCAGCTGCGCGACCCGCTGACCGGCCTGCCCAACCGCCAGTGGCTGCTGGAACGCATATGGACGGCCCTGGACGACGCCGAGCGCATCGGCGCCCGCGCCGCCCTGATGCTGATCGACCTCGACCGCTTCCGCTCGGTCAACGACACCCTCGGTCATCTCGCCGGCGACCGGCTGCTCCTCCAGATAGCCGACCGGCTGCGCCTGGCCCTGCCGCGCGGGGCGGAGGCCGCCCGGCTCGGCGGGGACGAGTTCGCCGTGTTACTGCCGGTCGCCGACTCCACGACGTCCGCGACCCGCATCGCCCGCGGCCTGGTCGCCGCCCTCAGCTCCCCGCTCGACCTCGACGGACTCACCCTCGTGCTGGAGGCCAGCGCGGGCGTCGCCGTCTTCCCCGATCACGCCCTGGACGCCGAGGGGATGCTGCGCCGGGCGGACGTCGCGATGTACCAGGCCAAAAGGGACCGTACGGGGGTCGAGGTCTACGAGTCCAAGCGCGACTCGAACACCCCGGACCGGCTCGGACTGCTCGGCGATCTGCGCCGGGCCCTCGACGCCCACGAGGTCCAGCTGCACTACCAGCCCAAGGTCCGCTTCGACGGACAGGTCGCCGGTCTCGAGGCCCTGGTGCGCTGGGTGCACCCCGAACGCGGCAAGGTCCCGCCGGACGAGTTCATAGCGATCGCCGAGTCCTCCGGGTTGATGCCCCACCTGACGGAGTACGTCCTGGACACGGCGCTGGCCCAGGTCGCCCGGTGGCGCGCCCAGGGCCTGTACGTGCCGGTCGCGGTCAACGTCTCCCCGCGCGACGTCCACACACCCGGCTTCGCGGGCTCCGTCGCCGCTCGCCTCGCCCGGCACGGTGTCCCTGCAGGGGCGCTCCAGCTGGAGATAACGGAACACGTCCTCCTCGAGGAACCGCAGCGCGCCGCCGACACCCTCGCCGGGCTGACGGGGCACGGCGTGAAGATGTCCCTGGACGACTTCGGCACCGGCTACTCCTCGTTGGTGCACCTGCGCCGGCTGCCCGTCAGCGAGCTGAAGATCGACCGCTCGTTCGTGGCCCGGCTGGCCGTGGACACGGAGGACGCGGAGATCGTGCGCTGCACGGTCGACCTCGCCCATTCTCTCGGCCTCCTCGTGGTCGCCGAGGGCGTCGAGGACGACGAGACCTGGGAGCGCCTGCGCGACATGGGCTGCGACGCCGTACAGGGCTGGCTGGTCGCTGCCGCGATGCCTGCCGAGGAGACGACGGCGTGGCTGCGGGCGCGAGGGTCCCGGGGCTGGCAGCGACCGGCGGCGGCGTTGCCCGCGGCGGCGTCCGACGAGTGACTCTTCCACCCGTTCAGCCCAGCTGAGGGGTGAAGCGCAATAGTGCTGCGCGACGGCGGTACGAAAGCCGTCGCCTTCGGATCCACTACGTCACGGCCGTCGTTGTCCTGATCAGTGCCGGGCTGCTCTTCGCGGCCTGAACGTGTCCGTAACTGTCATGAGGGGGTTCGGAAATGTCGCTGTTCGTGCCGAAGTTCGACGCGTCCGTGGTCGTCCGTGATGCGGAGGCCGAAGTGATCGGTGGCGCTCCCGTCGCCGTCAGGCTGCTGGCCGACAGCAGTGCGTCCGGAGGGGCGCTGTCCACCGTGCGGATCACCCTCGCGGAGGGCGCCGACGGTGCCTACCCCCACCTGCACAACAACTCGGCCGAGATGTTCTTCATGCTCGACGGTGCCGCGGAGCTCCTCTCCGGCGACGACATCGTCACCGCGGAGCGCGGCGACCTGGTCATCGTCCCGCCGGGCAAGCCGCACGCCTTCGCCGCCGCTCCCGGGGCCGCCGCCGACATCCTCATCGTCATCACCCCGGGCGTCGAGCGCTTCGAGTACTTCCGCCATCTGCAGCGCATCCGCCTGGGTGAGGTCGGCCCGGAGAGCCTGCTGGAGGTCCAGGAGCTCTACGACAACCACTTCCTGCGGAGTGCCGCCTGGGACGGCCGCCGCTGAGGAGGGCCTTCCGGGCCCCCGGGGGGAAACCGTTTCACGTGCACGGGGCTCGGCCCCCTAGGATTGGCCCCAAACCACACACACTCACCCCAGAGGAACGCTGCATGCCTGGCATCACGCGCGAGGAGGTCGCCCACCTCGCTCGGCTGGCGCGTCTGGAGCTGAAGCCCGAAGAGCTCGACCACTTCGCCGGCCAGCTGGACGACATCATCGGCGCGGTGGCCCGCGTCAGCGAGGTCGCCGACCAAGACGTACCGCCGACCTCTCACCCGCTCCCGCTGACGAACGTCATGCGAGCGGACGAGGTCCGTCCGTCGCTCACCCCCGAGCAGGCGCTCTCCGGCGCCCCGGCCCAGGAGCAGCAGCGTTTCAAGGTGCCGCAGATCCTGGGGGAGGACTAAGACCATCATGACGGACATCATCAGGCTCACCGCCGCCGAGACCGCCGCGAAGATCGCCTCCGGCGAGCTCACGGCCGTCGAGGTCACCGAGGCCCACCTGGCCCGTATCGAGGCCGTCGACGAGAAGGTGCACGCCTTCCTTTACGTCGACCGCGAGGGTGCCCTCGCGCAGGCCCGCGCTGTCGACGAGAAGCGCGAGCGCGGCGAGAAGCTCGGCCCGCTGGCCGGCGTCCCGCTCGCGCTGAAGGACATCTTCACCACCGAGGGCGTTCCGACGACCGTCGGTTCGAAGATCCTCGAGGGCTGGATCCCGCCGTACGACGCGACGCTCACCAAGCGGCTGAAGGCCGCCGACGTCGTCATCCTCGGCAAGACCAACATGGACGAGTTCGCCATGGGGTCGTCGACGGAGAACAGTGCCTACGGCCCGACCGGCAACCCGTGGGACCTGACCAAGATCCCCGGCGGCTCCGGCGGCGGTTCGAGTGCCGCCCTGGCCTCCTTCCAGGCCCCGCTGGCCATCGGCACCGACACCGGCGGCTCCATCCGCCAGCCGGCCGCCGTCACCGGCACGGTCGGCGTGAAGCCGACGTACGGCGCGGTCTCCCGTTACGGCATGGTCGCCTTCTCGTCCTCCCTCGACCAGGGCGGTCCCTGCGCCCGTACGGTCCTGGACGCGGCGCTGCTGCACGAGGTCATCGCCGGGCACGACCCGCTCGACTCCACCTCCATCGACGCCCCGGTCCCGCCGGTCGTCGAGGCCGCCCGTAACGGCAGCGTCGCCGGGATGCGTGTCGGCGTCGTCAAGCAGTTCCGCGGCGAGGGCTACCAGGCCGGCGTCATCCAGCGCTTCGACGAGTCCGTCGCCCTCCTCAAGGAGCTGGGCGCGGAGATCGTCGAGCTGGACTGCCCGTCCTTCGATCTCGCGCTGTCGGCGTACTACCTGATCGCGCCGAGCGAGTGTTCCAGCAACCTCGCCCGCTTCGACGGCCTGCGCTACGGCCTCCGTACCGGCGACGACGGCTCGCACTCCGCCGAGGAGGTCACGTCGATCACCCGCGAGGCCGGTTTCGGCCCCGAGGTGAAGCGCCGGATCATGCTCGGCACGTACGCGCTGTCGAGCGGCTACTACGACGCCTACTACGGCTCCGCCCAGAAGGTCCGCACGCTCATCACGCGCGACTTCGAGAAGGCCTTCGAGCAGGTCGACGTGATCGTCTCCCCGACGACCCCGACCACCGCCTTCGCGATCGGCGAGCGCGCCGACGACCCGATGGCCATGTACCTCGCGGACCTCTGCACCATCCCGACCAACCTGGCGGGCAACGCGGCCATGTCGCTGCCCTGCGGTCTCGCCCCGGAGGACAACCTCCCGGTCGGCCTGCAGATCATCGCCCCGGCGCTGAAGGACGACCGTCTTTACAAGGTCGGCGCCGCCGTCGAGGCAGCCTTCGTGGAAAGGTGGGGGCACCCGCTGATCGAGGAGGCTCCGTCGCTGTGAGTAAGGCACTGTCCAAGGCCAAGGGCTTCAAGAAGTCCAAGTCCGGTACGTACCTGTCCATGGCCACCACCGCCTTCGGTGCGATGGGGGTCGCCAAGCAGATCAAGAAGGCCCGCGCCGAGCACGACACACTGCGCCTGATCGACGCCACCGTGTCGGCCGTCGCGATCGTCACCGGCCTCGCCATCCTTTACCGCGAGCTGAAGCGGCTGGGCGACGACGACGTCCTGCTGGGCTGAGAGGGAAGTTTCACCGTGACCACCACGACCGACCTGGTGTCGTACGAGGACGCGCTGGCGTCGTACGACCCCGTCATGGGCCTCGAGGTCCACGTCGAACTCGGCACCAAGACCAAGATGTTCTGCGGGTGTTCCACGGAGCTGGGCGCCGAGCCCAACTCGCAGACCTGCCCGACCTGCCTCGGCATGCCCGGCTCGCTCCCGGTCGTCAACGCGACCGGCGTCGAGTCGGCCATCAAGATCGGTCTCGCGCTCAACTGCGAGATCGCCGAGTGGTGCCGCTTCGCCCGGAAGAACTACTTCTATCCGGACATGCCGAAGAACTTCCAGACCTCCCAGTACGACGAGCCGATCGCCTTCAACGGCTACCTCGACGTACAGCTGGAGGACGGCGAGACCTTCCGCGTGGAGATCGAGCGCGCCCACATGGAGGAGGACACCGGCAAGTCGACCCACGTCGGCGGCGCCACCGGCCGTATCCACGGCGCGTCCCACTCCCTGCTCGACTACAACCGCGCGGGCATCCCGCTCATCGAGATCGTCACCAAGCCGATCGAAGGTGCCGGCGAGCGTGCCCCCGAGGTCGCCCGGGCGTACGTCCGTGAGCTGCGCGAGGTCATCAAGGCGCTCGGCGTCTCCGAGGCCCGCATGGAGATGGGCCAGATGCGGTGCGACGTGAACCTGTCGCTGCGCCCGCACGGCCGCGAGAAGTTCGGCACGCGGAGCGAGACCAAGAACGTCAACTCGCTGCGGTCCGTCGAGCGCGCGGCCCGCTTCGAGATCCAGCGGCACGCGGCCGTGCTGAGCAGCGGCGGCACGATCATCCAGGAGACCCGCCACTTCCACGAGGACACCGGGTCGACGACCTCGGGCCGGGTGAAGGAGGAGGCCGAGGACTACCGGTACTTCCCGGAGCCGGACCTGGTGCCGATCGCCCCGTCCCGCGAGTGGGTCGAGGAGATCCGCTCCGGCCTGCCCGAGCTGCCGCTGGTCCGCCGCAACCGGCTCCGCGAGGAGTGGGGCATCTCGGCGACCGACATGCAGTCGATCCTCAACGCCGGTGCCCTGGACCCGATCGTCGCCACGATCGACGCCGGTGCCGACGCCGCCTCCGCCCGCAAGTGGTGGATGGGCGAACTCGCCCGCAGCGCCAACGAGTCGGGCACGACGCTCGACGAGCTGGCCATCACGCCGGAGCAGGTCGCCCGGGTGACGAAGCTGGTCGCCTCCGGTGATCTGAACGACAAGCTGGCGCGCCAGGTCATCGAGGGCGTCCTCGCGGGCGAGGGCACCCCGGACGAGGTCGTCGAGAAGCGCGGTCTGAAGGTCGTCTCCGACGAGGGCGCGCTGACCGCCGCCGTCGACGAGGCCATCGCCGGCAACCCGGGCGTCGCGGACAAGATCCGCGGCGGCAAGGTGGCCGCGGCCGGCGCCCTGGTCGGCGCGGTCATGAAGGCCACACGTGGCCAGGCCGACGCGGCCCGCGTCAAGGAGCTGATCCTGGAGAAGCTGGGCGTCAGCGAGGGCTGAGTCCCGCTCTCGTGAACCCTGGGGGGATGCATCGACACCGATGCATCCCCCCAGGCATGTGATCAGACGCGGCGGCCGACCACGCGTACGAAGCCGAGCGCGCGGCCTTCGTCGGCGCGCACCAGCTCGACCGACTCACGGGCCAGGCCGGCCATGAACTCGCTCGGGCTCTCCTCGGCGCACACCTCGCTCCACAGCAGCCAGTCCTTCCAGCCGTCGGGCTGCCAGTCGGCGGCCTCGACCTCCACGGCCCCGCTGCGGGTCCAGTGGCGCCGCCACCAGGCAGCGGAGTGGAAGGCCCAGAAGCCGGGGTCCCAGAACGGCTTCAAATGCTCCGGCGGCTCGGCGCCCGCCGGCTCCTCCCGCAGCGCGGGTACGACGACACCGATCCGCCCCCCGGGCTTGAGCAGCCGGGTCAGCGTGGGCAGATACAGGTCGTTGGTGCCGAAGTACTGGTACGCGTCGATGGAGACGATCGCGTCGAACGTGCCCTCGCCGAACGGCAGGTCGTGCGCCTCCGCGAACACGGGCAGCACCCGGTCGGCTACGCCCGCCGCGGCGATGCGCGCGGCGTTCTCCTCGGGCTTCACCCACAGATCGGCCGCGGTGACCTGGACGTCGTACTCCTTCGCGAGGAAGACGGAGGTCATGGCGCGACCGCACCCCAGGTCGAGGACGCGTGCGCCGGGGCGCAGGGTGTCCGGGCCGAGGGCGGGGGCCAGCCACTCCAGCAGCCACAGCGCGTGCGGGCCCATCTGGTTCTCGATGGTCCAGCGGACGTCGTAGCGACTGCTGCGCGGGTAGCGGACCCGGGTCAGGCGACTAGTGAGGGCGTCGGTCGAGGTGCTCTGAGTGATGTCGGGTGTGGTGTCGGACATCGGTGAACGGGCTCCTTGGGTCCTTGGAAGAAGGGATGGCGTCGGAGCTCGGTCGGACCTTCAAACAATGCACCTGCTCGGGTCGGCGGCGATGTGCCGGGAATTTCGGACGGCCGGGACGCTAGCAGCCGAGGACACTCCCCGCAGCCGGTTTTCTCAGCCGGAGGGACTACGCTCGCCCGCCATGAGTGGTCGTACTGATTCCGAGACGGATGCCGAAAGGGATGCCGACATAGCCGAGACGCACGACACGGACGACCGGACCGAGGACGCGCGGCGGGCCCGCTGGACGGCGGCCGGTACCGGAAGCCTGCTGACCCTGGCGGGCCTGGCCGCGGCACTGCTCCGTCGCACCGGTTCCGTTCCGGCTCTCGCCCCGGCGGCCTACGCCCTCGGCGCCGCCGTCTGCGCGCTCGCGGCGGTCCTGGGTTTTCGGGGACACACCCGGCGGGCCCTGTGGCTGTTGATCGCCGGAGTGATGGTGATGGCGGTCGGCGATCAATTCGACTGACGTCGTCCGAAGTGCCCGTCGGCGCGACAGAGTTCATAAAACTGTCCTGTGAGGCGCCCCCCAGTCATGTGAACAAGCCCACGAACGCGACAAACGATCAGTTAAGCCTGAAAGAGTGACGTCATATTGCTCATGTGTTCTTTGAGGGCTGTTCAGTTAATGGACGACTGTTCCCGGTCAAAGATCCACACATAGTCGTCCCGGGAGTACGTTCGTGGCAGCCCTTGCGCGCTGGTGTGTCCGACGCCGCCTCGTCGTCGTTGTGCTGTGGCTCCTGGCCTTCGGCGGGATGACGGCGGCAGCCGCCGTCACCGGCTCCGCGTACTCCAACGACTACGAGGTCCCCGGTACCGAGTCGGGCCGCGCCACCCAGCTGCTGAAGGACGGCTTTCCGGGCCTCGGCGGTGACAGCGACACGGTCATCTGGCACACCGGGTCCGGCACCGTCCGCGCCGCCGACGTCGAACAGACGATGACCCGCGTCCTGGAGAAGATCGCGGATCTGCCCGGGGTCGCCTCCGTGACCGGCCCGTACGGCGACGACCGGGGCGCGAGCCGGATCAGCGACGACGGCCGTACGGCGTACGCCACCGTCACCTTCGACGACCCGGCCGAGGAGATCACGAAGTCCGAGGCGCAGGCCGTGGTCGGCGCAGCCAAGGCGGCCGAGAGCGGCGGGCTCCAGGTGGAGCTGGGCGGCAGCGCCATCGCGCTCACCGAGTCGTCGGGCGCGCACCTCTCCGAGGTGGTCGGCGTGGTCGTGGCCGCGGTCGTGCTGTTCCTCGCCTTCGGCTCGCTCGCCGCCTCGCTGCTGCCCATCGCCACCGCCCTGGTGGGCGTGGGTACCGCGTACGCCGGGATCGTGCTGCTCGGACACACCATGACCGTCGCCGACTTCGCCCCCATGCTCGGCATGCTGATCGGTCTGGGCGTCGGCATCGACTACGCCCTGTTCATCGTCACCCGGCACCGGCGGGGTCTGAAACGTGGTCTGCCGGTCGCCGAGGCGGTCACCAACGCCGTCGCCACCACCGGACGTGCGGTCGTCTTCGCCGGCGCCACTGTCTGCATCGCCCTGCTGGGAATGCTGATCCTGCGGCTGAACTTCCTCAACGGCGTCGCGATAGCCGCCTCGCTCACCGTCGTGCTGACGGTCGCGGCCTCGGTGACCCTGCTGCCCGCCCTGCTGTCCTTCATCGGCATGCGTGCCCTCAGCCGCCGTGAGCGGCGCCGCCTGGTCGAACACGGGCCCGAGCCGGAACTGCCGACCGGGTTCGCCGCCCGCTGGTCGGCGTTCGTCGAGCGCCACCCCAAGCTGCTCGGCACCGTCGCCGTCGTCGTCATCGCCGTCCTCGCGCTGCCCACGTTCTCCCTGCGGCTGGGCACCTCCGACCAGGGCAACGACCCGAAGTCCACCACCACGCGCCAGGCGTACGACCTCCTCGCGGACGGCTTCGGCCCGGGCGTCAACGGCCCCCTCACCCTCGTCACCGGGGTCGGCGGAGCCGAGGACAGGCTCGCCCTCGACAACCTCGACACCACGCTGCGCACCGCCGAGGGCGTCGCGTCGGTGACGCCGGTGACGTACGACTCCCTCAGCCGCACCGCGTACTTCACCGTCGTCCCCGACTCCGCGCCGCAGTCGCGAAGCACCAGTGACCTCGTCGACCGGCTGCGCACCGAGGTACTGCCACGCGCCGAGGCGGGCACCTCCCTCGACGTGCGGGTCGGCGGGGTGACGGCCTCCTACGACGACTTCGCCGGCGTGATCATCGGCAAGCTGCCGCTGTTCGTCGGGGTCGTCATCGGGCTCGGCTGTGTACTGCTCCTGCTCGCCTTCCGCTCCCTCGGCATCCCGCTCAAGGCCGCCGTGATGAACGTGGCAGCCGTCGCCGCCGCCTTCGGCATCGTCGTCGCGGTCTTCCAGTGGGGCTGGGGCAGCGAACTGCTCGGCCTGGGCCGCGCCGGCCCGATCGAGCCCTTCCTCCCCGTGATCATGGTGTCGGTGCTCTTCGGCCTGTCGATGGACTACCAGGTCTTCCTGGTCAGCCGGATGTACGAGGAGTGGCTGGAGACCGGCGACAACCGCCGGGCCGTCCGCGTCGGCCTCGCCGAGACCAGCCGGGTGATCAACTCGGCCGCGGTCATCATGATCTCGGTCTTCCTCGCCTTCGTGCTCAGCGGCGACCGCGTGATCGCCATGTTCGGCATCGCGCTCGCCGCCGCCGTCGCCATCGACGCCTTCGTCCTGCGCACCCTGCTCGTGCCCGCCCTGATGCACCTGCTGGGCGGCGCCAACTGGTGGCTGCCCCGCTGGCTCGACCGCGGCCTGCCGCGCATCAGCATCGAACCGCCCGAGTGCCGAGCCGCCCATGAGAGGCTCGCGGACGTCACGGACGTACTGGAGAAGGGGCGGAAGCAGGATGTACGCGATATCGCTGGGTGACGACGGGGCCGAGCTGCGGCCGCTGGAGCCCTGGCACGCCGAGGAGTTCCTGGCTCATCTGGACCGGGGCAGGGACTTCATCGGGCAGTTCATCGCCTTCGGGTCGAAGGAGACGGACGTCGCGTCCGCGCGGGCCATGCTCGGCGTACGGCACGACCTCGAGGTGTGGTCCGTTCTCGCCCCCGAGTGGCGCGAGGCACGCGCGCGTACCGGTCACAACGATCATTAAGGGCGCTCTCAGACTCCGTCCGTACGGTGCAGGCATGGGAACGAAGACTGTTGACGAGACCGGTGCCGAGACGGGCGCCGAGGCGACGACCGACGAGGAGAAGGTGAACGTCACCAAGAACGACGCCCCGGACGAGGTGACCGAGACCGAGGCCGAGGACGGCGACGAGCTGTTCGAGGCGGACGCCGACGTGCAGGAGGAGGGCCCCTCCGGGGTCGGTCAGGGCGCTGGCGCCGTGGTCTCCGCCGGGCTCGGTGTCGTCTCGCTCACCGGCGGCTGGATCTCCACCGTGGCCGCCGCGCGCGAGACGCTCGTCGGCCAGCTCAAGACCTCGTCGACGGCGAGCGTCGCCACGCAGATCAAGGAGGTCTACGGCGACGCCTGGCACACCACCGCGCTGTGGGGCGGCCTGTTCGCGCTGGCCGCGTTGATCGTCGGCGTCGTGGTCCTCGCCCGGCCCGCCTTCGGAGCCCCCGGCAGGCCGCAGGCCCCGTGGATCAAGTCGGTCGCCTGGGCCGGTGTCTCGCTGGGCGTCATCGGCCTCCTCCTGGCTGTCCTCAAGTACACGGACGTCCTGCTCGGCCTGCCCCCCGCAAGCTGATCCGCGGGCCATCCCCGCAGGTCCCCCAGGGGTCTTAGGGCTGCCGTAGGGCACTTACGGCAGCCCTAAGGCCCCTTACGCACGTCTAAGGCCCCGCCGCCCGCGGAAGATGTGGAACTCTCCCGATGTGGCGGACTCCCCTGGGAGACGAAGGTTGAGACATCGCAGCGAGCGATGACACCAGCCCGACTCTCACCTCACAGGGGACACCATGTTCGAGTACGAACTCCAGCAGATGCGTTCCGCCGAGCGGATCCGCCAGGCCGAGCAGGAGCGGCTGGCCCGCGCCGTCGTCCGAGGCCGCCGCGCCGCCCGCCGCGAAGCCGCCGAACGGGCCACGGAGACCGAGTCGCATACCCACCGCCCCCGCCGGCACCGGCCGGCACGCGCCGCGTGAGCGGCGCCGGGGCGCCGGCGGACGGCGGCCCGCGGCAGGATGCCCCGGCCGGGGACATCGAGACGCGAGGGGACGGTCGTACGGGGGTCGGTCGGTCCGCTTCGGTCGGGTGTGCCGAGTGGGCTGTCCCGGCCGGGGGCGGCGGGGCGCGGGCGGACGGCGGTACGGGGGTCGGTCGTCGGCAGGGCCCGCTGGATCGCGGGGCACCGGCCGGGACCGCTCTCGCTCTTCCCACGACCGTTGGGGCGCTGTCGGACCACTGTGCGATGCTCGGCCCCGTGGAGAACAGGTCCGTCAGTCCCGTGTTCGTGGGGCGTGCCGAGGAGCTGGGCGCGCTGGACGACGCGCTCGCCCGTGCCGCCGCGGGCGAGCCGCAGGCGTTGCTGATCGGCGGTGAGGCCGGGGTCGGCAAGACCCGGCTCGTCGAGGAGTTCGCTACGGCCGCCTGCCACCGGGGGGCCGTCGTCGCGCTGGGCGGCTGTGTCGAGATCGGCGCCGACGGGCTGCCCTTCGCTCCGTTCTCCACCGCCCTGCGCGCCCTGCGCCGCGAACTGCCGGACGCACTGGCCGCCGCGGCCACCGGGCAGGAGGAGGAACTGGCCCGGCTGCTGCCGGAACTCGGCGAGAGCGGCTCCGGGCGGCACGACGAGGAGGGCATGGGCCGCCTCTTCGAACTCACCGCACGGCTGCTGGAGAGGGTCGCCGCCGACCGCACCGTCGTCGTCGCCCTGGAGGATCTGCACTGGGCCGACGCCTCGACCCGCCACCTCCTCGCCTACCTCTTCCGCACCCTGCGCACCGGCCGCCTCGTCGTTCTCGCCACCTACCGCGCCGACGACGTCCACCGCCGCCACCCGCTCAGGCCCCTGCTCGCCGAACTCGACCGGCTGCGCACCGTCCGCCGCCTCGAACTCGCCCGCTTCACCCGGGCGGAAGTCGGCCGTCAGATCGCCGGCATCCTCGCCACCGAACCGGACCCCGCCCAGGTCGACGACATCTTCGAACGTTCCGACGGCAACGCCTTCTTCGTCGAGGAACTCGCCGTCGCCGTCGGCGTCGGCTGCCGCACCGGCCTCACCGACTCCCTGCGCGACCTGCTCCTGGTCCGCGTCGAGAGCCTGCCGGAGAGCGCCCAGAACGTCGCCCGGATCGTCGCCGAGGGCGGCTCCACCGTCGAGTACCGGCTGCTCGCAGCCGTCGCCCGGCTCACCGAGGACGACCTCATCGAGGCGCTGCGCGCCGCCGTGAACGCCAACATCCTGCTCGCCACACCGGCCGGCGACGGCTACCGCTTCCGGCACTCCCTGGTCCGCGAGGCCGTCAGCGACGACCTGCTCCCCGGCGAACGCTCCCGCCTCAACCGCCGCTACGCCGAGGCCCTGGAGACCGACCCGACGCTCGTCCCCGCCGCCGAGCGCGTCATGCGCCTGGCCAGCTACTGGTACCACGCCCACGACCCGGCCAAGGCCCTGCCCGCCGTCCTCGACGCCTCCGTCACGGCCCGCCGCCGGCACGCCTACAGCGAGCAGCTGCGGCTGCTCGAACGCGCGATGGAACTGTGGGACGCCGCCCCCGAGGACATACGGGCCCGGCTGCGCCCCCTCGACTACACGACGGCCTACCCTCCCTACGACTGCGACCCCGCCTCCCCCAAGTTCTCGACTTCGCTCGAACCGGGAGGAGCCCCGTCCTCCCTGCGTTTCCTCGACCTGATGGCGGAGGCGGCTGTCGCCGGCCGCTTCTGCGGTGAACGCGAACGCGCCCTGAAGATCACCAAGCGGGCGCTGCGCCTGCTGGACGACGAGGACGATCCCCTGCGCACCGCCTGGTTCTGGGGCCAGCGCTCCCGTCTGGTGCAGGCACTGGCCCGCGGTGACGGCTGGGCGGAACTGTCCACCGCCCAGGAACTCGTGCGCGGTCTGCCGCCCTCGGAGGTGCACGCCGAGGTGCTGGGCAACGTGGCCGCCTGGCTGATGGCGCACGAGCCCGGACCCGAGGCCCTCTCGGCCGCCGAACGCGCCGTGGAGTACGCACGCATGGTGGGCGCCGGCGAGATCGAACTGAACGCCCGCCTCACCCTCGGCGGCCTCATGGTCGACGCCGGCGACCTCGACGCCGGACTCGCCCAGATGTACGAGGTCAAGGAGCGGGCGCTCGACCTCGGTATCGCGTACGTCGGTGGCCGCGCCTACGTGAACCTGCCCGCGAAGCTCGAGGCCGTCGGCCGCTCCCAGGAAGCCGTCTCGCTGCTCAAGGAGGGGGCCGACTACACCCGGAAGTTCGGCCTCGTGGACTCCGAGGGCTGGGTGTGGGGCAACCTCTCCGAATCGCTGTACTCGCTCGGCCGCTGGGACGCCGCCGCCGATACGGCGCAGAACGCGATACGGCGCGGACAGGACACCAGGCCGAAGAGCGCCGGAGCCCTCTGTCTGGCCGAACTCGCCCTGTCCCGGGGCGACCTGTCCGAAGCCGGACGCCGGTTGGCCGCGGCGAACGTACACTTCGGTTCCTGCGACGCCACACCCCAGCAGTCGATTCCGCTGGCCTGCGTCACCATCGGAGTCACCGCCGCCGAAGGCCGCCTCCTCGACGCCCGCGCCACGCTCGAGCGCACCCTCGACGCCGGCTTCTCACCCGGCACCCAGCGCTACGCCTGGCCCCTGCTGCTGGCCGCCGCCATCGCCGAGGCCGACGCCCGCACCCTGCCCGCCGCGCAGCAGGGTCGCCGGCAGGTCCTGGAGCGCATCCTGGAGTCGGTCAAGAACCTCACCACGGACGCACCTGTCTGGCTCGCCCACGAGAAGTGGGTCCGCGCCGAACTGCACCGAGCCGAGGGCCGGGACACCGCCGACACCTGGTCGGAGGTGGTCACCGCCTTCGAACCCCTGGAGCGCCCCTACGACCTCGCCCGCATCCGGCACCGGCTCGCCGAGGCCCTCCTCGGTACCGGCGGCGAGGACGAGCGCGCCCGCGCCACCGAGCTGCTCCGCCTGGCCCACGCCGTCGCCGAACGCCTCGGCGCCCGCAACCTCGCCGACGCCGTCACCCTGCTCGCCCGGCGTGCCCGCCTCTCCCTGCCCCGCGCCCCGGAGGGGACGACCGACCCCGCCGAAGCCCTCGGTCTCACCAGCCGGGAACGCGACGTTCTGCGCCTGGTCTCCCTCGGCCGCACCAATCGCCAGATAGCCGAGGAGCTCTTCATCTCCCCGAAGACGGCCAGCGTCCACGTCTCCAACATCCTGGGCAAGCTCGGCGTCTCGGGAAGGGGGGAGGCGGCGGCGGTGGCGCATCGGACGGGACTGTTCCCGCCCGAGCAGCCCGCCTCCGGGACGGCGGACATGGACCGTACGCTGTAGGGGACCGGCAGGAGGAGGACCTGTGTTCAACGCCTTCGAGGAACTCTTCGCACCAGGCCGCAAACACACCCGCGACGAGCAGAACCGGCTGGAGCTGACCCGGGAGGACACCGGGGACAGCGACCCCGGACGCGGGCCGATAGATCTGGCGTCCGGGAAGGTTGTCGTACGCCCGCCCCGGCCGTCGGCCGTAGAGGAGTCCGGCGAGTCGGGCGAGTCCGGGGAGTCCGACTCCGATGCGGAGGGGTGAGCGCCGTGCTCAGCTCACCTCCAGTTCCAGGATCCGGTCGTCGCCCTGCTTCGGGTGCCCTCGGCCGTCCGTGTTGCTCGTGACCAGCCACAGCTTGTCGCCGCCCGCCGACACCACGGTGCGCAGGCGGCCGTACTCGCCGGTGAGGAATGCCTGCGGGGCCGCCGATGCCTCCGTGCCCTTCAGCGGGATGCGCCACAGGCGCTGTCCCTTCAGGCCCGCCATCCAGATCGAGCCCTCGGCATAGGCGATGCCGCTGGGGGAGGCGTCGTCCGTGCGCCACTGGGCTATCGGGTTGCGGTACTTCGGGTCGGACGACTTGCCCTCGGCATTCGGCCAGCCGTAGTCGTCGCCCGGCTTGATCGCGTTCAGCTCGTCCCAGGTGTTCTGGCCGAACTCCGAGGCGAACAGGCGCTGTTTGGAATCCCAGGCCAGGCCCTGGACGTTCCGGTGACCGTACGAGTACACCGGGGAGTCGGGGAACGGGTTCCCCGGCGCCGGTGCGCCCTCCGGGGTCAGGCGGAGGATCTTGCCACCCAGGGACTTCTTGTCCTGGGACAGGCTGCCGTCACCGCTCTCGCCCGTGCCGACGTAGAGCAACCTGTCCGGGCCGAAGGCGATCCGGCCGCCGTTGTGGATCACGCCCTTGGGAATGCCCTTGAAGACGGTGTCGGGCGCGCCCAACTGCTCGCCTGCGGGCTTCTTGTCGTCGTACAGCATCCGGACGATGCGGTTGTCCGAGGCGGAGGTGAAGTACGCGTAGATCATGTGGTCCGAGGCGTAGTCCGGGGAGAGTGCGATGCCCAGGAGGCCGCCCTCGCCGGCCGGGGACACCCCCGGCACCTCGCCCAACTCCGTCTTCCTGCCGGTCTGCTCGTCGACCCGGGTGATCGTCCCCTCGTCCCGGGAGGAGACGAGCAGACCGCCGTCGGCGAGCGGGGCCAGGCCCCAGGGGGTCTTCAGGTCCTCGGTGACCGTGCGCACCACCTTCACCGAGCCCTTGGCGGGTGGGGTCGCCTCAGTCGCCTGCGTCGAAGGGGAGGACTGGGCGCTCGTACGACTTGGTGACGTGCTTCCTTCGCCGCTCGGTGAGCCTCCGCCGCCCGAGGAGCAGCCGGCCGTCCACAGAAGCGCGCCCGCGGCCAACACGGCCGTCACAGCTCGACGTTGCACGATCATGGTCCCTTCGACGCGGCGGGTTCTACTTGTCATACACCGCTCGCGCCTCACGGGTTCCCGATCAAGGCGACCGATGCGGGAACGAGTCCGTGAGCACTGGGTCCGTCCGTCCGCACACCCCTCAGTCCAAGGACCGCTCAGTCCCGAGGCCCCTCGGCCCAAGGACCGCTCAGTCCCAGGACCCCACCGCCCCCGGCAGCTCCGCCACCTCCGTCAGGTCCTGCGCCGTCAGGTGCAGTCCTGCCGCTGCCGCGTTCTCCGCCACCCAGCGCTCGTGCTTGGTCCCCGGCACCGGGACCACGTGGCGGCCCTGGGCCAGGACCCAGGCCAGGGCCACCTGGGCCGCCGTGACGTCCTCGCCGTGCCGTCGGGCCACCCGGCGCAGGCCGGCGATGATCGGCTGGTTCGCCGCCATCATCTCGGCGGTGAAGCGGGGGTGGCGGGCCCGCATGTCGTCCGGTTCGAAGCCCTCGCCGGGTGTCAGCGTGCCGGTCAGGAAGCCGTTGCCGAGGGGCATCGCCGCCAGGAAGCCGACGCCGCGCGCCTCGCACCACGGCAGCAGGGCTTCCAGGGCCTCCGGCGACCACACCGACAGCTCGGCCTCCACCGCGCTCACGGGGAAGACCTGCTGCACCCGCTGCAGCTGCCGGATCGTCGCGTCGTGCAGCCGAGCCCCGGACCGTCGGCCGCCCCGCGCGCCCACCGCGCACAGCCCGAGCGCCCGTACCTTCCCGGCCCGCACGAGCTCCGCCATCGCGCCCCAGGTCTCCTCGACAGGGACCTCGGGGTCGGCCCGGTGCAGCTGGTAGAGGTCGATCACGTCCGTCTGGAGGCGCCGCAGCGAGGCGTCGCACGCCCGCTTCACATAACCGGGGCGCCCGTTGGCCACGATGTGCTGCTCGCCCACCAGCAGGCCGACCTTCGTGGACACGAACGCGTCCTCGCGCCGCTCCTTCAACGCCCGCCCCACCAGGAGTTCGTTGGTGAACGGGCCGTACATGTCGGCGGTGTCCAGCAGCGTCGAGCCCAGGTCCAGGGCCCGGTGCACCGCCCTGAGAGACTCGTCGCCCCGCTGCCGCGACCCGCTGTACGCCCAGCTCATCGGCATGCACCCGAGTCCGACGGCCCCCATCGCGAGCGCCCCCGCGCCGATCGTCCTGCGCTCCACCTGCTCGTGAACCTCCCTCTCCTGCCCCCCAACCTAACCTCTGCCTCTCCGCCGCCCTGACATAGCCTCCTGACCATGAGTACTGACGTGTGGCTTCCCATCCCGCCGGACGAGATCGAGGGGCTTCCGCAGGGCCCCAACTACCTGTACTGGGACGGTGGCCCGGAGTTTCCCGCGGACCCGGCCGACTGCGCCTTCTACGTCGTGCCGTACATGAAACCCGGCGAGGTCGGCCTACGCCCTCTGCCGGAGATGACCTCCGTGGAAGTGGTCCAGACGCTGTCCGCCGGCACCGACAACGTGGAGCCCGGCCTCAAGTACCTGCGCCCCGGGGTGCGGTTGTGCAACGCGCGCGGTGTGCACGACGCGAGCACCGCCGAGCTCACGTTGGCCCTGATCCTCGCCTCGCTGCGGGGCATCCCCGACTTCGTACGGGCCCAGGACAAGGGCCAGTGGCTCGGTGGGTTCCGGCCGGCGCTCGCCGACAAGACCGTCCTCATCGTCGGCTACGGGGCCATCGGCGAGGCCATCGAGGACCGGCTCGTTCCGTTCGAGGTAGCGCGGGTGGCGCGCGTCGCGCGCTCCGAGCGCACCACAGCGCGCGGTCCAGTGCATCCGCTCACCGAACTGGCCTCCCTGCTCCCGGAGGCGGACGTCGTCATCCTCGCCACGCCCCTGACGGACAGCACCCGCGGCCTCGTCGACGGCGGCTTCCTGGCACGCATGAAGGACGGCGCGCTGCTGGTCAACGTCGCTCGCGGGCCCGTCGTCGACACCAAGGCCCTGCTCGCCGAGCTGGAGAGCGGCCGCATCACCGCAGCCCTGGACGTCGTGGACCCCGAACCGCTGCCCCAGGGGCACCCGTTGTGGCACGCGCCGGGCCTGCTGATCAGCCCGCATGTCGGCGGTCCGACGTCCGCGTTCCTGCCGCGCGCAAAGCGGCTGCTGGTGGACCAGTTGGGGCGTTTCGTGAACCGGGAGCCGCTGCGCCACGTGGTCCGTACGACGAGCGCAACAGACGTGTAATCCGATTCGAGTACCCTCCGCAGTCTTCCGGACGCAATGCGTGCTCGACGGTCACGGAGCGTAGAGACACTATGTCCCTGAGTGACGAGACTGGTGTATCGTCCCGAAAGGGGCTGCGCCGCGCACCATTCGGCGTCGGGGATGGACATTTCAGACTTGTGAGGGGGGCGACGGGCGATGCACGGCCTATGGACGAACGACCCGACGCGTCGGGGCCACCGGCGGCGGCCCTGGCGCGCGGCCGCGCGCAGACACGGTCATCACGGCGGTCATCACGGCCATCATCACCGCAGGCACAGCTGCCGCCGAAGGCACGCGCACCCAGCGCACCTGGACCCGCGGGACGCGGGAACGGCGCGGACCGGGAGGGCCCGGTGAGCTCGCCACCGCCTTCCGTGACCACCCTCGACGGAGCGCTGCGGGCACAGCCTCCGTCGCAGGCGCCGCTGTTCCGCCGGCCGGTCTCCGGCGGCGGATCGAGCCTGGTCCCCCAACTCGTACTGGCCCTGGTGTGCGCGGGATACGCCGTCGGTTCCGCGTTCGGCTGGGGCTCGAGCGAAGTCGCCCTGATCATGGGCGATTTCGGGCTGAGCGCCGCGGCGGCCACCGCCGCCGTGTCGTGCTACCTCTACGCGCACACCCGCCGCGTCCGCTTTCGATCCGCCTGGCTGCTGTTCACCCTCTCCTCGGCGATGGCGGCCCTGGGCAACGGCGTGTGGGGGTGGTACGAGGTCGTCCTGGAGCGGCCCGTGCCCAGCCCCAGCTACGCCGACCTGTTCTTCCTGTGCTTCGCGCCGCCCGCGATCGTGGGGCTGCTGGTGCTGGCCAAGCGGCCCGTGACGAAGGCGGGCTGGGTCTGCCTGGCGCTGGACGCCTGGTTGATCGGCGGCTCGCTGCTCACGCTGTCCTGGAGTCTCGCGCTCGCCCAGGCCGCGAAGTTCGACGGGCCGAGCGTGGCGCACACCGCACTGTCGCTGGCGTACCCGCTGCTCGACATCGCCCTGGTCAGCATGGTGCTCGCATTGCACTTCCGGCGTTCGGCGGTCAACCGCGCCGCGGTCAACACCGCGATCTGCGCGCTCGCCCTGACCGTGATGTGCGACGCCCTGTTCACCTCGCCGCTGCTGCACAACGACTACCACTCGGGCCAGCTGCTGGACGCCGGCTGGTTCGCCGGCTCGCTGCTCCTCGCGTACGCCCCCTGGGCCGCCTCCCGGCGGCAGGGGCCGACGGGCGACGAAGGGCACACGCGCGTGGTGCGCGAGCATCTGCCCGGGCAGCGCGCCGGCGGCCACCACCCCGGGCCGCCACAGGGTCCGCCACAGGAAGGCGACCGCAGCCGGTATCCGACCACCCGGCCCATCACCGGCTCGCTGGGCGCCCTCACGCCCTACCTCGCCGCCGCCGTCTGTCCCCTGGGCATCCTCTACAACGTTCTCAACGGACACAGTGTCGACCGCGTGGTGCTCCTCACCGGCGGCACGGTCGTGCTCGCCCTCGTGGTGCGCCAGGGCATCATGCTGCTCGACAACATCACCCTCACCCAGGAGCTGGCGCAGAAGGAGAACCACTTCCGCTCCCTGGTGCAAGGCTCCAGCGACGTCATCATGATCGCCGCGCCCAACGGCATCCTCCGGTACGTCTCCCCGGCCGCCGCCGGGGTCTATGGACGGCCCGCGGAGGATCTCGTCGGAACCGAACTGGCCGGTCTCATCCACCCGCAGGATCTGGGCTGTGTGGTGCACGAAGTGCGCCGCTTCCTCGCCGCCAGCCCCCTCGAGGAACCCACCACCCGCATCGAGTGCCGCTTCAGGTCCGGCGTCGGCGGCTGGCTGAACGTCGAGTCCACCGTCAATCGTCACCAGGGCGGACTGATCTTCAACAGCCGGGACGTGACCGAGCGGGTGCGGCTGCAGGCCCAGCTCCAGCACAACGCCGAGCACGACCCGCTCACCGACCTGCCCAATCGCGCGCTGTTCACCAAGCGGGTGCAGCAGGCGCTGTCCGGCCGTCGTTCCTCCGACCGGGGGGCCGCCCTCCGGGGCACGGCCGTTCTCTTCATCGACCTGGACGGCTTCAAGGCCGTCAACGACACGATCGGGCACCAGGCCGGGGACGAGCTGCTCGTCCAGGCCGCCCGCAGACTCCAGGACGCGGTCCGGCACGGGGACACGGCGTCCCGGCTGGGCGGCGACGAGTTCGCGGCCCTGATCGTCGGCGACGGCAGCCGTGACCGTACCGCTCGCGAAGGCAACATCCTGGAGCTCGCCGACCGCCTCAGGGTCACGCTCTCGCAGCCGTACGTGATCGACGGCAACGACGTCCGGGTCGCCGCGTCCATCGGCGTCGCCTTCGCCGAACCGGGCCTGGGCGCGGGCGAGCTGCTGCGCAACGCCGACCTCGCCATGTACCGCGCCAAGGCGGGCGGCAAGGGCCGGGTCGAGCTGTACAAGCCACAGATGCAGCAGGACGTCGTACGCAAGGCGGAGCTGGCCACACGGCTGCGTGCCGCGCTGCACGACGGCGAGTTCGCGCTGCTGCACCAGCCCGTGGTCTGCCTGGAGGACGGACGGATCACCTCGGTCACCGCCCAGGCCCGCTGGCGCTCCTCCCAGGGCGTGCTCTTCACGCCCGCCGAGTTCCTGCGGGTGGCGGAGGACAGCGACAAGACCGCCGAGCTGGGCCGCTGGGTGCTGGAGGAGGCCGTCGAACAGGCCGCCGAGCGCGCCGCGACCGGCCTGGCCGTGCCCGTTGTCGTACGGGTGGGCGCCCGCCGGCTCCTCGACCGGCCGATGCCGCTCGGCTCCGTGGAGGCCCTGCTGACCCGGCACGGGCTGCCGTCGGGATCTCTGGTGATAGAGCTGGCCGACGCCGAGCCCAGGGTGTCGCTGGACGAGCTGGAGCGCCGCCTGGGCGCCCTGCGGCGGCTCGGCGTCCGGATCGCCCTGGACGGCTTCGGCAGCGGCTATGCGGCCATCACGGCGCTCAGGAGGCTGCCTGTCGACGTACTGAAGCTCGACCGTTCGCTCGTCGAAGGGGTCGTGGAGTCCGCGCGGCTGCACAAGATCACCAGTGGGCTGCTGCGTATCGCCAACGACCTCGGGCTGCAGTCCGTGGCCGACGGTGTGGACCTGCCGGAGCAGGTGGTCGCCCTGCGCGCGATGGGCTGCACCCATGGCCAGGGCATGGCGTTCTCCGGCCCGCTGGATGAGCACCGGCTGCGCCGGGCGCTCGGCTCCGGCCGCTTTCCGGTGCCGCACGGACCGGCCGAACCGGCGTTCGCGGGCGGCGGTGCGGGGGTGTACACAGGTGGTGTGCCCGCTGTCCTCGGAGGCGGAACGGCCCTCCGCTCACATAATGAGACTCCCGTCCCACCCACTTGACACTGGGTGCGTGCCGGGGGGAGGGTCAGTGCCATGCGCACCCGAATTCTCGTACTTGGACAGCGCGTCGGCTGAGCTGGGACCCACCGGAGGAGGATCCGGAATCCCCAGCGACCTCACCGGCGCGCTCCCCTCGCTTGCCTTTCGGCACGAGGGGTTTTTTGTTGCACAGGCACCTGGCGGACAACCGCCGCACACCGCACGAACTTCGCAAAAACCCTCAGCATCGAGAAGAGAATGCCGATGACCGAGCAGGCCACCGGGGCCCACCATCCGCAGCCGCGGCCCCGATCCGGAGGACAGCAGTCCGCGCCCGTCGAGCACGTCACGGGTGCGAAGTCCCTCATCCGCTCTCTCGAGGAGGTCGGGGCCGACACGGTATTCGGCATTCCCGGCGGTGCGATCCTTCCCGCCTACGACCCGTTGATGGACTCGACCCGGGTGCGTCACGTCCTGGTCCGGCACGAGCAGGGCGCCGGCCACGCGGCCACGGGTTATGCACAGGCCACCGGCAAGGTGGGCGTGTGCATGGCCACTTCGGGCCCGGGTGCGACCAACCTGGTGACGCCGATCGCGGACGCCCACATGGACTCGGTGCCGCTGGTCGCGATCACCGGCCAGGTCGCCTCCAAGGCGATCGGCACGGACGCCTTCCAGGAGGCGGACATCGTCGGCATCACGATGCCGATCACCAAGCACAACTTCCTGGTGACCAAGGCCGAGGACATCCCGCGGGTCATCGCGCAGGCGTTCCACATCGCCTCCACCGGCCGGCCGGGTCCCGTCCTGGTCGACATCGCCAAGGACGCCCTGCAGGCGCAGACCACGTTCTCCTGGCCGCCGGTGATGGACCTGCCCGGCTACCGTCCGGTGACCAAGCCGCACGCCAAGCAGATCCGCGAGGCGGCCAAGCTGATCACCAGCGCCAAGCGGCCTGTCCTCTACGTCGGCGGCGGGGTGCTGAAGGCACACGCCACCGCCGAGCTGAAGGTCCTCGCCGAACTCACCGGAGCGCCCGTCACCACCACCCTGATGGCGCTCGGCGCGTTCCCCGACAGCCACCCGCTGCACGTGGGAATGCCGGGCATGCACGGTGCGGTCACCGCCGTCACCGCGCTGCAGAAGGCCGACCTGATCGTCGCCCTCGGAGCCCGCTTCGACGACCGTGTCACCGGCAAGCTGGACAGCTTCGCCCCGCACGCCAAGATCGTCCACGCCGACGTCGACCCGGCCGAGATCGGCAAGAACCGCGCCGCCGACGTGCCGATCGTCGGTGACGCCCGCGAGGTCATCGCGGACCTGGTCCAGGCGGTGCAGAAAGAGCACAGCGAGGGCCAGAAGGGCGACTACACCGCGTGGTGGAAGGACCTCAACCGCTGGCGGGAGAACTACCCGCTCGGCTATGACCAGCCCGAGGACGGCTCGCTCTCCCCGCAGCAGGTCATCCAGCGCATCGGTCAGCTCGCTCCGGAGGGCACGATCTTCGCGGCGGGCGTGGGCCAGCACCAGATGTGGGCCGCGCACTACATCGAGTACGAGAAGCCCGCGACCTGGCTGAACTCCGGCGGTGCCGGCACGATGGGCTACGCGGTCCCGGCCGCGATGGGCGCCAAGGCCGGCCGGCCGGAGCAGGCCGTCTGGGCGATCGACGGCGACGGCTGCTTCCAGATGACCAATCAGGAGCTCACGACCTGCGCCCTGAACAACATCCCGATCAAGGTCGCCATCATCAACAACGGCGCCCTGGGGATGGTCCGGCAGTGGCAGACCCTCTTCTACAACCAGCGCTACTCCAACACCGTGCTGCACTCCGGCCCCGGGGCAACCGGCAAGGAGCCGAGTGCCGGCACCCGCGTCCCCGACTTCGTGAAGCTGTCGGAGGCGATGGGCTGCTACGCGATCCGCTGTGAGTCCCCGGAGGACCTCGACAAGGTCATCGAGGAGGCGAACTCGATCAACGACCGCCCGGTCGTCGTGGACTTCATCGTCCACGAGGACGCGATGGTGTGGCCGATGGTCGCCGCCGGTACCTCCAACGACGAGATCATGGCCGCCCGGGACGTCCGCCCGGACTTCGGCGACAACGAAGACGACTGAGCGAGAGAGACCACACAGAAATGTCCAAGCACACGCTCTCCGTCCTGGTCGAGAACACGCCCGGCATCCTCGCCCGGATCGCCGCGCTGTTCTCCCGCCGCGGCTTCAACATCGACTCGCTCGCCGTCGGCGTCACCGAGCACCCCGACATCTCCCGTATCACCATCGTGGTGCAGGTCGAGGACCTGCCGCTCGAGCAGGTCACGAAGCAGCTCAACAAGCTCGTCAACGTGTTGAAGATCGTCGAGCTGGAGCCGGGTTCGGCCGTTCAGCGCGAACTCGTTCTGGTGAAGGTGCGCGCCGACAACGAGACGCGCTCCCAGATCGTCGAGATCGTCCAGCTGTTCCGCGCCAAGACCGTCGACGTCTCCCCGGAGGCCGTCACCATCGAGGCCACCGGCAGCAGCGACAAGCTGTCGGCCATGCTCAAGATGCTGGAGCCGTACGGCATCAAGGAGCTCGTCCAGTCCGGCACGATCGCGATCGGCCGCGGTGCCCGTTCGATCACGGACCGGTCGCTGCGCGCGCTGGACCGATCTGCGTAAGTCTGGGTAGGGGCGGCCGGCGGTCGTCGGCCGCCCGTATACCGAGATCCCAAAACTTCCTTTCCCCCCACCGTCATACGGTGGGAAGCACACCTGCACACCAAGGAGAGAACCCAAAGTGGCCGAGCTGTTCTACGACGCTGACGCCGACCTGTCCATCATCCAGGGCCGCAAGGTCGCGGTCATCGGATACGGCAGCCAGGGCCACGCGCACGCCCTGTCGCTGCGTGACTCGGGTGTCGACGTCCGGGTGGGTCTGCACGAGGGCTCCAAGTCCAAGGCGAAGGCCGAGGAGGAGGGCCTGCGCGTGGTGTCCCCGGCGGAGGCCGCCGCCGAGGCCGACGTCATCATGATCCTCATCCCGGACCCGATCCAGGCCCAGGTCTACGAGGAGTCCATCGCCCCGAACCTGGAGGACGGCGACGCGCTGTTCTTCGCCCACGGCTTCAACATCCGCTTCGGCTTCATCAAGCCCCCGGCCGGTGTCGACGTCGCCCTGGTCGCCCCGAAGGGCCCGGGCCACCTGGTCCGCCGTCAGTACGTGGAGGGCCGTGGCGTCCCGGCGATCGCCGGAGTCGAGCAGGACGCCACCGGCAACGCGTTCCCGCTGGCGCTGTCGTACGCGAAGGGCATCGGTGGCACGCGCGCCGGCGTCATCAAGACGACGTTCACCGAGGAGACCGAGACCGACCTGTTCGGTGAGCAGGCCGTCCTGTGCGGTGGCACCTCCGCCCTGGTCAAGGCCGGTTTCGAGACCCTGGTCGAGGCTGGCTACCAGCCGGAGATCGCCTACTTCGAGTGCCTGCACGAGCTGAAGCTGATCGTGGACCTCATGTACGAGGGCGGCCTGGAGAAGATGCGCTGGTCGATCTCCGAGACCGCCGAGTGGGGCGACTACGTCACGGGCCCGCGCATCATCACCGACGCCACCAAGGCCGAGATGAAGAAGGTCCTCGCCGAGATCCAGGACGGCACGTTCGCCAGCAACTGGATGGACGAGTACCACGGCGGTCTGAAGAAGTACAACGAGTACAAGACGCAGGACTCCGAGCACCTGCTGGAGACCACCGGCAAGCAGCTGCGCAAGCTGATGAGCTGGGTCGACGAGGAGGCGTAAGCCTCCTGGCCGAGGGGCCGGGGCAGGACGCTCCGGCCCCTTCGGCAAACCACGGGTAACACCAGGGAATAGGCTGTTGTCCAACCCGTCCAGCCACGGACGGGTGATCCTTCCGCAGAGGCGCAAGAGGACTCGCGCCGCGCCACTAGACTTCTGCACTACATACGCGTCAGGCCCACAGCGTCGTGCGTCTTCCACGCGGCCAGTACCCTCCTCCGCCTGCGGCCGTCGGGACGGCCGTCCGCACGCATTGGACTTGTGAGGACTCACGTGAGCTCGAAACCTGTCGTACTCATCGCTGAAGAGCTGTCGCCCGCGACCGTGGAGGCGCTTGGCCCGGACTTCGAGATCCGGCACTGCAACGGAGCGGACCGAGCCGAACTGCTCCCGGCCATCGCCGACGTCGACGCGATCCTGATCCGCTCGGCCACCAAGGTCGACGCCGAGGCGATCGCCGCCGCGAAGAAGCTGAAGGTCGTCGCACGAGCCGGCGTCGGCCTGGACAACGTCGACGTCTCCGCCGCCACCAAGGCCGGCGTGATGGTCGTCAACGCCCCCACCTCGAACATCGTGACCGCCGCCGAGCTGGCCTGCGGTCTCATCCTCGCCACCGCACGCCACATTCCGCAGGCCAACGCCGCGCTGAAGAACGGCGAGTGGAAGCGCAGCAAGTACACGGGCGTCGAGCTCGCCGAGAAGACCCTGGGTGTCGTGGGTCTGGGGCGGATCGGCGCTCTCGTCGCCCAGCGCATGTCCGGCTTCGGCATGAAGGTCGTCGCCTACGACCCCTACGTGCAGCCCGCGCGCGCCGCCCAGATGGGCGTCAAGGTCCTGTCGCTGGACGAGCTGCTCGAGGTCGCCGACTTCATCACCGTCCACCTGCCCAAGACCCCAGAGACGGTCGGTCTGATCGGCGATGAGGCGCTGCGCAAGGTCAAGCCGAGCGTGCGCATCGTCAACGCCGCGCGCGGTGGCATCGTCGACGAGGAGGCGCTGTACTCCGCCCTCAAGGAGGGCCGGGTCGCCGGTGCCGGTCTCGACGTGTACGCGAAGGAGCCCTGCACGGACTCCCCGCTGTTCGAGTTCGACCAGGTCGTGGCCACCCCGCACCTCGGCGCGTCGACCGACGAGGCGCAGGAGAAGGCGGGCATCGCGGTCGCCCGGTCCGTGCGTCTCGCCCTCGCCGGAGAGCTCGTGCCGGACGCGGTGAACGTCCAGGGCGGTGTCATCGCCGAGGACGTCAAGCCGGGTCTGCCGCTCGCCGAGCGCCTCGGCCGCATCTTCACCGCGCTCGCCGGTGAGGTCGCGGTCCGTCTCGACGTCGAGGTGTACGGCGAGATCACCCAGCACGACGTGAAGGTGCTGGAGCTGTCGGCGCTCAAGGGCGTCTTCGAGGACGTCGTCGACGAGACGGTCTCCTACGTGAACGCCCCGCTGTTCGCCCAGGAGCGCGGTGTCGAGGTGCGGCTGACCACCAGCTCCGAGTCGCCCGACCACCGCAACGTCGTCACCGTGCGCGGCACGCTCGGCAACGGCGAGGAGGTCTCGGTCTCCGGCACGCTGGCCGGCCCGAAGCACCTCCAGAAGATCGTCGCGGTCGGCGAGTACGACGTCGACCTCGCGCTCGCCGACCACATGGTGGTGCTGCGCTACGAGGACCGTCCGGGCGTCGTCGGCACGGTCGGCCGCATCCTCGGCGAGGCCGGGATCAACATCGCCGGCATGCAGGTCTCCCGTGCGGTGGCCGGTGGCGAGGCGCTGGCGGTGCTGACCGTGGACGACACGGTGTCCTCCGGGGTGCTCGGTGAGGTCGCGGCGGAGATCGGCGCGACGTCGGCTCGATCGGTCAACCTCGTCTGAGGCTGCCGTCGCCTGGGGGCTGCCGCCCCCAGGCCCCCGCTTCGGCCTGAACGGCCGCATGCTCGAACGCCGGACGGGCTGACGTGAGTCAGCCCGTCCGGCGTTCGCATGTGCCCTTACTTGTCGTCGACGTGGATACTCCGCAGCGCCCGTGCCGCCAGCGCCGCCGCCCCCACCAGCAGTACTGTCCCCGCGATCGCCGCTGCCTGCATCCCGCTGGTGAACGCCTCCCGGGCGGCTGTTGCCAGGGCGTCACCCGTGCGCCCCGGCAGCTGACCGGCGATCGCCAGCGCGCCGCCGAGGGTTTCGTGGGCTGCGGACGGGGCCGAGGCCGGGATGTCGTGGCGGTAGACCGCCGTGCCGATGGAGCCGAGGACCGCCATCCCCAGCGCGCCGCCGAACTCCGCGCCGGTCTCCATCAGGGAGGACGCCGAGCCCGCACGCTCCACCGGGGCGCTGCTCATCGCGAGGTCGGTGATCTGGGAGATGACCATGACGATCCCGGAGGCGAGGACACCGCACGCGACCAGCACCAGCCACAGTGAGTCCGTGCCGGCGAGGCTCAGCAGTGCGTAGCCGCAGGCGCCGATGGCGAATCCGGCGGTGACGACGTACGCGCGGTTGACGCCCTTCTGGACCAGTGCGGTCGCCAGCGGGGCCGCCATGCCGATCGGTACCGAGGGGAGCAGCGCCCACAGGGCCGCCTCCATCGCGCTCTTGTCGAGCACCGACTGCAGGTACTGCGTGGTGAAGAACGCCGAGCCCAGCATGGCGAACGAGGCGATGAGGTTGAGGACGACGGAGGGCGCGAAGCCGCGGCCGCGGAACAGCGCCGGGGAGATCATCGGGGAGGCCGCGGTGCGCTGGCGGTGGACGAAGAGCGCCGCGAAGAGCAGGCCGACGGTGATCGAGACGACGTACCCGGTGTGCCAGCCCTCGGACGGGATCTCCTTCAGGCCGTAGACGACGGGGAGCACGGCGGCCATCGACAGCGGGACGCTCAGCCAGTCGAAGCGGCCGGGGTTCGGGTCCTTGGACTCGGGGAGCAGGAACGGGCCGAGGGCCAGCAGCAGTGCCATCGCGGGCAGGTTGACCAGGAAGACCGAGCCCCACCAGAAGTACTGGACCAGGACACCGCTCATCACCGAGCCGAGCGCGATGCCGGCCGTCATCACGCCGGACCACATCCCGATCGCCTTCGCGCGTTGCGCGGAGTCGGTGAACATCGTGCGGATCAGCGCCATCGTCGACGGCATCAGGGTCGCACCGCCGATGCCGAGCACCGCTCGGGCCGCGATCAGGGTCTCGGCGCTGTTGGCGTAGGCCGCGATCAGTGAGGCGGTGCCGAAGGCGGCGGCGCCGATCAGGAGGAGCTTGCGGCGGCCGATGCGGTCGCCCAGCGAGCCCATCGTCATCAGCAGGCCGGCCAGGACGAACGCGTAGATGTCGAAGATCCACAGCTGCTGCGTGCCGCTCGGCTCCAGGTCCGCGCTGATCGCGGGAATCGCGAAGTAGAGGACCGAGACGTCCATCGAGACCAGCAGCAGCGGGAGCATCAGCACGCCGAGTGCGGTCCATTCACGGCGGCCGGCGCGGCCGGCCGGGGTTGTGGTGGTGCGCGTCGAGTTCGTCATGCCGATGACTGTACGGGCGTCTTAAACGCTTGTCTAGAACGCTTGTATAATTCATGCGTCTAGGACGGTCGTATGGATCCCCGGTAGGCTGGTGGGCATGGGACATCGCGAGGATCTGCTCGAGGGCGCGAAGCGCTGCCTGCTGGAGAAGGGGTTCGCGCGCACCACCGCGCGCGACATCGTGAAGGAGTCCGGGACCAACCTGGCCTCGATCGGCTACCACTACGGGTCGAAGGACGCGCTGCTCGGGCAGGCCTACATCGCCCTGGTGGAGGAGGTGTCCTTCGAGGGTGAGGAGGATGCCGGCATCGACGGTGCGCCCGGTTCCCTGGAGCGGTTCCGGGAGGTGTTCTCGAACATCGTCGACTCCATGCGTGAGCCCGGCTCGATGTGGCGGCTCAGTATGGAGATCATGGCGATGGGCGACCAGCTGCCCGAGGTGCGCGACCAGTTGAGCCGCGCACAGCTCGAGGGCGGCCGGGGCCTGGTCTCGCTGCTCATGGGCGTGCCGGAGGGGGAGGTGTCGGACGAGACGGCCGACACCCTCGGCCGTTTCTACATGACCCTGATGTCGGGGCTCATCTCGCAGTGGACCTTCGACCCGAAGACCGCACCTGACGGGGACACACTCACCGAGGGCCTGCGGCAGATCGTCGAGGCCGCCACGCGGACGTGACCCGCTCGTCCCGCAGCACGACCCCCCGGTCCGCGAAGTGCCGTACGGCGGAGCGGTTCTACAGGCGCGCCCTCTTCAGGGCCATGTGGAGCAGCAGCCGGTCCTCCCCGTCGTCCAGGTCCAGGCCCGTCAGCTGTTCCACACGCGACAGTCGGTAGTAGAGGGTCTGCCGGTGGATGCCCAGCAGGGCTGCCGTGCGGCCCGCCTGGCCGGCGCAGTCGAGATAGGCCTCGGCGGTGCGGGCCAGTTCCTGGTGGGCCGGGGTGAGCAGCGGGGCCACGGCAAAGTCGTGAGCCGCCTGTCGCGGGAGAGAGGTCAGCAGCCGGTACGGGCCGATCCGCGCCCACTCGGCGACCGGGCCGAACCGCGGCTCCGCCAGCGCGGCCAGCGCCGTCCCGGTCGCCTCCTGCCAGGCCGTCCCCAGCTCGGCGAGTCCCAGCCGCGGGGCGGCGACCCCGGCGGCGACGGAACCCGGCCTGCCGCCCACCCGCTCCAGCAACCGTCCCGCCGCCGACACCGCCGGCGTCACCGTCTCCGTCGACCGCAGCCGTACCAGCAGTGCCAGCGACTGGGCCGCCGTGCCCCACGGAACCGTGCACAACGTCGTCGCGCCCGGCAGCGTACGCACGGAGGGCGCGTCGTCGGGGTCGGCCGAGGGCCAGGGGGCCACGCACACCACCGTGTGGGGACCGTCGGCGCGGTTGCCGAGAGCGGTGCGCAGCTCGGCCACCGCCATGTCGTGCTGCCAGCCCCCCTCGGCCGTCAGCACCGCCCGCAGTTCCCGGGTGAGGTCCGCGCCGGCCGCGGCCTCGTCCGCGAGCAGCGCGCCGATCCGTCCGGTGACCGCCATCGCCGCCGCCAGCTGTCGCTCGCTCGGGCCCGGATCGTCGTCCAGGAGCCAGACGTAACCGAGAACGACACCCCGATGGCGTACGGGAAGGCAGATGCGTCCCCGGTAGACCCCCGCTTCGGGAGTGGGCGGGATACGGACCGGGCCGGTGGCCCGGGTGATGCCGAAGCCCTCGAACCAGGTCCGGACCGCCGCCGTGGAACGCCGGGTCAGGATCGAGCGGGTACGCACCGGGTCCAGCGCCGAGGGATCGAGGTCGCCCTCGCTGTCGTAGGCCCCGAAGGCGATCAGCTCGAAGTTGCGGTTCTCCAGGGTCGCCGGGGCGTCCAGCAGCTCCGAGATCTCGTCCACCAGCTCCTGGTAATCACCCTTGTATTCGGACGTCACCCGGGCATTCTCCCGCATTTCCGAGAGGCCTTCATACATCTGTCTGAGATCTCGGGCACGGATGCGTGACAGCTGTCGATGGCCGAGGATCGGAGGGATCCTTAGGTTTCACGGTGGTTCTCCGTGCCGTCCCCGAATCGTCGGGCAGCGGCCGTTCTGGTGCTTTTCTGTGGAGGTGCCCCGTGCTGGGTCCCGTGATTCTCGCCGCGTCGCGCAGCGACCGGATGCGACGCCTGATCTCGGCGGCCCCGGTGACGAAGCAGGTCGTCGACCGCTTCATCCCCGGCGAGGCCGTCGGGGACATCGTCCCGATCATCGAGGGCCTGACCGCCAAGGGTCTCGAGCTGACCATGGACGTCGTCGGCGAGGACATCACCAGCCCGGAGCAGGCCGCCGCCGCGCGGGACGCCTACCTGGAGCTGGTCGGCCGGCTCAAGGAGCTCGGACTCGGCGAGAAGGTCGAGATGTCGGTCAAGCTGTCGATGTTCGGCCAGTCCCTCCCGGGCGGCCACGAGCTGGCCCTCGCCAACGTCCGCCCGGTCGTCGAGGCCGCCGCCGCCATCGGTACGACGGTCACGCTCGACGCCGAGGACCACACCACCCTCGACTCGATGTTCGCCATCCACGAGGAGCTGCGGAAGGACTTCCCGCGGACCGGCTGCGTCATCCAGGCCTACCTCTTCCGCACCGAGGCCGACGCGCGTCGCCTCGCCGACGCCGGCAGCCGCGTACGCCTCGTCAAGGGCGCCTACAAGGAGCCCGCCGAGGTCGCGTACCAGCAGAAGCACGAGATCGACAAGGCGTACGTCCGGATCCTGAGGACCTTGATGGAGGGCGAGGGGTACCCGATGATCGGGTCCCACGACCCGCGGCTCATCAGCATCGCCCAGGAGCTCGCCAGGCAGGCCGGGCGCAAGCTCGACGAGTACGAGTTCCAGATGCTGTACGGGATCAGGAGCGACGAGCACCTGCGGCTCGCCGCGGAGGGCCACCGCATGCGCGTCTACACCGCCTACGGCACCGACTGGTACGGCTACTTCATGCGCCGCCTGGCGGAGAAGCCGGCGAACCTGCGCTTCTTCGTCCGCAGCATGCTCACCCGAGGCTGAGAGATGACGATCACTGAAGATTTCGGCCGGGGGTCCGGGGGTTGTCCCCCGGGAAGGTACGGCATGCGCCGCCTGGCGGAGAAGCCGGCGAACCTGCGCTTCTTCCTCCGCTCCATGGTCAGCAAGGGCTGAGCCCGAACACCCGCTCAAGTACAAGGAGTTACGGAACTCATGGACGCTGTGACCCAGGTCCCCACCCCCGTCAACGAGCCGGTGCACGGCTACGCCCCCGGCTCGCCCGAACGTGCCCGCCTCGAGGTCAAGCTCAAGGAGCTCGCCGAGAACCCCGCCGAGCTGCCGATGACCATCGGCGGCGAGAAGCGGATGGGCGGCGGCGAGGCCTTCCAGGTCGTGCAGCCGCACAACCACAAGGCCGTCATCGGCACGTACCGCAACGCCACCCAGCAGGACGCGCAGGACGCGATCGACGCGGCCCTCGCCGCGGCGCCCGCCTGGCGCGCGATGTCCTTCGACGACCGCGCGGCGATCATCCTGCGCGCCGCCGAACTGCTGGCCGGCCCCTGGCGCGAGACCCTCGCCGCCTCCACCATGCTCGGCCAGTCGAAGACCGCGCAGCAGGCCGAGATCGACTGTCCCTGCGAGCTGGTCGACTTCTGGCGCTTCAACGTCAAGTACGCCCGTGACCTGCTCGCCGAGCAGCCCCCGGCCAACTCCCCGGGTGTCTGGAACCGCCTCGACCACCGCCCGCTCGAGGGCTTCGTCTACGCGATCACGCCGTTCAACTTCACGGCCATCGCGGGCAACCTGCCCACCGCCCCCGCGCTCATGGGCAACGTGGTCGTGTGGAAGCCGTCCCCGACCCAGACCCACGCCGCCGTGCTGCTGATGCAGCTGCTGGAGGAGGCCGGTCTGCCCAAGGGCGTCATCAACCTCGTCACCGGCGACGGCATCGAGGTGTCCAAGGTCGCCCTCGAGCACCGCGACCTCGCCGGCATCCACTTCACCGGGTCGACCAAGACCTTCCAGTACCTGTGGAAGACGGTCGGCAACAACATCGAGAAGTACCGCTCCTACCCGCGTCTGGTCGGCGAGACCGGCGGCAAGGACTTCCTCGTCGCGCACCCGAGCGCCGACCGCGCGGTCCTGAAGACGGCGCTGACCCGCGGTGCCTTCGAGTACCAGGGCCAGAAGTGCAGCGCGACCTCCCGGGCGTACATCCCGGCGTCGATCTGGAACTCCGGCTTCAAGGAGGAGTTCGCGGCCGAGGTCGACTACCTCACCATGGGTGACGTCACCGACTTCTCGAACTTCATCGGCGCGGTCATCGACGAGCGTGCCTTCGCCAAGAACAAGGCGGCGATCGACCGGGCGCAGGACGACCCGGCCTGCACGATCGTCGCGGGCGGCTCGTACGACAACTCGGTCGGCTACTTCGTCCGTCCGACTGTCATCGAGTGCACCGACCCGGAGAACGAGGTCTTCACGACCGAGTACTTCGGCCCGGTCCTCGCCGTGCACGTCTACGAGGACGACCAGTACGACGAGATGCTGACCCAGATGGAGTCCGCCTCCGACTACGCCCTCACCGGCTCGGTCATCGCGGGCGACCGCGCGGCCGCCGCGTACACGATGGAGAAGCTGCGCTACGCGGCCGGCAACTTCTACATCAACGACAAGTCGACCGGCGCCGTCGTCGGCCAGCAGCCCTTCGGCGGCGGCCGTGCCTCCGGCACCAACGACAAGGCCGGCGCCCCGCAGAACCTGATGCGCTGGACGCTGACCCGCGCCATCAAGGAGACGCTGGTCCCGCCGACCGACTACACGTACCCGCACATGGGCTGACACCCCCCACGTGGAACGGGCCGGGCCGGGTCTTCGTCGGCCCGGCCCGTTCGCGTGTCCGCGCGGGCGGACGAACGGGCGGACGAACGGGTGGACACACTGGCGTGACATGCGGCCGGACGCACTGGCGGACATTCGGGCCGACGAGCGGGCAGACTCCTTCCCATGACCTGGACGGAGAGCGAGACGGAGACGGTGACCGTCACGGCCGACGACGGGGTGGCCCTGTGGGCGTCGCGGTCGGGCGCGGGCGAGCCGCTGGTGCTGTGCCACGGCGGCCCCGGTCTGTGGGACATGTTCGGCGACGCGGCCGGACTGCTCGCCGACCTGGCCACGGTGGTCCGCTGGGACCAGCGCGGGTGCGGGCGGTCGCGGCGGTGCGCGGGGCCGTGGACGAGCGAGCGGTTCGTGGCCGACCTGGACGCCGTACGACGGCACTTCGCGCTCGACCGCGTGGCGCTGCTCGGCCACTCCTGGGGCGCGCAGCTGGCACTGAGTTACGCGCTCGCGCATCCGGAGCGGGTGAGCGCGCTGGTCTACGTGGCCGGGACGGGCATCGGGCCGGACGCCGACTGGCACGACGCCTTCGTGGAGAACTTCCGTGCCCGGCTCGGCGACCACCCCGAACGGCTCTCCCGCTGGCAGGAGTTGACCGAACGTCCGCGGCGGACCGAGGAGGAGGACCGGGAACGGGCCGTACTCCAGTGGTCGGTCGAGTTCGAGGAGCGCGAGCGGGCGCTGGAGCACGCCGGACGGATGGCCGACCCGTGGTTCGCGATCAACGACGAGTGCAACAAGGCCCTCAACGCCGAGCGGAGGCGCGTGTGGGGCACTCCGGAGCTGTACGCCGCCTGTCGCTCCCTGGACGTACCCGTGACGATCGTCGACGGAGCCCGGGACATCCGGCCCCGCGCCGCCGTGGACTCCCTGGAACGCGCGCTGCCGAACGTACGCAGGGTGACCCTTCCGGAGGCCGGGCACATGGTATGGACCGAGGACCCGAAAGGCTTCCGGGAGGCGGTGGCGAGGGCGCTCTGAGCGGGTGAGCGGGATACTGCTGCGGTGACCCCGCGCACCCGCATTCCCTCGCTCCGCGCCCCACGTCTTCGCATCGCCCACACCGCCGACCTCGCCCCCGCCGGCCTCCGGGCTGTCCGCGATCTCCTGGACGCCGCCTTCGACGGCGACTTCGGCGACGAGGACTACGACCACTGCCTCGGCGGTGTGCACGCCCTGGTGTACGACGGGGCCGGGCTCGCGGCCCACGGGGCGGTGATCATGCGGCGGGCGCGGTACCGGGGCCGCTGGCTGCGGATGGGGTACGTGGAGGCCGTCGCCGTACGGTCCGACGCGCGCCGGACCGGCCTGGGCGGCCGGGTCATGGGCGCCCTGGAACGGGTGGTCGACCGCGCCTACGACGTCGGCGCGCTCTCGGCGAGCGACGCCGGGGCACGCCTGTACGCGGCACGCGGCTGGCAGGTGTGGGCGGGCCGGGTCGCCGCCCACGGCCCGGACGGCGTGGTGCGCCTGCCGGAGGAGGAGGGCAGCACCTTCGTACGCCCCGCGCTCGCCGGCCCGCTCGACTCCACCCACGAGCTGGTCTTCGACTGGCGGGACGGCGACGTACTGTGACGGCTCGTCAGAACGACGGCCGTCAGGTAGTGGCCCGCACCAGGATCTTGCCCGTGTTGCCGCCCCGCAGCATCGACAGGAACGCCTCCACGATCCGCTCGAAGCCCTCCACCACCGTCTCGTCGAGCGCCAGGGCCCCGCTCAGCAGATGCGGTACGGCGAACTCGTACAACTCCTCCTGCACGTCGACGTAGTCGCGTACGAGGAAACCCTCGATGCGGAGACTCTTCTCCACCACGTCGGCGTGGTTGAAGAGCACCGGCGGTGCGTCCGGCGTGTTGTACTGCCCGACCGTGCCGATCCGCACCACCCGCCCGCGCTCCCGTAGCGCGCCGATCGCCGCGCCGAGATGGTCGCCGCCCACGTTGTCGACGAACACGTCGATGCCACTGGGGGCGGCCTCGGCGAGGAGGTCGGAGACCCGGCCCTCGTGGTAGTCGAAGGCCGCGTCGTAGCCGACCTGTTCGGTCAGGTGACGGACCTTGGCCGCCGTGCCCGCGCTGCCGACCAGCCGGCAGGCGCCCAGCAGCCGGGCGAACCGGCCGGTCGCGGTGCCGACCCCGCCGGCCGCGGCCGAGACGAACAGGTCGTCGCCCTCGCGCAGCCGGGCGATCCGGGTGAGGCCGACGTACGCCGTCAGGCCCGTACCGCCGAGCACGCTCAGGTACGCGGACAGCGGCACCCCGTCGTGCTGGGGGAGGCGCCTGACCTCCTCGGGACGGACGACCGCGTGGGTGCGCCAGCCCCGGCGGTGGAAGACGATCTCGCCCTCCGGGAGGGCCGGGTCGCGCGAGGCGATGATCCGGCCGAGCGTGCGGCCCTCCAGCGGGGCGTCCAACTCGAAGTCACCGTCCATCATTTCGCGGTGGTACGGGTCGACGGACCAGTAGAGGTTCTCGACCAGGGCCGTGCCGGCGGCCGGTTCGGGGACGGGGGACTCGGCGAAGCGGAAGTGGGCGGGGGTGGGAAAGCCGGCCGGGCGGGCGGTCTGGTGCACGGTGAGCGCGGTGTCGGTCATGGGACGGGACCGTAGGGAGGAATGCGCGGGGTGGGCAGGGGGTTGCGGTCATGGAACGGGGCGATCCATGAAGCGCCCTCATAGTGGCAGGTGGGAGCCTCGCGTGGACACGGTCGATCTTGCGCCGCAGGAGTTGCGGACCCTGGTGGCGGTGGCCGGCGAGGGAGGCTTCTCGGCGGCGGCCGGCCGGCTCGGGACCACCCAGTCCGCGGTCTCGCACGCGGTGCGCGGCATCGAACGCAAACTGGGCGTCGTGCTGTTCGAGCGGGGACGGTACGGCGCCCGGCCCACCGCCGCCGGTACCCGGGCCGTGGCCCACGCCCGTCGGGTCCTGCGGATGCTGGAGGTGCTGGTCGCCGAGACGCGGGGCGTGGGGGCCGGGGAGGTCGCCGGGCCGTTGCGGATCGCCGCCTTCCGCAGTGCCGCCCTGTACCTGTTGCCGCCCGTGCTGGAGCGGCTCGCCGCACGGCACCCGGGGATCGAGGCGGAAGTCACCGTGGTGCGCGAGGTGGGCACCGGTGCGGCGGGCGAGGTGACCGCGGGGCGGGCCGACCTGGGGATCGCCACCATGGGGACCAGCTCACCGATCCCGCCGCAACTGATCGGCGACGTACTGCTGGAGGAGCCGTACGCCCTGGTGCACCCGGCCGGTCACCCGGACCCGCGCGCCCTGCCCCTGGTCGACTGGACCGAGAACTGCTCCTCCTACACGCGCCAGTGGTGGGCGGCGCAGGACTGGATCCCCGCGGCGACCGTGCGCGCCGAGGACGACGGAGCGGTGCTCTCGATGGTGAGCAGCGGTCTCGGCATGGCCATCATGCCCGCGCTCTCCCTCACCGGAGCACCGCTCTCGGTCGGGATCACCGACCTCGGAACCGAACGCCCTACCCGCCAGGTGGGCTACGTCACCACCCCCGAACTCGCCGCCACGGCGGCCGTGCGCGCCCTGGTCAGAGAGCTGCGGGCCCGTCGTCCGGCAGCCGCCGTCTCAGATAGTAGGAAGTCCGAGTAATTGTAGAGACAGGAGCGCGCTCCTCGCTTAGCTTTGTAGGAGCCGAACGTCTCGCTCGATCCAGCGAATGGCGGTCGTGAGCCGGGCCCCGTGCAGGCAACCCCTGCCGCTCCGCTCCCCGCCCCATCCGGCGTCTCGTAACCCGTTCCGCGCTCCCGGTTCCGAAGGAGTCGATTTCCCATGGCCGAGACGACCGTCCGCCGCCGAGTCCGTCACGTCTCCCGTACGAGCGAGTCCGACCGCAAGAACGCCGCCGCCGCTCTCCAGCGCGCCCTCGACCGTCGCGACAACGGCGGCGAGACCGGCCACTGAGTCGAACTCCTGCCCTGAACCTGCGCTGAACCCCTGATACCGGGAGCCGCACCCGCCGGGGTGCGGTGCGGGGCCCGCGCCCCGCGCCGCACCTCGACATGGTCGAAGTCGAGCGGCTCCTGACCCTCCAACGGAATGTCCGTATGGCGGACAGTCCGTGTCATTCCATGGGACGAGGAGTAGGGTGCCGGACATGTCTCGCAGCATCAATCTCGCAGTGATTCCCGGTGACGGCATCGGCCAGGAGGTCGTGGCCGAGGGTCTCAAGGTCCTCTCCGCAGTCCTTCCGCAGGATGTGAAGCTGGAGACCAAGGAGTACGACTTCGGCGCCAGGCGGTACCTCGCCACCGGCGAGACCCTCACCGACGCCGACCTCGACGACCTCAAGAAGCACGACGCCATCCTGCTCGGCGCGATCGGCGATCCGTCGGTGCCGTCCGGCGTCCTGGAGCGCGGCTTCCTGCTCAAGCTCCGCTTCGCCTTCGACCACCACGTCAACCTGCGTCCGTCGAAGCTGCTCCCGGGCGTGGCCACCCCGCTCGCCGGCCAGCCGCAGATCGACTTCGTCGTGGTCCGTGAGGGCACCGAGGGTCCGTACACCGGCAACGGCGGCACCATCCGCAAGGGCACCGAGCACGAGGTCGCCACCGAGGTCTCGGTGAACACGGCCTTCGGTGTCGAGCGCGTGGTCCGCGACGCCTTCGCCCGCGCTCAGGCCCGCCCGCGCAAGAAGCTCGCGCTGATCCACAAGAACAACGTGCTGACCTTCGCCGGTCACCTGTGGACCAACATCTTCAACAAGGTGGCCGCGGAGTTCCCCGAGGTCACCACCGAGTACATGCACGTGGACGCGGCCACCATCTACCTGGTCACGCAGCCCGAGCGGTTCGACGTCATCGTCACCGACAACCTCTTCGGTGACATCGTCACCGACCTCGCCGCGGCCGTCTCCGGCGGCATCGGCGTCGCCGCGAGCGGGAACATCAACCCGTCCGGCGACTTCCCGTCCATGTTCGAGCCGGTCCACGGCTCGGCCCCGGACATCGCGGGCCAGGGCAAGGCCGACCCCACCGCCACGGTCCTGTCCGTCGCCCTCCTCCTGCGCCACCTCGGCTACGAGGCCGAGGCGACCCGGATCGAGGACGCGGTCTCCGCCGACCTCGCGGAGCGCGGTGCGCTGCCCGCCCGCAGCACCACCGAGATCGGTGACGCGCTCTCCGTACGAGTAGCCGGCTGACCCGCCGCGCACCTCGAACTCTTTCGAAGCCGCCGGGTCGCATCCGCACCCGGCGGCTTTTCGTATGCCTCGCCGGGTGCCACCATCAACCACTGGGCCGCATTCACCCCGTTTTCTTCCGCCGCGGGCCCCGCGCGATAATCGAACGCGGAGCCGCGGTATGAGGGAATGCTCGGACGTCCTAGCACTGGCCACCGGCCGTGCGGGCGTGAGCGCGGCCCGTCACTACAACCGGTGAAGGACACCTACTCATGACGACGCCCACGATCGAGCTGAAGCCGTCCGCCAACCCCCTCTCCGCCAGGGAGCGCGACGCGATCCTGGCGGCCCCCGGGTTCGGCCGCCACTTCACCGACCACATGGTGACGATCAAGTGGACCGAGGGCCGGGGCTGGCACGACGGCCAACTCGTTCCGTACGCGGCGATCCCGCTCGACCCGGCCACCAACGTCCTGCACTACGCCCAGGAGATCTTCGAGGGCCTGAAGGCCTACCGCCGCCCCGACGGCTCCGTCGCCACCTTCCGCCCGGACCAGAACGCCAAGCGCTTCCAGCGCTCCGCCCGCCGCCTCGCGATGCCCGAGCTGCCGGTCGAGACCTTCATCGAGGCGTGCGACCTCCTGGTCCAGCAGGACAAGGACTGGGTGCCCGCGCACGGCGGCGAGGAGTCCCTCTACCTGCGCCCCTTCATGATCGCGACCGAGGTCGGCCTGGGCGTGAAGCCCGCCAACGAGTACTTGTTCATCGTCATCGCCTCCCCGGCCGGCGCCTACTTCCCCGGCGGGGTCAAGCCGGTCTCCATCTGGGCCTCCGAGGACCGCGTCCGCGCCGTCCCGGGCGGCATGGGCGACGCCAAGACCGGCGGCAACTACGCGGCCTCCCTGCTCGCCCAGGCCGAGGCCGCCGCCAAGGGGTGCGACCAGGTCTGCTACCTCGACGCGGTCGAGCACAAGTGGGTCGAGGAACTCGGCGGCATGAACCTGTACTTCGTGTACGGCGACAAAATCGTCACCCCGACCCTCACCGGCTCGATCCTGGAGGGCGTCACGCGTGACTCCCTCCTGGCCGTCGCCCGTGACCTCGGCTACGAGGCCGAGGAGGGCCGCGTCTCCGTCGACCAGTGGCAGCGCGACTCGGAGAACGGCACTCTTACCGAGGTCTTCGCCTGCGGCACCGCCGCCGTGATCACGCCGGTCGGCACGGTCAAGCGCAGCACCGGCGCCGAGTGGCAGCAGTCGGGTGGTGAGCCCGGCGAGGTCACCCTGAAGCTGCGCCAGGCCCTGCTGGACATCCAGCGCGGCAAGGCCGAGGACAAGCACGGCTGGATGCACGAGCTGGCCTGAGCCTCGCGAGCACCCGACAGGGCCGCCCCGGACTCCGTGTCCGCGGCGGCCCTGTCGCGTACCGCCCCGGCGGTCCACACCAGGTACACCACCCCGCCCACCACCCCCGAGAGCAGGAAGCTGCGGTCCACCCCGCCCGTCAGCGACAGCAGCATGGCTGGTCTCCTTCGAACGGCGTTCGGGCTCTCCTATTGTTTGAGCAGCGTTCAATGTGACGCGTTCGAAGGTGGGGCTTCAACGTTTCGGTTGCGCGAACCCAGGGCTTAGAGTGATGCTCTAACGCGAGGAAGGCAAGGAGGTGCCGCGTCATGAGACTGACACCCACCGAACGTGACCGGCTGCTGCTGTTCGGAGCCGCCGAACTGGCCCGCGCCCGCCGCGCCCGCGGCCTGAGGCTGAACGTGCCGGAGGCGACCGCGCTCATCGCGGACACCGTGTGCGAGGCCGCCCGGGACGGGAAGCGGCTCGCGGAGGCCATCGCCGCCGCCCGGTCCGTGCTCGGCCCGCACGACGTGCTGCCGGGCGTCGCCGACGTGGTCACCGAGGTGCACGTCGAGGCCGTCTTCGACGACGGCTCGCGCCTCGCGGTCGTCAGCGATCCGATCGGGGGAGGCGGGCTGGGCGACCGGGCACCGGGCGCGCTGCTGCCGGGACCCGAGCACGCCGAGCCCGAGGCGGTCGTACGGCTGACGGTCACCAACACCGCGGCCGTACCGGTCTCCGTCACCTCCCACTTCCACTTCTTCGAGGCCAACCCGCGACTCGACTTCGCACGCCGGAAGGCCTACGGAATGCGGCTGGCGGTCCCGGCCGGTTCCTCGGTGCGCTTCGGTCCGGGGGAGAGCGCCGAGGTCGGGCTCGTGCCGATCGGGGGCGACCGGATCGCGATCGGCTTCGCCGGTCTGGTCGACGGGGCGCTGGACGCGCCGGGGGCGCGGGAAGAGGCCATACGCAGGGCCGCCGCCTGCGGATATCTGGGAGCACAGGCATGAACCCGTACGAGTACGCCGCCATCCACGGCCCGCGGGCCGGCGACCGGGTCCGCCTCGGCGACTCCGGGCTGACCGTCCGCGTCGAGTCCGACGCCCAGAAGTACGGCGACGAGTTCCTCGCCGGCTTCGGCAAGACCGCCCGTGACGGCCTCCATCTCAAGGCGGCCGCCGTCCGCGAGACGTGTGACGTCGTGATCAGCAACGTCGTCGTGATCGACGCCGTGCAGGGGATCCGGAAGGTCTCCATCGGTATCAGGGAAGGCCGGATCTGCGCGATCGGGCGGGCCGGGAACCCCGACACTCTCGACGGGGTCGACGTCGTCGTCGGCACGGGCACGTCGATCGTGTCCGGCGAGGGGCTCATCGCCACGGCCGGGGCCGTCGACACGCATGTCCACCTGCTGTCCCCGCGCATCATGGAGGCCTCGCTCGCCTCCGGCGTGACCACGATCATCGGGCAGGAGTTCGGGCCGGTGTGGGGCGTCGGCGTCAACTCGCCGTGGGCGCTGCGGCACGCGTTCAACGCGTTCGACGCCTGGCCGGTCAACATCGGCTTCCTGGGCCGGGGTTCCTCCTCCGACCAGGCACCCCTGATCGAAGCCCTCGCCGAGGGCGGCGCGTCCGGCTTCAAGGTGCACGAGGACATGGGCGCCCATACGCGGGCGCTGGACACCGCGCTGCGTGTCGCCGAGGAGCACGACGTCCAGGTCGCCCTGCACAGCGACGGGCTGAACGAGTGCCTGTCGGTCGAGGACACCCTCCGGGTCCTGGAGGGCCGCACCATCCACGCCTTCCACATCGAGGGCTGCGGCGGCGGTCATGTGCCGAACGTGCTGAAGATGGCGGGAGTCGCGAACGTCATCGGCTCCTCCACGAACCCCACCCTCCCCTTCGGCCGGGACGCGGTCGCCGAGCACTACGGCATGATCGTCTCCGTCCACGACCTCAAGACCGACCTGCCCGGCGACGCCGCCATGGCCCGCGACCGCATCCGCGCCGGGACCATGGGCGCCGAGGACGTGCTGCACGACCTGGGCGCGATCGGCATCACCTCGTCGGACGCGCAGGGCATGGGACGCGCGGGGGAGACCGTGCGCCGTACGTTCGCGATGGCCGGGAAGATGAAGGCCGAGTTCGGCGCCCCCGAGGACCACGACAACGAACGGGTCCTGCGCTACATCGCCAAGCTGACCATCAACCCCGCCATCGCGCACGGCCTCGCGCACGAGGTCGGCTCGATCGAGGAGGGCAAGCTCGCCGACATCGTGCTGTGGCGGCCGGAGTACTTCGGCGCCAAGCCGCAGCTCGTCCTCAAGTCCGGCTTCCCGGCGTACGGCGTGGTCGGCGACCCCAACGCGGCCACCGACACCTGCGAACCCCTGGTACTGGGCCCGCAGTTCGGCGCGCACGGCACGACACCCGCCGACATCTCGGTCGCCTTCGTCGCCCGGGCCGCCCTCGACCAGGGCAACGACAGGATGCCGACCCGCCGACGCAGGGTCGCCGTGGGCGGCACCCGCGGTATCGGCCCGGCCGACCTGCGCCTCAACTCCCGTACGGGATCCGTGGACGTCGACCAGCGCACCGGCCTGGTCACCCTGGACGGAGAGCCGCTGCGCTCCGAGCCGGCCGAGTCCGTCTCCCTCAACCGTCTCTACTTTCTGTAACTGTGACACATCCGAGAAAAGTGTCACGCTTTTCAGCGAAGGACTCCCCATGACCCCTGCCGCCGACGGCTTCCGCATGCCCGCCGAGTGGGCCCCGCACGAACGCACCTGGATGGCGTGGCCGGGACCCAACCCGACCTTCGACGACCCCGGGGACCTCGCCGCGTCCCGTACGGCCTGGGCGTCGGTCGCCCGGGCGATCCGCCGCTTCGAGCCGGTGACGGTGGTGTGCGGCCCGGGCCAGGCCGTGGGGGCCGCCGCGCTGCTCGGCCCCGGCATCGAGATCGTCGAGCGCGACCTCGACGACGCCTGGATGCGCGACATCGGCCCCACCTTCCTCACCGACGGACGCGGTGAACTCGCGGCCGTCGACTGGACGTTCAACGGCTGGGGCGCCCAGGACTGGGCCCGCTGGGAGTACGACGCGAAGATCGCCGCGTACGTCTCGGACCTCGCGGGGGCACGGACGTACGCCTCGAAGCTCGTCAACGAGGGCGGCGCGATCCACGTCGACGGCGAGGGCACCGTCCTGCTGACGGAGACCGTGCAGCTCGGCCCCGAGCGCAACCCGCACTGGACGCGCGCGGAGGTGGAGGCGGAGATCCACGCCCAGCTCGGCACCCGCAAGGCGATCTGGCTGCCGCGCGGCCTCACCGGCGACTACCCTCCCCACGGCTTCGGCACCCTCGGCCATGTCGACATCGTCGCCGCCTTCGCCCGCCCGGGCGTGGTGGTCGCGCACCACCAGCCCGATCCGGCGCACCCCGACCACGAGGTGACGAAGGAGGTCATCGGCCTGCTGAAGTCCCAGACCGACGCGCGCGGCCGCCGTCTGGAAGTCGTCGAGGTACCCGCGCCGACCGTCCTGGAGGCCGACGGCCACTGGGCCGACTACTCCTACATCAACCACTACCTCTGCAACGGCGGTGTGGTGCTGTGCGGCTTCGACGACCCGCGCGACGAGATCGCGGCCGGTATCTTCCGCCGTCTGTTCCCGGAGCGGACGGTGACGCTGGTGGACGCCCGTACGATCTTCTCCGGTGGCGGCGGCATCCACTGCATCACCCAGCAGCAGCCGAAGATCTGAGAGCAGGTGGGAGTAGCGATGGCCGGTGCGGCACGTGCGCGCAGGAACGCGCCGCCGCGCGAGGAGGTCCTCGCCGCAGCCATGGACATGATCGCCGAGCGCGGTCTGGAGAAGCTCACCATGGCGGCGCTCGGCCGTGCGGTCGGCATGAGCAGCGGCCATCTGCTCTACTACTTCCACTCCAAGGACGAACTGCTGCTCCAGACCCTGGAGTGGAGCGAGAGCAGGCTGGGCGCCGAACGCGGCAGGCTCCTCACCCGCACGGCGCCGGCCCGCGAACGCCTCGACGCGTACGTCGACCTGTACGTCCCCGACGGCCACCGCGACCCGCACTGGACCCTCTGGCTGGAGGTATGGAACCGCTCGCAGAACGCCGACGACGACGCCCGCGACCGGCAGGCCGCCATCGAGGGCGCCTGGCACCGCGACCTGGTCGCCCTGATCGCGGAGGGTGTCTCGCGTGGCGAGTTCCGCCCGGTCGACGCCGACCGCTTCGCCGCCCGGCTGCGCGCCCTCCTCGACGGCTTCTCCATCCACGTGGCGATCGGGCTGCGGGGGACGGACCGGGGGCAGGTCCTCGGCCACGTGCGGGAGTTCCTGGACGAGGCGCTTCACCCGGATGCTTGATCCTTTGTCCAGGTCGACCAGGTAACCGCTCGCATCCTGAGACGGACGGTGAGTGCAGGGGCGGATTGTGCCAGACTGCCGCCGTGCTCTCGTTCGCCACGATTATTGGCAGCAGGCGCGCCGGTCCGCAGTGACCGCCACGTACGACCAGGTACGGGCGGCCATCGTGTCCTCGACCCGCGCGCAGACCTCTCGCACCCGCGAGAGGTTTTTCGTTTTCCTGGCCCACCTTCAGCCAGGAGGGGAGCGCGAGGGACCATGGGGGGGACGGTGGAGCCGGTTATTCCGGTAGACCGAGATCCAAAACAGGAGCCTTGACACCATGACGGAAACCAGCGAGCTCGACGACTCGTTCCATGTCTTCGACACCACCCTGCGCGACGGCGCCCAGCGGGAGGGCATCAACCTCACCGTCGCCGACAAGCTGGCCATCGCACGGCACCTGGACGACTTCGGCGTCGGCTTCATCGAGGGCGGCTGGCCCGGCGCCAACCCGCGGGACACGGAGTTCTTCGCCCGCGCGCAGCAGGAGATCGACTTCCAGCACGCCACGCTCGTCGCCTTCGGGTCCACCCGCCGGGCGAACGCGAAGGCATCGGAGGACCCGCAGGTCAAGGCCCTCCTGGACTCCGGCGCCCAGGTGATCACGCTGGTCGCGAAGTCCCACGACCGTCACGTGGAACTGGCGCTGCGCACCACGCTGGACGAGAACCTCGAGATGGTGCGGGACACGGTCGCGTTCCTCCGGTCGCAGGGCCGCCGCGTCTTCGTCGACTGCGAGCACTTCTTCGACGGCTACCGAGCGAACCCGGAGTACGCGAAGGCGGTCGTCCGCGCCGCCTCCGAGGCCGGCGCCGACGTGGTCGTGCTCTGCGACACCAACGGCGGCATGCTCCCGGCACAGATCCAGGCGGTCGTCGCCACCGTCCTCGCCGACACCGGCGCCCGGCTCGGCATCCACGCCCAGGACGACACGGGGTGCGCGGTCGCCAACACCCTCGCCGCCGTCGACGCGGGCGCGACCCACGTCCAGTGCACGGCGAACGGCTACGGCGAGCGGGTAGGAAACTCCAACCTGTTCCCGGTCGTGGCGGCCCTGGAACTGAAGTACGGCAAGAAGGTCCTCCCCGAGGGCGCGCTCCGCGAGATGACCCGCATCTCGCACGCGATCGCCGAGGTGGTGAACCTCACCCCCGCCACCCATCAGCCGTACGTGGGAGTCTCGGCCTTCGCCCACAAGGGCGGCCTGCACGCCTCCGCCATCAAGGTCGACCCGGCCCTGTACCAGCACATCGAGCCCGAGCAGGTCGGCAACACCATGCGGATGCTGGTGTCGGACATGGCGGGCCGTGCCTCGGTCGAGCTCAAGGGCAAGGAACTCGGCATCGACATCAGCGGCGACCGCGAACTGGTCGGCCGCGTGGTCGAGCGCGTGAAGGAGCGCGAGCTCAAGGGCTACACGTTCGAGGCGGCGGACGCGTCGTTCGAACTGCTGCTGCGCGCGGAGGCCGAGGGCAAGGCCCGCAAGTACTTCGAGGTCGAGTCCTGGCGCGCGATCGTCGAGGACCGCCCCGACGGCACGCACGCCAACGAGGCGACCGTGAAGCTCTACGCCAAGGGCGAGCGCATCGTCGCCACGGCGGAGGGCAACGGCCCGGTCAACGCCCTGGACCGCGCGCTGCGCGTGGCCCTGGAGAAGATCTACCCCCAGCTCGCCCAGTTGGAGCTGGTGGACTACAAGGTCCGCATCCTCGAAGGCAAGCACGGCACCCAGTCCACGACGCGTGTTCTGATCTCGACGTCGGACGGCGCCGGCGAGTGGTCCACGGTGGGCGTGGCGGAGAACGTCATCGCCGCGTCCTGGCAGGCACTGGAGGACGCGTACACGTACGGCCTGCTGCGGGCCGGGGTGGAGCCCGCGGAGTAGCCGACGCCTCAGCAGGAGTCCTCGGCGAGCCTCTCGAACTCGCCGAGACTCATCGCCCGACCGTCGGCCCAGACCTGGCCTCGCCTCAACGGGTGCAGGTCGGTGGCGCGGAAGGTGACGATGCCGGTGTACTCGTAGTTGAACTCGGCCTTCCCGAAGGAGAGTTCGTACGTGTACGCCGGCACCGGCCGCTGCTGCCCGGCCGTGCGTGCCCGCCAGGCCGCCGGGGGCGAGAACAGCGGGAACTCGGCGTCGGTGCCGTGCCGCTTGCCGGGACACTCCAGCCGGAGAGGTCGGGCTCGGAGTCCGAGCCGTCGTCGGCCCGTCGGGGTTGAGCCCGCACCCGGGTCGGAATGTCCGGCGTGACGTCTTGACGGGTCTACGGGCCGACAGTTAACTCACGATGTGAGCTAAGTCCTGAGTGAACCATGAGAGTCGAGGGAAGGTCTATGCCGAGAACCGCCCTGCTCGTCTCCGCCGCCTTGCTGGCCGCTCTGGTGCCGCTGTCGTCGGCCCGCGCGGCCGACGACCCCGCCCCCACCCCCGTCGACCGCTACGAGGGCGAGGTCCCCTTCGCTTCCCAGCCCGCCGAGGGCATCTTCACCTGGGGCAGCGACAGCGACGACCCGCCTACGCTCGCACTGGAGGAACGCGCCGACGCCCCCGAGGGGGAGAAGGTGCTCTCCGGGACGTACGACATCAGCGGCTACGGCGGCTTCACGCACGACTTCGCCGCGAACCAGCCCGCCCACGACTGGTCCGCCCACGAGGGCATCCGCTTCTGGTGGGACGGCCAGGACAACGGTAAGAAGATCGCCTTCGAGATCAAGGACGGCGGCGCGAACGGCGAGGCCTCCGAGCTGTGGACGACCTCCTTCACCGACGACTGGACCGGCTGGAAACAGGTCGAGATCCCCTTCGGCGACTTCGTGTACCGCACGGACTACCAGCCCGTCGGCGGCATCGACCACGTCCTCGGTCTCACTGGGATGTGGGGGTACGCCGTCACGCTCCCCGTCGGCGCCGAGGGCCGGTTCGCCATGGACGAGGTCGAGTTGTACGGCAAGGCCGACCAGTCCCTGCGTGCCTCCGTCACCACCGACTCCGCCGTCCACCCGGTCAAGGAGGGCGGGGCGGCCACGATCGAGGTCACCGTCGCCACCACCGGCTCCGCCCCCGTCGACGAACCGGTGACCGTCGCCTACGAGACCACCGGCGGCACCGCGGAACCCGGCAAGGACTACACCCCGGTCACCGGAACCCTCACCTTCCCGGCCGGTACGGCCTCGGGCACGACGCAGACCATCAAAGTCCCCACCCTCAAGGACAAGGCCGCCGAACCCGCCGAGACGATCCCCCTCAGGCTGACCGTCACCGGCGCCAAGCCCCCCGCCGAGACCCCGCAGGTCGTCGTGGACGCCAACGGGCTGCCCTACCTGGACAGCAGGTTGCCGGTGAAGAAGCGCGTCGCCGACCTCCTCTCCCGCATGACCCTGGCGGAGAAGGCCGGCCAGATGACCCAGGCCGAGCGAGGCGCGCTCACCGCACCCGGTGACATCGCCGCCTACGACCTCGGCTCGCTGCTCTCCGGAGGCGGTTCGACCCCGACCCCCAACACGCCCGAGGCCTGGGCGAAGATGATCGACTCCTTCCAGCTCCGGGCCCAGGCGACCCGCTTCCAGATCCCGCTCATCTACGGCGTCGACGCGGTCCACGGCCACAACAACCTGGTCGGCGCCACGGTCATGCCGCACAACATCGGCATCGGCGCGACCCGCGACCCCCGACTCGCCGAGAAGACGGGCGCGGTGACGGCCGCCGAGGTCCGCGCCACCGGCATCCCCTGGGACTTCGCCCCCTGCCTCTGCGTCACCCGCGACGAGCGCTGGGGCCGCTCCTACGAGTCCTTCGGCGAGGATCCGGCCCTCGTCGACTCCATGGAAACCGTCATCCAGGGCCTCCAAGGGCGGGCGAACGGCGCGGACCTGAGCCGGAACGACAAGGTCCTCGCCACCGCCAAGCACTTCGTCGGTGACGGCGGCACCGAGTACGGCTCCTCCACCACCGGCACCTACACCATCGACCAGGGCGTCACCAAGGTCACCCGGCAGCAGCTGGAGACCGTCCACCTCGCCCCCTACCAGACGGCCGTCGACCGCGGGATCGGCACGGTCATGCCGTCGTACTCCTCGCTCGACATCGCCGGCGACGGGCAGGGTCCGGTGAAGATGCACGCCCGCGCCGACATGATCAACGGAGTGCTCAAGGACCGGATGGGCTTCGACGGCTTCGTCATCAGCGACTGGAACGCCATCGACCAGCTCCCCGGCGACTACGCCGCCCACGTCCGCACGGCGGTCAACGCGGGCCTCGACATGATGATGGTGCCGTACACGTACAAGGACTTCAGCTCGACCCTGGTCGACGAGGCCGAGGCGGGCCGGATCAGCGAGGAGCGCATCGACGACGCCGTCTCCCGCATCCTCACCCAGAAGTTCGAGCTGGGCCTCTTCGAGCACCCCTACGCCGACACCACCGGCGCCGCGCAGATCGGCTCCCCGGCCCACCGTGCCGTCGCCCGGCAGGCGGCCGCCGAGTCGCAGGTGCTGCTGAAGAACGCGAGCGGTGTGCTGCCCCTGAAGAAGTCGCAGAAGGTCTACGTCGCCGGCTCCAACGCCGACGACATCGGCAACCAGGCCGGCGGCTGGACGGTCACCTGGCAGGGCTCGTCCGGGAACATCACCCCGGGGACGACGATCCTGCAGGGTATGCGCGCGGCCGGCGGCGACGTCACCTACTCCAAGGACGCCTCCGCACCCACCGACGGCTACGACGTCGGCGTGGTCGTCGTCGGGGAGACCCCGTACGCCGAGGGCGTGGGCGACGTCGGCAACGGCAACGACCTGGAACTGACGGCCGCCGACCAGGCCGCCGTGGACAAGGTGTGCGCGGCCATGAAGTGCGCGGTGCTGATCGTCTCGGGCCGCCCGCAACTCGTCGGCGACCGGCTCGGCGACATCGACGCGCTGGTGGCCTCCTGGCTGCCGGGCACCGAGGGCGCCGGCGTGGCGGACGTGCTGTACGGCGCGCGCCCCTTCACCGGACAGCTCCCCGTCACCTGGCCCAGGTCCGAGGCCCAGCTGCCGGTCAACGTCGGCGATTCGGCGTACGACCCGCAGTTCCCGTACGGCTGGGGTCTGACGACCCTCACGAAGGCGCCGGAGGGCGGCGGGACGACGCTGAAAGCCCTCGGGGTCGCAGCCGCCGTGGCCGAGAAGGCCGGCGCGGAAGAGGCCGGCCGTGCGCTCGTCACCAAGGCGCGGCTGATCGTCCAGCAGAAGGTGGGGCAGAACATCACGGCGGCGGTGGCGAAGCCCTTCGCCGACGCCGACCATCTGCTCCTGACCGGCCGGTACGGCGCGGCGGTGCAGAAGCTGACGGAGGCGTACCGGGCGGCCTGACGTACATACTGCGTCTCCCGCCTGAAAAAAATGACCAGTTTTGGGAGGCTTCGGGTAGCTTCGAACCATGAAGGCCGTCGTACGGACCCGAAGCCTCCCCGGACTGGTGCCGGCCCTTGTGCTCGCCGTGCTCGTCGCCCTCGCCGGGGTGTGGGTGGGCACCCGGCCCGCCTCGGCCGCCACCAGCGTCTCGGCCGTCGCGGACGCCCTGCGCAAGAGCCCCGTCTACGTCGATCCGGCGGCCGCGTCCCAGCTGTCGGACGCCGACGCGAACGCCCTGACCAAGCAGATCAAGAACGCCGACAAACCCCTCTTCATCGCGGTTCTCCCGGCCGGCTACCCGACCCAGAACCTCTTCACCGACCTGCGCACCGCCACCGGCATCACCGGCCTGTACGCGATCCGCCTCGGCGACCGCTTCGACGCCCGTGCCGACTCCTCCGTCCTGCCGCGCACAGCGGTGGCGAACCTCGTCACCAGTGTCCAGGGCGAGAGCGACGCGAAGACCCAGCTCGACGACTTCACCGGCCGCGCGCTGACCAACATGGGCGGTTCGGCGCCCTCGACCTGGGGTTCCTCCGGCGGGGGTGACGGGGGCTCGACCACGGCGCTGATCACTGCGGGCGCCGTCCTGGTGGCGGGCGGGGTGGGCGCGTACGCGCTGGCCCGCCGCAGCCGCCGGCGCCGCGAGGAGGAGCAGCAGGCCGCCCTGGACAAACTGCGCGTCGTGGTGGACGAGGACATCACCGCTTTCGGCGAGGAGCTGGACCGCCTGGACTTCCACCCGGCCGAGGCCGGGGCGGACGACGCCATGCGAGCGGACTACGAGCGCGCGCTGGACGCCTACGATCAGGCGAAGACGTACATGGCGGAGGCGCGGAAACCGGAGGACGTCCGCGCCGTCACCCAGGCCCTGGACGACGGCCGCTTCTCCCTGGCCCAGCTCGCCGCCCGCCGTGAGGGCCGCTCACTGCCCGAACGCCGCCCGCCCTGCTTCTTCGATCCCCGCCACGGCCCCTCGGTCGCCGACGCCACCTGGACGCCGGTCGGCGGCGCGCCCCGCGAGGTACCCGTCTGCGCCGCCGACCGTACCCGGCTGGCCGACGGCCGCGACCCGGTGATCCGCCAGGTCGACACCGAGTACGGCCGCCGCCCCTACTGGGACGCGGGCCCCGCCTACGGTCCCTGGGCCGGCGGCTACTTCGGCGGCGGCATCCTCCCCGGCCTCCTCCTCGGCACCGTGCTCGGCAGCGCGATGTCCACGCCGTCCTACGCCGCCGACTACGGCAGCGGCTACGGCGACTTCGGCGCCGCCGGATACGAGGGCGGCGACCTCTCCGGCGCGGACTTCGACTCGAGCGACTTCGGGGGCGGGTTCGGCGATGGCGGAGGCGGATTCGGCGACGGTGGGGGAGGAGGCGACTTCGGCGGCGGGGGCGGCGGGGACTTCGGCGGCGGGTTCTGACTACGGGAACGGACGCGCCGGGCGTGAACGGCGCCGGCTCCCGGGGGATCGTCCGGCGAGCCGCGGCACCTCGTGCTCCGTCCGGCCGAGCGGTGTCCCAGAAGTCTGCCCCCGGAAGTCCGCCCCCCGGCGGACCTACGACATCCGCGGCACCACCAGCCCCGACTCGTACGCCATGACGACGGCCTGGGTGCGGTCGCGCAGTCCGAGCTTGGACAGGACCCGGCTGACGTGCGTCTTGACCGTCTCCTCGCCGACGTGCAGCCGCTCGGCGACCTCCGGGTTGGACAGGCCCTCCGCCAGCAGCCGCAGGACGTCGGTCTCGCGCGGGGTGAGCGCGGCGAGCGCGTCGTCGGCCGGGGCCGTCCTGGGCCGCTGCCGGGCGAACTCCGCGATCAGCCGCCGGGTGACGGCCGGCGCGAGCAGGGCCTCCCCGGCCGCGACGACCCGTACCGCGTCGAAGAGCCGCTCGGCGGTCACGTCCTTCAACAGGAACCCGCTCGCTCCCGCGGCCAGGGCGTCGTACACGCGCCGGCTCCGACTGACCCGCAAGGACGGGCAGTTCACCGGCTATGAGTCGACCGACGGCACCCATTGGACGAAGGTGGGCGCGGTCGCGCTGCCGGAACTGTCGGGGACGGTCCAGGCGGGCTTCTTCGTGACGACGCCTCAACACACCGAACTGCGACGCTCGTTCGGCGGAACGAGCGAGAGGGTGAGCGGCACCACGGCCAAGGCGGACTTCGACCACGTGGCCTTGAGCGGCGGCACTGCGGGCACCACGTGGACCAGCACGGACGTGCGAGGCATCGACCCGAACGACCCGAAGGCCCCGAGCGGGCCGGTGTCCGGCCCCGCGGCCCGGACGCCCGGCGCCACCAAGCATTCGGGCGGCGTCTACACCGTCAGCGGCCAGGGCGACATCGCCCCGGACGAGACCGGCCCCGACACCGTCCAGATGAGTTTCCAGGGCGCGTTCGTGGGCGTGCTGTTCATGGTCTGTCTCGGCGCCCTGTTCATCACCTCCGAGTACAAACGCGGCCTGATCCGTACGACGTTCTCGGCCAGCCCGCGCCGTGCGCGGGTGCTCGCGGCCAAGGCGCTGGTGACAGGGGCGGTGACCTTCGCGGTGAGCGTCTCTGATCAGCTTAGTGATCCCATGTCAGACATGGCGTCTGGCGTGGGTTGTGCCCATCGTGGAGGGGTGGCGTGGGCGTGCAGGTGGAAGCCTGCGCCCAGTGTTGCTCCTCGTGGCCGGTGTCGGCTGGATGGGGGTCCCCCCGGACGGAGTCTGGGGGAGGGTGTGCTGATCGTTGTCTCGCCCTGGTGCCGGTGGGCTGCGCGGGGCAGCCGTCTCCGGTCCGTTGGTGCGTGTCCCTCCGGACGCTTGCCCGCCGGGCCCGAGGGGCCGGTGGGGGAGGGTGCCCTGCGTCGCCTGGGCGCGGGGCGTGTGGTTTTGCGCCGGGTGGGGCCGGTCTTGGACCGGTCGGTCCGGCTGGTCTCGGCGGGCGGGGTGATGACCGCTTGGGTTTCGAGTGTGTCCACCACCGTGCGGATCATCATCTGCATGGTGGGCCGGTCGGTGACGGTCTTGGCCTGGTGGGTGAGGCCGCGTGCGGCGATGCGCTGCCAGGCGCCGTGGTCGCGGTCGCCCTGCCAGCCGCATCCGGCGCGGTCGGGGCAGATGGCCCATTTCCAGCCCGGTGTGGTGGGGCGGTCGGGGGCCTTGCGGTGCCGCAGCGGGCTCAGGCAACGGGGGCAGTGCCGGGAGGTGTTGCGCGGCGGGACGGTCACCACGGCGATACCGGCTTCGGCGGCCAGGTGCCGGATGCGGTCGGCGATCTGGCCGCGCACCGTCTGGGACAGGCGCGTATTCATGGTGCGGCCCATGCCGCCCGCTTCCATCGACCGCAGGTCTTCCAGGTAGATGACCGTGGCCTGGGCGGCGATGGCCTGGTCCACCGTCCAGCGGGCGGCGGCCCGGGCCAGGGCATCGTTGAGGTTCGACCTGCGGTCGCAGACACGGCGGATCTCCTCACGGAGCACCTCGTGCCTGCCAGTGAGCGGATGCCCGGTGGTCTCGTCGATGAGCCGCTGGTACCGGTCGGCCTTGGCGTGCAGGTGCTCCGACAGGCGCCGCAGGCGGTGCTGCCTGGCCAGGACGCCGGTGGCCCGGAACTGGGCGCCGTGCCCGAGCGCGGTGATGTGCCCGTCGTCGTGCAGCCGGGCGGCGCCCGCGGACAGCAGGGTGTTCAGGCCCCAGTCCACGCCGAGCGCCACGGTGTGGCCGGTACGGCTGGTCCTGGGGACGGCGTGGGTGTAGGCCAGGTCGGCGCGTACCTTGCTGCCCGCGAGGCGCAGGGTGGGCAGGTGCAGCACGGCGCCGGGCGGGATGGTGGGCGGCAGCGGGACGGGGCAGGCCACCCAGGTCCAGTCCCGGTAGGAACGCGGGTCGGGCCGGGTGGGCAGCTGCAGGCGCAGCAGCGCCCGCTGCGGGTCGTCCTCGCCGCGTTCGATGGTGGCCTGCTGGCCGTCGCACGCCGACAGCAGCAGCATCCGCGCTGCCCGGGGCGCAGCCTCCAGCTCGAACACATCGGCCGGCAGGCGGCCGTGCTGTGTGGCGAAGGCGGTGATCTGCCGCGTGCGGGAGCGGATCACACCCGAGGGGAGATGCCGGCCCCCGGGGACCGCCTCGCGTACCCGGTCCCACTCCTCAGGGGTGCGCCTGCCCGGATCGCCCGGCCACGTCTCAAGCACCGCGCAGGTCAGTTCGGCCCGCCAGCGGGCCGAGCGCAGCGCGCGCCCGGCCTGCTCCTGGGCCATGCGCACGATCCGGTCGTTGACCCTCACGCCCCGGGCCGGAGCGGCCGTCCAGCCCAGTCGGCGCAGCGCCATCCACGCGTTCGACGGCAGCGTCCGCCCGCCCGCGTCCTCACCCGAAGCCAGGACATCCACATCGGTGGCGTTCCAGTGCCCGGCCAGCAGTCCGGCCGCCATGCCGGACACCAGATCGGCGGCCCAGCCCACCCGCTGCACCAGCACAGCAGCCGACAGGACCTCGCCGGTCTTCTCCACCACGCCCGTACGCAACAGTCCACGAGCACAGGCCGTCCGGGCCGTCTCGCCCTCGCCGAGCGGCAGCTTCCGGCTCACCGGCTCCCCTTCCCGCCCGTGGTGCTGTCATCCGATCAACGACACTCCCGCGAAAAGGTCACGCATTCGATCCACGCACTCAGATACGACACCGAAACCGGCACCGGACACACGACGCCGCACCAACAGACGATGCATCGCTACGGATTCCAAAGGAAACACCTGAGCCTGGCGGCGACGGCGATCGTGTTCGGCTCGCCCAACGCAGCCTGCGGTCCAACGGGTTCAAGCCGCCCGCGTACCCTGACCTCTCGCTCGTCCATGATCCCGCCCTGCACGCGGTGGTGGGCAGCGCCCTGCTCCTGTCCCTGGTCGCGGTCCTGGCCCTCGCCCTGGGCACGGTCCTCCGCAACAGCGCCGGCGCCATCACCATCGTCATCGTCCTCGTCATCCTCCCGCAGATCCTGGCGTTCGCCCTGCCGCTCCCGGTCGCGGACTGGATGCTGAGGCTGACCCCGGCGGCGGCGTTCGCGGTCCAGCAGGGAGCGACGCACTACCCACAGGTGGAAAGCAACTGCCTCCCGGAGAGCGGCTGTTACCCCCTCTCGCCCGGAAACGGCCTGGCGGTCCTGTGCGTGTACGTGGCGGTGGCGCTGGTGTTGGCGGGATGGCGTCTGCGCAGGAGGGACGTATGAGTTCCATGAATTCCCTTGGCTCCCCGAGGCCTCTCCACGCGGAGTGGACCAAACTCCGTACGCTGCTGAGCAGTTGGCTCCTGCTGACGGCCACCGTCGTCCTGACCGTCGGGATGGGCGCGGCCACGACGGCCGCCGTGGACACCCACGACTGCCTGACGGCCGCGGCCTGCCACGAGGACACGGTCAAACTGAGCCTTACGGGCGTCTGGCTCGGCCAGGCGACGGCGCTGATCCTCGGCGTCCTGTCCATGGGGGCGGAGTACGGCACGGGCACGATCCGCACGACGCTCATCGCGATGCCGGCCCGTCGGCGGATGCTGATGGCGAAGGCGACGACACTGTCCGCGGTGACGGCGGTGGCCGGAGCGGCTGCGATCGTCACGTCGCTGTGGCTCGCCCGCCTGATCCTCCCGACGAACGGCTTCAAGCCGTCGACGGGGTACCCCCTGCCGACCCTGACGGACGGCCCGACCCTCCGCGCGGCGGCGGGCTCGGTCCTCTGTCTGATGCTGGTGACCTTGCTGGGCCTGGCCCTGGCAACCTTGCTCAGAGACACAAGCGGCGCGATCACCCTGGGCCTCGGCCTCCTGTACATCGTCCCGTTCATGGCGAACGCCCTCGCCTCCCCCACATGGCAGCACCGCCTGCAACGCTGGGCACCGATGCCGGCGGGCCTGTCGATCCAGGCGACGAAGAACCTGGAGCGTCTGGCGATCGGTCCGTGGCCCGGGCTGGGGGTGTTGGCGGCGTACGTGGCGGGGTTGTTGGTGGCGGGGGCGGTACTGCTCGGGGCGCGAGACGCGTAAGGCCGGACGAACACACTCCAAGTGGCGGGGGGACTGCACCCGGACCCCTCGTGGCGGAGCCGCAGCGATCAGGTCCACGACGGGGACTGCCTGTCCAGCCCCGGCCGTACTTCCCTGACCACGAGGCCACTCGGCTTCAGGCAGAGCCGCGGCCTTCTGGGGCAACAACGATCCACGGCCGGCCCTCCTCGTGCACAGCGCGGTGGGCGGCACCCGGATACGCCGAGCGCCCGCCCTCCCCACAAGGGTGGGTGAAGGGCGGGCGCGCTCAGGACTCGGCGTTCAGCCGTCGGACGGCAAACCTCACGCGTTCTTGATCGCCGAGATGTCGAAGTTCAGCTTGATCTTGTCGGAGACCAGCACGCCACCCGTCTCCAGCGCGGCGTTCCACGTCAGGCCCCACTCGGAGCGCAGGATCTCCGCCTTGCCCTCGAAGCCGAGGCGCTCGTTGCCGAAGGGGTCCTTGGCGGAGCCGTTGAACTCCAGGTCGATGGTGAGCGGCTTGGTGACGCCGAGGATGTTCAGGTCACCGGTGATGCGGTAGTCGTCGCCGCCCAGGGCCTCCGCCTTGGTGGAGCGGAAGGTCATCGTCGGGAACTCATCGGTCCGGAAGAAGTCCGAGCTCTTCAGGTGGCCGTCACGGTCGGCGGAGCCGGTGTCGACGCTGTCCATCGTGATGTCAATGGTCGCCGTGGACTTGGCCGGGTCGCTGCCGTCCAGGTACAGGGAACCGGTGAAGTCGTTGAACTTGCCCTTGACGTTCGTGACCATCGCATGGCGCGCCACGAAAGCGAACGTGGAGTGGGCCGGGTCGATCGTGTACTCGCCGGTCAGCGCGGCCAGCTCCGGGGTCACGGCGGCAGGGGCCGCGGCGGTGGTCTCGCTGGTCGTGTCGTTGCTGCTCTTGCGGCCGAAGATGCCCATGACGTGCTCCTTGGGGGACGGGGGTCGCGGTTTCGTCCGAAGCCGCGGAACGGACTCTGGAGGATTCTGTTGAATCTTCAACGAGGTGAACAGGACCGACGGTAGACCTATTCCGTTCAGTTTTCAACATCACCCGCTACGTATTCCCCAGGCTACGGCGGGTAATCGTCCGGTGCCCTCTGGCGGACGCGCGTAGACCTCGGGCATCATCTCCCTGCGCCACCTGCACAGCCGCCCCGAAGGAAGCACGGCCATCCGCAGGAAGGGTTTTCCCATGGTCCCCATGAAGACCGCGAGACCGCTCAAGCTCCGCTCCGCCCTCACCGCGCTCGCCCTCCTCGTCGCCCCCGGCGTCGCCGTCCTCGGCACCGCTACCGACGCCTTCGCCGTCACCAAGATCAGCCACGCCACCGCGACCTCGATGTTCCGGCAGGTGGGCATCACCTGGTCCTCTTCCGGTGGCTGCTCCGACCGGAACAACTCCACCTGTACGTCCTTCGAGCAGCTCAACCTCGCCACCGCGCAGGGCGCCCAGACCCTCAAGAGCGCCAGCGGCTGCGCCCTCAACATCACCGGTGGTACGGAGACCGGTCACGCCTCCGGCACCTACTCCCACTGGAACGGCTACAAGCTCGACTACGGCAAGAACACCTGCGTGACGAACTACATCAAGAACTCCTTCACCTACATCGGACTGCGCGGCGACGGCGCCCCCCAGTACCAGTCCGGCGCCGGCAACATCTACGCCGACGAGGGCAGCCACTGGGACGTCCTGTACTACAACTGCGGCGGCTGCTGAGCCGCTCGGACATGACTCCCTCGCGCCGACTCTTCCTCGGCGCGGCGGTCCTCGCGGCGGTCATCGCCGCGAGGACCGGCACGGCTCGCGCCGCGGACGCCCCCGCGGGCGACCCGTACGACACCCTCCACCGCCGCCGGCTCGGAGGGGGAGCAGGTCAACCTCTGTGTGAGCGAGCCTCCCGCCGCCGCGCAGCGGTGAACCGCTGAAGATCGTCTGGGACCGTTCCGTGCGCCGGGTGATCCGGACCGACGACTCCGGCGAGGTACTGTCGGCAGGCCGCCGTATGCGCCTCCGTGTCACTCCGGAGACGGCATGTGCGACGCACGAATGTGAGCTGGCTCTCAGCCCCTGGGTTTGTGCGACCCCTACAAGCCGCAGGCCCCTTGAGCAGTCGGAACGCCTGCATGGGGTCGCGGTTCTGTTCAGGGGTACCAGGAAAACGGTCCGGAGACTGTACGGAGTGGACGGCTCGCTTTCCTTGGTCGGCTTCGTAAGGTCACTACATGACCGTTTTGGAAGAGACGACGGGTGAGCCGACGGACGCGCGAGGGCGGGTCGCCGAACTCCACGAGATCCGTGTGCAGGCGCTGGCGGGTCCGAGCGAGAGGGCGACCGAGGCACAGCATGCCAAGGGCAAGCTGACCGCCCGGGAGCGGATCGAGCTGCTCCTGGACC